>CAVKSZ010000024.1:0-31367 GCA_963659135.1 Bulleidia sp. | reverse complement strand
ATTTGTGGGTTCTATGGTTATTATTGTAATGTTTTCTTTATTGCCGACGGCCGTCAGCAATAAAGTTTACGGTCGTCAGCCAATTGGGCCACGGCCATCAACCAACCGGCTTACGGCCGTGGGCAGTATATAAAACCTAAATTAAACTTATTGTCAATAGTTACGTTGGGGTGTTTCTAAATGCCTAGAAGTCACAAAAAATGAAATCTCAAAGCATTTTTAAATGAAAGAGCCGTGCGCTACAGTACAAGATTTTTCAAGTTTCCCGACGTATTTGGTGAAAAAGCCGTAACTTTGCAAGTATATATGGGTGGTTCTAATAATTAGCTTTGGCAGATTTCGAGGTTATTTTTAAGAACAAAGTGTAAGTGAACCAAGAAGTAATGCGGGCATTGCAACTGAGAGAACTTATAATTTGAACTAAAAAGAAACCGAAAGATGACAAAACGCCAGCCCATAATAAGATATCAACTATGGTGGTAATTTTTAGAACCACCCATATAAGTAATATAACATGCCAGAAATTTCCATACGTGGACTTGAAATGCCCGAATCGCCAATCCGCAAGCTTGCACCCCTGGCCGCAGCTGCCAAAGCACGGGGAACTAAAGTCTACCATCTAAATATAGGACAACCGGATCTGCCTACACCACAATGTGGGCTAGATGCACTAAAAAACGTACACCGCCAAATACTGGAGTATTCACCCTCGCAGGGATACCTAAGTTATAGGCAAAAGCTTACCGGATATTACCACAAATACGGCATAGAGGTTACCGCCGATGACATTATTATCACATCAGGCGGTTCAGAGGCTGTGCTCTTTGCCTTTATGAGTACGCTGAACCCTGGCGACGAAATTATAATACCCGAGCCTGCCTATGCCAACTACATGGCATTCGCCGTATCAGCCGGTGCCAAAATACGTACCATAGCTACAACCATAGAAGAAGGATTTGCGCTACCCCGAGTAGAACGCTTCGAAGAATTAATCAACGAGCATACACGCGCCATACTTATATGTAATCCTAACAACCCAACAGGATATCTGTACACCCGCCGCGAAATGCATCAAATACGCGACTTGGTAAAGAAGTACGATCTATACCTATTCTCTGATGAGGTGTATCGCGAATACATCTATACCGGTTCGCCTTATATAAGCGCTATGCACTTAGAGGGTATAGAGCAGAACACCATACTTATCGACTCGGTATCCAAGCGATACAGCGAGTGTGGCATACGTATAGGAGCTTTGGTAACCAAGAACACCGAAGTGCGCAAGGCTGTAATGAAGTTCTGCCAAGCACGCCTATCGCCACCACTTATAGGCCAGATAGTGGCCGAAGCATCACTTGATGCACCCGAAGAATACTACCGCGATGTGTACGACGAATATGTAGAACGCCGCAAATGTCTTATCGATGGTCTAAACCGTATTCCCGGTGTATATTCGCCCATACCTATGGGGGCTTTTTACACTGTGGCTAAACTACCCGTAGACGATAGCGAAAAATTCTGCCGCTGGTGTCTTGAGGAGTTCAACTACGAGGGAGAAACCGTAATGATGGCTCCTGCCCAAGGTTTCTACACTACTCCCGGTGCAGGTCGCAATCAGGTACGCATAGCTTATGTACTGAAGAAAGACGACCTGGAGCGTGCCCTTATAGTACTGCGCAAAGCGCTTGAAGCCTATCCCGGTCGCGATGATAGCAACGATTAACATACCCTACATTTTTCTGACAATACCCAGGAGTAATGAACTTTCCACTATTTATAGCCCGCAAAATATATAGCCACACAGGCAACCGTCTGAAAGTATCTAAACCTGCCGTGCGCATAGCCATAGCCGGAGTAGCCATAGGTTTGGCAGTAATGATAATATCGGTAAGTGTAGTATTCGGGTTCAAGCACACCATACAAGAAAAGGTGATAGGATTTGGTTCGCATATTCAGGTGGCCGATTTCATGACGTTACAGAATCAAGAACAGTATCCTATCCAAATGAACGACTCGATGATGCGCGTTATTAAAGCCATTCCCGGAGTGGCACACGCCCAGCGATACGCCATTAAACAGGGACTGCTGAAGACCGACAAAGACTTTCTTGGGGTTATGTTTAAGGGCGTAGGTCCGGAATACGACACCACATTTCTACATTGCAATTTGGTAGAGGGAAGCATTCCCCACTTCTCTGACAAGAAAAGCGGAAACCGCATACTAATATCGCGTAAGATGGCCGATATGCTACAGGTAAAATGTGGCGATAAGATATTTGCTTACTTTATAGGACAACAAGGCGTACGCGCACGTCGTTTTACTATCCAAGGCATCTATCAAACCAACCTTACTCACTACGACCGTTCTACATGCTTTACAGACTTATATACAGCAGTACGCCTGAATGGATGGGAAGCCGACCAAGCTTCGGGAGCCGAGGTAACGCTTGCCGACTTTAACAGAATAAACGAAGTAGAAGCGCTGTTTACAGACCGCATAAACCGTAGCGTAGACAGTTATGGTGCCACATATTCATCAAAGACCATACAGGAAATAAATCCACAAATATTCCAGTGGCTCAACCTGCTTGACCTAAACGTTTGGATAATACTGGCACTGATGCTTGCCGTGGCTGGTGTAACTATGGTATCAGGACTCCTTATTATAATATTAGAGCGCACCACCATGATTGGCGTACTTAAAGCCCTTGGTGCCAAAAACAGAACCATTCGCCACATATTTTTATGGTTTGCCGTATTCATTATAGGTCGCGGACTGATACTGGGCGATGCCATTGCTATGGCTCTGTTGTTACTACAACGCTATACGGGTATAATAAAACTTGACCCCACTACTTATTATGTAGACACAGCCCCCGTAGAAATTAATATTCCCATTATCATAGCCCTCAACGTGTCCACCCTACTGGTAAGTGTATTTGTACTGATAGCCCCCAGTTACTTTGTATCGCATATCCATCCTGCCAAAAGCATGCGCTACGAGTAAAAATCAGCTACGAATGCCGAAATTAACGCCAATGTATCCGAAATAACGAAAACAAAAACGATAAATAACACATTTACACCAAAAAATTGCACAAATTGTTTTGCAACGTGCAGATAAGATAGTATCTTTGCACACAAATTATCCGTATGTGCAATGGAATTAACACCAAGCTTTAACGAATATTTAGAAAAGGCTATAGTGGAAAATTGGGATAGAGATGCCCTTACAGACTATAAAGGAGCCACTTTACAGTACCACGACGTAGCCCGAAAAATAGAGAAACTACACATTCTCTTTGCCCATAGCGGCATAGAGAAAGGAGACAAAATAGCCTTATGTGGCCGTAATAGCTCTCATTGGGGCGTGGCTTTCTTGGCTGCTATCACCTATGGCGCTGTAGCCGTTCCTATACAACACGAGTTTACTCCCGACCAGATACATAACATAGTAAACCACAGTGAAGCCAAACTACTGTTTGTAGGCGATGTGGTGGCTACCCAGATAGATGCTGAGCAAATGCTAGCATTGGATGGCATTCTTTATCTGCCAGATCTATCTCTTTCTATGTCGCGTTCTGAATCGCTTAGCTATGCCCGCGAGCATCTCAACGAGATGTTTGGTAGCAAATATCCCAAGTTTTTCCGTAAAGAGCATATTGCTTACCACCACGATTCGCCCGAAGAGTTGGCGCTAATCAACTATACTAGTGGTACAACCGGGTTCTCTAAGGGAGTAATGCTGCCTTTCCGTACACTGTGGAGCAACTTAGACAGTTTGAAGGGACTTATGGAGAAGCATATTCCCAAGAATAGCAACTGCGTAAGTTTTCTACCTATGGCCCACATGTATGGCTTGATGGCCGACTTCTTGTTCCAATTCTGTTTGGGTAGCCATATTTTCTTTCTCACCCGCACACCGAGTCCTTCGTTGGTGTCCGATGCTCTTGCCGAGGTACGTCCACGCATAATATGCTCGGTACCCCTAGTGATAGAAAAGATTGTACGCAAGAAGATATTCCCTGAATTCCAAACCAACAAGGTTCGTCTGCTGATGAATATGCCCCTGCTACGAGACAAGGTAAAGGAACGTATCTGCGAAAAGGTTCGCGAGATATTTGGTGGCAACGTGTATCAAGTAATCGTAGGCGGAGCCAGTCTTAACCGCGAAGTAGAAGATTTCTTCTTGGCTATAGGTTTCCCCATTACTATAGTATATGGAACCACCGAGACGGCACCACTGATAACCCTGTGCGACTGGCATGAATTTGTGCCAGGTTCATGCGGAAAGCCTGTAGCCCACATGGATGTACGCATTGCCAGCAACAACCCAGAGACCATACCAGGAGAGATTATCACCCGCGGACTTAATGTGATGCAGGGATATTATAAAAACGAGCAGATTACCCATTCTGTTATCGACAACGACGGTTGGTTCCATACAGGAGACTTGGCCACTATGGATGCTAATGGTCACGTATTTATTCGCGGACGTATCAAGAATATGCTTCTTGGTGCCAACGGACAGAATGTATACCCCGAAGAGATAGAAGACAAACTCAACTCGATGGCTCTGGTAAACGAAAGTTTGGTAATACAGCGCGACAATAAACTTGTAGCACTGGTATATCCAGATATGGAAGAAGTAAAGAGCATGGAGTTCAACGAAAAAGATCTGCGCGATGTAATGGAGCAGAACCGCGCCACACTCAATGCTGCCCTACCCCATTTCTGCAAGATATCTGCCATACAGATTCAAGCTACCGAATTCGAAAAAACCGCCAAGAGAAGTATCAAGCGGTATAAATACCAACAATCTATATAAACCATTTATTAAAGAAGCCTTATGATGGAGATTCCCAGCTTCAATGCACTGATAGAAAAAAGCATCATCGACCATTGGGACAACGATGCTCTTACCGACTACAAAGGCATAACGCTACAATATCACGATGTAGCGCGCAAGATAGAAAAATTACACATTCTGTTTGAGCATAGTGGTGTACAGAGAGGCGACAAGATAGCCCTCTGCGGCCGTAACAGTTCGGCTTGGGCCTGCGCATTCTTAGCCACGCTTACTTATGGGGCTGTAGCAGTACCCATTCTGCACGAGTTTACACCAGACCAAATATATAATATAGTAAACCATAGCGATGCCAAACTGCTATTTGTAGGCGATGTGGTAGCTACACAGATAGATGCCACCAAGATGCCGGCACTTGAAGGCATTGTATACATTCCAGACTATTCGCTGGTTTTGTCGCGTACAGACAAGCTTACTTATGCCCGCGAACATCTTAACGAGATATTCGGCCACAAGTACCCCAAGTATTTCCGCAAAGAACATGTTAGTTATTACAAGGAGCAAAGTCCTGACGAGTTGGCTCTCATTAACTATACCAGTGGAACTACTGGCTTCTCTAAGGGAGTAATGTTGCCCTACCGCTCACTGTGGAGCAATGCCGACTTTGCCCACGATGTTATAGGAAAGCACCTTACTGTAGGCGACAAGGTAATAAGCATTCTGCCAATGGCTCACATGTATGGTATGTCGTTCGAATTCATCTTTGAATTCATTTCTGGATGCCATATCTATTACCTTACTCGCATTCCAAGTCCAGCCATTATAGCCCAGGCTTTTGCAGACATTCGCCCATGCATTATCATTGCAGTACCTCTCATCATAGAGAAGATAATTCGCAAGAAGGTATTCCCAAAACTACAGACCAACAAGATGCGACTGCTGCTCAACATGCCCGTAATAAGCAAGAAGGTAAACGAGAAGATATGCGAACAAGTAACCGCTGCCTTTGGTGGAAACTTCTATGAGATTATTATCGGTGGAGCAGCTTTCAGCCAAGAAGTAGAAACATTCCTTTCAAAAATAGGATTCAAATATACAGTTGGTTATGGAGCCACCGAGTGCGGTCCTATTATCTGCTACTCTGACTACAAGACATTTGCCAAAGGTAGTTGCGGTAAGGCTGCCCTGCACCAAGAAGTACGTATAGTAAGCGAAGATCCCGAACATATACCAGGCGAAATACTTACCAAAGGACCTAATGTATTATTGGGTTACTATAAGAACGAAGAGGCTACCAAGGCTGCCATTGACGATGATGGATGGTTCCATACGGGCGACTTAGGTACAATGGATGCAGAAGGCAACGTATTTATTAAGGGTCGTTCAAAGAATATGCTTCTTGGTTCTAATGGGCAGAATATCTACCCCGAAGAACTTGAAGACCAACTCTGCTCAATGCCACTGGTAAGCGAGTGTGTAGTTATACAGAAGGGCGACAAGCTTATAGGATTGCTACACCCTGACTATGACGAAGCCAACAATATGGGCCTGAAGCCAGCCGACATAGAGAATGTAATGGAGCAAAACCGACAAGACTTCAACGCTATGATGCCTGCCTACGCTCGTCTTTCGGCCGTACGCATACAGGAAGAGGAGTTTGAGAAAACTCCAAAGAAGAGCATCAAGCGATATCTCTATACTGAGTAAGCAATATACCTACGGTGGTATTTTTTTTAGAACCACCCTTAGAAATACTATCGAGCCACATTTCATCTCTGAGCAACAGATTGGAATGTGGTTCTTTCGTTTAAAATACCACAATTATCTCCGATATAGCCATTCTTCAACATATCTATGGGTGCTATGGCTATTATTGTAAGGTTTTCTATATTGCCCACGGCCGTCGGCAATAAAGTTTACGGTCGTCAACCAATTGCTCCACGACCATCAACCAACCGGCTTACGGCCGTGGACAGTATAGAAAACATAAATTAAACTTTAGTGACGTAAAACTCAGAACTAACTGATAACCACTGATTGTGTGGATTTACACCAACAAATACACGTGGCATTTAGGTCATGTTGTGCCAATATTGACGTTGGGTTGTTTATAAATGCCTAGAAGTCACAAATGGGTGGTTCTAAAAATCAGCCAAAGCTAATTATTAGAACCATCAAAAATTGATATCTCAAAGCATTTCTAAATGAAAGATCCGTAAAAAAATATCAACAAATTACGGATAGTGATGGCAGGGTGTTGAATATTTTATAACTTTGTGTGCAGAACATGTTTCCGCACACAACATAGGCGGAGACTACATTTAAGCATATGAGAAATATCACATTTATATTATTGGCGTTATTGTGCTGCATGCAAGCCACAGCGCAGAAAGAGGCGTTTGCCGGTGGCAAGCGTTACACGTACAGAGTTTATCTAAAAGACAAAGTAGGTTGCGGATACACGCTGCGCCATCCCGAGAAATTCCTTTCGGCCAAGGCTTTGGCTCGCCGACAGAAGCAAGGACTGGAGGTTGACTCTACCGACCTGCCTCTCTCTGAGAAATATATAAGTCAACTTCGTAAAAACGGATACCAAGTAATAGGCGGAAGCCGATGGAACAATACTGTTCTCATCAGTTCGACAAAGGATAAGTTGGAAAACCAACTGGGCCAATTCGCATTTGTAACACGCGCCATGCAGGTATTCTCTTCGCCAGACTCTATAAGTCCTGTTAAGCCCTACAAGATAGAAACCGACACTACCCCAGCTCAGAAAAACAACGTATACGGCACGGCACTGTCGCAGATAGAGCAACTTAATGGCGTAAAACTGCACCAAGCCGGCTATCGCGGGCAGGGCATGACCATTGCCATTATAGACGGGGGCTACATGAACTACAACAAGATACCTGCCCTACGCAACGTAAATATCCTGGGATGCCGCGACTTTGTATATCCCTATCGCGACAAGATGGAGAATCTGCTCTCGCATGGCACTATGGTACTATCGTGTATGGCTGCCGTCGACTCGTTTCGCTATGTAGGTACCGCCCCCGAAGCCTCGTATTGGCTGCTGCGCTCTGAATACGGGCCAACAGAGAGTCTGATGGAGGAAGATTCTTGGGCCATGGCTGCCGAATTTGCCGACTCGGTAGGGGCCGATGTTATCAACTCGTCATTGGGCTACGCCGAATTCGATGACCCTGCAACCAATCATAAATATGTAGACCTTGACGGTCATCGTACACTGATATCCAATACCGCATCGATATTGGCCAGCAAAGGTATTGTACTAGTATGCAGCGCCGGCAACTCGGGTCGCGACACATGGAAAAAGGTAACACCTCCGGGCGATGCCAACGATGTATTAACCGTAGGAGCTATCGACAAGAAAGGCATGAATACGGTATTCAGTTCTATTGGTCCCTCGCAAGACGGCAGAGTGAAGCCAGATATCATGGCTCGTGGCGGAAAGGCACAAATATTCAATGCCGCCGGTGTTAACGGCACTGCCAATGGCACCTCGTTTGCATCGCCCATAGCCTGTGGTATGGTGGCATGCCTATGGCAAGCACTACCTCAGAAGACCGCCAAAGAGATAATAGAATTGGTACGCAGCAGTGCCGACCGCTATCTTACCCCCGACAACATCTTTGGTTACGGTATTCCCAACTTCTGGAAAGCCTACCAACAAGGCAAGTAACACCGTATGACTACGCCAAGCGAAAAGACCTTTACACTGTTGGAGCTCAACCACATGGCTCGGCAGGCCATAGAGCAGAATATGCCCGATGAATATTGGGTAGAAGCTGAGATTTTCGACCTGCACGACCGCAACCATTGCTATATGGAACTGGTTGAAAACGACCCCTTTGGCAGCACTCCTCTGGCCAAGGCAAGGGCGGTATGCTGGGCCAGCAAGTGGACCACGCTGAGCAGAAAGTTTGAAAAAGGTACACGGCAGGTTATAAGTCCGGGCATAAAGGTAAGAATAAAAGTGAAAGCTACCTTTCATGAGGCATACGGTTTTTCTTATCAGGTAACCGACATAGACCCCGACTATACCCTGGGCGATATTATGCGCAAGCGTATCGAGATAATAGCCCAGCTGAAAGCGGCTGGCGTGTTCGACCTACAACGCGAACTTACTCTACCCCGCTTTGCTCAGCGCATAGCCGTTATCTCTAGTGCTTCGGCTGCCGGGTATGGTGATTTCTGTCATCAACTTGACGACAACAGCATAGGGCTTGCCTTTACCCACGAACTATTTGAAGCCAAAATGCAGGGCGAGCAGGTTGAACAGAGCGTAATCGCTGCCCTCGACCGCATATACATGCGTATAGACCAATTTGATGCAGTAGTCATCATACGCGGTGGAGGAGCCACAACCGACATGTCGGGCTTCGACACACTGACGTTGGCAGAAAACGTGGCCAACTTTCCCCTACCTATTATTACTGGCATAGGCCACGACCGCGACGAATGTATACTCGACATGGTTTCGTTCTGCCGAGTAAAAACGCCTACCGCAGCAGCAGCCTTCTTGATAGACCATCTCAACGAAACATATACCACGCTGACAAGCGCCAAAGAGCGCATAACCCGCATGGCACGTCAACAATTGGCTTTCCAGCAAATGAAGGTACAGCAATTAGGCAACCGCATACCTACCCTATTCGCTTTGGTAAAAGAGCGACAAACCAAGCGTATAGATGCACTGGAGAGTAGAATAACAAGTGCTGTGCGCCATAGATTAGAGCACGAGCGCCACCATCTGCAGATGTGCCGTCAACGAGCCTTAGCGCAAGACCCCATACACATACTGCGCCGCGGATACAGTATAACGCTGCACAACGGCAGAGCCATAAGTAATGCCGCCACAATAAAAGCAGGCGACATAATAGAGACAAGACTAGAAAAAGGAACCCTAAAATCGGAAATAAAACAATGAGCAAACAAATAAACTACGAAGAAGCCATGAGCCGTCTGGAAGATATAGTACTACAGATGGAGCAAGGCGAACTGGATATAGACTCACTGGCCAAGCAACTTACCGAGGCAAAAAAGCTAATAAAACTCTGTGAAGACAAACTCACAGCCACTAATGACAAAATAGAAAAAATACTTGAAGAAAAGTAACTTTTTGTTACTATCGGTTGGCAAAGCCATAATTTATGCTTACTTTTGCATAGTATATAGACACAGCAGGATGGTTAGATAAATAACAAGTAAAATATATACTATGAACATTCAGTAGAGCCGCCCTGCATATATATAAAAAAGGAGAACTATTATGAAACAATTGGATTGGGCAAATCTAAAATTCGGTTATGTACCGACAGACTATAACGTGCGTTGCAATTACCGCAACGGCAAATGGGGAGAGATAGAAATAAGTTCTGAACCTACTATAAATCTCTCTATTGCAGCTTCAAGTTTACACTACGGGCAAGAGGCATTCGAGGGGTTAAAAGCATATCGATGCCCCGATGGCAAAGTACGTGTATTCCGTGTAGAAGAGAATGCGGCACGTCTGCAGAGCACCAGTCGTGGTATAGTAATGCCCGAAGTACCCACCGAACTATTTGAAGAAATGGTAAAGCACGTGGTTCTACTCAACCAAGAGTACATACCGCCCTACGAGAGCGGTGCTACGCTATACATACGTCCGCTGCTTATCGGCACATCACCATGCGTGGGCGTTCATCCTGCCGATGATTACATGTTCCTTATCTTTGTAACTCCTGTAGGTCCTTACTTCAAGGGTGGATTTGCTGCCAACCCCTACGTAATAGTACGCGAGTACGACCGCGCAGCACCTCTGGGTACAGGTCTTTACAAGGTAGGCGGAAACTATGCCGCTTCGCTCAAAGCCCACGTTCTGGCTAAGGAGAAGGGATATGTATCAGAGTTCTATCTAGATGCTAAAGAAAAGAAATATATAGACGAGTGTGGTGCAGCCAACTTCTTTGGTATCAAGAACAATACTTATATAACTCCTAAATCGTCGAGCATACTACCATCTATTACCAACAAGAGTCTTATGCAGATAGCCGAAGACTTGGGTATGAAGGTAGAGCGTAGGCCCATCCCTGAAGAAGAGTTGGAAACCTTCGAAGAGGCAGGCGCATGCGGCACAGCAGCCGTAATCTCGCCTATCTCGCATATCGACGACATAGACACTGGCAAGCAGTATCACTTTGGAAACGAACCAGGTCCATGGTCAAAGAAGCTATACGAGCATCTGCTTGGCATACAATACGGCATCATAGAAGATAAGCACGGATGGACCCGTGTAATCATAGAGTAATATATGCTGAACAACATAGTAAGGCGCAGATTCTATAATGGAGTTTGCGCCTTACTTATTATAGATGGTTTATGTGACGACAAAAAAAATAACTTGGTACGATTTATATTTATATATATGTGCATGTTTCACCGTCACTATCGCTGTTTGGTCACAATATCATCAGACGGAGCCGCACCAGTTACTCGCCGCGGATTAAAGCGTTTACCAAAATTCCAGCCAACAGTAAACGTGATATTGTTACTATAAAGCTTTTGCATTGACCGTTGACTCATGTTACGGAAATTGTAATCAGTATACGATTTACAAAAATAAGCCAGCGTATTAGTAAAGCCCAAACGTAGGTCTATCTTATTATGACATATACTTTTGGCTATAGACATGTATATACTGGGGTTGCTCGTAGTAATCGTGCTCATGCTATAGGTCTTAGGATTGTAATTGGCACTGAGAGAATACATCCACTGTTTACTACTAAGATAACTTATATTGGCAGTAAAGGCATATCCCCACCCTGAAGAAGGAACTATAAGCGTTTGGTCTTCATATTCAGAACTTAAGTTATACTGCTTATAAAATCCTTTTAGATTAACAGATAGGTTCATACGATTTCCAAACAACCTTGTCATAAGATATGCAGACACAGAGTATTCGTTACCCTGCCCCACATTCTCATAAGCAGCCACATCGTACCTGTTTGGCGTAACAAAAATTTGGTCTATTATATTAGACATATGCGTATAGCCTACTGTGGTAATAAGATAGGTACGCCCTATCTGACGGCGATAAGAGAAGTTTATCTCATCATTAGATTGAGCCTTGAGATTTTCGTTTCCTACTATTTTGTTGTAAACACTCTGATAGACGGTATCACCATTGAGATAATCAATACTTGGCCGAGTAACACGATGTTGGTAAGAGAATGTCAAAGTTCCAGACTTACTCATATTATAATTCAACCGCAATGCCGGTTGGAAAAACCAAGTGCGATTACTGGCTAGGTTGTCTGTTTCTCCCTTTAATATAAGGTATGAAGAAAATGCTTTGCTATAAGAGTGAAAATCTGAAAGATAAACTTGCTGAATAGAGTATTGGGTATTACTGAGAACATAAGACATATTCTGACGGTATGTATTACGTAGTCCCAAAACTACATCATGACTACTACCCCACAACTTTATACGATTCTCGGTGTTTACCTCACCCGTATATTCACGCATAGCCGCCTTAGAATTCTGCGAAATCATAAGTGCATAATTATACTTATCGCGATAATAATAGAAATTACCCTTAACATTAATCTTATGCTGGGGCTTTATGGCATAGCTAGCATTAGTATATGCACCATAGCTTTCAAGCGTTTCAGTATAATTACGATGACTATTATATCCGTCAAACCCTATTATATCTTCTGCCGATTTTGTAGGGTAACCCGCATGATAAGCCCCTAAAGTCCAAGTAAAACGGCTGGTTGGAAACCATGTTGCAGCCATTTGTAACGTTTTCTGCTTGATTTGAATATCACGATCTACACTCATTGATTGTTTATCATTGGGGACTGAAGTAGATGTACGCTGCACACTAACATATGTATTCTGGCTATGTTGGGTATAGCCAGCGATGGCGGTAATATCCCATTTCTTGTTTTGAAAACCAAAATTATCAAAAGTACCAACCAAGGAGTGCAACGAACCTACCGTTCCTGATAATCTACCATAAATTTTAGGTTGCTCTTGCCGTTTCTTCACTATATTGATTTCTCCAGCATAACGGTCATTATCATCTTTAGTTATCTCACGCACCTCTACCCGCTCTATATCCTTAGCATAAAGGGCTTTTAATTCAGCGGCACTTGCTAGTACACCATTAATTTTTATCCTTGCCTGCTGATTTTTTCCTACCAGTGTATAATTGTTTTCAAAAGCCACCACCCCCGGCAGATACTCCAAAGCTTTATTGGCTCGTGTGGTTTTTAGCAGGCTACGCATATCTATGGTATACACAGATTTTTCGGCATTATTCTTAGCCATAGGCCGATAAGCTACCACCTCTACCGGAGCAATATCAAGAGATTTTTCGTGTAAGTCTAAAAGATAGTCGTTAGTAGAAGAATTAAGATATAAAAGAGTATCCAGATTTTGATAAAATTTACTCCTTATAGAGACTTTAATTTCATCACACTGCGTTTCCTTCTGATTTAATTTCAGATTTACCCGTCCATCAGCGTCACTTTTCAGCGTTTTGGCTTTTCCACACACACTTACGTTCAACATCATATTGGGAACAGCTACTTGTCCGCTTGTAATGCGAATCGAAACCAATGTTTGCGAGTGTACCGAAGCACAAAGAAACATAAAGAAGAAAAGAAAGCCAACACAAAGAGGATGGCTCGAGAAAAAAAGCCTCAAACTCAATGTACGAATTCTATCCATTCCCCTATATAAGTAGCTCCACCTCTAGTAAAACAAATTCCATCATTACCTGAACACTTCCCCAATGTATCAAGTTGAGTTGATGTTATTTGTTTAATTTGCATACCCTTTGAGGCATTACCTTGGGAAATAATAGCATTTGAATTTTGTGTTACACAAATAACTGCAAGAAAAACGCCACATAAAGCGGCTACAATTTTAACACTCTTTTTCATAATTCTAAATATTTAAGTTAATTGCTCCAAATTTACATGTTTATCACCATATCACATCAATAAGTTCAAATAAAATTCATCTCTTTTTATTTTTTTAACTTATAGAGTTGTGTAAAGGCTATACTTATGAATTAATTTTGTAAATAAAAGAACATATATCCATATGAAACATATCTGGTTGAACAGAAAAGTAAGTTTTATATTACAATTATTTTTAATAATATTTTTTACATATACTTCGATAAACAAGATATTTAATTTACCTTCGTTCTTACTCAACATTGCTAAAACAGGAATTTTCAAAGGAGCACTTGTTGATATAGTTGCATACAGCGTCATATCAGCAGAAATTATTAGTGTTGCGTTACTAATTTTCAGAGAAAGAATAGGCTTTATTTTATCATTGTGTATGATGCTAACCTTTTCATTCTATATATTATACCTATATATGTTTGATTTATATGAGATATGCGGTTGTGGTGGAATCCTTAATGGCCTACCTTTTGTTTGGCATATGTTCATAAATGGAGGCATAATCATCATACTCTTATATCTTTTATATGAAAACATCTATTCACCGAATGCCAATTTGGACAATTATAATCAATAACTTTGTGACACCTAATATCACGCCCCAAAAGGGGCAAAAGCATAAAGGCAAGGGCAATGTCCTGAATACAATTAATCTACAAATAATGCGCGCTGTAAGTGCAAAAGCATTAATAATCTGCTTAGTAATTTTGCTTTTGCCTTTACAAGGTATCATTTCATATTCTACAATACCCTGGGCATTGCCCTGGGCTTGGGGCTTTGGGGTCTACAGCCCGATATAATGACACAACAAGTTTTTAAACGTTATCAAAATTCTATTTTAATGAACGCCACTTTTGTTTTTTTTGCTGAATAGTTACATATGAAAACAACAAACATAAAAAAGTATAAGCCATTTATAATTTGCGTCTTTATAGTCTGCATCACGTTATTGTTCTCTATAATATTCTTAACTTATAAAAAAGTTACGAACGAACACCCTTTATATTATTTTTCAAGAACATTTTCTAAACATATCATGAACGCAACATCTATTAAATGCCCCCAAAATATCACCTTTGAATCACCAACAAAAATCAAAGATGCAAATCTTATAGATTCAATAGATTTAAATGACCAACTTTTTCTGTCTTTAGAAGCTGCAAGCAAAAATTCTACAAGTCATTATGCTTTTTATATTTCATCTCACAACAACAATAAAAAGAAAATTAGACAATGTATTTATACTTTGCCATTTAACGACAATTACAAAAATAAAAGCGAAAGAGTTATGGCCTATTACGGAACATTTCTCAATGCATATAATAATATTACCTTTACATTCACTCATATTCCCTACGTTGTAATCTTTTCCCCAAATGGAACACCAATAAAAATCATAAATACAAAAGACAATATACCATTCCCGGAGATAATACAATACAAAGATTACTATCTCTACAAACGAGGAGCCACATTTAACTCCAACATAGGAGCATATGTAAAAGGAAACTTTGTATATATTCTTTCCTATCGCACTCCTTTTAACACTTCATATTTCATTATTGATGTATACAATTTATCTACAGGAACTTACATAAATAGCATAGTCGCCAAAAACAAAGACCATGCAAACAATTCTGACATCAGCAAAATTTATGCAGACAGAACAACAATCTATTTAAAAACTAAAAAAGGTTATTATAAATTAGAGAATTAACAAAAATGTTTTATTAAATCTACACAAATATACAACAGAAAATATGGGCAAAGGGAAATTAGCCAAATTTGCAGATATGGAAGCGTTTGAGAACGTGTTTCAATATCCTTTTTCAGTGATAGACAACGTGCCCTTCGATATGAAAGGGCATTGGCGCGACATGTATTTTAACAATACCAACCCGATAGTACTTGAACTAGGATGTGGCCGTGGCGAATACACGGTAGGTCTGGCCCGCAAGTATCCGGACATTAACTTTATAGGGGTTGACATCAAAGGGGCACGCATGTGGACTGGAGCCAAGCAAGCACTGGAAGAGGGATTGAAGAACGTGGCTTTTCTGCGTACCAATATTGAGATAATTGACCGCTTCTTCGGGCAAGACGAGGTGCAGCAGATATGGCTCACCTTCTCTGATCCACAGATGAAGCATGTACGCAAGCGCCTTACATCTACTGCCTTTCTTAACAGATACCGCCACTTCTTAGAAAACCAGGGACTGGTACATGTTAAGACCGACTCAAACTTCCTGTTTACCTATACCAAGTGTATGGCCGAGCACAACAGCCTTCCCATACATACTGCCACGGCCGACCTGTACCACACTCCCGGTGCCGACGAGCGACTGCTTAGCATACAAACCTACTACGAGTCGATGTGGATGGCACGGGGCATAGCCATCAAGTATATCTGCTTCGGGTTGCCACAGCAAGGCGAACTTTCCGAGCCAGACGTAGAGATACCATTAGACGAATACCGCAGTTATCACCGCGAGAAACGCAGTCCAAAAGAAACTGCAAAATAAGAAAAAGGTGGTTCTATAAACACTCATTTATAGAACCACCTTTTTTACTTTTAACCCCTACTTTCCACCTACAACTGCTCGGGCGCAACGGGAAACATATAGAAGTTGCGCACGGGGTCGTAGTCTACCATTATTTGGTCTACAAAGACCGGAGAATCGAGGGCTTTTATCTCTATATCGTGGCTATTGCGACTTAGATTAACATCGATGCTAACAATGGTCTGCCCGCGCTTTACATCTTCTTTCCACTGCGCCGAATTAACATCGGGCTTTATGGTGATTATCTGCGGTTCTGCCTGGTCTATACGTACCGCCATACGGATATCGTGGTTTAGATAGTCGGGCATAGATATCAGAGCCACTCGCACCACGGCTGGGCCTCTGAGTTCTGAGAAAAACGAGTACGACACGCTGCCGCTAGGCGGTACCATTACCGTCTTCATACTGTGGCCCAGCATAGCCACCGTCTCTACTTGGGGCGAAGCTTTGCGGTAATTGCAGGCATTACGGGTAATGGTGTTGCCTACATCCAGATTAAATGATTCTGTCCCTGCATGAGCAAAGCGCGTAAGTGCCGCCTGCGGCAATTTTCCGGGAAAGCTGGGCGCTGCCATCACCCCGGCCTGATCAATATCTATGGTGTGTCGCCATTTACCATCAAGCATATCAGCATAAGTCTGATTAAGCGTTTGCAACTGCTTATAGGCATTCCAACTGCGCACGGCAGAAACCAGCGCCTCATCGTCGTGGGCAAATGATGCCGGGCGACCTATATGACAAGCCTCTTGAGCCTGTAGCTGCTTGACGGCAACCAGCCAGGCTGCCTTAACTGGATATTCTACCCATGCAAAGAAGGCATTGCGCCGCTCATCGGGCACCAGTGGCGCTATACTGGGCAAAGCCTTAACCAGATTTTCACCATTGGCAAGATACCGCTCCAGCTCGTTGCCAAAAGCATCGGCCATTAGTTCTACATCCATCTGTTCTGGACTGCGTATGCCTACCTGGTGATAATAGTAGGTAATTACGGGCTGTAATCGTTGTGCAGCCTGACTGCCAAACTGCTGGACAAGCCAGGCATACAGATGCGACGTAATATTACCGGCATTGACATAATCTATATTCCATGCCATATCCATAAAAAGCGACAGCTGGTAAGCCACCGTACGCGGATTATCGACCATGGCCATCCACTCATGGCGTGCGCCTTGACTATAGGCCGTCTTCATTTCGGCATAGATACGTCCGGGCTGGGTAGACGGCAACCAAGAGCCGCCTATATCCATATGTTTTGCACCTTGTTCACCTGATAGTTTCATGCTATTACCCCGTAAGCGCAACAAGAGTCGGTGTAGGCGGTGAGAGTCTAACCCCTTGCCATGGGCTACAAAACCACGCCGAGCTACCGACGGCCACTGCACAGTAAGATAGCCTTCGGGCACGGCCAGATACTTACGCTGCAAGGGAGCCACATCGCCCCACCATATCCATGGCGACACTCCCGCCATACGCGAAAGTTCAAGAATGCCATAAGCCGTACCGTTGGCATTGCTGCCCAAAACCACTACATGGCCGCCGTCTACACAGATAGCAAAAGCATCTTGCTTAGCAATAATACGGCTGATAGGTACATTGCGGCGCTGCAGGCGACGGAAATCTTTATCACGCATCTTGTCGAGTTCGAATATCTCAATCACTGCACCCTGCCGGCTCTCAGCCTTATGCCCCGTAACTGCCTGCATATCTTCGGCAAACATATCGAGTGCCATATCTACCACACCGGTACGCTTACCCGTAAAACTATATCCCACGCTGCCTCGGCCACTATACCATACCACATCTTTTGACCAAAGAACCAAAGCAGAACAAGCTAACAATATTGTAAGTATATACTTCTTCATAAAATAACAAGATTACTACTGTGGGGCATCAGCCCTACAGCATATTATCAAAACGCCTCTCTGTAACGCTAACCGCTACAAAGCCCATAAACAGTATGAGCTATATATGAAAGGCAATAAAAGACAGGGCAAAAATACGAATAAAAATCTGAAAGTACACGCCATACGGCATAATATTTAGCCTAGGCTAACGCCAAACAATGGTTTCTTGATTGCTTACGGCCCACGGCAAGGTTGCCCACTGCCGTAGGCCAATTGTACGGCGACCGTAGACCACGCTGCCTACGGCCGTAAGCAGTATAACATACCTATATAGGGTGGTTCTAAAAACCGCCCTATAATAAAATAAAGAACAGCCATCCCTATAAGAGAGAAAGCTGTTACTTTATATATTAATATAGGTGGTTACTAAGTAATACCACCATATACTACTGGTTATCGCATAGCAAAGAACATACCGCCATTGGCATCCATACGAGCCTGATATACACCAGCCTCATCAAGGGTATAGTTATGCTTTTCGCCATTAACGGTAGCCATGATAGTACCATCGTTGTTGAAACGGAATATCTCTTTCACGGCACCATTCTGCTCCATAGACCAAGAGTTGTTCTTCTTATTATAGATAAGGTTGGTAACCTCGCCACTGGGAGCCTTAATCTCGTAACCATTCTTGAGAGTTGTTATGGCATAGTAACGGCCGTCTTGTCCCATCACGGTACGTGTCTTGCCAATGTCGGCTATGGGATTGCTGCCGCTCCAGAACTCGATGCTATTGAATATCACAGAGTCGGCCAAGAGACAAACAGAACCTACAAAGGGAGTAATGATAAAGCCAACAATGGCGTTAACATACTTGTTGCTGGTCATCTGAGTTTCCCATTTGGCAAACTTATTGAACAGTGAATACGAACCGATACACGAACTCATGGTAAGCGTGCCAATAAGCATCCATACGGCTACGGTAACATTAATTTTCTTCATATTTCCAATGTATTTAAATAATGAATAATTATTCGCCTTACAAACATACTGCAAGCACGAACATAATTAAGGTGGTTCTATAAATTACCACCCCCTTAAAACTTATTATAGACAAGCCACTGCTTATCAGTTACAAAGATATACATATATATAAGATTCGCCATATTTCTTTTCATATTTTTCTACCACAACCACCAATTTTCTATATATTTTAACTACCTTTGTGCATCATACAAGCCCAAAAGGCATGATAAGAGATACTTGTTCAATATAACCTAATGATATAAACTGTGCATATAGCGATAGCAGGCAATATAGGCAGCGGAAAGACCACGCTTACCAACATGTTGGCAAAGCATTATGGATGGACTCCACGCTTTGAGCCGGTAGACATGAATCCCTATCTTGAGGACTACTATAAGGATATAGCCCGATGGTCGTTCTGCCTTGAAGTATACTTCCTAAAGCAGCGTTTTCGCGACCTGCTGGAGATACGCAAGAGTAAGAACTCTGTGGTGCAAGACCGCTCTATCTATGAGGGGGTATATGTGTTTACCGCCAACAATAGGGATATGGGCAACATGTCTGACCGCGACTATGAAACCTATATGGAGCTGTTTGAGATAATGACAGACGTAGCGCAGTTGCCCGACCTGATGATATATCTGCGTGCCTCGGTGCCTCATTTGGTAAAGAATATCCAAAAGCGCGGTCGCGATTACGAGCAGACTATGCAACTGGAATATCTCAAGAATCTGAACCAGCGATACGAAGATTTCATTTTCAATAAATACAAGGGGCAGGTACTGGTAGTAGAAGCCGACGACAACGACTTTCAGCACTGTCCTGACAAGTTTGCCCGTATCATAGAGCGCGTAGACAGCGCCCTGCAACTGGGAACTCTTCCATTTAAAGACAACGAATAAAACATTACAACTATGCATATAGCAATTGCCGGGAACATAGGTAGCGGTAAGACTACTCTTACCAAGAAACTGTCAAAACGATACGGATGGATTCCACATTTCGAACCCGTAGACAACAATCCATATCTGGCCGACTACTATGCCGACATGAACCGATGGTCGTTTAACCTACAGATATATTTTCTCAACAAGCGATTCCGCGATGTGGTAGAGATAGCCAAAAGTCAAGACACCATCATCCAGGACAGAACCATCTTTGAAGATGCACGTATCTTCGCCCCAAATCTACACGATATGGGCATGATGAGCGATCGAGACTTTGATAATTATACCGACCTTTTCGACCTGATGATGTCGCTTGTAAAGCTACCCGACCTGATGATTTACATCCGTTCGTCTATCCCTACACTAGTATCGCATATCCAGAAGCGCGGACGCGACTTTGAGCGCTCTATACGCATAGACTATCTTGAGGGATTGAACCGCAGATACGAAGAATGGATAGCTGGATACAAAGGAAAACTAATGATAGTAGACGGCGACAACCTGCAGTTTGAAAGCAGCGTAGAAGACTTCAAGACCATTACCGACAATATAGACGCCGAACTCTACGGCTTATTCCCGTTCGACGCTGAATAGACGGGGACTAAAATCATTAACGGCATTAACCACTTCGGCACACTCGCTATCAGAGAGATAAGGAGTCAACGGCAGACTCAACTCTTCTTGATGAATCTGCTCGGTAATGGGCAGAGACATTGACCGCCATGAACTATAACAACGCTGATGGTGTGGAGGTATAGGATAATGAATAAGGGGTTGTATGCCACTATTGAGAAGATGCTGTGACAGAGCATCGCGCCTACTACAACGTATGGGGAATATATGCCATACATTATCACAACCCGCATAGGTAGGCAAAATAACAAAGGGGTTATGAATGTGTGAAAGGTAATACTTTGCTATATCTTTACGGCGGCGGTTCTCGCTATCAAGATATCTGAGTTTTACACTAAGCACCGCAGCCTGAATCTCATCAATACGACTGTTGCGCCCGCAATAATCAAATACATATTTCTTACTACTACCGTAGTTGGCTATGGCTCTTACTGCTCGGGCCAAATCATCATCGTTGGTAGTTACAGCTCCTGCATCGCCTAATGCCCCAAGGTTCTTTCCCGGATAGAACGAATGGCCGGCAGCATGACCCAAAGCACCAGTATGTTTACCCATGAAGGTACAACCATGAGCCTGAGCATTATCTTCTATCAGCAGTAGGTTATGCTGGCGGCATATCTGCCCTATTCTTTCGGTATAGGCACAACGCCCATAGAGATGCACTATCAGTATAGCCCGTGTGCGCGGCGTTATGGCTTGCTCTATCAGCGTATCATTTATATTATAGGTATTTATATCAGGCTCTACCAATACGGGGTTCAGCCTATTCTCTGTTATTGCCAGTATCGAGGCTATGTAGGTATTGGCCGGAACTATCACCTCGTCGCCCTCGGCTAGGCGTCCTATCTCCTTATAAGCACGCAATATCAGCGTGAGCGCATCCAGACCATTACCACATCCTATACAGTGGCGCATGCCTATATAGCTGGCATAGTCTGACTCAAAGCGTCGGGTAGCTTCGCCCTGTAGATAACGCCCACTGGAAACCACATCGGTTACCGCCTGGGTAATCTCCTCGGCATGTAGTGCCGTGGTACGTTGCAAGTCAAGATAGTTTATCATAGTTGCCATTCATAAGTATCGTAGACCACTCCTCTGCCGCCATACCCCTCTTTGTGAGCTATAAGTCCGGCATTGATAACACTACAATCGGCTTCGGTAGAACTACCGAAGTCAAGATACTCCATATCCTTATAATCATGATACATCACCTGCTCGTAGATGGCTTCCATCGCACCAAACTCCTTGCCCTCGTCGTTAGTGGCACTATACTGACCATGTATCACTTGCTTACTGATATAAAAAGTGATACCGCCTATAATATGACCATTACGATAAGCACTATATTGGATAATATTATCTGGAAATCTACGCTGCAACAGCAATATCTCGTTGAGTGTATGCACCGGAGTGGCATCAAAACGCTCTCGCAGATTATCTTCTAATATAGGCCAAAATTCAGACAAATCAGCATTACTCTTTACCGTAACACCAGCGGCATGAGCCTTACGCAAACGGCGCTGATGGTCTTTACGCCACGGCAGATGCTGACACATACTGATAGCAGTACCTATATTTCTACGATAAAGGTGGGCATTGCATTGCCAAAAAATAGCATAGAGATCTTCTTCTGATGGATGGATATGGTAAACCCATGGCACCGGGCGGTAAAGCACACGAGTAAAGCCCTGACAGCGCAAATAAGAGTTAAGACAGGTAAACAACTGGCAAGTATCGCTTATGGTAACATGAATATCCATAAGCAAGCCGCCATAAGTAAGACCAAAATGAGATACCAACGTACTATCGCAACGATGAGCAGGAAGCAATGCATAGAGCCTACCTTGACGATAGAACATCAGCGAATAATCGTCAAATCGGTCAGCATGATATTCCATATAGTTTCGCTCAAAGAGAAAAGTGGCATTGCGCGCACGGCGCACATAGTTGTCCCATCTCTCACGGTCGGCGGCAGAATATCTTTTTATCTCAAACATCCTTTTTCTTGCTCTGCATGAATTCTTCGTAATCGTAGATATAGTCGGCTTCGTCATAGGGGTCTTCCGCCAAAACCAGACATACCGAACCCGCCGAGAAATCATCAAGAGTACGCCAAATACCAGTATCTACCAACAACCCCAAATAAGGTCGGTTAAGTTGGTAGGTCTGGCGCTGTGAGCCATCATCAAGAGTAACACGAAAAGAACCATTGACAGCAATAATAAATTCGTGACAATGGCGGTGGGCATGACCTCCACGATGGCTTCCTGCAGGAATATCGTACGTCCAATATACCCTACTCACCCTGAAAGGAACATCCTTTAACTGCTCGGCTACCGATAGATTTCCTCGGGGGTCAGCTATTTTATTTAAAGTGATTATCCTTCCAAGCTCCATTATTTCTTCATATATGGATCGGTACCCAATACGGTAGCAGCCACACGTTTGGCTTTATTGCGCAACATATTGATATCGGAATCTACATCACCATAACATAGACTTACACCCATTCGTCTGCCCACATGGGCTTCGGGCTTATTAAAGATACGCAAGCGAGTGCGGTCTTCGCTCATAGCTTGTTCAAAGTTGTAATCTAGCGGTTCTGTACTTTCTACTGGCGACAATATTACTGCCGAACAGCCAGCATGTTCTAAGTGTATAGCTGGTATATTCCAGCCCATAAAGGCACGCAGATGCAATTCGAATTCACTAAGATTGGTGGTATGACCCAGCGTAACCATTCCAGTATCGTGTGGACGTGGCGAGAGTTCTGAGAAAATCACATCGCCCTGTTTGGTCAAGAAGAACTCTACACCCCAAATGCCATATCCTGTAAGGGCACGTGTTACTTCGGCAGCCATATGTTTTGCCTTTTCCAATGCTTCTAGTTGTATCTGATAAGGCTGCCAACTCTCGCGGTAGTCGCCTCCTTTCTGTATATGCCCGATAGGTGGACAGAAAAGCGTTGGACCGTTTTTCTGAGTAACTGTAAGCAGTGTAAACTCACTGTCAAAGTCTATAAATTCTTCGATGATAACTTCGTGTAAATCGCCACGACTACCTTCCATAGCTTCTTTGAAAGCGGTATTCAGTTCATCATCGTTATGTACATAACTCTGTCCATGCCCCGACGAACTCATCAGTGGCTTTACCACACAAGGAAATCCAATAGAGTCGGCCGCAGCCTTGAACTCATCAAAGGTCTTGGCATAATAATATTTTGCTGTGCGTAGTCCTAACTCTCTTGAAGCCAAATCGCGAATAGCGCGACGGTTCATAGTGTAGTTTACAGCCTTGGCACTGGGCACTACCTGTATGCCTTGGGCTTCAAAGTCGAACAGACGTTCGGTACGTATAGCCTCAATCTCTGGCACAATGATATCGGGGCAGTGACGAGCCACAGCATCGGCAAGGGCATCGCCATCAAGCATATTGAATATCTCTCTTTCGTCGGCCACCTGCATAGCGGGCGCATTATCATATCTATCACAAGCCACTACATAGAGTCCGGCTCGCTTGGCAGCTATCACTAACTCTTTACCCAACTCGCCCGAACCGAGCAACATTATCTTTTTCATCGTATATATTTATTTATGGTTATCCCCTATTGCCATACATCTGTTCGTAATACTTCTGATAGTCACCAGAGGTTACGTCTTTTACCCAGTCTTGATTATCTAGGTTCCAGCGAATAGTCTTCACTATACCCTCAGCAAAACATGTTTCGGGAAACCATCCCAATTCGTTCTTTATCTTTGTAGGATCGATGGCGTAACGCTGGTCATGGCCTAAGCGGTCGGCCACATGGGTGATAAGACTATCGTTTATCCAGTCTATGCTTATATCGCCGTTGGCGTCTATCACTTGCTTTTTAAGTACTTGGCGCAACTGTTTGTCGTTAGCCATCATATCATGTATGGTCTTGATGATAAGTTTCACAATATCTATATTGCGCATCTCGTTATGACCGCCTACATTATATATCTCGCCTTCACGCCCCTGACGAACTACCAGGTCGATAGCCTTACAGTGGTCTTCTACATAAAGCCAGTCGCGCACATTTAGTCCTTCACCATAAACGGGCAACTGCTTTCCTTCAAGAATATTATTGATAATAAGCGGAATAAGCTTTTCAGGAAAGTGATATGGACCGTAGTTGTTAGAGCAACGGGTTATAGATACGGGCATATGGTATGTATCGCGATAAGCCATTACAAACAGGTCGGCCGATGTTTTGGATGCCGAGTACGGACTATGTGGACAGAGCGGTGTTTCTTCGGTAAAATATCCATCGGAACCTAGCGAACCATACACTTCGTCGGTAGCTACCTGATGGAATCGTTTGCCCGATTTCCATACCGGGTATCCCTGTGTGTCGCGCCCAGTCACCCATGCACGGCGAGCTACATCCAGCAGGTTCTGCGTACCCAGGATATTAACACTCAAGAAGAGTTGTGGGTCTTCTATCGAACGGTCTACATGACTCTCGGCAGCAAAGTTTACCACATAGTCTACATCGTATTCTGCAAATATCTTGTCAACCAGTTCTCTGTCGCGTATATCGCCTTTTACAAAGAAGCAACGGCGGTTGTCTATATCGTCCTTGATAGTACCCAGATTACCTGCGTAGGTAAGGGCATCGAGTATTACCACCCGAATATCGTCGTTGGCATACTTCTTATAGAGTAGATACTTAATAAAATTAGCGCCGATAAATCCGGCGGCACCGGTAACCAGGTAAGTTTTCATATCTGTATGCTTTTTATAGTGGTTATTGTTTTCCACCGTTGTTAATATTTCCTGTTTATGATGAGACTTTTGGTAAAGTCAACTTATCACGTTGTCTTCTTCTTTTCGTTAAGGGTTATTACCTCACAGTCGCTTATTTTATCGCCGTCTATGGTAATTCTCACCAGCGTGCGGTCTAAATGCCATCCCTGCATACCTGCGGCTCCGGGATTAATGTGGAGCATCTCCAACGTGCGGTCGTACTGCACCTTGAGTATATGCGAGTGGCCGGCAATAAAGAGTTTAGGAGGCATAGCCATAAGCTGCCCCATTACCGAGCGGTCGTAATGGCCGGGGTATCCGCCTATATGCTTGATAAGTACGTCTACTTCTTCGCACTTGAAGCGCAACTTTTCAGGATATCGACGACGCAGATCGCCTCCGTCACAGTTTCCACATACGGCACGAAATACCGGACGCATATCTTCAAAGCGGTCGGCCAGTTCTGTACTGCCTATATCGCCGGCATGCCATATCTCGTCGCAATCACCCAAATAGGTTTCATACTTATCGTCCCAACAGCTATGGGTATCGCTTATTATGCCTATGCGCTTACTCATTGTTGTTATTGTCTTGACAGGTAACTTGGCTCACATAGTTGGCTATCATCTTTACGGTAGCCTCGTTGCCTATCCGACCTGCGTTTATACATAGGTCGTAACTCTCGCTATGCCCCCATCGCTTGCCGGTATAGTAGTTGTAGTACGACGAGCGTTTACTCTCGCCATCGCTAATATACTTACGTGCCTCATCAACACTTATACCACGACGACGTGCCACCTCTGCCACGCGTTGCTCTATATCGGCCGTAAGAAACACGTTAACAACATTGTCCATATCGCGCAATACATAATCGGCCGTACGACCTACAAATACGCAGCTACCCTCTTCGGCGGCTTTGCGTATGGCGTCACACTGGAAGAGATATAGTTTTTCTTGCGTAAACTCGTTATTGTCGTAATAGCTATTGCGGGCAAACAGAGGGAGATGAAACTGCAAAGCCGTCTTAAAGAAACCTTTCTTCTCATCGTTTTCAGCAAAGAATTCTTCACTGAATCCGCTTTCGCGTGCTGCCAGGTTGAGTATCTGGCTATCATATAGCTTGGCTCCAAATTCTTTGGCCAGCATCTCTGCCACAGCACTTCCGCCGCTGCCAATCTGCCTACCTATGGTGATAATTATTTTTTGCTTATTGTCCATTATTGCCAGTAGTTACAGGGTTACTATTCTTTAGTTTTCTGATGTAGATCTTCATTATAATAAAGGTGGCGATAGTTGCCAGCAGGTCAGATACCGGCATGGCATACCATACTCCGTCTACGCCCCAAAACAGGGGCAACACACCTATCAAGGGCAACAAGAATACCATCTGCCGCGATAGTGAGAGAAAGATACTTATCTTTACCATACCTATACACTGAAACAGATTGGTGGTCACTATCTGATACCCCACAAAGGGGAATACCAACATCATAATGCGTATGGCTCGGGCCGATATACCTATAAGCTCGGGCGATGTGGTAAACATACGGGCACACAGATGGGGCACAAACATTGCTGTAGCCCACCCTACCAGCATAATACTGGTGGCAGCCATCACTGCCAAATGATATACACGTACCAATCGGTCTATCTGTCCGCTACCAAAGTTGTAGCCAGCTATAGGCTGCATACCCTGATTAAGACCTATAATAAACATCACAAAGATAAACGCTACACTATTACCTATACCATAAGCACCTACACTTAGGTCGCCGCCATAGCGTACCAACTGGTTATTTAGGAATATCACTACCACACAGGCACAACTCTGCATCAAGAAGGGCGACACGCCTATCTCTACTATCTGCTTCACCAAGCTAGCTTTAAGCCGGTATATACCTCGCTTAAGGTGCAGCAGTTCTTTCTGATTTGAGAATATGCGCAACTGGTAACACAGAGCCATGGCCTGCGATATAACTGTGGCCCAAGCGGCTCCGCGTATTCCCCAACCAAACACCCAGATAAAAAGAGCATCGAGCAGAATATTCATCACCACGGTAAATATAGTGGCGTTCATAGCTTGCTTGGGTTTGCTGGCCGACCGCAATACGGCGTTAAGTCCTAGATACAAGTGGGTAATTACATTGCCCACTAATATTATTTGCATATAGTCGCGAGCGTAGGGCACAGTAGCCTCACTTGCCCCGAAGAAGTACAATATGGGGTCTAAGAATATCAGACATAGTACACCCAGCACCACGCCCACAAGTATGTTCAGTGTAACCGTATTGCCTAGCAGATTCTCGGCAATGCTATAGTCGCGTTGCCCCAGCTTCACCGATATGGCGGTAGAAGCACCTACACCCACGGCTGCACCGAAAGCACCCGAAAGATTCATGAATGGCATAGTAATAGCCAGCCCCGATATGGCCAGCGGTCCTACCACCTGCCCCAAAAACACACGGTCAGCAATATTATACAGCGACGAGGCTGTCATAGCAATGATTGCCGGCAATGCATACTGCCATAGCAACCGCCCTACGGGCTTCGTCCCCAATTCTAAAGTAGCTTTCTTATTATCCATATAATGTGCAAAAGTAATGCAAATTTACTAATAATGCAAATTTACCGAAAAACAATAATCCTATACCGATTTTGTTTTCCATACATCTTTCTTTTGCATCCCTTTTACGCTATCGTATCACCGTAGTACACTGGGGATGGTAAAGCCCTATAGTCAGCAATATTATATTGCGCTGATTTCTAGTTTTATACGGAGTTTTGCACTGATTACACGCAATAGTTTTATCATGTGTTATGTAGAGTTAGGCACATATATCCAACGGTTTTCGCCTACCTGTATCTGCCCGTCATACATCTTTACACGAGTTACAAATGGCTTACCGCGTAAATCTTGTGCATATTTTTTTCAAAAAGGCAATTCGTTATATCCGCAGACTGCTTCATTAACCATAGAACAATCTTGCCGTATTTTATGCAAATCACCTATATGGTTTATTAAACTGTCATAGTTTTCAAAACTCTCTATTTCCTGGCGCCTTGCCTTACTCAGTTGACAAAACTCTTCATCCTGTTCTATTCCTGCAAATCTTCGTCCACAAAGATTTGCGGCAATGCCTGTCGTTGAACTGCCGCTGAATGGGTCGAGAATCCAGTCACCCTGATTGGTTGAGGCGAGTATCAAGCGGACAAGAAGGCGCAGAGGCTTTTGTGTGGGATGCTTACCGCAAGTCTTTTCCCAACGCCCGATTGCAGGCATACGCCAAACATCGGTCATTTGCTTGCCATCGTTCAGCTCCTTCATTAGGTCGTAGTTAAACTTATGGGGAACTTTCTGCATCTTTCTTGCCCAGATGATGAACTCTGTAGAGTATGTAAAGAAACGACAAGAGATATTGGCAGGAGGATTTGTTTTCTGCCAAGTAATAACATTTAAAATCTTATAGCCAAGCTCTGTCAAGCAGTTAGCTACGGAAAAGATGTTGTGGTAAGTACCGCTTATCCATATTGTGCCGTTGTCCTTGAGCTTGTCGCGACAGAGGCGTAGCCACTCCATGTTGAAAGCCATCATGTCCTCTTGCGACTTACCCTTATCCCATTCGCCTTTATCAACACACACCACCTTGCCGCTCTTCAATGATATTCCACCGTTGGAGAGAAAATAAGGAGGGTCTGCAAATATCATGTCGAACTTGAAATCAAACTCTTTGAGGAGATTGAAGCAGTCGCCGTGAGCAAGAACAAAATCGTTTTGAGAGGATTTGTAAAAAGGTACAAGTTCCCGATTTCGGACAGTGAAATCTACTGTCGTAAAATCGGCTGCGTCGAGTATAATCTTTTCTTTTTTATAATACTGACGCACCAGATTGACAGCTTCAGTTTCCGAGGGTGCCGAAACGGTAGTCAGTCGTCTTAAGCTTTCTGTTATTTGTATCTGAAATTCCATAAATCGGGCACAAAAGTATACTAAAAAACTTAAGTAAGACCGAGAAGATCATAGTTTGACTTTTGTGATCAAAAATGATCATTTCAGAAAAGTTGCAAATACTTAGGCGTTAGACGCTTAGGTGGTTTGAATGGATTGTGGTATTGTTAATAATTGATCTCAAGGACAGGGGCTAGTACTGTATTTTTCTATAGACACCGTTTCCCATGAACTCGATGAAACCTTTGTCTCGCAGAAACTGAAGTTGCTGTCTTATTTTGTCTCTGACATGATTATTGTTGGGGTGCTTTATCTTAAGTTCATCGCAGAAGTCGTACATGTGTTTGAGCTGAAACGTGTCCTCCATTCGTTCTACAATGCGAAGAGTATCAATAAGCCATCCCCGGCTTTCCACCGAACGTGTTTGCAGATTGTAGACCTTCCTGTACTGTGAAATCACATTGGTGACGGGGATTACTTCTCCGTTCAGTATGATTGGGATTTTTGCCGTTTCGGGAATCTTCTGCATAAGGATATTGCATCCCTCCCAACCGGCTCTGCGTGCACTGTCAGGCAAGGCTTTCCGCTTTTCTATTACACCTGGGGTGAAGAAGCATTTAGGCACAATGACCAAATTATTGACCTCGTACCTGTCGTAGTGCATAAAAAAGAAACTGGGATTGTCCAACGACGTAATTCTATCAATCATAGTCCTATAGACACCATCGTTTACGGTAGACTGAAATTGGTCGCTCTCGGACTTCTTGCTTTTTAGTTCATACTGTGACTTACAATTGTCGCAAACGTAATCCTTTACTGGGGCGTTGGGTTCTGCATGCCTAATAGTTTGTTCGCCACAAATCGGGCAATACATATTGTGTGCAAGCCAATCTTCCGTAAGTACGCGTGCTATTTGGCTTGCACTTTTGTAGCCTTCCGCCAATGACGTATTGAATTGCAAGTTCATATTTCGTTTACTTCAAAAGATTTCTGCCGCCAGTGTCCTCAAGAATCCTCATCTGCTGGATGGCTATTTGGTTGAGCTTTATCAATCTGTCGGATTGTGCCATGCCATCGTTGATGAACACTGCATTCAGATTCTCCATATTGGAGAGACAGATAAGTTCGTTGATGCTGGCATAATCGCGGATGTTGCCCTTCTTGTCAGGATTCTGCTCTCGCCATAGTCTTGCCGTCATACCAAACATGGCGATGTTGAGCACGTCCGCTTCGTCGGCATACTTTATGGCTGCTTGCTCGCGAGTCACTTCGGCTGGAATAAGATTGGCTTTGATGGCATCCGTATGGATGCGGTAGTTTATCTTGGACAGTTCACGCTTGGCCGACCAAGCAAGTTGTTTCTGCTCTTCCGCTTTAAGACGCTGATATTCTTTTACCAATAGAAGTTGAAAACGGGGACTAATCCACATACCGAAGTGATAGGCAATGTCACGATGGGCATAAGTTCCGCCATATCGACCAGCTTTCGCCATAATGCCTACGGCGCCTGTTCTTTGAATCCATGACTTTACGGAAAGCACGAAGTTGTTACTGCCAGCAGCATTTCTAATTGTATCGAATTCGGTACAATTAAAATTAGGGTTGTATAGCATCTCCCATTCGCCAAGATACTCGATGGTACTTTTAAGACTCATCCATCTGAAGATAATATGCTCCTGCATTTGGCTATGCGCCATATCGGTCAAGGAGATGTAATCCTCGTTTAGCACATTAACAACAGATATTTCAGTATTCTCAACTTTTATCTTTGCCATAATCCTTAGTTTTTAGATGTCACAAATCTATGGCTGCATATACTTTCCGCAAGGCACATCTGAATTGAT
>CAVKSZ010000023.1:0-33024 GCA_963659135.1 Bulleidia sp. | reverse complement strand
TCCGCGTACGTTTACACAGGCACAGAAGATTGCCGAGGCTAAAGCCAATAGCCTGGGTATAGTAATAGACGCTAAGGCTAAAGCCAAAGCCAAAGTGCTTAACGGGGCTGACGGACAAATGCAGACCATAGCCAGCTACTATGTATTTCCCAATGGCACCAACAAGGGATTTACTATTGTATCAGGCGACGACCGTATGCCCGAGATTGTGGGTTATACCGACAAGGGTACTTACGATGAGACCCAAATGCCCGATGCTATGAAGGCTTTCTTGGAAAGTTACAAAGCCATGGTAGAGGCTGTAAAGGCAGGCGACAAGCAAGCTATAAAAGCCCTAAACGAGTGCAAGACACTGCGTTCTAACCCCAATCGCACGGCAGCCGCAGTAAGTCCACTGTTAGGCGATATTCAGTATAATCAGGATTTCCCCTACAACTATTTGTGCCCTTTATACAATGGTTCCAATAAGGCTGCAACTGGATGTGTGGCTACAGCTATGGCACAGGTAATGGCCTACTGGAAATATCCCAGTAAACTTTTGGCAGATATTCCCGCATACACAACAGCCACGCTCAAAATTAATATGGATGCCATATCGGCTGGAGAAACATACGATTGGGACAATATATTGGCAACCTATCCAAGTGATGGATACCCCAGCCAATACAATACCACCCAGGCTCTTGCAGTAGCCAAGTTGATGCTACACTGTGGCACGGCTATAAATATGGACTACAACTCCACGTCGGGTGCCTCCGTAACTACTGAAGACATGGCCAAATTTTTTGGTTACGATGCCGACCTGATGGTAGAAGTACATCGCAGCATGGTAAGTGTAGCCAAATGGACAGAACTGATAGACAACGAGCTCAAAGCCAAACGACCAATTCTCTACTACGGATTTTCGTCTGATGTGGGTCACGAGTTTGTATGCGACGGTAGCGACGGCGAAGGCCTGTACCATATCAACTGGGGATGGGGTGGAGCTCAAGACGGATATTTTGATATAACTGTTCTAAATCCAGCCAAGGGAGGAATTGGCTCGGGCAATGCTTCCGATGGTTTCAACCGCAGTTGCGGTATGATAATAGGTATACAACCAGACAACGGCGTAACCGACGAACCATTAATAGTAAGTCAAACAGACCTTGTAGTACAGAAGTACGACACCGAGGCTTTTACATCGGGCATGGAAATTACCAAGAATACCCGCATTGGCGAGTCTGGCAGTTTTAAGATAAATATCAAGGATGCCATATTCAGTTACGCATCAGGTACAGCAACGGGCGAATTGGCCTATGGTATTAGCGACGGCAATGGTGGATACACTATATTAACTACCCCCGAAAAATATCATTTAAAAAGAGGATATGGAATACCATTAGAAGTTACCTTCAAATTTTCACCAAAAGCCGGCACATATACAATATATGCGCTGTACCGTAAAGATGGAGAGACTAAATGGAACAAATGCTTATACAACGATATTTATCCATATACCTTTACCGCAACAGAGACCGAGCTTACCCAAACAGCAAGTGAGAATCTTACTGCCGAATTAGCTGTAAAAGGCGCACTTGAAGCCTACTCTGAAACCACCCTGTCGATGACCATAACCAACAATAGCGATGACGACTTCATAGGCGATATTAATGTATATTGGAGAGAAACCAATGAGTGCCCAGAAACCGTTGCCCAAAACGTATATATCACCGTGGCAGCACATAGCAGCACTACACGCGATGTAACCCTAAACACCATCTATATGGAAGGGGGTGACAAGATATACGTCTGGGTTAAAGACGCTAGTGGGAACTACTTGATTTCTGCCGCAGAGTTCACTGTGGTAAAAACTACAAACCCCGTATTAACACTTGTAAGTGTAGAAAACAATGCTACCCCAGGCGACTATGAGACTGAGAATGCGAAATATGGAGGCCAGCTAGTTAAAGCTCCAAAAGTAAATGATGACTATGCATTTGTACGATATGGATTTAAGAACTTAGGTGCATCGGGCAATGTAAGATACTATATATCTGCAACCAATATAGATACATACAAGCAATACTGGAAGGGATTTAAAACGGTATATGTGCCAGCAGACGGTACTATTACCTATATTGAGGAAACATATACTCCCCAAGACATAGGTGGTAGTAGGTTCATGGCATGTCAACCTACAGTTTATTTTGAAGACTCTGACAACTCGGCATTAAATTTTATAGATATGGAAAATCCTAGTTATTATTTGCTATTGGTATCAGATGAAACAAGGGGCTATCCGATTTCTGCTAATATGCAGTTCTTATACGTAGCCGGTAAGCCTACCGCTATTGATAACCCAGCGGTAACAAGCGGATTAACCATAACTGGCGCTGACGGCGAAATAGTAGTAAGTTCTGACAAGAAAGAAAATCTGAGCATATATAGTGTAGACGGCCGACAGGTGGCCCAAGTAACCGTAGATGCCGGCGCAACCAAGAGTGTAAGCGTGCCCGCAGGTATATATGTAGTGAAAGGCAAGAAGATAGTAGTAAGATAACACTTCCTAACTGTAGATACTCTCTAAAAACGGTATCTTACAAACAGCAAAGAAGCGGTGGCAAACAGGAAGAAATTCCTAAATTGCCACCGCTTCTTCGTTATAATAGAGCGAATACAGATTGTTGAAGCGTCTTTGCTCACTACCCCGTATACATGGGCATTATGCCTGGAGCAGACGCTCTACGGAGTCTTTCTCGCCCACTATCCATACCACATCGCCCTGACAGAAATGGCGGTCGGGGTTAATAAGGGTAAGATTCTGCTGACCCTCTTCTACTCCTACCACCATACAGTCGTACTCTTCGCGTATGCCGCTTTCACCCAGAGTTTTACCTATAAGCGAACATCCCTTATGAATAACCATACGATGCAGGTTCATGGCTCGCTTCTCTATGTCGGGATCTTCTTCTTCCAATCCGTTTTTCAGCTCGGCTGCAAAGGCACGCAACTGTTCGTCGTTGCCTATCACCTGCAGAGTATCTTGTGGAAATAGAATGGTAGAACCGCCAGGGATATTAATGCGCCTATACCCACGAAGTATGCTGCTTACATGCACACCAAAGCGAGTGCCTAGTTGCAGTTCTCTTAGGCTCTTGCCGGCAAACAGCGAGTTCTGCGGAACCATAAACTCAGAGATATGCAGATCGCGGTCAAGCAGACGCCCCTCGAAGAGCGGCCGCTGACGCCCGTGTACCTGTGCCTCTATCTCTCGCGAACGCAGATTTCTAACAAAAGCCCTTTCCAGCTGAATGCTACTGTGCTTAAGCTTGCGCGACATAACAAATAGCGTAATTACAGCCAGGGCCAGTGTTATAACCAGGGCATTGGCAAAGCGAGCCAAGTAATTGCAGATATAGAAGAGGAATGCCGAAGCCAGCACCACGCGTACCACTACGGTAAAAAGCAGGGGCAGACGGTTAATGCGGTTACCCGTCCACAGGGCGCGGAACTCCCTACTATGGTTGTGCTTCATTACGATAGACCGCAAGAATGGCGATATAACCAGCACCGTAACCAGGCCGCAAACGCCGTTTGCCCACCAATGGGGCAGAATCTGGCGGATAAAGGGCAGAAAGAATGTAAACATAAGCGCCACAGCTGCCGCCGATAGCATACTGTAAATAATAGCCGTGGCAAGCATCTTGCGTATAAGCAATTTCCAGTTTCCCGCCTCTGATGCCGACGAACGGGTGGCCAAACTTAGGTGTCCCAAACGGCGGCGCCAGCGCGTAGACAGTCGTTTTTCCAGACGGTTATACACAGGGTCGGCAGCCTTAATCATATAAGGTGTAAGGAATGTGGTGATAACCGATACTGCCACCACTACGGGATAAAGAAAATCGCTTATCACATGGAGCGACAGTCCTAACGAGGCTATGATAAAGGCAAACTCGCCTATCTGCGCCATAGAGAATCCGCAGCGTATAGAGTTGCGCAGCGTCTGCCCACTAAGCAAGAATCCCAACGAACCAAACACGCTCTGCCCCAGCAGTATGGTAGCTACTATGGCCACTATAGGCAAGGCATACTCAGCCAGTATCTTTGGGTCTACCAGCATACCTACCGATACAAAGAATATGGCACCAAAAAGATTTTTAACTGGTTCTACCAGATGACTTATCTTGTCGGCCTCAATAGTTTCTGCCAGTATACTGCCCATGATAAATGCACCAAAGGCACTGCTAAATCCTACCAAGGTAGACACATACGCCATGGCACAGCACAGGCCCAGCGATACTACGGTCATAGTTTCGTCGTTCATCAACTTGCGCGTACGTCGTAGGAACATGGGGATAAAAAAGATTCCTGCCACCAGCCAAACTATTAGGAAGAAGGCTATCTTTACAATAGACATTACCATCTGCCCCCCATCTGGACTGCTGCCCGTGGCAAAGGCCGATAGCATAACCATCATCACAATGGCCATGATATCCTCAAGAATAAGCACACTCATTACCAGTCCGGCAAACTTCTGCTGGCGCAGTCCTAAGTCGTCGAATGCCTTATATATAATGGTGGTTGACGACATGGCCAACATGCCGCCAAGAAAGATGCAGTCCATACGTGTCCACCCAAACAGATGGCCCGCCAGCGTACCGGCACACATCATACAGAGTATTATGGTTACGGCAGCTATCACGGGCGTCATACCCATCTTGAGTATCTTCTTGAACGAAAACTCCAGTCCAAGCGAGAACAACAAGAAGATTACACCTATATCGGCCCACATCTGTACATCGGCCTTGTCGATAACCGACATAGTATAGGGCATATGCGGCGAAACCAGAAAGCCCGCCACAATATAGCCAAGAACCAAGGGTTGGCGCAAACGCTTGAACAAAAGGGTAACGCCGCCTGCTACAATAAGTATAAGGGCAAGGTCTTTAACCAGTGCTGGTAGTTCTGCCATAGTTTGTAAAAGTTAAGGGGTAAAAAAAGCTGTTCCTAAAGAGAAACAGCTTTATAGTGGTTTAGATAATTAATCGTTGTAGCCAGCCGTAATCTCGCAGATGCGGGTAATTACCTGCACGGCTTTGCGCATAACCTGTATAGAAACAAATTCGTATGGTCCGTGGAAGTTTACACCGCCGGCAAAGATGTTAGGGCAGGGCAGTCCGCGGAAGCTGAGTTGTGCCCCGTCGGTACCTCCGCGTATTGGTTCTACCTTGGGGGTGATGCCCGTTTCCTGCATAGCCTTGAGCACTATGTCTATCACGTGCATATTGGGGTCTATCTTCTCTTTCATGTTATAGTACTGGTCGCGCAGTTCTACCTTTACGGTACCTTCGCCATACTTGGCGTTCATCTTGGCGGCAACAGCCTCTATAAAGTCTTTACGGTCTTCAAAGCGGTCGCGGTCGTGGTCGCGAATAATATAGCTTAGCTTGGCCTCTTCGCAGTGGCTCTCTATGCCTAACAGGTGGTAGAAGCCCTGATATCCCTCGGTAGTTTCGGGAATATCTGTTTCGGGAATAAAGGCATTAAATTCGCAAGCCAATCGAGAGGCGTTTATCATCTTGTCTTTAGCATAACCTGTATGCACACTTACGCCCTTGATAAATACCTTAGCGGCAGCGGCATTAAAGTTCTCGTACTCCAGATTGCCCAGGTCGCCACCATCCATAGTATAAGCCCACTCGCAACCAAACTTCTCTACATCAAAGTGATGAGCACCCATGCCAATCTCTTCATCGGGGTTGAAGGCTACGCGTATATCGCCGTGCTTTATCTCGTCGTGGTCGCGCAGATAGCACATAGCGTCCATTATCTCGGCTATACCGGCTTTATCGTCGGCACCCAGTAGCGTGTGGCCGTCGGTAACAATAAGGTCTTCGCCCTTATGGTCAAGCAGTTCTGGGAATTTAGAGGGTGATGATACTATACCTTCGCTCAGTACTATGTCGCCACCGTCGTAATTTTCTACTATACGGGGCTTGATATTGGCACCAGAACAGTCGGTACTGGTATCGTAGTGCGAAATAAAACCTATGGTAGGTATGTCTTTCTTGGTGTTGGCCTTTAGGGTGGCATAGATGTAGCCCATATCGTCCATCTCTACGTCAGAGAGGCCCTCGTGTTCGAGCTCTTCTTTCAGATATTTGGCAAAGACTAATTGTTTCGGGGTACTCGGAACGGTATCAGAATCTTCTGACGACTGGGTATCAAATTGTGTATAATTGATAAACCTTTCTACTAAATCCATTTTCTGCTTCTAATTATTATAATTAAGTGACAAAGTTAGCATAATTACCCCGCAATTCAAAGCAATTAGTAAAATAAGTGACTATGTAACAATAAAAAAATAGCTTGGTACGAATTGTATAGTATATTTATAAGTAGGTGTTCAAAATTATTCGTATATAATAATATTTTAACAGATTTGGGGGTTGATACGTCTCTGCACTTTCTTTTTGCCTATATGTCCAGCTTTCATCGGTCGTGTAGCCCGCTACACTCCCTCTTCAATCCGAAAATACAGACAAAAATAAGGCACATATCCATATCAAATAATTTTGAACACCTGCTTGAAAAAAGTGCAACTTATTTTTTCACCGTTACTATAAAAAGTATTTTTGTGTCGCTATGTTGCTGATTGCCGTCGGCCGAAGGCAATGCAGTTTACGGCCGTAGGCCATTTGGTTCATGGCCGAGGGCAACTCTGCTCACGGCCGTCGGCAATACCGCATACTTATGCTCTTAGTGCTGAAATGCAAACAGCGAAATCTAAAGGAGAATATAGTAGTTGACGTGTTCTCACGTCAACATCTTGTTAACAACTATAAGGGTGCAGTGAGGTCACTGCACCTACTACATCTAGACAATAGTTCTATCTACGCATTTAACTATTGAGCCGAAATAGTGTTTTTACTCAAATTAGGTGTAGTGAGTAATTATTTTTAGTTCAGAAAATCGTAATTTCACTCAATTTGCACTATCTTTGCACACAGATTATATATGAGTAAGAATAATGAGAAATAAGATATTAGCTTTATGTATAAGTGTGCTTGCACTAACCATAGCGGCATGTAGCAGCAATAACAGCAAGGAGGTAAAGACCAAGAAGGGCGCTTCTACCGATGAGCTCAAGCTAACCGGCGACAAGACCATATACGGTTTGGCTTGCGACGGATGTAATGACTCTGTAGTTCTGCTGCTGCCTAACGATGGTAGCGACCCTATACGCTATAACGTGATAGACGCTACACGGCGCGGCAAGATTATGGGACAGCTCAAGGTGGGCGACTGGATAGCCGTAGTGCGCAATCAGGCCGACTCTACCGTGGCCGACATGGTTATAGATCTAGACCAACTCAAGGGTATATGGTGCTACATAGTAATGCCCAAGCTGAAAGAGTACGAACAAATGAGTCCGAAACTGCAGAAGCGCATTATGCGCAACATGCCCGACTCTGTAAAAGAAACATACCTAATTCCGCGCGAATACGGCTTTTGGATGAAACGCCAGTGGTCGTGCTCTAGCGTAGGATATATGCGCGAGCAGACTTCATTAGAAGAAGAAAGCCCTGTAGTATATCCGCCGCTGGGATATTTTACCGCTTGGCATATATGGAATGGTTATCTGGTAATAACCAGCGGCACACCCGAGATGGGGAAAGACAACCAGCTAACGGTAAAGAATCTGGTTAATGACACCTGTACCATAGATTATTTTAAGGGCGACTCGCTTGTGCTTAGCAGTGGCGGCTCTTCGCGCAGCTACTACCGTAAGAACGATATTAACGATATCAACAAGAAGGCGCGTGAAATAGCCGAAACTCAGGCTAAGAAAGCACTGCAAGAGGCTACTTCTACCAAGTAAGCATAAGAGCATAATGCTATAAAAACGCAATCGCCGCAAGTTTTATGTTAGAACTTGCGGCGATTGTATTTATACGGGGTATATATCCAGTTATCAGTAGGCCATATCGTGATGAATAAACCGTTGCTCGGCCAGCTGTTCGTACTTGGTTCCGGGCTTACCGTAATTGGCATAGGGATAGATACTAATGCCGCCACGCGGAGTAAACAGGCCCGTAACCTCGATATACTTGGGGTCCATAAGTTTTATCAGGTCTTTCATAATCACGTTTACACAGTCTTCATGGAAATCGCCGTGGTTGCGAAAGCTAAAGAGATATAGCTTCAAGCTCTTGCTCTCTACCATCTTTACACTGGGGATATACGATATACGTATTTCTGCAAAGTCTGGCTGTCCGGTGATAGGACAGAGCGTAGTAAACTCGGGGCAGTTAAACCGCACCCAGTAGTCGTTGTCGGGATGCTTGTTAACAAAAGTCTCTAATACCTCAGGGGCATAATTATCGGCATATTTAGTAGCCGAACCCAACTGTTTCAGTCCGTCTTTAGTTCTATCTGTCATTTGTCTAATATTTTAGGGTAGTTCTAAATAAAATTACCACCGTAAGTTAAATACATTATAAGTTTCGTTTTCATCGTACACGTCTTCGCCTTCATGCTTCTTCACCCAATTTACCACACGTATGGTTATGGGCAGGGCTACCACCTCGCACAGCGTTTTGAGCACTACCTCCATAAGTATAAGCACGGGAATCTCGTGCAGAGGTATTACGCCAAAAAATGCTATCGGAAAGAATACCAGCGAGTCGATACCTTCGCCTACAATGGTACTCATAATGGCTCTAAGAGAGAAACGGCGGCCCTGAGAGCTTATCTTCATACGGCTCATTACATAAGCGTTGGCAAACGAACCTACAAGAAAAGCCAAAAACGAAGCCGTAGCCAAGCGTGGAGCCAACCCGAAGATGGCATGAAAGCCCACATCGTTGTTCCAATAAGATGCGCCCGGCAACCAGTCGCACAAGGCGCCAGCTATACAGAACAGAAAGTTCATGGCAAAGCCCAGCCAAATAAGCAGACTTGCCTTTCTGAAGCCCCAAACCTCGCATACGCAATCGTTAATAATATAACCTATCGGGAAAAGAAGTAGTCCGCCGGTAACACTATAGCCCAATACTTCTATCTGCTTTGTTGCAAAAACGTTTGAACTAATCAGGCAAACGCAAAAGAGCATACCTAAAAGCATAAAGAGCACGCTCACACTCTGTTTATTATTGTTCATTTATCTTGTTTTGTTAAAGGGGGTTTAGCAAGTACCCCTGTTGCTTAAGCAACAGCAAAGTTACAAATAAAACCTTAAATCACAGTAGTTTCCGGTTTATTTTTTTTCTGAGCTATTTCCTTTTGATGCCGCTACTATGATTTACCTTGATAAAATTCTTCATACCTACGTGCCACCTTTATATAATCATGGTGCTTACAGATATACTCTACGCTCTGCTGTCGCAGCCTTTCTACCTCATCGGGGTGGGCTATAAGATATTCCAACTGCTCTACCACACTCTCGTAGGTAGGTTCTACATTCACTATAGGGCGAAGGTCATGCTCGCCTAACAGTTCGTAGCCCTCTATCTCGCCTCCACCCATGCAGATTACACCATGAGCCATGGCCTCGAGCGGATTCATAGACGGGGTATAACTGTAAAGTTGGTCGAGCAATACATCCTGGTCGTACAGGCATTTTACATACTCGGCAAAAGGCATACTCTCTACTACGGTAAGTGTCATCTCGGCGGGATGCCTGGCCTCAACATCGCGTGCAGCACGCAGCATTACATCGGTACCTTTATATACAGAGCGACTGCGGTTTATGCCGATAAATACCTTGAGCCGTTCGTGGCGCGTAATCTGTGGCTTATGGTCGCAGCGTATGGGGTAAGGAATAAAACTTAGCTTATTGGCAAATATGGGCTGATAGCATATCCAGTCTTCGTATAGTCCGGCTACTATCCCGTCGCAATCGGCGGCTATAATCCGGTTAAGCCGCTCTTTGGCAGTGCCTATCCAGTCAGCTATATACTTCTGTGCCTCATGGTCGGTACGTATCTCTTGGCCAAAGTTGAAGTCGCTATAGCGCAGAGGTTTGCGTGTAATACACTCGTGAACCCAATAGTAATCCATGCCGAAGGCACCCAGAAATACCCGGCCGTTATGTTGTCTAAGATAGCGATAAATGGGGAGTATTCGTTCGGCCTTGATTTCAAGAAACATGGGGTTGATAAGTTGTACTACATCATATCCACGCAGTTTGGGTAATAAGGAATACAGGCGAGCCATATAGCCTATACCGCCCCACTTGCCCTCGCGGCGCACCAAGGAGATATCTCGCGGATAGTTTTTCCAAAAGTCGCCGTTAGACAGCACGGTTACCGTGTGCCCCAATTGGCGCAGGCCACAAGCCAAGGTCCAGTGTACGTTGCTGTATTCGCCTATTAGCAATATCCGCATAATATAATTAATGTATAATACCCATCAATAGTTTACGCCCAAGTGCCGATTGTATAAGCCTTCTGAATATGGTGTATTTGAAAGTATACTTCTTGTCGGGCAGTGGATAGAGCCCGTTATTGGCTAGGGTGTCTATAGCCTCGCGCAGCTGCTTACTGCTATGGGTAAGCTGGATAACATTGTATAGATAATCCATACTTAATTGGGCTACCCGGCGGTTTAGAGCCACGCGTTCGGATTCGGGCATGGTTGAGGCTTGCTCTTGTAGCCGCAAGATAATAGCCAGCGTATCGGCAAAGCGCTTCTCTAGATGCGAGGCTGACTGTTCGTGCATAATTGATCCCGTACGCTTACGGTAGTAATACGCCTTGGCATCGGTGTAGAATAGTCGTTCGGCACGGAGTATTAGTAACGGGGCAAACTCTTCGTCCTCGTGTAGTATACCAGGGGTAAAGCGCAGATTACCCAACGTTTGCCTACTGAAAATATAAAGACACGATGTGCCGCGAACATTATGCCGCTTCATATACTCGGCGCCCTGCATGGGTCCCTCAAAGGTATAGGGAACGGGAGGGAGTTCGTGGCTAGAGAAATCGAATACCAGTACATCGGGATTATGGTAACGCACCAAGTCTATGCAGTGCTCGTAAGGTACACGCAGTAGATAATCGTCGCCATCAACAAACTGGATATATTTGCCCGTAGCTACCCTTAAGCCCATATTACGGGCGCACGCCGGACCCATATTAGGTTGCCGCAGATAGATTAGGCGGTCTTTTACATCGTCAAGGTCGGCTATGGCAGGCAGTTTAGAGCCGTCGTCTATCACTATCACTTCTCGCTCTTCGGGGGTGAAGGTTAGCGAGAGTATGGTAGATACACACTTGCGCAACATTTCGGCTGGAATGTTGTAACTAGTGATGATAAAACTCATCAGCGGCGTGGTTTGAGCAGTTGGTGCAGTAGGCATAACAATCTAAATCCTAATAGTTTTTTTACTAACAGTTTGGGTGTGTGCCAGTAGGGCAACTCGGGCAACTCGGGTACTTGCCCCGTGGCTTGATATACATCGAGGGCTATATTTACCACGCTGGTATAATAGTGGGCATTGCTTACCCGTGGCAACACCTGGCAGTGGGCCATAAGCAGATTGATAAGGTCTGTACCCGTAGCCCTATGGGTAATACCCTGCTGGTTATCGTAATAGCAGTAGCAACCCGTGCTAACCGTGGCTATGTACTGGCAATGGGGCAACAGCTGGGGTAATAGCCATACATCTTCAAAGGTCTTGCCCACAGGGAAAAGTGCATAACTAAAAAGCCTGCGGCAGAATATCTTGTTGCAAGCGTAGGTATGAGTATAAGCCCGAGTATCGAGCCAATAACTACGCCATTGCGTATAAACTCTGTCTGCCATAACCAAAAAGCTACTTTGGGGCGATGCGGCATGTAGTTCTATCGGATATTCTATGATGTCGTATTCGGGATGAGCGGCAATTACATTCAATAGTTGAGGCAGAGTATGGGGTGCCAGTGTGTCATCGCTATCAATAAAGGTTATATAGGGAGCCACGGCGACATTGATACCGGCATTACGGGCTGCACTTAGTCCACCATTCTGTTGATGCATCACCCGTATCTGCTGGTAGCGCTGCGCCCATAGGTCGCATATCTGCCCAGCTCCGTCGGGCGAACCGTCGTTTACCAATATCAGTTCACAGCCCTCTGCCTGGTGTATCACGCTCTCTATACAGCGGTCTAATGTGGCTGCTGTATTGTAAACGGGAATTACTATAGAGAGTATGGGCTTCATGATGGGCAGATATAGGTAAGTTGTACATAGCGGATGGTAGCCGCAGTGATACGACAACGGTTATCGGGACGTTCGCCTACTAACCATACTACCTGGTCACGGGCATCTGCCACCACCATCTGTCGGCGCTTCTCTATCAGATTGCGCTTGCGGTCGGTAAGATAGTCGCTTATAAGCCTGCTGCCCTTCATGCCTAAGGGTATAAATCGGTCGGCTGTTTCTACCCTACGCAGCGTAAGGGGCCACGTTATAGCATCAGCATCGAGCATTACTTGCTTTGGGTCTTTCGAAATTTCAGTATCTGGCGTAAAGGCAACCGTTTCTACCTTTAGCTTACCGCCCGAGGGTAACAGATATGTGCCGTCAACGGGTATCTTTATGGGAGCGAAGGCTTGTTCTTCGCGTGGGGCGATTACCAGTTGGCTACTGGTTGTAACAACAATATGGGTGGTACTCTGCCAAGTTCTTCCCGAGCGGCCGCCAATAGCCTCTGCCATTTTTTCTACCTGGGAGGGAGTAAACCCGAGCGGCGCCAGCCTATGCCACAGTACATATTCTGCCGATGGCTCTTGTCTAAGCATATCGTAAGACAACGTATCGCCCTTATAGCGATCGTGTATAATGGGCGAATTGGCCATGCGGGCTGCTTCGCCCAGGCGGATAGAGGTTTGGTATATGCTGTCTACTACCGAAGGGTTGATGGTCTGCAACAGGGGGATAACGTCGAGCCTTATCTTGTTGCGCTTTACATCGTTTACCAAATTAGAACTATCGGTAATATAGTTCTCTCCATGGACCTTGAGCCATGTTTCTATATCGCGTCTGCTTACCGATAGTAGCGGTCGCACCACGTTGCCATTGCGTGGTTGTATTCCGGTAAGACCATCGATACCCGTACCTCTTACCAAATTGAGCAATACTGTTTCTACACTATCCTCACGATGATGGGCTACACATATAGTAGACGCGCCTATGCTGTGGCACAGTTGGTAGAAATAGGTATAGCGAAGGTCGCGTGCGGCCATCTCTATACTTACTTTGTGTGCGGCAGCATAGGCGCGTGTATCAAAATGAGCTTTGTGTAAGGGTATGTTGTGGCGGCGACAAAGGTCGTCGCAGAAGTGTTCGTCGCGGTCAGACTCTTCACCGCGCAGGCGGAAATTGCAGTGAGCCGCTTCTACGCGATAACCCAATTGGGCAAGCACCAGCAGCAGACATACACTGTCGGCACCGCCAGAGAGCGCCACAAGGTGTACATCGGTAGCCGACAACAGCTTGTGGGCAGCAATAAAGCTACTTACTTCTTTATTCAACATAGAGTACCAGTCCCTTTAGGTATTCGCCTTCGGGATGATAGATATTTATAGGATGGTCGGCAGGTTGATGCAGCTGATGCAGTATGCGCACCTTACGACCGGCTTGAGCGGCTGCGGTAAACACGGCATTGCGGAAATTGTCTTTGGTTACCACCTGAGAGCAACTGAAAGTAAACAGTATGCCGCCCGGACGTATACGTTCGAAGCCTTTTACATTAAGGCGTGTATATCCCTTTAGCGCATTGTGCAGCGCCGATCGGTGCTTGGCAAAGGCTGGTGGGTCGAGAATTATAAGGTCGTACTTATTGTCGTTGGCATCCAGATACTTGAAAGCGTCGTCGCAGAAAGCCTGGTGGCGGGCATCATTGGGGAAATTCATCTGGATATTGCTATTGGTAAGCTCTATAGCTTTGGCACTGCTGTCTACTGAGTGTACCAGCCGGGCACCACCACGCATAGCGTATACCGAGAAGCCACCCGTATAGCAGAACATGTTGAGTACCGAGCGGCCATGGGCATACTGCTCCAGCAGCGATCGGTTTTCACGTTGGTCAACAAAGAAGCCCGTTTTCTGACCTTTGAGCCAATCTACATGAAACTTCAACCCGTTTTCTACAGCCGTATTGTTGTTGCTACCACCGTATACAAATCCGTTTTCCTGGTTCAGTCCTGCCTTGAAGGGTAGGGTGGTTTCGCTCTTGTAATATACGTTGGCTATGCGGTTGCCCATTACACTTACTAAAGCATCGCATATCTGCTGACGGCATACGTGCATGCCTACACTGTGAGCCTGCATTACGGCAGTAGCGCCATAGCAGTCGATAACCAGTCCGGGCAGATTGTCGCCCTCGCCATGTACCAGTCGGTAGGTGTCGTTTTGTGCGTTGTCGGCTATGCCTATGGCTATGCGCATTTGTAGAGCCGAAGCCAAGCGACTCTGCCAGAATTCCTGATCTATGGTTATCTGTCTAAACGACAGTACACGTACGGCTATAGAGCCTATCTGGTAATGACCCACGGCAAGAAAGTCGCCCGACGATGATAGTACGTTTACCGTATCGCCTTCTTCTATACCCTCGTCCATCTTGTATATGGCTCCAGAGAATATCCAGGGATGAAAGCGGCGCAAGCTCTCTTCTTTTCCGCGCTTGAGTGTTATTGATGGGTATTGTGTCATCTTTATTCTTTATTATTATCGTTAGCGGTATGTACAGGGGCAGGCTCTTCTACGGTTATCAGAGTGTAATCGCCCGTTTCGGCCAGTCGGCATATTTCTTCGTACAGGCGTATGCAAGTCCAAGCATCGGTGGCGGCATACATACACTGGCGGTCGGTAAGTGCGTCGGCCTCCCAGTTGCTTAGTCGCTGGCGCTTGCTTATCTTTTGGTGGAAAAGGTTGGCATAGAGTTTCTGTAGCGACTGGTCTTTGATACCCAGACGGCTCACCTCGTTCTGTAGGTCAACAAACATACCAGGCTTGAAGTCGGCTCTATGATGTAGCGACAGTAGGTCGTTGCTAAGCGAAAGACCCACCATAGGCACAGTAGTATTCTCAAGCAGACGAATGATGGCTGGGGTAACGCCTATACGGTTGAGGCGGAACAAGAAGCATATATCATGGGCAGAAACTTGCAGCAAAGCCACCTTGTAGGTAGTGCCTTTCCTGAAGGCGGGGCGCGTCTCGGTATCTATGCCCAGTATAGGCTGGGTAAGCAGATAATCTACGGCCCGCTCAGCCTCGCCCGCAGTGAGTATAGTTACTATACGACCGGGAAATTCGGCCACTGGTAGTGCCGAAATTGCCGTTTTGTCGAACTTGGTGTATATTGTTTTCTTCATTCTATAAGACAGAGTTAAATGCTGCACGCCTGCTATGATAGTGGAATACGGCTTTGTAAACAAATTTGCCGCAGGCCACGCATTATCAACGTATAATACCGCGGAAAAATCAATGCAAAGTTACTTATAATATATGAGAAATACGGGCTACAACCCCTAATTTTTGCACCGCCTGAATTGCAAGTTTACCTTAGAAATGCAATTATTGTTGTTAAGGGTGGCTCTAAAAATTACCACCGTAGGTTAATCTCTTATTATGGCCTGGCGTTTTATCTTCTTTCGATTTCTGTTTGGTTCAAAGTGTAAGTTCGCTCAGTCACAATGCCCGCATTGTTTCTTTGCTTGCTTCCACTTTGCTCTCAAAAATAATTCCGAAATCAGCCAAAGCTAATTATTAGAACCACCCTTAAATGAAAGAGCCGTGCATTTTACTGATCCGGATTTTCTACAAAACCTTGGTATTTTTCGTCCAGACTTGCCATGATGGTGCGATAGGCTTTGTCCATAGTTTGGTGTTCGTATTCTATGCCTTTGCCTTCGGGATAGATAGGGGCGTGTATGGTAAGGGTTAGTGGATGCCAAGTAGCGAAGTGGCCATCGCGCATGCGGGGCATCACATCGAACGAACCATTGATGGTTAGCGGCACAACGGGCAACTGCAGTTCATCGGCCAGCATAAATGCTCCACGGCGGAATACGCCCATGTGGCCTGTAAAGCTGCGGGCTCCCTCGGGGAATACTACTAGCGACATACCTTCACGCAGTGTTTCTCTGGCTTGGTCGTAGGTTTGGCGTACCTTGCTGGGGCCGCGCTTATCTACAAATATATGGTGCGCATAGTAGCATGCCGAACCTACCAAGGGTACATTGCGTAGGGCGCGCTTCATCATCCATTTGAAGTTGCGGTTTAGAAAACCGTAAATCAGGAATATATCGAATGCGCCTTGATGGTTGCTCACAAATACATACGATTCGCCTTTCTGCAGATGCTCTCGCCCTTCTACCTTGACGGGTAGTAAGAGCATGTATATGGTAAGGCGCGACCACCATTTACCGGGGTAATATCCCCAAAAGTGACCGTTGCCCAGGCGGCAACCTATCATGGTAGTAAGCGATGTGATAATAGACGCTACCAGGAATAGAGGTAGCACTATCACGAGTTGGTAGAGGCGGTAAAGGTACTTCATAGGTCTGTGGTTTTATTTCTTTTTTAGCGTTATAATAGTTATCTCTGGATTTACCCCGAAGCGTAGCGGCACTACACCGCCCAATCCGGCATTTACATATAAATATCGCCCGTCTTGTGCGTATAGCCCTAAGTCGTGGGCTTGTCGCAGTTGGGTAAAGCGTAGCCCAAAGAGCTGTATCTGCCCGCCATGGGTATGCCCGCTAAGGGTTAACTGTGCCGTAGTCTGTGGCAGTATGGTGCGTGTCCATGACGATGGGTCGTGTTCCAACATCAACGTAAATGCCTTGTGGGGTATGCCCTGCATGGTCTTGGTAGTGTTGGCGGTAGAGGGGAATGGCGGTTCGCCGTCGTTTTCCATTCCGGCTATGAATATACTGTCGCCGCCACGGTGTATTGGCTTATTCTCATTGAGCAGCAGTTGCCATCCCATTTGCCGTTCCATTTGGCATAGTTGGCTTACGGCCTGCTTGCGTGTGGCTTCAGTACCAGCCATATAGGTGGCATAGTCGTGGTTGCCTAGTATGGCCCACACGCCCATAGGGGCATATAGCTTTGAGAGTACGGGCATTACGGGCTTGAGTTCAGAGGGTTGCACGTTCTGTATATCGCCAGTAAAGCAAATCAGGTCGGGCTTTTGCGCCAGCGTACTGTCAACCGCTCTGCTCAGAATGTTAGCGTAACGGCCGGTATAGGTACCCGAATGAATGTCAGAGAGTTGGGCTATGCGCACGCCATCAAACTGCTTGGGCAGATTGTCGAAAGTTAGCGTTACGTGTTTTACCGTGATGTTGCCAAAGCCAATGGTGTAGCCGTACACAAATACGTATGCAATGCCGAAGGCGAGCACCATTCCTATCAGTTTGCCCCAGTTGCGATTACTGTGTGCCAATCTGCAAACCATTATACCTATAGTTGCACATAGCGTGTATATCAACTTAGGCAGCACCCATACGCCCAGCAGGGCAATGTATAAGCGCATCCAGTAAATGTCGCTGGGCACAAAGTTGGGCGTAAGGGTTAGAATGGCTGTGAATACTATCATCAGAACCGATGGCAATAGCCACAATATCCGTTCGGCCCAAGAGTATTTGGGTAAGCGTAGCCGGCGTTTCCACAGATATACGTCGGGCAGTACTATGATGAGTAGCAGAAGTATAAATATGCGGGCAATCATTGTGATATTAAGTGAGAGGCAAGAAATTTTTTGACTATATCAACGGGCAATTCCCTTCGGCTGGCATAGTCTGCAAGCTGGTCGTGCCCAATCTTGCCAAGGTTGAAATAACGAGCCTTGGGGTGACTTATCATCAGTCCCGATACGCTGGCGTGCGGTATCATCATACCACTTTCGGTAAGTTGTACGCCTATGTCGGCAAAGTGTATCAGCTTGTCGAGTACAAAGTTCAGACTGGTATCGGGCATTGAAGGGTAGCCTACGGCAGGGCGTATGCCTTGGTACTTGCCAGCCAGTATGCGCTGGATGTCTTCTTCTTCGTCAGGGGCATATCCCCAGAGCTGGGTGCGCACTTGGTAGTGCATACGCTCGGCGGCAGCTTCGGCTAGTCTGTCAGCCAACGTTTGACTCAATAAACTAAGGTAAACATCATCTTTGAATTCTTCTACCATACCGGTGTCTACCGTTGTAGCAAAGATACCTATTTGGTCGGGCTCGCCATATTTATAGTCAGCCGGGCGCAGAAAGTCAGCCAGGCACAGTGTATAATTGCATCCTTCTGCCGGTTGTTGCTGGCGTAGTGTGGGTATGCGTTGTCCGGTAGAGAGAACTATATCATCGCCGTCGCCGCAGGCTTCGGTTATACAGAAGATGGCGCGCGCCATGAAGCGAGTTGAAAGGCTATGCAGCATATTGATAGCCTCGTTTTTCATCTTTATGCGCTCGCTCTCGGGCTTGCCGTCCAGGTTCCACGCATGGTAGAAATACGGCCAGTTGATGTATGGCTCCAGTTCGTCAAAACTATATGTAATGATAGTCTTCTTCATCTGAATAGAATTTCTTCGCCTTGGCTATGCTCATCAAAGATGTCACGGTCATAGATAGTACGGCCGTTGCACAGGGTGGTTTTTACGCGCCAGTTGAAGCTATGGCCCGTAAGCGGACTCCACTTACATTTGCTCTGTATAATATCCGGGGTTACGGTCCAATTGCAGTTGGGCTCTACTATGGTAATGTCGGCCTTGTAGCCAGTGCGCAGAAATCCGCGTTGGCGTACACCGAAGAGCTGGGCAGGGTGGTGACACATTAGGGTGACCATCTGTTCGATAGAGAGAATACCATCATCTACCAGTGAGAGCATTGCCGGCAGCGAGAATTGTATCATAGGCATACCCGATGCAGCCTTGGCACATCCGCCCTGCTTGTCGGCAAGGCAGTGTGGTGCATGGTCGGTACCTATGGTGTAAAGTCGCCCATCGGTAAGGCCACGGCGCAGTTCCTGCCGGTCATCATCGGTTTTTACGGCAGGGTTACACTTGATAAGCGTACCCAGTGTGCGGTAGTCGTTATCGCAGAACATAAGGTGAGCTATTACAGCCTCGGCGGTAATATGGTTATCGCTACCAAATAACTGTAGCTCGCGGGCTGTAGTGATGTGCGCTACATGCAGACGGGTATGGTGACGGCGTGCTAAGTCTATGGCTTTCTGCGTAGACAGTAGACATGCTTCGCTACTGCGAATTGTGGGGTGTAGTGTTATGTCGGGGTCGTCTCCATATTGCGCTTTGGCCTTTGCCATGTTGGCGTTGATTATAGCAGTATCTTCACAGTGGGTCATAATGGGTAACTGGCGCTTGGCGCAGATGGCGAATATATCGTCAAGTGCGCTGTCGCTATCTACCAGCATATTTCCGGTAGATGCACCCATAAATAGTTTTACACCCGGAATGCGGTGTATGTCTAGGCTACGTATAAAGTCGGCATTATTGGTTGTTGCGCCCGGGAAGAAACTGTAGTTTACGTGGCTTTCTTTAGCAGCGCGGGCAAACTTATCATTAAGAGCTTCGGCTGTGGTGGTTTGCGGGTTGGTGTTGGGCATATCGAACACCGTAGTAACGCCTCCCCATGCGGCGGCTCTTGTTTCGCTCTCAATATCGGCTTTTTGGGTGAGCCCCGGCTCGCGCATGTGTACATGCTCGTCTATCACGCCGGGTATAACGAAACACCCCGTGGCGTCTATCTTATTGGTATAGAGGTCACGGGGAGTCTTATTATCTTCGTATATTCCGGTTATCCTGTCGTTGTCTATGGTCAGACTTCCTTGAAAGCATTTGCCCTCATTAACGATAGTACCTCCGTAAATGATGGTTGACATAATTAAGTTTTATTTTTTATCGCCGGGTTGTGCCATTTCATTGGGTGTAGGAGCTGCCTCTACAGGTGCAGCGGGAGCCTGTGCTGGTACGTCTTTCATACCATTCATTATTTGCTGGTTTTCTTGGGCTTTAGCATAATAGTCTTTTACGTAAGGGTCGTTCTTGAAATTATCGGTAGCCTTACTCATTATGTCTTCTATCCAAGGGTCAAGCATGGGGTAGGTATTGCTTACAGTAGCCAAAAAGAATACACCCGGACCCAGTACATTGTCAAAGTTCTCTGTAACAAAGCTAGTCAACAACTGGTCTTCTTCTTGTGTAAGTTTTTCGGCCGTTGCGTTAAGCTGTTGGGTTACGGCAGCCATATCGCTACCATTCATAATGGCTTGGTCGTGCTGGTGTATGAGGTCAGACTGTTGGTTCTTTATCTGATTGTATTTGCTAAAGAACTGCGATAGCTTGTCGTTAAGCGGCGTGCCACTGGCTGTTTGCTGGGTGTTGTCTATCTTTACGGTTATATCGCCGGCTTCTATTACGATGGGTAGTACGCTTTCGTCTTCCATGAAGATGGTGGCCATGCGTACCGTGTCTACAGTTCCGGTAAATGCAAACTTACCATGAACTACATCGCAAGAGTCTAGGCTTTTCATCTCGTTGTTAACGAGAACTTTAAGATAGAGCTTGCGTCCGTCTAATGTAGATATGTTGGAAGTGCCCTGTATTTGGAAAGACTTTGCACATGATGTCAGCGTCAATAGGGCGATAAAGTAAAATACTACTTTCTTCATATATAGCTATTAGTTCAGTATTGTTGTGCCACCGTCATAACTGCATGTACACTTGCCGTAAATGCCGCATGGCTTATTACCACAAAGGTAATATCTAATCTTGAAGTTTAGAACTTTTTTAATTCTTATTTATAGAAACATATCAACTTTTAAGTATTTTTTGTTTTCTTGAGTTCGCTATCCAGGCGGTGTGTAGTGTAAACTTCAAGTATGGCTGCTATGATAAGTAGTATTACCCACTTATTATATACATATTCTATATAGGTATAATATCCTGCACTGGCGTTGCTGTCAAATAGCTGTACCAATACATGGTACGACGAGTCAATCATAAGCATACCGGATAGGATAAAAAATATGTCGGCAATGTTTTGTATACGCTTCAGACGCTTAATGGTACTGCTGGTGCCTTCGTAGGTTTGCCCCATCTGCATAATGGCAAACATGCAGGCACCGATAAGAAATAACCAGCACATTACCTGCTGCCACAGCAGGAAACAATAACAGCCTGCCCCGATTACCATGAGCAAGCCGCCTAATAGGTATATGGCACTCTGCCACTTATTCATTGTTTTCATCATTGTCTTTTACTATTTGGTCGTCACTGAGCACAAATATATCCTCGTCGTCGGTCTTCATAAAATAGCGTTCACGGGCTATCTTCTCTATGGCTTTAGGGTTACGCTTCAGCTCGTTAAGCTGCTTGGCGTCGTGCTCGTTTTGGGTATTATACTTGTTTATCTCTTCCTCAAGGTCGGCTTTCTGTAACTCGTACTGTATGCGCTTGCGGAAACTATTGTTGCCCACAACGCTTACCATAATCACTCCCAGCACGATTACTATGAGATACTTGTAGTGATCGAGCAGACTGCCTATGCCCACTTTGCGAAAATTCATAATTCTATTGTCAATACACGTGCAAAAATACGAAATATCATCGAAACATTCGACATTTTTTAGTTACTTTTGCAATGTATATGCTTTTACTATAATATAAGGTATAGGCATTGCCAATATTTTGTCATCAATTCATATCCCTAATAGTATGGAAGAATATATTGTATCCGCCAGGAAGTACCGCCCTATGAGTTTCGACTCTGTGGTGGGGCAGCCGGCGCTTACCACTACGCTGAAGAATGCGGTAAAGAGTGGAAAACTGGCCCACGCTTACCTATTCTGCGGACCGCGTGGAGTAGGCAAGACTACTTGTGCGCGTATCTTTGCCAAGTCTATTAACTGTATGCAACCCACAGCCGACGGCGAGGCATGCAACGAATGCGAGAGCTGTCAGGCGTTTAACGAGCAGCGTTCGTACAATATCTTTGAGCTGGATGCCGCCAGTAACAACTCGGTAGAGAATATTAAGGCGCTGATGGAGCAAACCCGCGTACCCCCGCAGTTGGGTAAGTACAAGGTGTTTATCATTGACGAGGTACACATGCTGTCGCAATCGGCATTCAACGCTTTTCTGAAAACTCTTGAGGAGCCGCCAGCACACGTTATCTTTATCTTGGCTACTACCGAGAAACACAAGATACTGCCTACTATCATAAGCCGATGCCAGATATACGACTTTGACCGTATGACCATTCCCGGTATAGTAAACCATCTGAAGATGGTGGCACAGAAAGAGGGTATAAAGGTAGAGCCAGAGGCACTGCACATGATAGCCGAGAAGGCCGACGGCGGTATGCGCGATGCCCTCTCGATATTTGACCAAGCAGCCAGCTTCAGTCAGGGCGACATTACTTACAAAAAGGTACTGGAAGACCTGAATATACTGGATAGCGAATACTACTTCAAGGTGATAGACTTGGCGCTCGAAAACAAGGCTGCCGATATCATGGTACTGTTTAACCAAGTACTGTCAAAAGGTTTTGATGCCGGCCGGTTTGTTACGGGGCTGGCTTCACACGTGCGCAACGTGCTCATGGCTCGCGATGCCCAAACTACAAAATTACTTGAAGTAAGCGAGCAGCAGCAACAACGCTATCAAGACCAGGCCAAACGCTGCACCGTACCTTTCCTTTACAAGGCGCTGCGTATACTCAACCAGTGCGATGTAAACTACCGGCAGAGTTCTAATAAGCGCTTGTTGGCAGAGATTACGCTGATAGAAGTGGCGCAGATAACTCAACCCGACGATGCGCCTGGTGCGGGGCTTAGCCCCAAGCGATTGAAATCCCTGTTCAGACTAATTACAGCGTCTCAGCCTAAAGCGGCAGCACAGGTGGCCGTGGCTGGGCATACCACCCAAAACGTTAAGAAGGAAACGCGGGTGGCTGAGGCTGTAGCAACTCCTTCTGAAGCGGTAAAGGACTCACAACCCCAACCCAAGCTTACGGGCAACCCGCTGGTGGGAGTGTCTTCACTATCATTCGGATCGATACTCAAACCCAAAGAAACAGCCGAAAAGGCAGATGTTGAGGCTTTCAAGGCGGGCGACGATGCCCCCATAGCCGAGGGGCGCCCATTCGATGATGACAGATTAGGACTAGAATGGCGCAGTATGTGCAACCGTATGCCACAGAAGATGGTGGGCCTTTCGCGTCGCATGAAGAATCTTACACCCGTTATTACCGAATATCCCAAGGTAGAGGTGGTGGCAGAGAATGTATTCTTGGCTAACCAGATAACCGAAATTAAGCCTCGTATAGAAAAAACGCTACAGATAGCGTTGGCTTGTGAGGAACTAAAGTTGTCTATTCGGGTGGCCGAGGCACGAGAGATAAAGCGAATGCTTACGCGCGGTGAACTGCTGGAAGCTCTTAAAGAGCATCATCACGCTGCTGCCAAACTTATTGACAACCTGCAACTCACTTTGGCTTAGTCGCTATAGTAGTGCATTTTTTTACTAGGTGGTTCTATCAATTGGCTATGGCTGATTAATAGAACCACCTATTATTATATACATGCGCGCGCGGGCCATGGCTTTTTATCGTCACTTACTTTTACAAAACCTATCTACGCATTTATCGGAACACCCTATGTACACCCTTTTTGCCGTGTGCCAGTTTTGTGGTTATTATTCTTGCCACCATGTGTTGGTTTGTAGGGGTGCTGACGGCCGTAGACTCATTGGTTGACGGCCGTAGTACAATCTGCCTATGGCCGTGAGCATAAAGGCTTACGGCCGCCGGCAATCGAAAACTATTGGCTTTTTGGCAGAAAAGCCAATAGTGCAAGGTGGAAGATGCCCCATTAGAAATGAAAACATCAATGCACCCTACGTTGTAATATGTATTAAAATGCAGCAAAAATACGCGCTTTGACCCTAATTTTTGCCATGGAATGATAAAAAATGGCAAGAAAGTTTGTGAAGATATTAAATTTGTCTTATCTTTGCCAACATATTTTAATACGCATTAACCTAAACATATAAACCTGACGATATCCCCCAACTTTTGGGCATGAAGCAAAGCACAAGCAGACTAATCCTGGGATAACTGTGCGGTAAACCGTGCTGTATCAATGGATAGGGCTAAATGTAGTCGATAAATTCTGCCTATGAGTAAAGGGATTTTGACATACAGAAATACGGATTGAGAAAATTCTTATATTGTTTAATTTAATAACTTACACAAAAACCTATGGACAGAATGCAATCTAATTTGCTAAGATTGTTTTTCTCTTCAGCCTTATACATGGGATGCGTAACAGCTTATGCTGGCCAAACTCCCGGTGTAGCAAAACCTTTTGCCAAGGTAGAGCAGGCTAATGAGAAAACAGTTGGCGGACAGGTACTCGACGAAAACGGCGAACCTGTTATCGGTGCAACCGTAACGGTAAAGGGAACCAAAACCGCAGTAGTTACTGATGTTGACGGAAAGTTCTCTTTGAAAGTTCCCACAGGGAGCACCCTGGTGATAACCTACCTGGGCTATGCCGATAAAGTAGTGGCAGCTACAGGTACGGGTATGACCATCAACATTGCTCAAGACGAGAAGACCCTGGAAGAGGTAGTAGTTACCGCTCTGGGTATCAAACGTTCTGAGAAGGCACTGAGTTACAATGTACAACAGCTAGGTAACGAAGAACTTACCACAGTAAAGAGTACCAACTTTATGAATTCGCTTGCCGGCAAGGTGGCAGGTGTTAACATCAATGCCTCGTCGGCAGGTATGGGTGGCGCTACCCGCGTGGTTATGCGCGGACCAAAGTCGATTAATCAGAGCAATGCTGCCCTCTATGTAATCGATGGTGTGCCAATCAATAACCGCAATAACGGCTCGGTAGAATCTATCTACAGTACACAGCCCGGCGGTGAAGGCATAGCCGACCTTAACCCAGAAGATATTGAGAGCATTAGCGTGCTTAGCGGTCCGGCAGCCGCAGCCCTCTACGGTTCGGCCGCAGCCCAGGGTGTAATTATGATTACTACCAAGAAGGGTAAGGAAGGAAAAGTATCGGTAGTGGTGAGCAACAGTAGCCAGTTCTCAAGTGTATTCAAGATGCCTGAATTCCAAAACGAATATGCCAACCGCCCCGGCGAGGTACGCTCTTGGGGAACTAAGGGCGGATCGGAGTATACGGGCTTCGACCCCGAAAACTTCTTCAACACCGGAACCAATATTCAGAACAACGTATCGCTTACTGTGGGCAACGGCAAGAATCAGACTTACGCCTCGGTAGGTACTACCAATGCTACGGGTATAATTCCCAATAACGAGTACGACCGTTATAACTTTACGTTCCGCAACACTACCAGCTTCTTGAAAGACAAGATGACGCTCGACGTCAACTTCAGCTATGTGAAGCAGAACGACCAGAACCTTATGGCACAGGGTCAGTACTTTAACCCGCTGGTAGGTCTGTACCTATTCCCACGCGGTGAAAGCTTTGATGCCGTGCGTACCTTTGAGGTGTACGACCAGTCGCGCAACATATATGTACAGAACTGGAACTTTGGCAATGCGCTATCTATGCAGAACCCCTACTGGGTGGCTAAGCGCATGAACCGCACCAACAACAAGCACCGCTACATGGTAAACGGAAGCTTGAAGTACGAAATTCTTGACTGGTTGAACGTAGTAGGCCGTATTCGCTTCGACCGTTCTTCTACAAAAGCCGACGATAAGCGCTATGCTTCTACCATTAACCTGTTTGCCCATTCAGACTATGGTTTCTATGGATACTCTAATATAGCCGATCAGAGTGTTTATGGCGACGTAATGTTTAATGTAAACAAGAGCTTCGAACAGTTCTCTATCGGTGCCAACGTGGGTGGCTCGTTCTCACGAATCAAGTACGAAAGCACAGGTTTCCAAGGTGGCTTGCGTGCACCGTCTAACGTGTTTACCCCCAACGCTATAGACTATGCCAATGCTACTAACGACAACCGTCCTATCTATAGCTCTAACAAGCACAATATCAACTCGGTATTTGCCAACGTAGAACTGGGATGGCGTAGCATGCTCTACCTTACTCTTACAGGTCGTAACGACTGGGATTCGGCACTTGCCGGAACCAACAACGAGTCGTTCTTCTACCCCTCGGTAGGTATGTCGGCTATTATCTCGCAGATGGCTAAGTTGCCCGAATTTATCAATTATCTTAAGGTGCGCGGTTCATGGGCATCGGTAGGTTCGGCTATCAGCCCTAACATCACTTCGCAATGGCGTTACAACTACAAGCCCAATACACAGTCGTACGAAACGGTAACCTATAAGTTCCCAGAAACTTTCTATCCCGAGCGTACCAATTCATGGGAAGCAGGTCTTACAGCCCGTTTCTTTAACAATGCACTTACACTGGATGTAACACTCTACCAGTCGAATACACGCAAGCAAACTTTCCTACGCCCAATTACAGTATCAGAGGGTTACAGTAGCGAGTATGTACAGACGGGTAACGTGCGCAACCGCGGTATAGAACTCTCATTGGGTTATAGTCATGAGTTTGGCAAAGTTACTTGGAACAGTTCTTTCACCTACAGTATGAACCGCAACAAGATTATCGACCTGCTGGACAATCCAGAAGAAACTATCAGCACTAGTGGTCTTAACGGCGTAGGCGTAATACTGAAGAAAGGCGGAACCATGGGCGATGTATATACCTATACCGACTTTGCCCGCGACAACGAAGGCAATATAGCCCTGGATGCCAGCGGCAACGTGATTCGCCAAACACTTACCAACCCTAAATATATAGGTAATGTACTGCCTAAGGGCAATATAGGTTTTTCTAACGAGTTCTCTTGGAAAGGTATAAGTCTAGGCTTCTTGCTCACAGCTCGTTTGGGCGGCATAGTAATGAGTCAGACTCAGGCTATTATGGATTATTACGGCGTATCAAAAACATCGGCTGTGGCCCGCGATAATGGAGGTATACCTGTAAATACAGGCTTGGTATCGGCAGAAAGCTACTATAGCGTAGTGGGTGGCGATAACCCTATATGGTCAGAGTATACCTATAGCGGAACCAACGTACGTCTGCAAGAAGCCCACATAGGCTACAATATACCTAAACGCTGGTTGGGCGGACTGGATCTCTCGCTGGGACTTACCGCCAATAACCTTTGGATGATTTACTGCAAAGCACCTTTCGACCCAGAATCAACGGCATCTACCGGAACATTCTATCAGGCACTCGACTACTTTATGCAGCCAAGTCTCCGTTCGTTAGGTTTCAATGTTAAACTTAAGTTCTAACTATCTTAAAATGACCTTTCATATGAAAACAATAATAAAGACAATATCCTTTGCTGTCGCTTCAGTGGCTGTTGTGGGTCTTGCTGCGTCGTGTACGGCTGGTTTTGAAGAGGCCAACCGTCCGGGCGAGGCTGTTAATGCCGAAGAGTTGAATCGCGACAACTACAATACAGGTTCGTTTATGGTACAAATGCTTACCGAGGCTTTTCCCGAACAAGAAAATACCTACCAAATGAACCAAGACCTTATAGGTAACTATCTAGGTAGATTTATGACCTATGCCAACAATGGCTTTGCGGGTAATAATTTTGCCAAGATGAACGCACCGGTAAGCTGGGTAGCCTATCCGTTTAACGACAGTATGACCAAGACGGTTTCGGCTTTCAACGAGATAGCTCGTCTGGTTAAGCCCGAAAGCTTGGCTTACTCGTGGGCACTTATCCTACGTGCACAGTCATTCCTTCGTCTTACCGATATGTATGGCCCAATGCCCGTAGGACTGGAGGCCGACTCAAAGGCTTACTCATCGCAAGAAACTATATACAAGGCTCTTGTAAGCGACCTAGACCAAGCTATCAGCACTATCAACGGCATGATATCTGCCAACGGTGGAAAGCTGGTGCAGTTTACAGGCTCTGACCAAGTGTATGGTGGCGACTTTACCAAATGGGTTAAGTTTGCCAACTCGCTCAAACTGCGTATGGCTATACGCATGCGCTTTGTAGCTCCAGACTATGCAAAGACCATAGGCGAACAGGCAGTAGCTGCTGGAGTAATTGAATCGAACGACGATAATTGTACCATTAGCTATAACCCCAACGGCCAGTGGATGACTTCGGTAAGCTGGGGCGACAGTCGTGGTTGTGCCGATATAGACAGTTATATGAATGGCTATAACGACCCCCGTATAACTCTCTACTTTAGTCCTGCCGAAACAACTGGTGACCGCGCAGTTATAGGATGTAGAGCCGGTGCCAATGTGGGTAACAAGACCATTGCCGATGCCGTGTACTCTGCCGCCAACATAGCTCGCGATAGTCGTGGCGTATGGCTTACCGCAGCCGAGATGATGTTCTGCCGTGCAGAGGGTGCTCTGGCTGGATGGAGTGGTATGGGTGGCGATGTAGAGACCCTCTACAACCAGGCTGTAACCATATCGTTCGACCAGTGGGGAGCCAAGGGCGCAGCCTCTTATCTCTCTGACGATACCAGCACACCTGCCGACTATACCGATGCCGATGGTGGCTTTGGCGCATCTCATGCCAAGATGACAACAATCACTGTGAAGTGGGACGAAACTGCAAGCGCAGAAGAGAAACTTGAACGACTGATTGTACAGAAGTGGATAGCTCTCTTCCCCGATGGACAAGAGGCATGGTGCGAGATACGCCGTACAGGATATCCTAAAGTATTCCCTGTGGCTCAGTCAACTGCGTACAGCATAGAAGTGCCCAACCGTATTCCTTTTGCTTATACTGAGCCTACCAATAATCCGGCTAACTATCAGAAAGCGGTACAGCTTCTTGGTGGAGCCGATGACTATGCTACCAAGATGTGGTGGCAGCGATAATTTCTATATTTATCAACATTAAAATGACAATAGCAATGAAAAATATATTCAAAATGCTGCTTGTGCCGGTAGCCGCCTTTGTCTTCGTAGCCTGTGATACGGATGTGGAGATAAAGAATCCTGCCAATCTTACCGACCCTGCACGTACACCAGAATACTATGAAGCTCTTAGAGCTTACAAGAAGACCGACCACCCTGTAGCTTTCGGATGGTTTGGTAACTGGGTTGGAGCCGGAGCTTCTCTCGAAAACTCGCTCCGTGGTCTGCCCGATAGCGTAGACTTTGTTTCTATTTGGGGCAACTGGCGTAATCTTACCCCCGAGCGCAAAGCCGACTTGGAATATGTACAGAATGTTAAGGGAACTCGTGCCCTGATGTGCTTCATAGTACAGAACGTAGGCGACCAGCTTACTCCCGACGGCGAGGATGCCGAAACTTTCTGGGGCGAGGGCGATGAAGCCATAGTAAAGTATGCCAATGCAATCTGCGATACCATAGATAAATATGGTTACGATGGTTTCGACTACGACTATGAGCCCCATTACGGCCATTCGGGTAATATATCGGGTAACGCTAGTGCAGAAAAAGTATTTATAGAAGCGCTGGGTCGCCGTATAGGTCCAAAGTCGGGCACCGACAAGATGCTTGTTATCGACGGCGAACCACAGAGTATCAACTCAGAACTGGGGGGATATTTCAATTATTTCATAGTTCAGGCTTATGCTTGCTATAGCTACAGCGACCTTGATGGTCGTATAAGCGACACCATAGAAAACTTTGAAGGTGTATTGGAACCCGAGGAAGTAGCCAAAAAGTATATAGTAACCGAGAACTTTGAGAACTATGCGCTTGCAGGCGGCGTAAGTTTTACCGACCGCAACGGCAACAAGATGCAGAGTCTTGAGGGTATGGCCAGATGGATGCCCATAGTAAACGGCAAGACCGTACAGAAGGGCGGCATTGGTACTTACCATATGGAGTATGAGTATATGGCCGGCAAGCAGCCCTCTTATCCAGCGCTGCGCAAGGGTATACAGATTATGAATCCCGCTATCAAGTAGTGTTTAATATCAATAAAAACTGAAATGATGAAAAAGATTTCAAAATTAATATATTGTAGCATGCTTCTTGGCGTAGTGGCCCTTACAGGGTGCGAAGATGCCGAGTACGGCGACCTTACCAATCAAGCATACATAGCCCAGACTTCTACCAATGCCAATTCGGCATCGAAGCTCACCGTGGGCAACGAGTATGTTACAACCGATATCAATGTGCGACTTTCTGATGTAGCTACAGCTAATAGTACTTACCGACTGGTATACGATACTCAGGCACTGGAAGATTATAACAAGAAGAACGAAACATCGTATACAGCTCTGCCCGAAGGTGCATTCTCACTATCATCCAACGAGGTGACCATAGAGAAGGGTTCTTCAGTATCGGCAGCTGCCGTGCTTACCGTTAATCCTTATACCGATGAACTAAAGGCTACGGGTAAGAAGTATGCTCTTGCTTTCCGCTTGGAGAAGAAAGATGGCAACTCTACTGTGCTCAAGTCGGGTAGTGTGATGGTTTACATCCTTGACCAGGTAGTTATCCAGCCCGTTGTAGTATTTGATGTTAACCACTATATCAGTAAAGAGTTGACTCAGACCTATACTACTACCGAGTGGACCATGGAGATGAATGTAAACAAGAACATACTGGGTACAGCCATAGGCCAGGCTAACAATCAGGCTATCTTTGGTTCGGGTCCCGACGAGATTTATGTTCGCTTTGGTGATGCACCTATTGAGGGCAACCGTTTGCAGATTAAGACTCAAGGTACACAGATGAATAGCCAAATGCTGTTCAACGCCAATACTTGGTATCATATAGCTTATGTATGTACTGGTGCTAAGTTGTATCTCTATGTTAACGGCCAGCTGGACAACTCTATGGACCTGCCTGGTAAAGAGACCAATATCGCTTCGGTATCTATTAGTTCTAACTCTACTTACAACTTGGGACAAACCAAGTACAGTGAGGTACGTATGTGGAACAAGGCCCGTTCGCAGAAAGAGATTCAGAACAATATGTATGCTTGCGACCCCACCACTCCGGGCTTTATATTCTATTATAAGTTTAACGAGGGTACGGGCTGTAGCTTCAAAGACTGGTCGGGCAATGGCAACGACGCCACAACTAACGGCGAGGTTGTTCCAGACTGGATACAGGATGTACGTATTGATGGTAAATAACAACTGTAAAAACGTAAGAATAATATGAAATCAATGATAAAGAAATCTGTAGTGGCACTCATGGCCGTACTTCCATTGTTTACGGCTTGTCAGAGTGAACCCGAATATGGCACGCTTCTCCATCCGGAGGAGCAGGCCAACACCGACCCAAAGGTGTATATTAACGAGGTAGCCGCTCCTACCAACACTGCATCAGGTACGGTAGTGCAGACTCCGGTAGAACTGGTTCTGCCAGAAGATGCCTATGAGTTCTATGTACGGCTATCGCGCCCGGTAGAGAGTAATGTAGTAGTTACCGTGGCCGAGGATGCTGCCGCAGCCGCTACGTATGGCAACGACTACGAAGCACTTCCCATTGGAGCGTTGGCCATAGAGAAGGCTACCGTTACCATTCCTGCAGGTGCTACCATATCTACAGAGCCAGTAACCTTTAGAGTGGCCGATAGCGAAGCCGTAAAGAATTTCGAAGGCAAGGGCGTGGCTGTAATCAAGGTGGCCAGTATCAAGTCAGACGCTCAAGTATCTTTGGGTAGCGACCATAATGCCTATTATACGCTGCTTACCAAGAAGGTGACTAACTTTAAGGATAATAGCATATCTACACTGGAATCGAAAACTCAGCTTACTGCCGACGAACTGTCGTATACCTATAACGGAAGCGACTATACAGCCAAACTGATGGACGGTAACAAGAATACTTATGTATACATGCGTAGTGCTCCCGGGGCTATAATCTGTGAGTTCAACGAGCCTCAGCCATTTATAGGTATGGCTTATCAGTATGGATATTATCCTGGTTATGGTCCTTATACCTATGATATATTGACCAGTAACGATGGCGAGACTTGGACTTCGCAGCTTGGTGGCCCTATAGATTACTATTCGTCTACCAAGGTTTGTGTGAACCTGTATTCGGCTGTTACCTGTAAGTATGTAAAGTTCCAGATTTACTCTACTTACTACTCAAACTATTGGGGTGATAGCTACAATACACCCTGTGTAGGTGAACTATATATGTATAAATGATGTGTTGTATCATGAAGGATGACTTATTTTAAGTTTCATCCATATATAGCGTTGGTTTAATTACAACAGTTGGAGCCGCGGCAGTGTGAACTGCTGCGGCTCTTTGTATATATACACACCTTCAAAATAACTGCTTTGTTTCTGTCTATTTGTAATTGCTGGTGGCGTAAATTGTCATGTTACGCTAAATAATTTAATGTTTTCTGCCAATCTTATGGTAGTTTTCTGACAAATTGTCATGAATTCAGAACGGGCATTTATGTTGTATATTATTAAGTGAAAGCCTAAAAGAACCAAGGACGCTGAAAGGCTCTGAAAGCTCTGAAGGCATAATTAAAAAGATAATAATTAAAACAGAATTAGGAGGTAATAATTATGTTGTTAGTTCGTAGAAACAATGATTTTGATTGGTTGAACAATTGGTTTGATGACAATTTCTTTAACACGCCAGTTATGGCTCAGACTACTACTACAGCCCCAGCTGTAAACGTAAAGGAAGACGCTAAGCAGTATGTAATGGAGGTAGCCGTACCGGGCTTGAAGAAAGAGCAGGTAAACATGAGTGTTGACAAAGAAGGTTATCTTACCCTGTCTATCGAGAACAAGAACGACAAGAACGACGAAAACAAGGAAGAGCATTATCTGCGCCGCGAGTTCTCTTACACTAGCTATCGCCAGACATACTCACTGCCAGAGAATGTAAATGCCGACAATATTTCAGCCAATGTGGTTGACGGAGTGCTTACCGTAGTACTGCCCAAGTACGACAAGAAGGATGTAAAAGCCGATGTTAAGCGCATAGAAGTACAGTAAGTCCTTTAAATTCTCTCTCTCACAGTCTGGCTACAGAGTCAGACCCCTATCAAGAAAATTACTATAATGGTGCCGGAGCC
>CAVKSZ010000022.1:0-33925 GCA_963659135.1 Bulleidia sp. | reverse complement strand
TCTTCAAAGTTTATGCATAATTTTGCACTTGCAGGTTGACTCTATACTGCACCTCAAAAATAAAAATAAACAAGTTTATTTTGTATTCTCTTCGGTTTGCACTATCTTTGCAGTGAGTGTGTACCTATGACTACTATGCAGAAAATGATAACCATATTGGGGCCTACGGCTTCGGGTAAAACCAGTTTGGCCGCAGCTCTTGCAGCACGTATCGGAGCCGAGATTATCAGCGCCGACTCGCGTCAGGTGTATCGGGGTATGACCATAGGTACCGGTAAGGACTTGGATGACTACCGCCAGGGTTCACAGCTTATTCCTTATCATCTTATTGATATCTGCGAACCAGGCACTAAATACAACCTCTTTCAATATCAGCAAGATTTTCATAGGGTATACAACGATATAGTAGCCCGCGGTGTAACACCTATACTTTGTGGCGGTACGGGGTTGTATATAGAGAGTGTGCTCAAGGGCTATTCGCTTTCGCCTGTTCCACAAAACCCAGCACTGCGCGAGGCTTTGGCTGATAAATCGTTGGCAGAACTTACCGTGATGCTCGAAGAATTGAAGCATCGCAATCATTCGGTAATGCACAATAGTACCGATGTAGACACTGCTCAACGCGCCATTCGCGCCATAGAGATAGAAACGTATAACTTAGAGCATCCTACCGCCAACCGTACACTGCCCGCCATAGACTCGGTGGTAATTGGCGTGCAGATAGACCGCGATGAGCGCAGACGTAAGATAACCGCCCGACTAAAGCAGCGCCTGGAAGAGGGAATGGTAGACGAGATAAGGCAACTCTTGGCACGCGGCATCCCCCCAGAGGACCTTATCTACTACGGACTGGAATATAAGTATGTTACCGAGTATGTTACCGGACAGGCTACTTACAATGAGATGTTCGCCCAATTAGAAATAGCTATCCACCAATTTGCCAAACGGCAGATGACGTGGTTTAGAGGCATGGAGCGGCGCGGCTTTACTATCCACTGGATAGACGCTATAGACACAATGGAAAATAAGGTTGAGCAGATTATGAATATCGCAAAAGCCAATGCTTGATATGCGGGTGGTTATTAATATATAATAATGTAGAGAAAAATGGCAGTCAACGAAAATAAATGGGGGGTGTTATATTGCCCTAAAGCCTCTTTTCGCAGCAATCAGCGGTGGAGTGCGGTGGAGCGAGTTTTGCGCGCCCACCATATTGATTACGACTATGTACACAGCGAGAGCGCCAGCAGTGTAGACCGTTTGGTAAAAATGATGGTAAACAACGGCTACCGCACTATAATAATTGTTGGTGGCGATTCTGCACTCAACGATGCCGTAAACTGTCTGATGCATTTTGATGCTGAGGTGCGCAATAACGTGTCTCTGGGCGTAATACCCAATGGTACTATGAACGATTTTGCCCATTACTGGGGTTTCCGCGAAGGCGATATCGACAAGACTGTCGACTGGCTTTGTAAGCGCCGTATACGCAAGATAGATGTGGGGCGTATTAATTATCTAAGTCGTCATGGCGAAGCCTGTCACCGCTACTTTATCAACTGTGTAAATGTAGGTCTGGTAGCCGCCATTATGAATATGCGCAGCAAGACGCGCCGTTTGTTTGGCTCGCGTACCCTTTCGTTTGTATTCTCGTTTATCCTGATGATATTCCAGAGGTTAGACTATAAGATGCGAGTGCGTATAAACGACGATAAGGTAGAGCGCAAACTGATGACGGTATGTGTGGGCAATGCTTTGGGTTATGGACAGACGCCCAACGCCGTACCTTACAATGGCCTGTTAGATGTGTCTATGGTTTATCATACAGAGATAACCCAGTTGTTTGAAGGTTGGTATCTCTTCTTGCGTGGCAAATTTCTCAATTATCGCAGTGTACATCCATACCGTACCCGTGAGGTGGTGTTCGAAGATTTTTCGCAAGCCAATGTAAGCATAGATGGCCGATTGATAAATGCGCCGAAGGCTCCCCTTAAGATTAGGGTAGAGCAAGAGGTTATAAACTTCTTAATACCAGAGTAAATACAAATACACTATGAATAAGATACGCCAAGGCATGCCCATAGTAATATGGACATGCCTTGGCTGTTTTGATAGAATTCCCCCCTTTTCACCGTCGCTAAAAAATAAATTTTCGAAATACTTGAAGAAAAATTTGTATATCTATTTAGAAAGTAGTATTTTTGAAAAAGCATATACGGGCACGGGTTGTCCGTTGCCTAAATTGAACAACTATTAATTAAATCTTGACATAAATTTATGAGTTATCTTAAATTTGAGAAAACTCTTATGACTAACCTCGAAGAGTCGTTGCCCAAGGAGCTATTGCGAACCAATCGCTCGGGAGCATATTCGTGCTCTACCGTGGTGCAGTGTAACACCCGTAAGTATCATGGCTTGCTGGTTGTACCCGTTCCTGGACTCGATGACGAGAACCATGTACTACTATCGTCGCTCGATGTAACAGTAGTACAGCATGGTGCTGAATTCAACCTTGGTCTGCACAAGTATCAAGGTAATAATTTCAGTCCTAAGGGTCATAAGTATATCAGAGAGTTTGACTGTGATAAAGTGCCAACTACGCTTTATCGTGTAGGAGGTGTAATATTGAAACGCGAAGTGGTGTTTCAGCATTACGAAGACCGAATTCTTATCCGCTATACGCTTGTAGATGCCCACTCGGCTACCAAGTTACGCTTTAAGCCGTTCTTGGCTTTCCGCAGCGTGCGCCAGTTTACCCATGAGAACCCCGTGGCTTCGCGTGAGTATTCGCCCGTAGAAAACGGAATTAAAACATGTATGTATGCCGGCTATCCCGACCTATATATGCAATTCTCTAAGCAGAACGAATTCCATTTTGTGCCCGACTGGTATCGTGGTGTAGAATATCCTAAAGAGCAGGAACGTGGTTATGCATCGAACGAAGACCTGTATGTACCGGGTTACTTTGAAATGGATATTAAGAAAGGTGAAAGCGTGGTCTTTGCAGCTTCTGTTTCTGAAAGCAATACTTCTGGTCTGAAGAGTCTTTTTGACGAAGAGGTTGATGAGCGTACCCCTCGTGATAACTTCTTCCATTGTTTGGTCAATGCTGCCCACCAGTTCCATATCCACGAAAAGAACGACGACCGCTATATACTTGCCGGTTATCCATGGTTCAAGAGTCGTGCCCGCGATACATTCATTTCATTGCCAGGACTTACTCTTTCTATAGAGGAAGATGAATATTTTGAACTGGTGATGAAAACTGCCGAAGTAGCACTGCGCGAATTTATGGAAGGCAAGCCTATTACAAAGCATATCTATGAAATAGAACAACCCGATGTGCCACTTTGGGCCATTTGGGCTATTCAGCAGTATGCCAAGGAGTGTGGCCATGATAAGTGTGCTGAGAAATATGGTACTCTAGTCTTAGATATTCTTAAATATATAGAAGATGGAGGGCATCCCAACTTGAAACTTCATGATAATGGTCTGCTCTATGCCCAGAGTTCGCATGGCGAGGCTATTACGTGGATGAATTCGGTGGCTAACGGTAAGCCCGTAGTTCCCCGTACGGGATATATCGTAGAGTTTAATGCTTTATGGTATAACGCCTTGATGTTTGGGGCGTCGCTTCTTGACGAGGATAGTGCCGTGCGTATCCATCTGCAGGCTATTGCAGCCAATACCAAGCAGGCTTTCCTTGATACATTCCTTAATGAGTATGGCTATCTGTATGATTATGTAGACGGCTATATGGTAGACTGGAGTGTACGTCCAAATATGATATTCCCAGTAGCGTTCGACTATTCTCCCCTTAATCAGGAGCAGAAGAAGAGCGTGCTCGATATTTGTACACGCGAACTGCTAACTCCCAAGGGTTTGCGTACGCTTTCTCCTAAGAGTGGCGGTTATAATCCTATGTATGTAGGTCCACAGTCGCAGCGCGACTATGCTTACCACCAAGGTACAGCATGGCCCTGGTTGGGTGGTTTTTATATGGAAGCCAGTCTGCGTCTGTACAAGCGTACCCGCCTTAGCTTCATAGAGCGCCAGATGGTAGGCTATGAAGACGAGATGTCGCTCCATTGCATTGGTACTATTCCCGAACTGTTCGACGGCAATCCGCCTTTCTGTGGGCGCGGTGCCATATCGTTTGCCATGAACGTGGCAGAGATACTCAGGGCAATGGAGTTGTTGGAAAAATATTCATACAAATAAACAGGAGGAAGGCTAATGAAAGTTTTAATGTTTGGTTGGGAATATCCTCCTCATGTATATGGCGGATTGGCTACGGCTAACTATGGTATTTCTCAGGGCTTGCACGCACAGGGCGATGTAGAAACGATACTCTGTTTGCCCAAGCCTTGGGGCGATGAAGATCGCACTGCGGCCAATATTGTGGCAATGAACTGCGTGCCAATAGCTTGGCGTGATGTAGATTACGACTATGTAAGAGATAGAGTGGGGCATGTTATGTCACCCGACCTCTATTACCGTCTGCGCGACCATATCTACTCTGATTTCAATTACATGAATGTTAACGATCTGGGTGCTATGGAGTTTGCCGGAGGTTATCCGTCGAATCTGCACGAAGAGATTAACAACTATTCTATTATAGCTGGCGTTGTGGCGCGTACCTTTGATTATGATATTATACACGCTCACGACTGGCTTACTTATCCGGCTGGCATACATGCCAAGAAAATATCAGGTAAACCATTATGTATTCATGTGCATGCCACCGACTTCGACCGTAGTAGAGGAAAGGTGAACCCCACGGTGTTCTCTATAGAAAAAGACGGTATGGACAACGCCGACTGTATAATGTGCGTATCCGAGCTTACACGGCAGACGGTTATCAACCAGTATCACCAAGACCCACGCAAATGTTTTACCGTGCACAATGCTGTTTACCCCTTGCGCCAGGAGTTAGCAGACTTGCCTCGCCCAAACCACTCGGGTAAAGAAAAGGTTGTTACATTCCTTGGGCGTATCACAATGCAGAAGGGACCAGAGTATTTTGTTGAGGCCGCTAGCATGGTTTTGCATCGTACACGTAATGTTCGTTTCTGTATGGCAGGTTCGGGCGATATGATGGATCAAATGATTTATCTTGCTGCCGACCGCGGTATAGCCGACCGTTTTCATTTTCCCGGATTTATGCGTGGTCAGCAGGTTTACGAGTGCTTGAAAGATTCGGATGTATATGTAATGCCGTCGGTAAGTGAACCCTTTGGTATCTCGCCACTCGAGGCTATGCAGTGCGGAACGCCCACTATTATCAGTAGGCAGAGTGGATGTGCCGAGATACTTAACAACTGTATCAAGGTAGACTACTGGGATATCCACGCTATGGCCGATGCCATTTACTCTATTTGTCACAACGAGAGTCTCTTCCATTATCTGCAAACCGAAGGTAAAAACGAGGTTGACCAGATTACTTGGGAGAAAGTTGGCGCATGGATTCGCGAACTTTACGAACGCATACTAAAAGGCAATAACCAATAACTAACAACAACAATTATGAAAACAATTTGTCTATATTTTGAGATACATCAGATAACTCATCTTAAGAGATACCGTTTCTTTGATATTGGTACAGACCATTATTATTACGACGACTACGAGAACGAACGTAGTATTACCGATATCGCCGAGCGTAGCTACATGCCTGCACTCAACTCCATTGGTGAAATGATTAAAGAGCATGGCAAGGCATTCAAGGTGGCCTTCTCTCTCTCGGGCGTAGGTATTGAGCAACTCGAGTTGCATGCTCAACAAGTTTTGACCAAGTTGCAAGAACTTAACGACACCGGGTGCGTAGAGTTCTTGGCAGAACCTTACTCTCACGGTTTGTCTTCACTAGCCAACGAAGATAGCTTTGCGGCAGATGTAAAGAAGCAGGTGGCCAAAATCAAAGAATACTTTAACCAGACTCCTAAAGTGTTACGCAATTCGGGTTTGATTTATAGTGACGACATTGGTATGCAGGCTGCCAACATGGGATTTAAGGGTATGCTTACAGAAGGAGCTAAGCACGTACTTGGTTGGAAGTCGCCCCATTATATCTATCATTGCGCCCTTAATCCCAACTTAAAGTTACTGTTGCGCGATGTTAACCTGAGCGATGACATCTCTTTACGTTTCAACAATAGCGATTGGGAAGGCTATCCTCTCTTTGCCGATAATTATATACGAAAGATAGCCAACGGACCCGCAGAAGAACAGTTCTATGGAATATTCATGAATCTCTCTGCCATAGGTATTGCTCAACCCCTGTCAAGTAATATCCTGGAGTTCCTTAAAGCCCTTCCGGCTTGTGCCAAAGCTCAAGGTATAACATTCTCTACACCATCAGAGGTGTGCGCCAAGATGAAGTCGGTAGGTCAGCTTGATGTGCCCGAAACACTATCCTGGATGGACGAAGAACGCGACGTGTCGTGCTGGTTGGGTAACCCTATGCAGCGTGAGGCTTTTAATAAGCTATATAGCGTGGCTGACCGTGTGCGCATAGCCAACGATCCCCGCGTAAACCAAGACTGGGACTATCTGCAAGCCACCAATAACTTCTATTTTATGTCTACCAAACCATCGGGTGTAGCTGTAGATAGAGGTATTTATGCCAGTGCCTTCGATGCATTTACCAATTACATGAATATTCTTGGCGACTTTATCAATCGTGTAAATAATCTCTATCCAGAGGATATAGACAACGAAGAGTTGGAGTCGCTGCTTACTACTATTCGCAACCAGGGCGACGAGATAGAACTCAAGGATAAAGAAATAGTAAGATTGCAGGCCAAGATAGAGAAAATAGAAGCCGCTAGCGAAAAGCTACGCGAAAAGCTAGAAGGCAAACCAGCCAAGAAAGCTGCCCCAAAGACCAAGGCCACTGAAAAAACTAAGGTAGAAAAGCCCAAAGCTGAAAAGGGCAAGACCGCTAAGATCAAATAGTTGGTGGATAGCAAGCCCAGTGTAACGCCTAGCCTATGCTAAACTAGTAGGCATTACTCATAGATGAACTTGCACATTTACTAGAAGAAAATCTATAAGATAACAAAATGCCATTCTTGTTACTAAATATATACCCGTAAAGGTAATTTAGTAGAAGAATGGCGTTTCTATTTGTAGGGTGGTTCCAATGATTAGCTTTGGTAGATAAGGAATTATTTTTTAGAACCACCTATAAGTAGTTGCGCAAATAAATCGCAAAAAAATGAATACAAAAATTGTTTTTTAAGTTAAAACATTTGGCTGTATCTGATATTAGTTCTATATTTGCCCATATTATTTTGATTTCAACCAATTATTATTTTTGAAATCGCCCCGAGGTTGGTAGCATCCTGCACCAACCTCTTTTGTGTTGAATTGCTATAAAATTGCTATATTTACTGTGCAATTATAAGATTTTTTGTAGTTAATTTGTGTTTTCTATAGAAAAACGTTAACTTTGCAGCATTAATTAACAGTATTTACACAATAAATCAAGAAGCCTATCGCCAACATTTACTCAACTGTAAAGATTAAAGAGATGAATGTATTAAGCAATATGACCGACGAAGAGTTGGCCATGGCATATGTAAATGGAGATAACAATGCTTTTGATTTGTTGCTTTCACGTAACCAGCAGAAGCTTTATTCCTATATATTATTCGTAGTTCGCGACTATGGTATGGCCGAAGACGTGTTTCAAGATACATTTGTTAAAGTTATTATGCGTCTGCGGCAGGGTAGATATACTGATAGCGGTAAGTTTTCGGCATGGATTATGCGTATAGCGCATAATGTAATTATGGATTACTATCGCGATAGGCGTTTAGAGAATGTTGTTACGTCGGTAGGTAATGAAGATCTTTCGCAGATAGATAGTCACCATGTGATAGTGCCTAATATAGAAAGCCGTTTTGTTAACGAACAAGTATATGCCGATGTTCACCGCATGATGAATCTCTTACCGGCATCGCAGCGCGAGGTGGTGTTTATGCGGTTCTTCCAGGGCATGTCGTTTAAAGAAATATCTCAAGCCACCAATGTTAGTATCAATACCGCATTGGGACGTATGCGTTATGCAGTGCTTAACCTGCGCCGTATGGCCAAAGTTAATGGTATAACGCTACAGTTAGACTGATTTCTGATTGTTTTTTAAGTTTATGATGGTAGCTTCGGGGTCTTTAGAACTGAAGATATAGCTACCGCTTACCAATACATCGGCACCGGCTTGTATGAGCATTGGTGCCGTTTCTGCGTTTACTCCGCCATCAACCTCTATCAGTGGCTTGTTGCTTGTGCAGTCAATAAGCTGTCTTAGTCTTGCCACTTTATTGGTGGTAGTTTGTATAAAATCCTGTCCAGAGAAACCAGGGTTTACGCTCATTATCAATACTACGTTTATATCGCTCAGTATTTCTTCTACCATAGATAGTGGCGTTGCTGGATTTAGTGCCACTCCAGCCTTCATGCCAGCGGCATGAATTTCTTGAATGGTGCGATGTAGGTGGGTGCAAGCCTCGGCATGTACGGTAAGTAGGGTAGCACCGGCATAGGCCATTTGGTGTATGTATTTCTCAGGGTGTACGGTCATCATGTGTACATCAAGTGGCTTTTGGCAGATGGCGTGTACGGCTTTGATTACAGGCATGCCAAACGAAATATTGGGTACAAATACGCCGTCCATCACATCCATGTGCAACCAGTTGGCAGTACTGTGGTTAATCATTTCAACCTCTTCGCCTAGCCGTGTGAAATCGGCCGAAAGCAACGAGGGCGAAATCATAATTTCTTTATTCATTGTGTATTATTATCAAGGTTTGTTTAGTTCATGCACATCTCATAGTTGCCGTCTTTGGCATAGGCCTTGGTGTATAACCGGGCTATCTGCCGGATGAGTTGCAAAGTTTTTTCAGAGGGTTCTGCCTCGTTAGGGGTAAAATAGTTCATAGGCATTTTATTTAGTCTTTACGTGATAATAACGCAGTTTTGTAGGGTTTATTACATTTATACCGACAAATCTTTCCTAATTTTCCATCTATGTTATGGTTGGCAGTAGAACTCCCCCCCCCCTGCACGTAAAGTATGCTTTAATGATACGCCGCGCAAACTATTTGCTAAATGTAAGACAAGTCCAGTTAGCGTTGGTTCTTTGTCCAACGAGAGTAAGCCCCAGTGAACTGGCCTTGATACTTATCATTTCGGCATCTTCTTGGTAAAATCCGCTCATTATCAGCATGCCGCCCTTGTTCATTTTCTTTGCAAACACGGGTATGTCAGCCAACAAGATGTTGCGGTTAATGTTGGCCATAACTACATCGAATGTTCCCGATATAGAGGCGGTTACCGAGGCGTCGCCCAATCTTACGTCTATCTCTACTTGGTTAAGATTGGCATTGTGCTTGCTGTTTTCTACGCTCCATTCATCTATGTCGTAGGCAGCGCATCGCTTGGCTCCGCATTTGGCGGCGGCTATAGATAGGATGCCTGTGCCGCAACCGCAGTCAAGCACGCTCTTGCCCTGCAAGTCTATCTCTAGTAGTTGGGCTATCACCATCTGTGTGGTTTCGTGCGTTCCTGTGCCGAATGCTTGGCGTGCATCTATGGCTATGGTTATGGCTTCATCACTATGTTGTGGAATATTGGCTTTGGCATCGTATACTATAATGCGGTTGTCTATATTTATAGGTTCAAAGCCGGCTTGCTCCCATACGGTGTTCCAGTCTTGGTCTTCTACCTTATTTATATTATAGGTTACACATACACCCTCTAAGGGGAAGGTACTGATACCGTCATCAAGCGTTGCCTTATCGAAGAATTGTTCTTGTACATAGCCGTTAAGACCATTGGGAGTGTCTTCAAACGATTCGAATCCTGCTTCTCCTGCTATATATGCCAGCAGGTCGCGAGCAGTCTGCAGTGCGTCGGCTGCGCATGCTATGTTGAAATGTGCTGCTAAATACTTCATAATTAGTGTGCAAAATTATAAATTAATAGGGAAAAACCTATCATGGTTTAGGGTTTTTCCTTAATTTTGCAATAGTATTGGTGCTAATTTTGCACTATAAGAAATAGAAAAGTATTAAGGAGATAATAATATGAAACAGTTGTTTATGTTTGTAGTGTTGTTCTGCGCTATGCCTATATCGGGGGTGGCTCAAGACGACCTCTATTTCAGTCCGAAGAAAAAGGCACAAGTTTCAGCTTCTACTCAGCAGCCCACCTATTATGTGGGCAGCAATCGCGATGTAGATGAGTATAACCGTAGGGGTAAGTATTGGAGTCATACCCAAAAGATAGGTTCTGACGAGCAGGGTAACGACATTATACAGTTTCAGCAGGGTAATGGTGTATATCCCGACTCGGTATATGTAGACACTACCTTTGTAGAGAAGTACTGTAATGGTAGTGCGGATGACGATTTTGCTTACAGTAGGCGTCTAAGTCGTTGGGATGGTTATTACTCTCCATGGTTCTACGATTACGCCTACTCGCCTTATTACTGGTGTTCAGCGTGGTATAACCCTTGGTATTATGCAGGTTTCTATGATCCCTGGTTTGCCGGCTATTATGGCTACTATGGTTGGTATGGTACTTACGCTTGGGGTGGTTGGCGCTGGCCTGGCTATTATGGCGGTTGGGGTTGGCCCGGTTATTGGGGCGGTACCTATATAGCCCATTATGGCGGTCGGGGTGGCTATGCCGGATATCGTTCGTGGAACGGAAGCGGTCGCCCAACTACAGGTCGTGGTGTAGGTTATGCCCAAAATGGCACTCGCAGTTTTGGTGGACGCAATGCTCAGCGCAATACTAATCGCACTTATTCCAACCGCAACAATAATAACCAGCAAAATGCTTTCAGCTTTGGTAACCGTAATAATAGCTCTATGTCGAATAGTTCGTTTGGTAACGGCTTTGGCGGTTCGCGTAGCGTAGGTGGCGGTTTTGGTGGTGGCCATTCAGCCCCATCGGGTGGCGGTCGTTTTGGTGGCGGTCATCGATAGGTCTACTTTCTGCAGATAATGTTTAAATCATAAATATATATTGTTATGAATACTAAGAAATTGTTTTATGCATTTTTGGCTACGGTGGTATCTCTTACAGCCACGGCCCAAGAAACATACCAAGATACTAAATTGGTTGATAACGACCTTAATGGAACAGCCCGCTATGTAGGTATGGGTGGTGCTATGGAGGCTTTAGGTGCCGATATTTCTACCATTAGTACCAACCCCGCTGGTGTGGCATTTTTTACCAAGACACAGATAAGTGTTAGTGGTGGTGCCGTATGGCAGAATGGTGTGCAGAGCAGCGTGGTTAACGGCGGTAAAACAGCGAATGCTAGCTTCGACCAGATAGGTATAGTAGCCCCTCTTACCGTATATGGCAAGCCTTATCTTAATGTGGCTTTCAATTATCATAAGAGTCGTAACTTCGACCAGATACTTGCAGCTTCGGGTGCACTGTCAAATGCTTCTCAGAATAAACTCTCTGCCATAAAGTACGATAAGGTAGGCGACTGGGGATGGAATGCCGTAGATGCCAATTATCAGAAACTGTTAGAAAAGTCTGATATGGAGGGCAATAAGTTTATGGACTATTACAACGGTCAGTCGTACAACTTTGGACAATATCAGAAAGGCTATATTGGTGAATACGATTTCAGTGTTAGCGGTGCTATAGGCAATAGCTTCTATCTAGGTGCTACAGTAGGTTTGCACGATGTAAACTATCGTTCTAACAGCAATTACTCAGAGCAACTAGAACAGTCTACCAGCAGTGCCACTACAGAGCGACTAAAGATAGATGGTACGGGTGTTGACGTAAAGCTAGGTGCCATATTCTTGCCCATTGATGGGTCACCATTCCGCATAGGTTTGTATATTAATACTCCAGTATTCTACGACCTTAAGATGTCTGGCGAAGCCTATTGCGGTTTGTCTAACGCTACAACGGGAACTAATGGCTATCGCAATAACAGTTCGTACGACTTCAAAGTGTATACTCCTTGGAAGTTTGGTGTAAGTCTCGGCCATACCGTAGGTACCTATTTGGCTCTGGGAGCTACTTACGAATATTCTGACTATAGCAGTATAGACAACCGTGTAGTAGATGGTACCTATTACGACCCTTGGGATGGAACTTCGTACGACAGCAGTAGTAGCGATGACGTGATGAATACCCACACAGAAAGTACGCTAAAGGGAGTACATACCCTGAAACTGGGCGCAGAATACAAACCACTGCCCACATTGGCCATACGTTTGGGCTACAACTGGATATCATCGGTATTCAACAAGGATGGTTTTCGTGACGGTTCACTCGAATCTCCCGGTGTAGGTTATGCTACCTCTACCGATTATACCAACTGGAAGGCTACCAACCGCTTTACTCTGGGTGTTGGTTTCCAGGCTAGTAGCAATGTAAGTCTAGATATAGCTTACCAGTACAGTCATACCAATGGCGATTTCTATCCCTTTATGAGCTATTATGACAACAGCAGTTCTGCCAACAACTGTGTAGTAGATGCTGCCAAGGTTACAAACAACCGAAACCAGATAATGGCAACTTTGAGTTATCGCTTCTAAGCATAAATAGAACTTAGCGTAAATCCGCAATCGCATAGACTATAGCCTGTGTGGTTGCGGATTGTTTTATCATATCAGTCTATAAAGATAGCACGATTATCTCCGATATAGCTATTCTTCAATATATTTATGGGTTCTATGGCTATTATTGCTGTTAAGCAAATAATGTTTTCTTTATTGCCCACGGCCGTCAGCAATAATGTTTACGGTCGTCAGCCAATTGGCCGACGGCCATCAACCAACTTGCTTACGGCCGTGGGCAGTATACAAAATCTAATTTCTAAATGCCTATCAGTTACAAAGATTGAAATCTTAAAGCATTTCCAAATGAAAGAGGCGTGTAAAGATAGAGGCTGAAGTGCAAATTTGTTAGCCTATTATTTTGTAATACTCTACAATCGTAGTATTTTTGCAGTAGAAATAGCATGATATCATCACGATGAAAAGATTTTTTATAATATTGATGGCGGTTGTAGGGCTGATCATCCCAGAGAATATGTATGCCGATGGCGGAAAACGAGAATTCAGAGGCGCTTGGATGCAGTTTGTTAACGGCATGTATTTGGGTAAGTCTACCGCCGAGGTACAACAGATGCTTACTCGCCAGCTTGACGAACTAGAGAAAGACGGTGTAAATGCCATTATCTTTCAGGTGCGTGGCGAATGCGATGCCCTATACGAGAGCAAGATAGAGCCCTGGAGTAGATACCTTACGGGCGTACAGGGTAAGGCTCCATCGCCATATTGGGATCCAATGTCGTGGATGATACAACAATGCCATAACCGTGGTATGGAGTTTCATGCTTGGATAAATCCTTATCGCGCCCGCATGAAGAGTCCTACACGTTTGGCCGCTAACCATATACTCAATACTCATCCAGAACGCGCTTTTGAATATGGCGGACTTTATGTTCTTAATCCCGGACTTAAAGAAAATCGCGAATATATACTGTCTGTAGTCGATGATATTGTAAGTAGATATGATATTGACGGCATGCATATCGACGATTATTTTTATCCCTATCCTGAAGGTGGCCGTGCTATTCCCGATGATAAAGAATATGCGCTGTACAATAACGGTATTGCTGATAGAGGCGACTGGCGTCGTTATAATGTAAACCTCTTTGTCAAGGAAATGGGCGAGCATATACACAAAATAAAACCATGGGTTAAGTTTGGCGTATCGCCGTTTGGTATATACCGTAACAAGAAGAGTTCGCCACTTGGTAGCGATACCAACGGACTGCAGAATTACGACCAGCTATATGCCGATGTGCTGTTGTGGGTAAATAATGGTTGGGTAGACTATTGTGTGCCGCAACTATACTGGCACATAGGTCATCCGCTGGCCGACTATGATACGCTAATCAAGTGGTGGGCACGCCATATGGCCAACCGCCCGCTCTATATAGGCGAGAGTATAGAGAATACAGTACAGAATGCCGACCCATCTAATCCCGCTACACATCAGATGGCTGCCAAATTCCGTCTGCACCGCCAGCTACGCAATGTATCGGGAACTGTACTTTGGTATGCCAAGGTGGCAGCCGAAGATATGGGTAGTTACGGCACTATGCTGCGCAATGTATATTGGAAGTCGCAGGCGCTGCCTCCCTATATGCCGTTCCTTGATAATAAGGCTCCCAAGAAGCCAGTCAAGGTAGGCGATACCTGGACAGACGATGGATATATGCTCTATTGGTCGGCCCCTAAAGCAAAGAAATGGGGCGATGAAGCCCGTAGATACGTAGTCTATCGTTTTGCCAAGGGCGAGAAGGTAAATATATCTGATGCTTCAAAAATAGTGAAGATAACCTATAATACCTATTACTGTATGCCTTACAACGAGGGTACAGATATGTATACCTATGTAGTTACCGCACTCGACCGTGTAGGCAACGAGAGCAAGGGCGTAAAGCGTAAGGTAAAGCTGTAAGTTATTGATTGTGGAAGTATAAAAATCCGCATAGAACAACTATTCCATGCGGATTTTTAAGTATGCTTTGATGCTTAGAAGGAATTTATGGCTAAACTTTTGTCGGCATCTGCCCTATTAGCCAATTGCTTACAATGGTTTCGCCCATAGGTGTGAGTACACTTTCGGGGTGAAACTGTATGCCGTGTATATCGTATTCTCTATGGCGCAGAGCCATAACATACCCCTCATCGCTTTCGGCGGTAATCTCAAGGCATTGGGGCAGCGTGTCTCTGTCTACTACCCACGAGTGGTAGCGTCCCATGGTAATACGTTGGGGCAATCCGCTGAATATATAGTCGCGCTGCAGGTTGGTACCTTCGGTGGCTACGCCGTGGAATACTTCTGACAGATTGGTAAGACTACCCCCGAATACTTCGCCTATAGCCTGATGGCCTAGGCATACGCCTAATATGGGTTTGCTGGTGGCGTATGTGCGTATAACGTCGATTAGCAGTCCGGCTTCAGAGGGTATGCCAGGACCGGGCGAGAGCAGTATCTTATCAAAGTCTTTGAGAGTGTCTAACTCGAATTGGTCGTTGCGGAATACAGTGACATCGCCTCCAAGTTTACGAACCAAATGTACCAGATTGTAGGTAAATGAATCGTAGTTGTCTATTACTGCCACCCGTACAGAATGGGCGTTAATTATCTCTTGTTGTGTCATAATTGTTCGGCTTCGTTAATGGCACGCGTAAGCGCACCCAGTTTGTTGTTACATTCCTGTAGTTCGTATTCGTCGTTGCTCTTGGCTACCACGCCGCTACCAGCTTGGAACCACAGCTCGCCGTTACGACTTACAAAGGTGCGTATTACAATGGCTTGGTTCAGGTCGCCATCAAGTCCTATAAAACCTATACAACCTCCGTATGCGCCGCGGTTATGCGGTTCCAACTGACTAATAATCTGCATGGCCCTCACCTTAGGTGCGCCAGAGAGTGTTCCGGCTGGAAAGGTATCGAAGAAGGCGCATAACTTGTCGGTTAGCTTTTCGGGATGTATCAGCTTGCCACTAACCCGGCTTACCAGGTGTATCACATGACTGTAGAACTGCATGTCTTTGTAGAAGTCTACCTTTACGTCATTGCAGTGGCGGCTTAGGTCGTTGCGTGCCAAGTCTACAAGCATTACATGCTCAGCGTTTTCTTTGGCATCGTTACGCAAGAATTCAGCATTTTCACGGTCTTGTTGTGGGTCGCCCGTACGACGAGTAGTTCCGGCAATAGGGTCGATATAAGCTTTATCGGCAGCAATACGGCAGTGGGTTTCCGGACTCGACCCGAAGATGCGGTAACCACCAAAGTCGAAATAGAAGAGATAAGGCGAAGGGTTGATGCTGCGTAGTGCGCGATAGAGTTTGAAGTCGTCGCCCGTATAGCGTTGGCAGAAGCGTCGCGATACTACTATCTGGAATACATCGCCACGCAAGCAGTGGGCTACGCAGCGGCGTATGTTGGTGCGGTGCTGCTCGTCGGTAAGCGTGCTATACACCTCGCCTTCGGTATGAAAATCGTAGCATTGCCCCGGTTGGCGTAGATGCTGTTCAATGTCATCGAGTACTTGTTCGCCACTATCGGCCTTTTCGCCCTTTACAAGAGTAAGCAGTTGAATGCGGTTAGAGTAGTGGTCAAAGACAATAAGGTCTCTGTACATTATATAAAGCATGTCGGGCGCATCGTTGGTAGGGCGGGTATCGTCGGCTACATCGATATTCTCAAAATAACGAACCGCATTGAACGACGTATATCCGTATACACCGCAATACTCTTTTCCTTCTCCCGTTACATGGATAGTGCTGAGAAAAGCACTCATAGCCTGAGCCACTTGCTCTTTGGCTTTCCCCTTGTGTTCAAGATCGAGTTGTAGGCGTTGCTCACTGCCATCGGGTAGGGTAGCGATAACCTGTCCGTGAGATACGGCAAACGATGCCATGGGGTGAATGGCGATGAACGAGCGTGCCGTATCGTGACTGTGATAGTCGCTACTCTCCATAAGTGCCGACTGGGGGTAGAGGCTACGCAGACTTAGGTATACGCCAACGGGTGTATATAGGTCGGCCAATATGGTGCGTGCCACTATTTGATATTCGAAATAGTTCATAAGAATACAAGATAAAAGGATTAGAAATTGCCGTATTCGCCCGCCATATCTTTGTGCGAAAGATAGGTCTCTACGTCTTTGTCACCTCGGCCCGAAACGGTAAGAACCACAATATCGTCAGGACTGAAAGTAAGGTGACTGAGTGCCGCCACGGCATGGGCACTCTCTATGGCAGGTATTATGCCTTCGGTTCGGGTTAGCTCGTAACCGGCCTTAATGGCCTCATCATCGTTGATGGCTATCACCCGTTCACGTCCCCGTTCTGCCAAGTCGGCATGCATGGGGCCTATGCCTGGATAATCCAGTCCGGCACTTATGGTAAAGGCCTCCTTAATCTGTCCGTCGTCTGTCTGCATCACTAGTGTGCGGGCTCCGTGTATAATACCTTCCGTGCCCGTTTGTATGGTGGCAGCGGTATAATCGGTATCAATGCCGTGACCGCCAGCTTCTGCCAAAACTATATTCACCCGTTCGTCGTCTATATAGTGGTATATGGTTCCGGCAGCGTTACTTCCGCCACCAACACAGGCTATCAGGTAGTCGGGGTAGTTACGCCCAGTCTTTTCTTCTAGTTGCCATTTAATTTCTTCTGATATTATGCTCTGCATCTTGGCTACAATATCGGGGTAGGGGTGTGGCCCCATGGTAGAGCCAACCAAATAATAGGTATCGCGCGGATGAGAACACCAGTCGCGAATGGCTTCGCTACAAGCATCGCTCAGCGTCATATTACCCGTAGTTACCGGGTGTACCGTAGCTCCCAGCATACGCATACGTTCTACGTTGGTATGCTGACGTTCTACGTCGGTTTTTCCCATAAATATCTCGCACTGCATATCCATCAGAGCGCATACAGTAGCCGTGGCTACGCCATGTTGTCCGGCTCCGGTTTCGGCTATGATGCGTGTCTTGCCCATGTGGCGTGCCAGCAGTATCTGTCCTATAGTGTTGTTTATCTTGTGGGCACCCGTATGGTTTAGGTCTTCGCGCTTTAGATAGAGGTGGCATCCGTAGCGTTGGCTCATCCTGCTGGCATAGTAGAGGGGCGAGGGGCGGCCTACGTAGTCGCGCAGCAGCTGCATATATTCACGTTTAAAGTCATCGCTATCCAATATAGGCTGATAGGCTTCTTGTAAATCGTGTACACATTTATATAATATTTCGGGGATATAGGCGCCACCAAAGCGACCGAAGAATCCATTCTTGTCAACTGTGTATTTCATAGGGCTAATGCTTCGTTAAGTTTATCTATTGCCTTATCGGCATCCATGGTTTCGTTGAGTAGACTTACAAATTTGCTGCCGATAATGGTGCCGGCTGCATAGACCTGTGCACTCTCTAGTGTTTGGCGGTTGGATATGCCAAATCCTATCATGCGCGGGTTATGCAGATTCATAGCATCTATACGCTTGAAGTAGGCAGTCTTGGCATCGTCGAAATTCTGCTGGGCGCCGGTGATACCTGCACTCGATACCATGTAGATAAAACCGTTGGTATTACTGTCAATAAGGCGTATGCGTTCGCTCGATGTTTCGGGTGTAATCATCATAACAACGCGTATGTCGTATTTGTCTGCAATGGGTTTAATGGTTGTAAGATAATCGTCGAAGGGTAAGTCGGGAATAATACACCCCGATATTCCCGCAGTAGCACATCGGCTGAAGAAGGCCTCAAATCCGTAGTGCATCACTACATTCAGATATCCCATTAGTATCAGTGGGATATGTATTTCGTTCTTTATGCTTTCTACCTGTTGGAATATCTTTTCAAGTGTTATTCCATTGTGTAGTGCCATTGTTCCTGCTGCTTGTATTACGGGGCCATCTGCCAGAGGGTCGCTAAAGGGAATACCAACTTCTATCATGTCAATGCCCCGGCGTTGTAGGGTAAGCAGTACCTGCGGTACCATGTCTACCCTTGGTGCTCCGGCACAGAAGTAGAGCGACCGTAGCTTGCGCCCCATGTTTTCTTGGAATAGTGTGTTAATCTTGTTCATGGCGAATATTGCTGATAAAATTGCTGAGTAGCGTTATGTCTTTGATTCCTGGTTCGGTTTCGAACTTACTATTTAGATCTATGCCGGCAAACTGCGGATGCTTGAACGTCCGTATGCGCTCTTCATCGCCCGGACCTATTCCGCCACTAAGCAGAAAAGGAATGTTTCCATCGTAGCGTTCTAATAACTTCCAGTCGAAGCTTTTTCCACTGCCGCCTACACTCTTGCAGCGTGTGTCAAAGAGTAGCATGTCTACTACGCCTTGGTACTCTTGCCAGCGGTCTATATCGGTAGCTTCGGCTACGGGTATGGCCTTGATTATACGTATGCCTTTGTGTATGTCGGGGTCTAGGGTTCGCTTCAGATTCTCGCAACATATTCTCGACTCTGTACCGTGCAACTGTATATAGTTTAATTGGTAGTTGTATACGCGGGTAATAATATTTTGGGGCATATCGTCTACAAATACTCCAGCTCTCAGTGCGTGCTTGCGTTGAGTGGCTTTTGGCTCTACTGTTTCTCTTTCAAGCGTGCTACGTAGTTGGTTGAGTCGTTCCTGGCTATAGTCGGGTATTGTGCCGGCTCTTGAACGTATCATCTTTACATATCGGGGCGACTTGGGGTAAAATACCATACCTATAATGTCTACTCCAAGTCGTTCTGCAGCGGCTATATTGTCGGCACAGGTCATGCCACATACTTTTATCATCATGGGTTGTTATATTTAGCTATTTATGTTGTATACGGGTGATGTGCGATGGGGTTATGGCTGTCTTTCTACTGCGTTCAGTTTTGTAATCATCTGCTTAAGGGCCTCGCCCGGCTGTGGTTCGCGCATAAACGTTTCGCCAATAAGAAATCCGCGGTACCCCTGTTTGCGCAGATTATAGATAACTTCTGGCGATGAAATGCCACTCTCGCTTACCCAGCAAGTTGCTTCGGGCAGTTTCTCGGCAAGGTCGAAGCTGGTTTGTACATCGGTGGTAAAGGTGCCCAGATGGCGGTTGTTGATACCATACATATCAGGTTCTACTTCGGTATAGGCCAATTCGCTTTCAGCATGCATCTCAAGCAGTACCTCCATACCCAAATTGTGTGCCAATGCCGTAAAGCGGCGACATTCGTCGATGGTGAGAACCGAGGCAATAAGCAATACAGCCGAAGCTCCGCAGTAGCGTGCTTGAAAGAGTTGATACTCGTCTACTATAAAGTTCTTGTAGAGTATAGGTAGCGTTACGCCTACAAAGCGTGCTTGCTGTATATATTCGTCGTAACCGCCAAAGTATTCTCTGTCTGTAAGAATACTTATGGCTGAGGCTCCGCCTTGTTCGTATGCTGGTGCTACATCGCTTACCCGGGCATTGCGGTTTATCCATCCACGCGATGGCGAACGACGTTTGAATTCGGCTATGATACCTGTTGATGATGACATGAGTGCATCGCGCATTGATGGTACCTTGATGTGTAGTACTTTCTCTGTAAGTGCGGCCAAATTGGCTATGGGCAGTATCTGGTAGAACTGCTCTATCTCTTGGCGCTTGTAGGCCACTATCTCTTCTAATATGTCTGCCATGGGTAATTATGAATTGATTTCTACAAACCTACGGAATGTGCGCAGTGCAGCACCGCTGTCTATACTCTCTCGTGCAATGGCCAAGCATTCGTCTATAGGCTTCTGTCCGCGCTCCATTACCTGTATGCCAAAGGCTGCGTTGGCCACTACTATATTCTTTTGAGCAGGCAGACAGGTGTTGTGGAGTACACTGTCAAATATGGCAGCGGCTTCTTCTTCGTTGGCTCCAGCTTGTAACTCCTCGGGCTTTGCAGGTTGCATACCTAAGTCGGTTGGCGAGAATATGCGTTCGTACTGGTTGGTAGACACCTTAAAGTTGCCAGTGAGCGATATCTCATCGTACCCGTCGGTACTGTTTATAATGCCGTAGTCAATGCCTAATCGCTGGTATACTTGGGCGTAGAGGCGCATTTGGTCGAGATTAGCCACACCCAGCAGTTGAGCCTGTGGGTGAGATGGGTTAACCAGTGGGCCTAATAGGTTGAATACTGTAGGAAACTGTAGTGCTTTGCGTATTGGGGCAACAAACTTCATGGCTTTGGCAAACAGTTGGGCGTGTAAATATACTATTCCGGCTTCTTGGATAGAGCGGTTAAGAATATCCATATTGCTGGTAAAGCGTACACCGTGTTGAGCTATCACGTTAGAGGCTCCACTTACGCTGGTGGCTGCATAATTGCCGTGCTTTGCCACTTTGTATCCGGCACCGGCTATTACAAAGCACGATGTGGTAGAGATGTTGAATGTATTTTTGCGGTCGCCTCCTGTACCCACAACATCTATATAGCGGTCGCAGTCGAGCGGTGCTTGTACGCCTGTTTCCAGTATACCGTCGCGAAAGCCCAATAGCTCGTCTACCGTAACACCGCGCATCTGTATGGCGGTAAGCAGGGCGGTAATCTGCTCAGTAGGGTAAGCGTCGCGAGTAATGCCCAATAATATTTCTTTGGTCTCTTCGCGATTGAGTCTTTCTTGGCGGAGAACCCTGTTTAAATAATCTTTCATCTCCATAGTTGTTTTAGTTTATTGGTTTGTGTTTCAATGGAAAAAGGCCTGTCGTAAGTTACGGCAGGCCTCTATTTTTTATCACTTGTGATATCTATACGGCTAAGCTACTCACGACTGTTTTAATCTTGAGTTACGCCACCACCATGCTATAGAAATCATATTTATCATTGTGTATTTGTTTATAAGTGCAAATATAAATATAATCTACGACCCTACAAAGTTTTTGATAAAAAAATAAAGATTGGCTGTGTTTTTTTATCAATTTTCGCCAGCCTCATACATAATACCTTATTATATATTATCAGTAGGTATCTTCTTGGCTACCTATAGTAAGTTTCTTTAAGTCGTAATACGAACCATTGTAGATGTTAAAGTCTACCGGACCTTTAATACCCGGTAAACGTCCGGCATCGGTGTGTTGCCAGAATTTCCATGTGCCTTTATATTCTATCTTTGGTACATAGTAGTGGGCTATCCAGTAAGGATAGTCGTCAAATACGGGTTCACTCAGATAGAGTTCTTTAAATTTATAATAGGTATATAGAATAGGCTTTACATGATAGCGGTCTTCCACTATGTGAAGCCAAGTAAGAATGTCGCGCTGAAATTCTTTTATAGGTTTATCTTTCGGAGCGTGTTCTATATCCAACACAGGTGGAAGGTCGCCTTTTTCCAAATGCACTTTCTCGAGAAAATAATAGGCTTGCTGGCGGGCACTCGACTTATTGCTCCAGAAGTGGTAAGCACCGCGTATAAATCCGTACTCTAAAGCGTTGTTGAAATTCTCGTTGAAATTCTCGTCCATACGGCTTGAGCCTTCGGTAGATTTGATGATGACAAACCGTAGTGGGCATCCAGATATCATGCCGTGTTGCAGTTCGTCCCAGTCTATCTCGCCTTGATAGTGCGAAATGTCAATGCCATGTATCTCGAAACCTTCGGGATATTTCGAGTCGCCATATAGGGCACGCCATCTGAAACCAGTTGGCCCTACGAAGAAATGATAGAAAGCCCAGCAGTATAGGATGGCTACCGCCAGTCCGCCAACCCAGAATGTCCAACGTGGCATACGTATACGCCCCTTTGCCAAACCTTGGTGTGTAGACCTGTGCTTGGTTTTGCGGTGGTGGGTAGATGTAGTGTTGTTACGGTGGGTTGTTTTTCTTTTCTCCATAGAAAGGGTGCTCTGTGGCTTGTTCACAGATTTATGGGTGGTTCTGAAGAACGCCAGCCCATAATAAAGAATAAACTTACGGTGGTAATTTGTACAACCATCTTTAAGAAAAAGCACCGGATTATTCTTCGTTATCCACTCTTGTATGAAGGTGGTGCAGAATAATCCGATGCCTTATTATCTAAAGCTTATTTGCCTTGCTCAAGAGCCAGGGTACGTGTGGTGCGGTCGCATACAGATGCGGGACCCCAGTACTGGATAGGACCTGGATATACGTAGCAGGTTTCTTTAGCCCACTGGTCGCGCTTCTCGGCAAACTTCTTGAATGGAGCACCATCAAGTTCTACCAGAGCTTTGCGAATTACAGGCTTCATCTCGCCGTTACGACGCTCCATGTTCATCATCATAGTGATTGGCACACCTCCGGCTTTCCACTCGTCTGTAGGAGCGGTGGTGTTCTTGACAATGGCCATATAGCCAGTCTTGCCGTTAGCTATAAGCTGTACGGCACTTACACCAAGAGCGTAGCAGTAATCTGCATCGAAGTTAGAAGGAGCTGCGCAACGACCTTCGTAACCGAAGAAGTGGTGCAGGGCAGCAAACTTACCTACAAACTTGCCTTCGTTCTTCCATTCAGCCAGCTTGTCGGCTACCATGTCAGAGATAAGCTTCTCGGTCTCGATAAGAGATACCTGTACGTTTCCGTGTGGGTCGCGGTCGAGTGATAGCTGACGGGCTACGTCGCCGGGCAGAGTCTTGAAGGTTTCGGCGTTCTCTGCTGAGAGGTGAGCCAAAATGTACTTCTTCTGCTCGTCGGCCTCCAGGTTCTTGTACTCTTCACCATGAGCAGCCAACAGGTCGTTGAGCTCGTCGATAAGACGACCGATAGAGGGGATAAATTCGATAAGACCCTCAGGGATAAGTACTACACCAAAGTTGTTGCCTGCTGCAGCGCGGTCGGCTACCGACTGTGCTATGCCTTCAACTATCTGGTTAAGAGTCATATCCTTCTGCTCAATCTCTTCAGAGATAAGACAGATGTTAGGCTGAGTCTGCAGGGCGCACTCCAAGGCGATGTGAGAGGCCGAACGACCCATCAACTTGATAAAGTGCCAGTATTTGCGTGCCGAATTGGCATCGCGCTCAATGTTGCCAATAACCTCTGAGTATGTCTTGGTAGCGGTGTCGAAACCGAAAGAGGTCTCAATCTGACTGTTCTTCAAGTCGCCGTCTATAGTCTTAGGAGCACCTATTACCTGTACGCCATAGTTCTTAGCGGCATAGTATTCAGCCAGTACGCAAGCGTTGGTGTTAGAGTCGTCACCGCCAATAATTACGATGGCGTTGATATCCAACTGGCGGATTACCTCAAGACCCTTTTCAAACTGGTCTTCCTTCTCCAGCTTGGTACGACCAGAACCTATCATGTCGAAACCGCCGGTATTGCGGTAGTTGTCTATGATATCGGCAGTAAGTTCCTTATAGTTGTGGTCTACCAGACCGCCAGGACCCATGATAAAGCCGTAGAGTTTATTTTCGGGGTTCAACTTCTTTACGGCGTCAAAGATACCGCTGATAACGTTGTGACCGCCAGGAGCCTGGCCACCTGAAAGAATTACACCTACATTTACTTTCTGGCTCTTTGTCTCTTCACCGGGAACAAACTCCACGAGAGGCATACCATAAGTGTGAGGGAACAGTTTCTTGATTTCTTCCTGATTACCTACGCTCTGTGTAGGCTCGCCTTCCTGTACCTTAACGGCACCCTGAAGACCTTTTGGCAGTTTGGGCTGATAAGCAGCACGCTCTTTCTGCAAAAGACTTTTTTCCATTTTATGTTTTATTTGTTAGAATGTATTATCTCTGTTGTTGAGGCGAACCGCTACTGTTATACCGCTTAAAACGTTGGTATAAAGGCTGTTCGCAAAAAGCACTGCAAAGATAACCATTTTCCTTAATATATTAAAGTAAATGGAAAAGAAATTGCGTGTCCGTTTAGTATAATTATACCTCTTATATTATTTCTGCCAATATACTGCATAACGGCAGTGATGGGCATCGTAGAAGGGTATAAGGTTTAGCTTATTTGCCTTTGTTAGTCCCTCGTATTTAGTTTTCTCTTTTATTGTTGCGGGTATCTTATAGTCCATGGTATAATAGTCGTTGTATTTCGTTGGGTCGCTAAAGGGTTGCTCTACAGTGTCTAACTTGCCAGCCATTACTATGGGGCCATATAGCAATGCCACCTTCGAACTATCGTCTTTTGTAGCCTCTTCGCGCAGTTGCATACCAAAGTTTACGGTTATCTTATCGCCCGTTTTCCATAGCCGGGATATGGCTATGTAGCCCTCGGCGTTCTTGCTTGCCTTGATGGTCTTTCCGTTAACCGTTATCTGCATTTTGGTTGCCCAAGCTGGATAGCGCAGACTGAGTGTAAACTTTTTTGCTTTACCGTTGATAGTAAGCGTTGTGGTAGGAGTCTTGGGGAATGTAGTCTCTTGGATAATACTCGTTCCCTGCCAGTCTACTTGTGATGGAATAAAGAGATTTACATACACACTGTTGTCGGTATGGAAGTAGATGCTTGATGCATATTTTACATGACTCTCAAAACCACTGCCTACGCAGCACCAGAAACTATTGTCGCGTGTAGAATATAGCCGGTAAGTACCCGTCTGCAAGGGTGTAAAGTAGCATACCATACCGGTTGCAGGGTCTTGCTGACCCAGTATATGGTTATACAAGGCACGTTCGTAATAGTCTACTATCTTGCTGGTGGGATTCCATGTAAACAGGTGGTCGGCCAGTTTTAAGAGATTATAGGTACAACAGTTCTCGCCATCGTATCCCGAGAGATGCTTGCTCTGCTCGGTTGGTTTGAAGAGATGCTCCTTATCTGATAATTCGCCGGTAACAAAGGCATGGTTGTTAACCAAAGTCCAAAACAATAACTCGGCTGCCTTTCTGCTGTCTACAGTGCCAAATAGCTCGTAGTTACGGGCTTCGCCTAACAGTTTGGGTATAAATGTATTGGCATGGTTGGTGCCCAGGTCGGTATTGCCTTTTTTCAGAGGGTCTATCTTTTCGTTATGGTAGAAATAACGTGCCACCCACAGATATTGCGGGTTATTGGTAAGGGCATACAGTTGATACATGGCCTCGTTGAATCCACCAAACTCGTTGCGCAGCATTTTCTTTCTTACCTCGTTAGTCAGAGGTTGTAGCTTGTTGTAAGCCCATGTGCCCATACCTTTGGCTATTTCCAGGGCTTGCTTGTTGCCGCAGAGTTGGTATTGGTCTATCAGTCCCTGTACTATTTTGTGTAGCGTGTAGAAAGGTGCCCATACCGATTTGCCTTGTATGTTCCGGTCTATCAGTCCCTCGGCAAACGCGCTCAAGTAGCCACTCTTGCCGTATGCTTGCTGTACTTCTGCCAGACCGGTCACTATGCTGTCGGCCTTGGCTTTTACGGCCGCCGTGCCTGTTTGGGCATAGAGTGTGGCGTAAGCCGAGAGTAGATGGCCCGTGATATGTCCGCGCAGGTCGCAGTCTAGCGATTCCCATCCGCCCAGTTTTTGTACAGTCATGTAGCCACCCTCTTTGCTTGAGTAGGCACCCGATGTATTGCGGAAACTGTGCAAAAGCCGGTTTACTGATATTGACATCATCCAGGCAGAGTCGCGCTGCATGTTTTCTTTGAAGCGCGAAGGCAACAAATGTACTTGGCTTATCTTGAAGGGTTGGCACTTTAGCGTGGGCTTGTTTACCTCTTCTGCCTGTGCGGTATGTGCCAGCATACCCATAAAGGTAATTATGGCAAGCGATAGAATCTTCTTCATATTATTTTATAATGTGTGGTAAGTCAATGCGTAAGGGTTGTACTGCGCCTTTGTATTGGCCGTTGGTATCGGCCACGGCTACTACCCATGCCGTAAAATTGCGTCGGGTATTATCCCATCTGGCTTCGTAGAGATATTATTATATTGCTTCATTGATTTGATATGCTTTATCATAATACGCTTAGGCCGTTTTGCTTACTTAGTGGGGGATAGAAAAATATATGTGTGTATGGTCAATATGGTAGTAGGTGCGGTATCTCACCGCACCCTTGTGGTTGTTAACCAAATGTTAGAGTGGAGACACGCCAACTACTATGATACTAATAATTTTGAACACCTACTTATAGCTTTTCTTTCACATGTTTCTGTATTGCCCACGGCCGTGGGCAATAAGGTTTACGGCCGTGAGCCTATTTCGCGGCGGCCGTCAACTCATTTGCTTACGGCCGTGGGCAGTATAAGATACCACAACCAAGAGGTGTCATGGAAATCAGTTTACCGAGCAGAATTTGTAAAGGGAAATAGGTGAAAGGAATGAAGGTGTAAAGTAAAATAGTTCACCAAATAAAGAGTGTAAACAATATTAATTAATCGCCCTCAAATGTGACAACGTTTTTCAGAGATAGTCACTGCCCATACCACCGCATGAAATGGTACCCTTAAAAAATAAAAAAAATGTGATGAATATTTTGTGCTTTATCGGAATTACATTATCTTTGGCTCAATAATTATTACAACAATGAGTAGCAAACGTGACTTGAAGCGTGCCATACGCAACGTATGCACCGAACTTTTCGCCGAGGGCGTAGCTGCGTCTCTTTATGGCTCTGAGAAAAATAAAGAAGTGATAGAACCTATCTTTGTGCTTATCCTTCAGACCAATTCGGACTTTACACGCCGCGTGTCGTTCCCCGAACCGGGCATCAAACCCAAGAAATACTACAAGTTTATAATAGAAGAATTTAATAAGCAGGTGGCTGAGATTGTAGACCAGCTTAACGCCCTGCAGTAAGAGTAGATAATGTTACAGAAAATTTGCCGCTGGATATTATACCGGCGCATGGGGTGGACTACCGAGATAACCGTAGACCATCCGGATAAATATATTATATGTTTGGCTCCTCACACCAGTAACTGGGACTTCTTGATGGGGCAGCTCTATGCACGTGCCGAGAATTTGAAAACCAACTTCCTGATGAAGAAAGAGTGGTTCTTTTGGCCGTTAGGGTCGCTGTTCAGACATCTCGGAGGTATACCTGTATACCGCAGTAAGCATACCAGTATGACCGATACTTTGGCTCATACGGCCAAAAGTAATCCGTCGTTTAAGCTGTGTGTTACCCCTGAGGGTACGCGCTCGCTGAATCCTGATTGGAAGAAAGGTTTCTACTATATAGCCCTAAAGGCTGGCATCCCTATACTGCTCTATGCCCTTGACTACGAGCGCAGAGAGATACGCTGTACACGCAGTATTATGCCTACGGGCAACTTTGATGCCGATATGCGTAGCATAAAACTCTATTTCAAAGACGTTAAGGGAAAGCACCCCGAACTGTTTACTATAGGAGACATAGATTGAAAAACGGAGTTTACAGATGGTTTGCCGCGGCATTGGTAGCCTTGGGGTGTATGTCTGTGCATGCCCAAATATGCCGGCTAGATGCTACTACCGAGCGCCAGTTAGACTATTATTTCTTATCGTATAAGGCAAAGAAGTCAGCACGCTATGCCCAAATGCAAATGACGGGCTATAAGATAGACAACGGCAAGAAGGTTCTTACCGTTATGGCTAACGATGCCTTTGCCCAACAAGATTTTACCCCCGAACTGGTGGCCAAAATATACCGTAAGATAGCCGCACTATTGCCCGTCCCTTACAACGAATATACTATACGTATAGCCGTTAATGGCATTACCATTGACCTTATGGCTGCCGGTGGTGCTACCAATCCCAACTCTATTACCCAGGCTTGGGGCAATATAGATTATAAGGGTAACCCCTGGGTGCGCAATGTGTCGCGCCCGTTTGGCATCAGTAGCGGGTTAGACAATCGCCACTTAACTATTTATGCCAGTCATGGCCGTTACTACGACCGCAGCCGAAATAGCTGGCAGTGGCAGCGCCCCAGTCTGTTTGCCACTACCGAAGACCTGTTTACCCCAACCATAGTGGTGCCGTATCTTATACCTATGCTCGAAAATGCGGGCGCCGTAGTGTATACTCCCCGTGAGCGCGACTGGCAACCCCACGAGGTGATAGTAGACAATAACCGTTCTACTCCAGGGGCTAAATACGAAGAGGTAAGTACGGGTAGCCGGGAGTGGAAGGATGCCCCACGGCGAGGTTTTGCCTTTCACGATGCAACTTATTCAGACCATGAGAATCCATTTGATGTAGGTTCGGCACGACAGATAAAAGCCACAAAAAGCAAGTCTAAGATTAGTCTGGTATCGTATACCCCCAATATACCCGAAGCCGGTAGCTATGCCGTATATGTAAGTTATCAAACGGTAGACAAGAGTGTAGACGATGCCGAGTATATAGTATGCCATAAGGGACAGGAAACGCGCTTCCGTGTAAACCAGCAGATGGGCGGCGGCACATGGGTATATCTGGGCACATTCGATTTCGACCAAGGGTGTAACGAGTTCAACCGCGTAGTTCTTACCAATAACGCCTCGCACCGTGGTGTGGTAACTGCCGATGCCGTACGCTTTGGTGGCGGTATGGGCAATGTAGAACGTGGTGGAACAACCAGTGGTATGCCACGCGCTATGGAGGCAGCCCGATACAATGCCCAGTGGAGTGGTGTACCTTATTCTATATATAGCACCAAGGATGGTGTAGACGACTATGCCGATGATATCAACGTGCGGCCGCTTACTACCAACTGGCTTGCAGGAGGTTCGGTATACGTTCCGCTTATAGAGGGAAAGAAAGTGCCTATCGAACTATCGCTAGCAGTACACAGCGATGCCGGATATAGTCGCAATGGTAAAGACCTGATAGGTTCGCTGGCTATATATACCACCAATACCAACGACGGGGTGCTCAATGCCGGTATACCGCGCACCATTTCAAAAGATTTGGCAAAGAGTCTGCTAGACGGTATGGCCTCTGACCTAAAAGCCAAATACGGCCATTGGGCTATACGCTATCTTTGGGATCGTAACTACTCAGAAACGCGTAACCCGGAAGTTCCATCGGCCATTATAGAGACCCTCTCGCATCAGAATTTCCCTGATATGGCGTATGCGCAAGACCCAAACTTTAAGTTTACGCTTGCCCGCTCGATATACAAGTCTATACTGAAATACACTGCCCGTCAGCACGGCACCCGTTATACGGTACAACCGTTGGCTCCTAAGAATGTGCGTACCCGCATAGATGACCAAGGCGGCATAGTAGTAGAATGGGAACCGCAAGCCGACCCCACTGAGAATACCGCCATGCCTACTGCTTATGTAGTATATACCCGCTCAGGCAAGGGCGGATTTGATAATGGTAGGGTAGTGACCGCTACTTCTTATGCCGTAACCCCACACCCCGGGCTACAGTACGATTTCAAAGTAACGGCAATAAATGCCGGTGGCGAGAGTTTTGCTTCGCCCATAGTGTCGGCGCTTTATCAAAGTGCTGAGGTAAATACTGTGTTGGTAGTCAATGGCTTCGATCGCCTGTCTGCCCCACAGGTAGTAGACAATGGCTCGCGCCAAGGGTTTGACCTTGAAGCCGACCCCGGTGTATCTTATGGACTCACGGCTTGGAATGGACGGCAGACCGAATTCTCGGTTAGTCGAATGGGTATAGAAGGTTCTGGCGGATTGGGATATGGCGGTGAAGAAATGGCAGGTAGCTTTGTGTGTGGCAACGATTTTTCTTACGCTTCAGAACATACTGCAGCCATAGCCAGTGCCCGTAAATATAATGTAGTAAGTTGTTGTCGCGATGCGATAGATAGTCGTAAAGTAAGCATAGATGCTTACCCCTGTGTAGACTTGATACTCGGCATGCAACGCTATACCCCCTATGCTCTGCAATATTATAAAACGTTTACCCCCGTATGGCAAGAAATGCTTAAGACATATACCCGTAAGGGTGGCAGTCTGCTGGTAAGTGGAGCGTATATAGGTTCTGATATGTGCGAAGATAGTGAGAGACAGTTCTTGTCATCGGTATTGCAGGTATCATATAATCCTACTGACAGTCTTACTGCCGATACATGCGTTGCGGGCCTTGGTATTAATTTTGGCATAACGCGCCAACTTAACCGCTATCATTATGCTGCTACCCATGCAGAGATACTGCACCCCACAGTCAATAGTTATTGTGCCATGCAGTATGCAAATGGCACTTCGGCAGCCGTAGCTTACAGCGGAACAGACTACAAACTGTTTGTTATGGGATTTCCCTTTGAGTGTATAACCTTGGCAGAAACTCGAGACCGACTAATGCAGGGCATCATGCAGTTTTTACAGAAATAATAATCAAACCCTATAAAGACCTTTAATTATGACGTATAAAATTCAAGCCAACCTTTCGGGAACAAGAAGTATAGAAGTGAGCGACGAACATCTGCAGACCATTCGCAAATATGCATTGCTTAAAAATCTGGTAGACAGCACAGGTATAATAGATGAGGCTGTGCTGGATAAATTGAAGTTTACCCTGCGGTCGCTATTAGAGACTGAAGGCGGAAACGATAAGGCCCTGCTCGATCTATGCCTAGACGTGATATACCATAATAATATGAAGGCTTTCGGACTGCACCAGCTTACCCTGCTGTATATAGACTGGGTAGCTAAACAAGAACAACAAGCCGAAACAGAAGTATAAAAAAGATTTTGAAGGAATATAGACTTACCGATTATCTGCCAACCACCAAGAAAGAATGTGAACTGCGTGGTTGGGACGAGTTAGATGTAATACTTTTCACGGGCGATGCTTACGTAGACCATCCCTCGTTTGGTGCGGCAGTTATAGGTCGTATCTTAGAGGCTCAGGGCTACCGTGTGGCCATAGTTCCCCAGCCAGACTGGCATGGCGACTACCGCGACTTTAAGAAGTTAGGCAGGCCGCGCCTATTCTTTGCCATATCGCCGGGAGCTATGGACTCTATGGTAAACCGCTATACGGCAAACCGCAGACTGCGTAGCGATGATGCCTATACGCCGGGTGGCCGCCACGGCATGCGTCCAGACTATCCATCGATAGTATATACACAGATTCTTAAACAGCTCTACCCCGATGTGCCCGTAGTATTGGGTGGTATCGAGGCTTCGCTACGCCGTCTTACCCATTACGATTATTGGCAAGACAGTTTGCGCCGGTGTATTCTGTGCGATTCGGGTGCCGATATGATAGTCTACGGTATGGGCGAGAGACCCATGGTAGAACTCTGCCGGCAGTTGGAGTCAGGATGTGAGTTCCGGCAACTGCGGTCTATCCCGCAGACGGTGTATCTGTGTAAGCAAGACGAAATTCCGGGCGGTATAGGTCCAGACGATATAGTGCTGCATAGCCACGAACAGTGCTTGCAAGACAAGAAAGCGCAGGCAGATAATTTCAGACATATTGAGGAAGAGTCGAACAAGATGCACGCCCAGCGCCTATTGCAGGCTGTGGGCAACCAGTATGCCGTGGTTAATCCGCCTTATCCGCCTATGACTACCGAAGAACTTGATGCATCGTTCGACCTGCCCTACACCCGTATGCCGCATCCTAAATATAAGGGTAAGGTAATACCGGCGTACGAAATGATAAAATTCTCGGTGAATATTCATCGAGGCTGTTTTGGCGGATGTGCCTTCTGTACCATCTCTGCCCATCAGGGTAAGTTTATAGTATGTCGCAGCAAAGAGAGCATTCTGCGCGAGGTGAAGCAGATAACCGAGATGCCCGACTTCAAGGGGTATCTGTCAGACCTTGGCGGTCCGTCGGCAAATATGTATGGTATGCACGGCAAGAACCAAAAGGCTTGTGCCAAGTGTAAACGCCCATCGTGCATCCATCCCCGTGTATGCCCCAATCTTAATACAGACCATTCTAAATTGCTCGATATCTACCATGCCGTAGACGCTATGCCCGGCATTAAAAAGAGCTTTATAGGAAGTGGTGTACGTTACGATTTGCTGCTGCATAGGTCGGGTGATGAAAAATCGGATAAGGCTGCCCGTGAGTATACCCGTGAACTAATATGTAAGCATGTAAGCGGCCGACTGAAAGTAGCACCCGAACACACTTCTGACAAGGTACTCTATCAGATGCGTAAGCCATCGTTTCAACTGTTCTATGAGTTCAAGCGCATCTTTGACCGTATAAACAAAGAGGAGAATCTGAAGCAACAGATTATACCTTATTTTATAAGTAGTCATCCGGGGTGTCAAGAAGAAGACATGGCAGAACTTGCTGTAATAACCAAAGACCTGGATTTCCATCTTGAACAAGTGCAAGATTTTACGCCAACGCCAATGACGGTAAGTACCGAGGCCTGGTATACTGGGTACGACCCCTATACCCTTGAGCCAGTATTTTGTGCCCGTACTCAGCGCGAGAAACTAGCCCAGCGCCAGTTCTTCTTTTGGTATAAGCGTGAAGAGCGAGCCAATATTGAGCGCGAGCTGCGTCGAATTGGTAGGGCAGACTTGATTAATAAACTCTATAGTGGTACTGGATACACCAACCGTCATACCGTGTACGATGATAAGGCTATAGGTAGTCGTCCAGACTATCCACCGAAGTCAAAGAAAAAGAAATCTAACGAGAAACGGTCGTACAATCCTAATTTCAATCATGCTGATAGTAGGGTAGGAGATAGACGTAAGTCGCGTCCGGCTGATGGAGTAAAGCGTCGGCGCAATAATTTCTAACATACCCTTTATTTGTAGACATATGCTGAACGTTAGACCTGCTACCATGGTAGACCTTACTGCCATCATGGATATAATGGACGATGCTCGAGCCTTTATGCAGGCTAATGGCAACCCTAGCCAATGGGTAAAGGGTTATCCTTCTGAGGCGTTGATACGGCAGGATATAGAATCGCAGGGTGCTTATGTGGTTATTGATGAAGCCTCTAAGGTGGTGGGTTATTTCGTTTTTATAGCTGGCCCAGATTCTACTTATGCCCGTATTTATAATGGCTCGTGGCTATACGATGCCCCATACCGTGTAGTGCATCGTATAGCCGCCAAGACACATACGCATGGCGTTTTCTCGACAGTTATGCGTTATTGTTTGGATACGGGGGATGATATACGTATAGATACCCATCGTGATAACCATATTATGCAGCATCTTATAGGTAAATACGGTTTTGTATATTGTGGTATTATACATACCGGCGATGGTAGTGAGCGACTGGCTTATCAGTTGGTGAGTGATAGTCAAGGTGGTAGATAGTAGAATGTTCGTCTTTCGAAGCTACTGATATGTCGGTAGTTTTGCCTTTTGTGGTTTGAAAAAAGTGTTAAAGTTGAAAAATAAACGGCTATCATTGTCCGTTTTCGTGTGAAAAGTAGTACCTTTGCATCCGCTAAATGGGCAAGTCTCTTACGGCCAGCTCCCTGTGAATCCCCCAGGATGGGAACATAGCAAGGGTAATAGGTTGTAGCGGCGCGATAAGAATAGCTTGCCCACCCGCCTCTTTAGCTCAGTTGGCCAGAGCACGTGATTTGTAATC
>CAVKSZ010000021.1:0-34738 GCA_963659135.1 Bulleidia sp. | reverse complement strand
AAGTAGATTCGTTTATTGACGGCTCTATTATGACCCTGTCAGATGCTCCATGGCCCGGACTTACCCCCGACCTTCTGTCGGTACTCATCGTAGTAGCCACTATGGCCAAAGGAAATGTGCTGATACATCAGAAAATGTTTGAAAGCAGACTGTTCTTTGTTGACAAGCTTATAGATATGGGCGCACAGATAATACTCTGCGATCCACACCGTGCCGTAGTAAACGGCAACGACCACGCTCGCCAGCTACGAGCCGGTCGCATGACTAGCCCCGATATTCGCGCAGGTATAGCGCTACTCATTGCCGCTATGAGCGCCAATGGCACAAGCCGGATAGACAACATAGCGCAGATAGACCGTGGCTATGAAGACATAGAAAACCGCCTGAACCAGCTAGGAGCACATATCAAACGCATAGAAAGCTAATGATAAAAGAAGAAGATGTATTCCAGATAGGAAAGCTTGGGCGTCCGCACGGCGTAAAGGGCGAAATAAGCATGCAGATAACCGACGATGTATTCGACCGGGTAGACGCCGAATATCTGTTTGTAAAACTCGATGGCATTCTAGTACCCTTCTTTATGGAAGAGTATCGCTTTAAGAGCGACGAAACGGTACTGATGAAATTCTGCGACATAGACACCCAAGAGCAGGCACGCAACCTAACCGGAGCAAAGGTATTCTTTCCAAGGGCACTGTCTGATAGCAGTGAAGCAGGGTTCGGCTGGAGCGAGATAGTAGGTTTTTCCCTAATCGACGCAACCAACGGCAAAGCGGTAGGAACTATCAATAGCGTAGACGATAGCACCATCAATACGCTATTCAGTATCACTACCGCCGAGGGAGAACAACTGCTCATTCCCGCACACGAAGAACTCATCGTAGAGATAAACGCCCAAAATCGCACCATAAAGGTTCGACTACCCGAAGGCATTCTCGACATATAATAAAGCTTATTGATAGAAGCACTCATAAGATAATGAAAAAGCAAATCTGCATACTTGGCAGCACGGGGTCGATAGGCACTCAGGCACTGGATGTAATAGAACAACATCCTGATCTGTACGAGGTATATTGTCTAACAGCCAACAACCGAGTAATGGAACTGGCTCAACAGGCCCGAAAGTTTCATCCCGCGGCAGTAGTCATAGCCAACGAAGATAAATACACAGAATTGTGCAGTCTGCTGGAAGATCAACCCGACATAAAAGTTTATGCCGGAAAAGAGGCACTTAACCAGATAGTAGAGGCCGACCCTATAGATATGGTACTTACGGCCATGGTAGGTTTTGCCGGACTTGCCCCAACAATACACGCCATCAAGAAAGGCAAGAAGATATGCTTGGCCAACAAAGAGACACTGGTAGTTGCCGGTGAGTTGATTTGCAATTTGGCACAGCAATACCATGCACCTATTCTACCGGTAGACTCTGAACACAGTGCAATCTTCCAATCTATTGTAGGCGAAGGCGATAATCAGATAGAACGTATATTGCTCACCTGTTCGGGCGGACCGTTTCGCACATTTACCGATCAGCAGTTGTGTACAGTAACTGCTGCCGACGCTCTGAAGCACCCAACATGGGCCATGGGCGCAAAAATTACTATAGATTCGGCTTCGCTTATGAACAAAGGCTTCGAGGTAATAGAAGCCAAATGGCTTTTCGGTGTAGAAGCCGACCGTATACAAGTGCTTATTCATCCCCAAAGTATAGTACACAGCGCTGTAGAATTTGCAGATGGCTCTGTAAAGGCACAGATGGGCGTACCCGACATGCGCATGCCTATACAATATGCCTTCTCGTACCCCTACCGTCTGCCCTTGCGTGGCGACCGTTTGAACCTATTTGGTAAGAAGCTGGAGTTCTTTGAACCCGATATGCGAAAGTTCAAGTGCTTGGCACTGGCTTTCGAGTCTATAAGAAAGGGAGGCAACATGCCCTGCATAGTAAATGCCGCCAACGAGGTGGTAAACGAGGCTTTCCGCCACGACCGTTGCACATTCCTGCAGATGGCCGACGTTATAGAGCGCACCATGAATATGGTATCGTTTGATGCTTCGCCCAACTACGATGTTTATATACAGACCGACGCTGAGGCTCGCCGCATAGCCGCCCAGCTAATAGATTAACAAAAAGAAATATCAATTACAATGGAAATATTTTTTATCAGACTACTCCAGTTTGTTTTGGCAATCTCACTTCTTGTCTTCCTTCATGAGGGAGGCCACATGTTTTTTGCCAAACTATTCGGCATAAGAGTAGAAAAGTTCTTTATCTTCTTCGACTTAGGCATTGGCAAATGGTCGGGCAAGCTATTCAGTTTCAAACCCAAGTGTAGCGATACCGAATACGGTATGGGATGGTTGCCCTTGGGAGGATACTGCAAGATAGCCGGTATGATAGACGAGAGTTTCGACAAAGAGCAGATGGCACAGCCTGTACAAGAATGGGAATTCCGTTCAAAACCGGCATGGCAACGCTTGTTGGTAATGATAGGCGGTGTGCTGGTCAACTTTCTGTTGGCACTGTTTATCTATTCTATGGTACTCTTTACATGGGGCGAGCAATACATTCCCACCAAAGACATGACCATGGGTATGAAGTTTAATAACGAGGCTAAGGCACTGGGATTCCGCGACCACGATATTCTGCTGGGTACCAATCTGGGTACATTCAAAGATTTCAACGTAGACTTGGTACGCCAACTCTCTGAAGCTAGCCGTGCCGACATTATACGCGACGGCAAGCACATCAGTATACATCTGCCCGGCGATATCAATCTGCTCAACATGATTAAGCAGACACCCCGATTCGTAATGCCATATATACCCTCTGATATAGCCGAAGTAGTAAAGGGTTCGCCTGCCGAGAAAGCCGGAATGGCCAAGGGCGACCACATAATAGAATTCAATGGCACAGCAATAGACACTTGGAACGAATTTCAAGATATCATAAGCAGTCTTGACAAGCGTTTGGCTGATGCTGCAACCAGCAAAGACAGCATAGCCGTACGCACCGCAAAGGTTGCCTTTATACACAATGGCGACACGGTAAGTACAAGTCTTGTACTCACCCCCGACTTGATGATGGGCACAGGCATGACATCGGCCTTTACCTACTATAAGCCCGTGCAGGTAGAGTACGGATTCTTTGAGAGTATACCCGCCGGCATAAACTATGGATTGAATATGCTCAAGGGATATGTAAACGACTTGAAATACCTGTTCTCTTCAGACGGGGTAAAGAGCCTTGGTGGCTTCGGTGCCATAGGTAGTCTGTTCCCACCCACTTGGGATTGGCACATGTTCTGGATGATGACAGCCTTCTTGAGCATAATGCTCGCCTTTATGAATCTGCTGCCCATACCTGCACTCGACGGTGGCCACGTACTCTTCTTGCTCTACGAGATGATTACCCGCCGCAAGCCTTCAGAGAACTTTATGATCAAGGCCGAATACGTAGGCATAACCATACTGATACTGCTTATGGTAGTGGCAAATCTTAACGATGTGCTACGCTTTATAGGCATCATGGATTAATCAACAAGCTTATTACATACAGCAATGGGAAAAATAATTCTTACCGGCGACCGTCCTACCGGTAAACTACATTTAGGACACTATATAGGTTCGCTGCGCCGCAGAGTGCAGTTGCAGAACGCAGGCGACTACGACCGCATGTTTGTCTTCATGGCCGACGTGCAAGCGCTAACCGACAATGCCGACAACCCCGAAAAGATTCGTCAAAATATAATAGAGGTGGCGCTCGACTATCTGTCATGCGGCTTAGACCCATCTAAGTGCACCCTGTTTATACAGAGTCGGATACCCGAACTGGCCGAACTTACCACATATCTGATGAACCTGGTAAGCGTATCGCGCGTACAGCGTAACCCTACGGTGAAAACCGAGATAAAGATGCGCAACTTTGAGGCCAACCTGCCTCTAGGCTTCTTCTGTTATCCTGTTTCTCAGGCTGCCGATATCACGGCTTTCAAGGCTACCACCGTTCCGGCAGGTGAAGACCAAGAACCTATGCTAGAAGTAACACGCGAACTGGTGCGCCGTTTCAATCAGACCTATGGCGAGGTGTTGGTAGAACCCAACATACTGTTACCCGAACAGGCCGTATGTCGCCGTTTGCCCGGAACCGATGGCAAAGAGAAAATGAGCAAGAGTCTGGGTAACTGCATCTATCTTAGCGACGATGCCGCTACAGTATGGAAGAAGGTGAAAAAGATGTCGAACGGCGAACCACGTATGAGCCTTGAAGAACCTGGGCATCTAGAGGGCAACGCTGTATTTACCTATCTAGAGGCTTTCAGCACCAATGAAGACTTTGCCGAATTCTGGCCCGAGTTTGAAAACTTGGATGCGCTGAAAACTCAATATGTACAAGGAGGTATAGGCGACGGCACCTGCAAGAAGTTCTTGAACAGCGTGCTCAACAAGATGCTCGACCCTATACGCGCACGCCGCCACGAGTTTGAGCAAGATATCCCCGAGATATTCAATATCCTTAAGCGTGGTTCTGAAGTAGCCCGTGAAGCTGCTGCACAAACTATGGACGAAGTTCGCGCTGCTATGCGCATCAACTACTTCGAAGATGCCGAACTAATACGTCAGCAGACCGAGAAATTCAGCAAGTAAAGCTCTAGATAGTATTGAGCTAATACTATAAGTTGCAGCATACCATAAATCCCCGTAGTTATCTATCGCAGATAACTACGGGGATTTTTTACTATCTTTACTTTTCTATCCGGTTATTTACAATGTTTTCTTTATTGCCGACGGCCGTCAGCAATAAAGTTTACATTCGTAAGCCAATTGGTTGACGGCCATCAACCAACTTGCTTACGGCCGTGGGCAAAGAGCCGGAATCAAAATGCAAATAATTATATTAGTATTATCTATTTGATGGTTTGTACCCATTTGCGGGTGTTATTCGCGACAAGACTATTGCCAAAGGCGGTTTTCGCTTTGCCAATAGTCTATACTTAAAAGCAGCCCTATCGGCTGTTGAGAAAATGCCGGAAGACACTTTAGAGCACATTATAGAGAAATATGTTGAAATGAACGTGTATCATCCTTTTATGGAGGGTAACGCCCGGTATACTCGCATCTGGCTCGACATGATGCTTAAGCGCTCACTTGGCAAAGTAGTTAATTGGCAATATATAGACAAAGACCAATACTTATCGGCAATAGAACGCTCGCCTATCAACAACCTAGAATTGCGCTATCTGCTCTTACAGAACCTTATCTGATATAGAGAATCGCGAAGTGATATTCCAGGGTATTGAACAGAGCTATTATTACGAGGGATACGAGAAGTAAAGCCTTAATGCGACGATAAGTAGGTACGATTTGTATCGTATATTTATAAGGATTGTAAAATCTATCTATGCGGTTAGTACTGCTCCCAGAACGTTCTTTTCTCTAATCCTTTTATCTGTTCGCTTACGTTATAGGGCACCGAGGGCATGTTGGCGGGCAGGGTAAACACGTCGGTTTCGCTCTTGTCTTTCATCTCCTTTTCTGCCGTAGCTTTATCCAGTGTGGTTACTCTTGTTACAAATAGGTCTCGTAGCTCCTTACAGGCTATGGGGTCGTCTTTTTTCTCCCACCTCCAGGTGTATTCCAACAGTCCACGGAAGCTTACCAGGGTGCTGAACTTAAATTCTAGACTGCTATATGTCCAGTCGTTGATATTGGTCTTTATGGTCAGCGATTTGGTGTTACGATTCTTGTATTTTGTGTTGTCTATTATATGCCGGTACAAGCCTTTCTTGGTGTTGGCTACATACTTTACGGCATCGTTGGCAGTATATTTTCCCCATTTTGAGGTAAAGATAAGCGTGTCGCCCTTGATGCTGCTAACAGAGTCTACATTGATGTGGCCCAATCTGGCCAAATTGGTAGAGTTACCATATAGCATGTAAGTTTCAAAGCTAAAGAATCGTCTTAATTTCTTGTGCTCATATTCGCGACAGGCCCACACACGGCGTTTTATCTTGCCCGTCTTTATGTTGATGTAGAAGTCTTCCAGACCTTCGCGATAGAGAACGGCTTTACCGTTGTTGGTGCAGATATCACGAAAGGCGCAACTCATTTTTATATAGTCCGACTTTTTAACCACAACTTCGGGCAACGCCAGTGCGTTCTGCTCCAGTTCCACATCGCCATGAGTAGTTGAGGCGTCAATGGTTAACGATTGGTACGACAGTATGCTTATAGTTACCATACCGCTTAATGCCTTTACGTTGCCGTCGGCATCGCTCATACATAGCAGTTGGTTGTCTTGCCCAAAGATGTATGCCCCGGCAATGGGTTGGCCGTCGGCCTTGTCTACAATTCTAAACTGTGCCTTGGCTTGGGTACTCACTATAATCAACAGAAGTGCGGTTAGAGTGTATCTGATGGGTGTTGTAAAAATATGAAACATATTCATGTGTATCAATGTATTTGTTGTTCATACAAAAGTATAATTAAATATGTTAATATCGGTACTTTTATGGCAAAAATCGCTTGAAACCAACGAAATCAACATAATTATCAGTATGAAAGTTTTACAACATGAGGGGAAATAAAAAAATGAGGTGGTTTCAGACGCTACTGAAACCACCTCTAATTCTTTGACCAATTTTGCATTTCATCAATGCTTCTTGACCCGAGGACTCACCTGTAAGAAAAACTATAGGTTTTGCCCTCTTGGCCTTGAGTTAAAAAGATGACAACTCTCGGCCAACTAAAAAAAACTTAAAACTAACTAACTCTCCATCAGTGACTGTACTCCGTAAAATACTTTTGTCCCTGTCTCTTTTCTTCATCTTCACAGACAAATATAGAGATATTATGAGAATGACGGAATAACTTTTATCCAATGCAAATGTACTATTTTTGCAGTAAAACCATTATCTTTTCGAAAGAAAAAGCACACATTTGTCATTTTTTATAGTTCTATGAGCGTTTTATAGGGGGCATGGCTATTTTTGTGGTGTGCAGATGTACTAAAATGAGCCATTTCTGCGTTAGAAATAATGAGTGATTAATTAATAGAATTGCCCTTTATGCAATGGACTGACCGCATACGACAAGTAAAAATTCTGCTGGTAGTTGTAGCCGTACTTATGGCGGCTGCATCGGTACTGGTGTCAAACCGCCTTACCCGCGACCTTGAAGACGAGGAGCGTAATAAGATGGGCGTGTGGGCAGAGGCTATGCGGTCGCTCAATACTGCCGACGAGAATACCGACCTTAATCTGGTGCTACGTGTTATCGACGAAAACCATACCATTCCCGTAATAGTGCTCAATCAGCAACACCATGTACAAACGGCACGCAATGTAGATACAGGGCGAAGGAGTGGTGCCGATAGTTTGGCGTTTCTTTCGCAAACCGCTCAGCGTATGCAAGCCGAAGGTCGCTATATACGTATCTATATTGGCGATAATCGGAGCGACGGATATATAGATGTATGTTACGACGATTCGCTTACCCTAAAGCGGTTGGCCATATACCCTTATATACAGATAGGTGCCGTGCTGGTGTTTGTAGGCATGGCGGTAATGGCGCTGCTTACCTCGAAGCGGGCCGAACAGAACAGAGTGTGGGTGGGATTGTCTAAAGAAACAGCCCATCAACTGGGTACGCCTATCAGTAGCCTAATGGCGTGGGTAGAGATACTACGCGAAACCTACCCGGAAGATGCGTTGATACCCGAAATGGATAAAGATGTAAAGCGCCTGCAACTGATAGCCGACCGCTTCTCTAAGATTGGGTCGTTGCCCGAACCTGTTCCAGTTAGTCTTACTGCTGCCTTGAGCCGTGTGGTAGAATATATGGATAGGCGTACATCACATAAAGTGGTAATCGGCATTAACCATACCTCGGGCGAAATCATGACCAGTCTCAATGTACAGTTGTTTGAATGGGTGATAGAAAACCTGTGCAAGAACGCTGTAGATGCAATGGGTGCCGACGGTGGGCGAATAACTATCACTACCGGTACTACGCCCAGGCGGGTGTGGATAGAGGTGGCCGATACCGGCAAAGGTATACCTAAGAAAGATGTGCGTAATGTATTCCGTCCAGGCTTCACAACCAAGCGTCGCGGCTGGGGCCTGGGCTTATCGCTGGCCAAGCGTATTGTAGAAGAGTATCACCACGGGCGCATCTATGTAAAGAGTTCTGAACCCGGTGTAGGTACGGTGTTCCGTATAGAACTGACTGTACCACGGGATTAGCTAGGGTAGCGTGTTTTTGATAGCCAGTACCTAATGACATTGCGGTATGCGTGTAACACTTGCAGCTGTAATGCTATTTTCTTGCCATTTTTTATAGTTTTTCTTTCTTTCCTCTTGTTCTTTTTACTACCTTTGTCGCCAAATTAACATCGGTATGAACTGGTTTACAGAAATACTTACGGGCACTTCGCCCGTACACACCATAGTAACGCTGTCTGCGGTATGCGCTTTAGGATTAGCCCTGGGCAAGGTGCGCATTATGGGCGTGTCGCTGGGCGTGGCATTTGTATTCTTTGTCGGTATTCTTGCCGGCCATTTTGGACTCTCTGTCGACAACACTACTTTAGCCTATGCCGAAACCTTCGGATTGGTTATCTTCGTATATATGCTTGGTCTTAGTGTGGGGCCTAACTTCTTTAGTTCGCTTAAGAACGAAGGGTTGCCTCTTAATCTATGGTCACTCGGTGTGATAGTATTAGGTACGCTGTTGGCATGCGTGCTGGTTCCATTTACTGGGGTAAACTTGGCCGATATGATGGGCTTGCTCTGTGGTGCCACCACCAATACGCCCGCACTAGGTGCTGCCCAGCAGGCGCTGCACCAGCTTGGCAAACCTTCTGGAAGCCTTGCTCTGGGTACAGCTGTTACCTATCCCTTTGGTGTGGTAGGTGTTATCATCGTAATGGTACTGCTACGCCGATTTTTCGTGCGTCCGTTCGACCTGAAAACCCGCTCGCGCGATGAAGACGACCATACCTATATAGGCGAATACGAAGTGGTAAATCCGGCGCTTGATGGTAAAAAGATTAGCGATTTTGCCCAAAGCGCCCACGAGCGTTTCATCATTTCCAGAGTATGGCGCGAGAAGGACGTGATTGTACCCTGCGCCAGCACCGAACTACATAAGAACGACCGTGTGCTGGTTGTTACCAACAAGAACGATCGTAAAGCTATGGAGATACTCTTTGGAAAAGAGTGCTCTGCCAACTGGAATGCCGACAAGATAGACTGGAACCATATAGATAACAATGTGGCCAGTAGAACTATTGTGGTTACACGCAAGGTACTCAATGGCAAACATTTGATAGACCTGCAGTTGCGCTCTGTGTATGGTGTCAATGTGAGTAGAGTAATGCGTGGCGATATGAAACTATTGGCTACCGACGATCTGCGCCTGCAGTATGGCGACCGTGTAGTAGTGGTAGGTCCGCCCAAAGCCCTCGACGATGTTGAACGATTTATAGGTAACGCCGTGCAGACGCTTAACGAGCCCAACTTAGGTAGCATCTTCTTAGGAATGGTGTTGGGTGTAGTGCTGGGTGCTATCCCTATCTCTTTCCCCGGTATCAGTGTGCCCGTATATCTGGGTGTGGCAGGTGGCCCTATCATTGTGGGTATCATTGTGGGTGCATTGGGTCCCAAGGCTCATATCATATCGTATACTACGCGTAGTGCGTCGCTTATACTGCGTAAGTTTGGTATATCCCTTTATCTGGCTTGTCTTGGACTGGATGCTGGTAGAGATTTCTTTCATACCCTTATCCGCCCCGAAGGACTCATGTGGATTGGCATAGGTATTCTGCTTACCCTTATACCTATATTAATTATTGGTATTGTTATGGTTCGCATGCACCGTTACGATTTCGGTACGGTGTGTGGTGTGCTTTGTGGTAGTATGGCCAATCCTATGGCACTGGGTTATGCCAACGATACTCTTGATGGCGATTCGCAGTCGGTAAGCTACGCTGCTGTATACCCCTTAGGTATGTTTATAAGGGTTATCATTGTACAGATTATCATCATGTTTTTTGTTTAGTGGGCTAAAAGTATTTTAGCCCTTTTTTCTTCTAGTTTTGCCATTAGAATGGTTCTGGTGCACTAAAAGTCATTTGTTTTCCCGTTATCGGATGGATAAAGGTAATGGTGCGTGCATGCAGACAGAGTCTGCCGTCGCCATGTCCGTATAGTGGGTCACCCTGAATGGGTCTGCCCAGTCCACTGGCGTGAGCACAGTGCACCCTCAGCTGGTGTGTACGGCCAGTTATTGGGTGCAGCTCTACCCTATTTTCGTCTATAAATCGGTAACGGGTATGCGCTTCTTTACCTTCGCTATAGTCTACTCGCTGCCGCGGACGGTCGTTGGGCGCTGGTGCTAGTGGCAGATTTATTTCTCCTTCATTTCCTTTGGTTTTAGCTGATGACTCGAGCTGCAGTTTAGCCGATGGTTCAAGCAATGCCACGTATGTTTTGCGTATCTCGCGGGCAGTAAACTGGCGTTGCAGTTTGTGATATACCTCGCTGGTTAGTGCCACTATCATTAGTCCGCTGGTGTCCATATCCAGTCGGTGTACCATCATAGGGCCGGTGGCATTAGCATAGCGCTGGCGCATAAGCGTGGCTACCGATTCTTCGCCCGTGCGGCCCGGCACGCTCAACATGCCCGACGGCTTGCATACTACCACCAACCACTCGTCTTCGTATATTATCTCTATTGCAGAGTTGGTGGTTTGCTTGTTCTCGGTTTCTATGTTCAAGCCTTGCAACATAAACGAGAGTACGGGCCTACATTTACTCTGGCATGCCGGATAGTAATGCAGATGGTGGCGAATTTCTCCCTCCATACTTTCTCCCCACCAGAACATGGCCATACATAAGGGTTGCATACCGTGCAGATAGGCATATTGCAGTAGCTTGGGTTCGCAGCATTCGCCTGTCCCCCCCGGTGGAGTAAGATAGGGACGAGTGGCGTCGTAATGGGCAAATATGTCAATTAGGTTAGCCTCTTCACCGCGTGCGTTTCGCATTACGAATTGGGCGAAGAGCCATCGTTGCAGGTCGTCGCTCATGGTTCGTCGTTGTAGGGCTAACTGCCGGTATTCATCCTCCTGTTTTTCTATCCGCCGGGTTACCGCCTGGTTTATTACTTTCCATCTTTCTTTTATGCGATGTAGTTGTGCCTTTTGGTACTGGCTCTCGCGCGTTAGTCGTAGGCTGAGCTTGCTGTCGGCAGTTGCCCTTTGCTGGTTGCGCCGCTGCTTATCCTCAGCCATTTTCTTTTTCCACGCATTGATACTACTATCGCCACATGCTTTTATAGTGTCAATGTGAAGCGTGCGCTGCTTGTTAGAAGTTCTCTGCATAGCTTCCAGTCTGTGGTTGAAAGCTGTAATCTGTCGTTCGGTTTGCTTGAAGTGGCCCGTAGGCTGAAGATAATCGAATACAGGGGGTACAAATTCGTGGGTTAATGGATAATGGCCTTCCAACTGTCCGCTATACGCTTGCAGATAACCTATGCTGTTGCCCTGTTTTACCACCAGTACACCAAACATTTTCCCTTTCTCGCCTGGGTAGCGGGCCATTATCTCGGGCAGAGTGGCTTGCAACTGCGTGGCGGCCTCTATGCAGAGTGCATGAGGCGTGTAGCTGAAGGGGTTGTTCATCTGTGTGGGTGGGACGATGGTGGTATGAAGTGGGTGGAATATCATAATGGCTGTATGCGGTCGACGGGTTGCTCAGATAGTTATTTTTGTATATTGTTTATCACCTTTCTATTACCCACAATGTATATGCCCGGAGCATAGCTGTTCATATCTGGCTTGCCGCCGATTATCCGGGTAGTTCCCACTTTGGTTCCGGTTAGGGTATATACACTTAGGGTAGAGCCTTCGGTCCATACGGGCTTTATGGCAGATACCGTTCCTTCTATCACGATACTTTGTGCCGTTGCCGTAGGCACGGTTGGAACGAAATAGGCACGGAATGGCTCTACGGTAGTAGCCTCTGCGTGATAGTCAAAGGCATTGCTGTTGGTGTTTAGCGTGTAGCTCCCTTCTACGGTTGTATTATGCGTAGTGCCTAAGAATGTATAATCGTTGGTCTCTGCCCGCAATGTGGGCGAGGTTATTATCTGTGCATTGGTGGCACTTAGGGTTATGGTTTTTCCTTGCAGCGTGCTGCCGCCCTTGATAATGAATGGTTCGTTGGCCGTGATAGTGGAGGCTGACTCGAATATGGGTTTCAGCGTGGCGTCTTGCCCTGCAAATCGACGCAGATATATACGGCTCTGATCAATGCTTACGGCAGAACCTTCGCAACTTATGGCGGTAGGCGCAAAGGGTAAGGCTATACTCTGCCAGTTGTTTTCGCTCAGCGTGCTATTGGCCAGTGTGCGCGTGTAGCTTACCGTTTCGGCCTTAAAGTTTACGGGGGTGGTAAAGGCGTAGCCGTCTGTAAGCTGGATGTTGTTGGCTTGCAGTGCGGTTACTACGTTTCGGCCGTCTAGGGTTGACGGTACAGTTATCCCGGCATCAAACAGATACAGCGCATTGGGGTTGGTAGATGGTGTTATGGCAGTTATGCCCGTAACGCCACGCATATCTATGGCCATAGCACTTCCGCCGTCAACCGTAGTTGTTGGTAATTGAGCCGTAGTAGTGCCATCGGCGTTGTAGAAAATGATTCCGGCGTGCTGCTCACGCGAGTAGATAACATTGGGGTTGCCATTGTCGAGCGCCAGTTTACCGCCCTCGTAGAATAATCGCAGTCCGTATTTGTATTCGGTCTGTAGTCCGTCGAATCGGCAGACAGTGCGTGTCTGTCCGCCCGCTTTTACGTTTATGGTTATATACTTAGTGGCAATGGCGCTTAGTGTGCTTGCGCCTATCTGTCCTCTATAGAGTGTAACGGCTACCTGCCCGTTATAGTCGGCCGTACCTTTGTTGTTTATGGTTATGGTGGCGTTGCGATAGTTGCCATACACCTTGTTGCTTACCATATTGTCGTAAGCTACGTAGGCTACCGATAGGTTTGTGGCCAGGGCATCGGTAGTGGTAATTGCCACCTGTGTAGAGCCCACCACCTGAGTGCCGGCCTGGTCGCGAGTTATCCATATATAGTATGTGCCGGCGGTAGTAGGGGTAAATGTAAACGTAATGTTGCTTTCTTTCCCAGCGGGTATAGATGCTCCACCGTAACTTGCCACCGAACCCTTGTCTGTGGCGCTGGTGCTGGCAAAGGCGTAGAGCGTGCCAGAGAAGTCTGTGCCCGAGTTGCTGATAACGGTAGTGATGTGCTGCAGTGTATTTACCACCCTATTGTTAACAAACGACCATTCTTTCACACTCAGTTTGGCGTTGTTAAGCGGGTAGAGCGTAAGGGTAGTCTTTCCGTCTGTGGTTACAGCCTCTATGTATTCGTGGTTGGTATCGCAGCAGGGTGTCCAGGTAGAGGCAAGTAGTTGCCTGTTGATGGGAATTATACGCTGCGTGCCGTTGGCTAGGCCCGATATGGTGAAAGTCTCTGTTTCTTCGAAGTTATTTTGTAAGAAAGCTAAGCTTGTGCCTATCGATTCGATGGTGCCGTCGCTGGCAAGTGTGCCTATGCCTACAAATCCGTTCATGGCAGAGCCGGTATAATTGGTGTAGGTTATGGTTACGGCATTGCCGCTCAGGGTTATATCGTGGGCGGTTAGTGCCTGCGTAGCATCGGTACCGCTGTCTATGCCATCGTTGGGCTTTACGCCTATTATAGCTTCTTGCAGGGTAGAGTATCCCTTAGTGTTGGCTGTGCTTACGGCAGTAGGTTCCGATTGGTAGAGCACGCTGATGCGGAAGAAGCCGTTGCCCGAACCGCCCCAGCCCCAGTTAACGTGGAATAGGTCGGCCGTATCGTATCCGTCTATCACAAAGGCGTGACCGCCGCCCGATGGCGAGTTGGCTCTATAGCCTACGGGGCGCCCTTCGGCCACTTCGGTATATAGCATGTTGGTCCATTCTTCCTGGGTGTAACTTTCGCGGCGCACGTTGCGTATCGTTTCGTCGTACCCCATCTTGCTGTGCAATAGTTGTACGCCCGTCTGCATGTTAGAGGCCGACGCTGCACCATACACCATTTCGCATCCCGTTCCTACCATTAACATCAGGTTGGCCACGGCATTCTTCTGTGCAGTAGTACTGGTGGTAGAGTATGTGTTGGTTATATTTGCCCAGTCTATGGTGGTGCCCTTGGCTATGGCATCCATCTTGATACTCTTGCCCCCGCTGGTAAAGGTGTACGACGGGATGTCTGCCACCGTGGCCTTGGGGTATTTATAGTATGCCATCATCTGTGCCAGCGCCGTGGCTACGCATCCTGTGGCCGAGCGGGTGCCACTCGATGTGCCGTCGCTTTTATTATAGATAGGGCAGAGGGCATTGTACGGGTCTTTCTGATTCCATAGCGTGCCCAGTAAGGGTGCTACATACGTGCGCGATGGGTGCGCGGCAGCAACCTTTGCCGGTTGCATTTGGGTAGTGCAGGCATCTGCAGAGTCCAAAGCCTGTATCTGCTGGCTATAGTCGGCCAGTAGTTGGCGCAGAGGGTCGGGCAATTCGGCCTCGTTGTAATGGCCGCGGTCGGTATAACCCAATAGCGTACCGGCGCGGTCGTCGCCGGCAATGATTATAAATCCAGCATCGCCCTGGGTGTTATATATATAATACGGTGAATGGGTGGTAGATGTGCCTTTAACCCTTTGTGGCAATGTAGAGGCTATAAGTTGTTTACCCATCTTTGTGGCAAAGGATTGGGCAGCGGTGCGTGCCTTATCAGCGTCTATAGGGGCGGCAGTGGCGGTATGAGTAAGCGTGGCCCATACTACCAATAACATTGTGATAAATCGTGGTATGCGCATATCGGTTTGGATTTTAGCAGGTTAGTGGTGTGTAGCTTGCGTGGCAACCTACACGCTACTTGTGGCAAATTTACAAAAAAATACCATAGATGGCGTGCTTTGCAGTCATAAAAAATAATTTGGTACAATACAAATCGTACCAAATTATTTTTTTATCGTCACTAAAGGTAACAATAGTAGGCGAAGCGTCGCCGCTTTGCCCATACTTAAGAGCATGATTAACCAACAAATGATGTAAACTGAACCAACATTCACCGGTGGGAAGCGGAAAGACAAGTGCAAAAGCATAATATTTATTATGTGTTTCATTGCTTTTGCACTTACAGTGCGCATTGTTTGTTGGTATGGGTATATACAAAACCGCAACCATTAATTTTTCTTAAACCGCAAGGTCTGTATAAATAGCATATTTACGCACAAAAACATTGTTGTTGGCAAATATGCTATTTATTTTGTCTCTTTTCATGGGCTAAAGGATAACTCTACAACTGTAGAGTTATCCTTTAGAAGTGTAGAGTTATGCTTTAGCCTGCTAGAGTTGGTCTTTACATACTGAAATAGCCATCTCTGCCACTGAGAAGTTTCGCACAAATATGGCCAAAAAAGTTGCCACTATCATACCATTAATCACCAGTTTTTGCCAAATATTATAGGTAATCGCTACAAAAATGGGCAAGCGTTAAACAGAGAACAAGCGCAAAAGACATCTAAACAGCTAATTTTTCAGCTATTTTTATCACGTTTTTTGAAACAAAAACACCGCAAATAGCACCATTCTATAACATATCTTAACTTATATCGCTGTCTTTTAGTTAAATATTCCAAAAAGCTACCGAACATAGCATTGGGTATTTTTTAGTGATAAGGGTGGTTCTAATATCTACCTATATGCCCCTCTTGTAAATATCTTGATTTAGCTATGCCTTAAGCGCACGCATAGCGTTGAGCACAGCCAGCACGGTAACGCCTACATCGGCAAATACCGCCATCCACATAGTGCCTAAGCCTACAGTGGCAAGGGCTAGCACAGCCACCTTTACACCAATGGCGAAAGTTACATTCTGACGGGCTATACCTATAGTGCGCCGAGCTATGCGTATGGCCAGCGGTATCTTGGTAGGCTCGTCGTCCATCAGCACTACATCGGCAGCCTCGATAGCCGCATCGCTACCTAGAGCGCCCATAGCTATACCCACATCGGCACGCTTTAGCACAGGAGCATCGTTTATACCGTCGCCTACATAAGCAAGCGTAGTGCCGGGGGCTTTCTCTGAGAGCAGTTGTTCAACCTGCCCTACCTTATCGGCTGGCAACAGTTCGGCACGATACTCGTCTAAGCTCAATCGGCGTGCTACATCGGCAGCCACGGCTTGGCAGTCGCCAGTAAGCATAACGGTCTTGAGAACGCCCAGTTGTCTAAGTTGCATAATGGCTTTACTACTGCCCTCTTTCATGGTATCGTTAATCACTATGTGTCCGGCATAGCGGCCATTGATAGCCACATGGGCAAATGTGCCCACTGTCTTACAGTCGTGCCATGAAGCTCCTACAGTATCCATCAGTTTGCTATTACCTACGCATACTTCGCTGCCATTGACGTGGGCACGTATGCCCTGGCCGGCAATCTCTTCTACATCGGTAATCTGGCAGCCATCGGTACCTTCGTCGGCAAAAGCAGAGCGCAGAGTGGCTCCTATGGGGTGAGTGGTGAAATGTTCGGCATGGGCTGCCAGATGCAGCACCATCTTCTCTACCTCGGTATAGGGAGTGGCGTGAGTATCGGCATGGGCATCGGGGCAAGTATCGCCAGTATGCACAGCCTCAACGGCAAAGTGTCCTTGGGTAAGCGTACCAGTCTTATCGAAAACTACAGTGCCCACCTTAGCCAAAGCGTCGATATAGTTACTGCCCTTGATAAGTATACCACGGCGCGAGGCTCCGCCTATACCTCCGAAGAAGGTGAGCGGCACGCTGATAACCAAGGCGCAGGGGCAAGACACCACCAAGAACGTAAGGGCGCGGTTGAGCCACACGGGGAAAAGGCTGGCAAAAGTGCCTGTACCCAACACCGATGTAGCAACACCCATAGCACCCAACAACGGTGGCACTACGGCCAAAGCAATGGCTGCAAACACCACTACGGGCGTGTATACTCGGGCAAAGCGGGCTATAAAGGTTTCGCTATGCGACTTTTGTTCATCGGCACTCTCTACAAGGGCTATAATCTTAGATACGGTGCTCTGACCAAAATTCTTTGTGGTACGTATGCGCACTACACCGGTAAGGTTTACGCAGCCAGAAAGAGCTTCGTCGCCCAGGTTCAAATCGCGAGGCAAACTCTCGCCAGTAAGGGCAAGCGTATTAAGAGCCGATGTACCGTGGATAACCAGTCCGTCGAGCGGCACTTTCTCTCCAGGGCGCACTACGATAACCTCGCCCACTTGCACGTCGGCAGGCGATACAGCTACAACTTTTCCATTGCGTTCTACATTAGCCACGTCGGGACGGATATCCATCAAATGCGATATGCTATCGCGACTCTTGCCTTCGGCATATCCCTCAAAGAGTTCACCTATCTGGAAGAAGAGCATTACAAATACGGCTTCGGCAAACTCGGTATCGGCACCGGGAAAGAATCCTATACACAGGGCACCTATGGTGGCAATGGTCATCAAAAAGTCTTCGTTGAACATATCGCCATGCAAAATTCCCTCTATGGCTTCGCCTAACGTTTGGTAGCCTACCAGCAGATAAGGCACCAGATAAACCAACAGCAACTGCCATGTAGGCAATGTACAGGTGTATTCTATCACGGCGGCCACACCCAGCAGTACAGCGGCAGCCACAATACGTACGGCGCGCAACCGCAGATTAGAGTGGGAATGTTCGTGGGAATGAGCGTGTTCATGTGAATGTTTATGAACATGAGAATGCGAATGCGAGTGATCATGCTGGTGCGAATGGGCATGGTCGGGCCCGCAAGCCTTACAGCACGAGGCGGATTGTTGTTTCTTTTCTTTCATACCTTTATCTATAATTTATTTCTGATGCAAAGGTATAAACAAAGAAATGCAACGTGGTTGCAAAGTTAAGGGTGGCGCAAAATAATAACAGTAGGGACATAAAAAAAGGCAAAACTACTTATTGCAATGTAAGTAGATTCGCCTTCGGGAATATTATTTAAGGGTGGCTCTTAAAATTACCGCCCTTATAGTATTACAATCTATACCCTACAGTAAAGGTAAAGGCACGATTACGAGAGCTGCCATCACGATATACCTTAGAAAGACCAAAGTTGTAACGGGCCTCGAGTACTACCTGCATATACTCGTAAGATACACCTACGGGTATAGAGAAATCAGTTTTACGATAGTCATCTTTCGATGTAAGTTTATGTTCGGTAGCATTCTGCGCATAGGTACGAACTCCGGTAGTGCGGTTCTGCACAAAGTCGCAAGTAGTATGCGTTTCCTTCACGCCGGTAAGCAGCCCGGCCTGTATACCGGCTTTCAGCGCCAGTCCCTTAGCTACATACACATGAGCCAAGACAGGCACGGAAACATAATTAAGCGTGATAAAGTTATCAGTATAAGCCGTGTACTTGATTTCTGTATCAGTTTCGGCAGGTTGTTCGCGTAATACATCGCAATTATCAAACTTGCAGCCCAACGAGCTGTAACTTACACCTGCCGACAGGGCTACAATATCGGTAGCCTGCCACCATGCATCGGCACCAACCACAAATCCAGCCTGTGACTTAGACTTTAGCTGGGTATAACCAGCAACACTCTGGTAATTGTTGGTGATATTGGCAAGGGTAACACCTACACGGGGAACGATGGTAATGCTACCTATCTTTTCTTGGGCTGTAGCGCTAAGTGCCACTATGCCAAGCAAAAGGATGATAAGGGTTTTCTTCATATAGATAAGTATTAAAAATATAGATTCTAACAGTTAGTTGGCCACCTCTGATATAAACTTGATACGCACCAAGCGTATGTTATCATCGGTATAATCGCCTCCTAATTCTTCTATCGCAGTATCCAAATCGTCGGTTTCTGCGTCCATAAAATAGTCGAATATATCGGCAATGGCTTCTTCGTCCATTACATCGTTCAAGTAATAATCTATATTGAGCTTGGTGCCGCTATAAACTATACTCTCTGTTTCATCGAGCAATTCTTCGAAATCCAGACCCAAAGCCGTGGCAAGGTCGTCGAGCGATATCTTGCGGTCTATGCTTTGTATAATCTTAACCTTGACCATACTATTCTTGGCCACGGTCTTCACCCTAATCTCTTCGGGACGCTCTATGCCGTTCTCCTCGCAATGGCGGCGTATCAGTTCGCAAAACTCAGCACCGTACTTCTTAGCTTTTCCAGCACCAACGCCCTGGATATTTTGCAATTCCTGAAGGGTAATGGGATACATGGTAGCCATCTGTTCAAGCGATTGGTCGAAGAACACCACATAAGGAGCCAAGCCCAACCGCTTAGCCACCTTCTTACGCAGACCAACCAGCATTTCATAGAGTTCTGGGTCAAGGGCTGCCACACCGCCTTGAGGTTCACCGTCGTCGTATTCGTCTTTAAACTCAGTATCCATAACCACCATAAACGAATGGGGCGACTTGATAAATCGGCGACCAGCCTGTGTAACTTTCAGCAGGCCGTAGTTCTCTACATCCTTGCGCATATAGCCCTCTATCATGGCCTGGCGTATTACTGGGTTCCAAAGTTTCTCGTTACAGTCTTCGCCAGAGCCGAACTCTTCAAGTTCGTTGTGATGATGAGATACAATATCGTCGGTACCGCGACCTTTTACAAAATCGACTACATACTCTTGACGGAACTTCTCTTTCAGAGCCAGCACGGCCTCGAGTACTATCACCAACTGTTCTTGTGCTTCTATCTTTTCTTTCGGGTGCAGACAGTTGTCGCAGTTTTCGCAATTATCCTTGGTATATTCCTCACCGAAATAATGCAACAATATCTTTCGGCGACAGATAGACGACTCGGCATAAGCGGCGGTTTCTTGCAGAAGTTGTCGGCCTATATCCTGCTCGTTAACAGGCTTGCTCTCCATAAACTTCTCTAACTTGCGCAAGTCTTTGTACGAGTAGTAGGCTATACACATGCCTTCGCCACCGTCGCGACCGGCACGACCAGTCTCTTGATAATATCCTTCCAGACTCTTGGGTATATCGTAGTGAAAAACAAAGCGCACATCGGGCTTATCGATGCCCATACCAAAAGCTATAGTGGCCACTATCACATCGATACGTTCCATCAAGAAATCGTCTTGCGTTTGAGAGCGAGTAGCACTGTCAAGTCCGGCATGATAGGGAGCCGCCTTGATATCGTTGGCTTTTAATTCGGCTGCAAGTTCTTCTACCGTCTTTCGTGAAAGACAGTAAATTATACCACTCTTGCCAGAATGTTTCTTAATAAAAAGGATTATTTGCTTGTTGATTTCCTTGGTCTTTGGGCGAACCTCGTAATACAAATTGGGGCGATTAAACGAACTCTTGTATTCGTAGGCATCAAGTATTTCAAGATTCTTCTTGATATCGCAGCGCACCTTATCGGTAGCCGTAGCTGTAAGGGCTATTACCGGCGCATTGCCTATATTATTGATGGTGGGGCGAAGATTACGGTACTCGGGGCGAAAATCATGACCCCATTCTGAGATACAGTGAGCCTCATCAATAGCATAAAACGAAATCTTAAACGATTTGAAAAATTCTATATTCTCGGGTTTATTAAGTGATTCGGGAGCCACATAGAGCAGCTTGGTTTCACCGCTACGCACATCTTCCATTACCTGGGCTATCTGCAGTTTGGTAAGCGAAGAGTTAAGATAATGAGCCAGACAGTTATTCTCACTAATACCATTAACGGCATCTACTTGATTCTTCATCAAGGCTATCAGCGGCGATACCACAATGGCTGTACCCTCCATAAGAAGGGAGGGCAACTGGTAGCAGAGGCTCTTTCCACCGCCTGTAGGCATCAGCACAAAGACATTATGGCCCGCCATAAGTGAGCGGATAATGGCTTCTTGATCGCCCTTAAACGAATCGAAACCAAAATAGTGTTTAAGCCTTTCTAAAAGATTAACGTCGTCTGTCATATTATATTAGCAGTTCTCTTTCCCAATAGATTTTGGACAAATGAGATATAGAATTTCCGATAGATAATCATTGTGGCTATTCCACCTACTAACGGTGCCGGGCCGACAGGCCCAGGCCGTTACTGGTTTTTCTGCTTCTGCAGACTGGATTTCTCCATCTGCTCCTTGGCATAGGCAAGCGTAACCTCAAACTTCTTGGTACGCTTAGAGGGAAGGTCGAACATGGCATCCATCATGATTGCTTCGACAATAGACCGCAGACCACGGGCACCAAGTTTATACTCTACTGCCTTGTCTACAATGTAATTCAAGGCATCTTGGGCGAACGAGAGTTCTATCCCATCGATGGCCATCAGCTTGACATACTGTTTTACGATAGAGTTCTTGGGCTCTACCAATATACGCTCCAATGCCTGTTTATCCAACGGATTAAGATGAGTAAGCACCGGCAATCTACCTATAATCTCGGGGATAAGTCCGAACGACTTAAGGTCTTGCGGAGTAACATACTGTATTAGATTGTTCTTATCGATACGTGCCACATTCTGCACAGAGTTATATCCTACCACATGGGTATTCATACGCTGGGCTATCTTGGTTTCAATACCATCGAAGGCTCCACCACAGATAAACAGAATATTACGAGTATCTACATGAATATAATCCTGGTCTGGATGCTTGCGTCCACCCTTTGGTGGAACGTTTACCATAGTACCTTCGAGCAGTTTGAGCAGGCCCTGCTGCACACCCTCGCCACTCACGTCGCGGGTGATGCTGGGGTTGTCGCTTTTACGGGCTATCTTATCTATCTCGTCTATGAACACGATACCACACTCAGCCTTGGCTACATCATAATCGGCCACTTGCAACAAGCGTGAGAGAATACTCTCTACATCTTCGCCCACATAACCAGCCTCGGTAAATACTGTAGCGTCAACAATGGTAAAGGGCACATTAAGCAGATGGGCTATAGTACGGGCTAACAGAGTTTTACCTGTACCTGTGCTTCCTACCATCATAATATTGCTCTTCTCTATCTCCACCCCATCATCGTCAACATGCTGTTGCAGACGTTTGTAGTGGTTGTATACCGAAACGGCAAGAAAACGCTTAGCCTCGTCTTGTCCTATCACATATTGGTCAAGATATTCCTTTATTTCACGGGGCTTTGGTATTTCCTTGAGCGAGAAAGAAGTTTCTTTCTTCTTGCCAGGCATATCAAAATACACTCCTGCAGAAGATGCTATATCGTAAGCTTGTTTTACACAATCGTCACAGATAAATCCGTTGATACCTGAAATCATTAGACTTACCTGACTTTCATCACGCCCACAAAAGCTACAAACTTTCTTCTTAGCCATTCTTCTTGCGTGTTAAGATAGTATCTATCATACCATAATCTTTAGCCTCTTGGGCTGTCATCCAATAGTTACGGTCGCTGTCCTGCCATACCTTATCGTAAGATGTATGCGAGTGCTCGCTGATAATGGTATAAAGCTCTTTCTTGAATTTTTGTATCTCTTTAGCTTCGATTTCTATATCTGAAGCCTGCCCCTGTACACCGCCAAGAGGCTGATGTATCATCACGCGACTATGAGTAAGAGCCTGACGTTTGCCCTCGGTTCCGGCTGTAAGCAACACTGCTGCCATAGAAGCTGCCATACCAGTACAAATAGTAGCCACATCGCTCGAAATAAACTGCATAGTATCATAGATACCCAATCCAGCAGTTACACTTCCGCCAGGACTATTAATATAGATAGAAATATCTTTATCAGGGTCTGTCGAATCAAGATATAGCAATTGAGCCTGCAATGTATTGGCGGTATAGTCGTCTATCTCGGTTCCCAAGAAGATAATGCGTTCCATCATCAGTCGCGAGAAAACGTCCATCTGAGTAACATTAAGCTGACGTTCCTCCAAAATATAGGGATTAACATACCGAGCCTGCGACTTGATAACATCATCAAGTGCCATTCCGTTTATGCCCAGATGTTGGGTAGCATACTTGCGAAAATCTCTATTTACATTCATGATAGTATAATATATAATATAATGTATAAAAAAGAGGTTGTCTACTCTTTTATGCATTGTTCTACGAACAAAGATACACAAAAAAGTTGACAACCTCTTTGTTTTTAAGAAGTTTTTTCAAAAATCTTTATTCAGCGTCAAGTTTATTAAACTCGTCAAGGGTTACTTCTTTAACATTGAGTTTTACTACGCCCTTGAGCTTTTCGGTAAGTTTGCGGTCGATAGCACGCTCTACAAACGACTGTACATGCTCATTCTTCTTCAACATCTCAGTAGCATAGTTATCCAGATACTCATCTGGCACATTGTTCATGCCATACTGAGCAAACTGAGCACGAGCGGCCTCTTTAGCAGTTTCCTTAACATCGTTGTCATCAATCTTTATTTCCTGAGCCTTTACCAACTGGTTTTTGATAAGATGCCAAGTAAGCTCATTAAGACTTGCCTCGTAGTTTTTCTCTACAAATTCCTCGCCCTTATCCTTGTTGTTTGCCAGCATAATGCGCTTGAGCAGAGCATCAGGATATTCCAGCTTACCTACCTTCTTCTCACAGTGCTTGCGTACATCCATCAAGAAGCGGAAGTCGGTATTTACCTCGAACTGAGTCTTCAGATTCTCGGCTATCTTAGCACGAAAAGCGGCCTCATCAGCTACATTACCCTCACCATACACACGGTCAAAGAGTTCTTGGTTAACCTCGTGCTTAGTAAAATGATTGATTTCTTTTACCTGATAGCTGAAGTCGCCGGTATGCTCACCAACCTCGCTACGTTCTATCTTAAGAAGAGAAGATACTTCTGCATCGTTCTCTGGATAAGCCTTGCGGGGAGAGAAAACAACAACATCGCCAGGTTTTACACCGTCAAATAGCTTCTTCTGGTCGTCTACCTTTATATATGAAGGCATAAGAATTGCGTCTTCTACTACTATGCCATCCTCTTTGGTATTACCTGCTTCGTCCAATTCGCGCAAATCGCCCTTCAAGGTATCGTTACCCTCGTAGTGATCAGCTGGAGCATAGCTACCAGCCTGCGAAGCAAACATCTCAACCTGACGGTCTATCAACTCATCGTCTACCTTAAGGTTGTAGTAATCTACCTTGTCGCGACCGGTAAGTTCGCACTTGAATTCGGGAGCTACTGCAATATCAAACTTGAATGTATAAGGCCCTGCTTTCTCCAAATCCTGGGGTTCCTGACCCTCTGCTGCAAGAGGTTCGCCAAGCATATCTATATTATTATCGGTGATATACTTCTGCAACTGCTCGCCTATCAGTTTGTTGAACGCATCCATCTTAACGCTCATTCCATACTGGCGCTTGATAAGAGACATTGGCACCATACCGGGGCGGAAACCGGGATAATTGGCCTTTTTGCGGTAATCCTTGAGTGTCTTTTCGACATCTGCCTGAATGTCTGCATCTTCTACCACGATGGTAAGCAGACCATTTACTTTGTCAGGGTTTTCAAATGAAATATTCATCTCTGATTTTATTTATTATATATTTTTTCTATTCTCGTTAATTCCCGTTCTTGCGAACGAGTCGCAAAATTACTCATTTTTAGCGATATTACCTAATAATATCGGTGAAAAAATATTTACCTTACACCTTGCAGCTACATTCTGCAATACTCATTATTGCGCTCAAGCATTGCGCATAGCCGCTGCAGCTGCTGCCGCCTGTTCGTCTTCTTCGGTAGGTGTAAAGCGGGTAAGCTGGAAGTTCTCTGTAAGATAATTCTTGCGTACCACGGGGTTTGAGGCCAACTCTTCTGGCTTTCCACTGAAGAGTATCTTGCCTTCGAAAAGTAGATAGCCACGGTCTATAATGGCCAGGGTATCACGCACATTATGGTCGGTAATAAGAATACCTATATTGCGGTATTTCAGTCGCCATACTATATGCTGAATATCGGCCACGGCCACGGGGTCTACGCCAGCGAAGGGTTCGTCAAGCATCACGAATTTGGGATTGATAGCCAAGCAGCGGGCTATCTCTGTACGTCTACGCTCACCACCCGACAGCTGGGTACCCATATTCTTGCGAACCTTGGTTAGGCGAAACTCTTTAATTAGGCTTTCCAACTCTCGCAGTTGCTCTTCATGGCTTAGCTTAGTCATTTCTAGCACAGCCATAATATTATCCTCTACACTCATCTGCCTAAACACACTTGGTTCCTGGGGCAGATAGCCTATACCGGCTCTAGCATGTTTGTACACTGGATAATCGGTGATATCTTTATCGTTAAGGTCTACCCTACCCTCATTGGGGATTACCAGACCTGTTGTCATATAGAAAGAGGTAGTTTTACCGGCACCGTTAGGACCCAGTAGCCCTACTATCTCGCCTTGTTTCACATGAAAATCAACCTTGTTGACTACCGTGCGCTTTCCATATCTTTTTACCAGCCCCTCGGTACGAAGGGTCATCACCATATTATCTGTATCGGCCATAAACAGCTGTAATTTATCGTGCAAAATTACAAAAAAATAAGCCAATTATTTCTATAACAATAAAAAAACTATTAACCCAACGGTAGTTTTTAAGTGTTTTTTGGTTACTTTTGCAACGTAAAACAGAAGCCACGCCTATGTTGATTATCAAATTATTAAAGAAATACCTCACCACATTCGGCAAGTATCTCATACTGATGGCTCGCTCGTTCAGCGTACCCGAACGGATGCGCATGTTTGGCAAGCGCTATCTTAAAGAGATGTCGCAATTGGGAGTCGACTCTATCCCCATTGTTCTGCTCATATCTTTCTTTATTGGTGCCGTAATATGTATCCAGATGAAGGTAAACATTCAGAGCCCGTGGATGCCCCGATGGGTATCGGGCTACACCACGCGCGAGATTATGTTGCTCGAATTTTCAAGCACTATCATGTGTCTTATACTTTCGGGTAAGGTGGGGTCGAACATTGCCTCCGAACTGGGCACTATGCGTGTTACCCAGCAGATTGATGCGCTTGATATAATGGGAGTCAACTCGGCTTCGTTTCTGATACTGCCCAAGATAGCCGGACTCATGACTATGATGCCTGCCCTTGTGGTATTTTCTTCATGCATGGGTATTGTGGGGGCATACGCTACGGCATACATAGGCCATCTTCTTCCACCCGACGACCTTACCCTTGGTCTCCAGCACGCTTTCAATCCATGGTTCGTGTGGATGAGTATCATAAAGAGCACTTTCTTTGCCTACATCATTGCCAGCGTATCGTCGTTCTTCGGTTACACGGTAGAGGGTGGCTCGGTAGAAGTGGGCAAAGCCAGCACCGACGCTGTAGTGTGCAGTTCGGTACTCATTCTGTTTTCCGATGTTTTCCTCACACAAATCTTGAGCTAATATGATAGAAGTCAAGAATCTTACCAAGTCTTTTGAAGACAAGACCGTACTGCGTGGCATCAACGCACGCTTCGAAACTGGAAAAACCAATCTTATAATCGGACAAAGTGGTTCTGGTAAAACCGTGCTGATGAAGAATCTGGTTGGACTGCTGCGTCCTACCTCGGGCGACGTACTATACGATGGGCGCGACTTTGTACACATGTCTAAGCACGACCAGGTAATGATGCGCCGCGAGATGGGTATGATATTCCAAGGCGCGGCCCTCTTTGACTCGATGTCGGTGCGCGACAACGTGCAATTCCCTCTCGATATGTTCTCATCGCTCAACTATGCCGACCGGGTACGTCGTGCCGAAGAGTGTTTGGCTCGCGTCAATCTATCAGAAGCTGCCAACAAGTATCCTGATGAGATTTCTGGAGGTATGCAGAAGCGCGTGGCTATAGCTCGAGCCATTGTGCTAAACCCCAAATATCTATTCTGCGACGAGCCTAACTCTGGTCTAGACCCGCAAACTTCGCTCGTGATAGACCATCTACTTTCTGATATCACTCACGAATACGGCATCACCACCATCATCAATACCCACGATATGAACTCGGTTATGGGTATTGGCGAGAACATTATATTTATTTATAAAGGAACTAAAGAGTGGCAAGGCGTAAGCGCCGATATTATGAATACTACCAACGAGCGTCTTACCGACTTTATATTTGCTAGCGACTTACTGAAGAAGATGAAGCGCAACGAGATGAATCATCCCGCTGCAGCTAAGTGACTATAAAGAAATAATCCAATTACATTTTACGTAGCTCTTTTATAAACCTGCTATAAAAGAGCACACCCGCCGTAGTAAGTCCTACGGGGAATGCTGCCCATATGCCATAGATTCCCCATCCGGCTACAAAGCCCAACAGATATCCTAACGGCAGATTAATGCCAAAGTAGGCTATAAAGGCGCAATACATCATTGGCTTTACACAGGTTATACCCCGCAGGGCATTGGCATAGATATACTGTAAACCATCGCCAAACTGGTATATAGCCAATATCCATACTAGCACAGCTACTATACCGCATGCCTCGGCACTATCAGTAAACAACATGCCTATATGGTTGCGAAAAACCAGAACGGGAACACTCATCACTGCCGAAAAGGCAAGCACTATTCTCAACCCATCGACAGCGCAACGGTGCATGGCTCTTTTATCGTGCTGCCCCATAAAGTAGCTTATGCGTATGGCCACGGCCGAAGCCATGCCCGATATTACAAGATAGAACAATTGTGATATGGTAATTACTATCTGATGGGCAGCTAGCGATATTGCACCCAACCATCCTACCATTACACAACTCAGCGTAAAGGCTGCCGTCTCGGTACCCAACTGCAAAGCTACGGGCCACCCCAAGCGGTTCATCTCGCTCAGGTCGGCACGGGTTATCCGCCCATGCACTAGCCCATGACGATACACAATATACCTGCGTCCTGTAAAAAACATAGCTACAAGTACTACTGCCATCAGCACACGCGACCCTGCAGTAGAGATACCGGCTCCCAGTAGTCCCAACTCTGTAAAAGGACCTACACCGTAGATAAGCAGCCAGTTGAAAAATATATTGACTACATTGCCGCCTACCATTACCCACATGGCTACCTGTGTGCGAGATATGCCGTCGAAAAATTGCTTCAGCGTATTAAACACGCCCACAAACGGAATACTTATCAGATTAACCAAGAAATACGGACGGATAATTGGCAGCAACTCTTCGGGCTGTCCTATATTATGCAGGTTAAAATAGAGTATTGTCATAAGTAGTAACAGCAATACTCCTACCGCCATATTGGCCACAAGGGCATTCTTTAGTTTTTCGCCAATACTTCTATGCTGCCCCATACCAAACAAGCGACCCACCACTGGGGTAAGTCCGTACGAAAAACCCATATAGAAGAGTAATACCAGGGTATAGATATTGTTTACCAAGCCTGCCGCACCCAGCTCCATGGTGCTATGGTGGCCTATCATCAGCGTATCGGCAAAGCCCAAGATAATAGTACCCAACTGTCCTATCACTATGGGTATGCCTAGTTCTAACAGCGATTTATAATAATGTGTTTTTGTGTTTGTTGCTTGCATAATTTATGCAGGTGTTGTTTTAATTAGTCGCCTAAAGCTTACTGGCGATGCTGCAGTAAAGCACAATCGGAGCACAACCCCTTAATAGTATAGCTTACTGCAGAGGGAACAAAACCCTCGGGCACATCTATTTGGGGTACACGTACATGGTCTATACAGAATGTGCGATGGCATGCTTCGCAGTAGAAGTGGGCATGGCGATCGTCATCGTAATCGCTATGATGACTATGACAAAATTCGTACCTTACCTCGCCATCTACTGCATCTACAGTATGTACTAAATGGTGCTTATGAAACTCGGTAAGAGCCCTATATATGCCCGACTTATCGATAGTGGCTATCTGCGCCTCAAGCTCGCTCATAGACATAGGTCTGCCAGCACGATCTAGAGCTCCTGCCACCACTATACGGTTGGCCGTAGGCCTTATACCGCACTGTTCAATCATACGGGCATAATCATCCTGCTTCATAGAGAGCTACTGCTATTTCAGCGTTCAAATTCCAGCGTGCCGAAATAGGCAGGACAATGAAAATCGGGACGTGGCAAGTCTATGCGGTTCCACGATAGAAAATGGGGAGTCTGCAACTTATCGCCACACTTGTAGAAATTGGCTGCCATACGTACGCCATCGAGAGTAGTCAACTGCGAGTGGAAGGCTGTACCTACGGGTATTACTAGTGCCATGCTCCATGTTTCGGGAGCCTCGTGCTCGGCAAAGGTCTCATGCCCTAACGACGACCATCTGCCTATTGCCCCCGTCACCTCTACGGGAGCAGCCTCGCGTCCTTCGCGTTCAGGTCCGCAACCTACCAGCACTGTTCCGGCACAGTTGGTTTCTACATTATAATATATATCGCCCCCTTCGGGCTTGAAGAAGAATTCGCAACAACTATCCTGCCATACAGGACCATTGTCTTTCCCAGCCACGGCTGCCACAGTGCGTTCGCTTACCCTATATTCTATCAGCACGGCATCGCCCTTATGGGCTATACGAAATTGTACTTTAGGGGCATAGGGGTAATCATTTACCCAATCTACACAGTCTATGGGCTGAAATTCTACGTTATTGGCATCGAGCAGAGCCGGTACATCGGCAGCTTTTACCGCTGCAGCGGTATGTATTTTCTTTACACTAAGATGTTTCATAGTTTTCTTCGGTTTACTTGCACTGGGCAATAAAGTCGCGCATGTACGACTGCTGGCCATACACTTCGCGGAAGAGCTGTAACTGGTTGCGAGTACGCACAAGATTATGCTCAGGATACTTAATTTTATAATATGTGTCACCATTGATATAGTCTGTAAGGAATCGTACGCACTGCATATAGGGGAACAGAGCCACAGCGTAAGGCAGATTATCGCGTTCTACCGGGGTCAAGAATGTTGCCGACACAAGATAACCACGGGTAAAAGCCTCAAAGATATCGCGACAGAAAGCTACTTTTGAGGTATCTTCATAGTCCTCTGCCACAGCGTTGGCTCCAGTGCGCAGAAAGTCGCCATAATCAGAAAACACAAAGCTGGGCATCACCGTATCCAGATCTATCACGCAGAGCACTTGCCCGTCTTCGTCGAACATCATGTTGTTAACCTTGGTATCGCAGTGGCAAATACGCTTTGGCAGTGTGCCTTCCCTACCCATTCGCTCGGCTTTACACATCTCGTCGGCATAGGTTTCCAACTCGTCTACTATATCTTGCACTTCCGACAGTCGCCCTACGGCATCGGCCTTCACGGCTTCGCGCAACTGAGTGATGCGCAGTTCCATATTATGAAAGTCGGGGATAGTTTCGCCCAGTGGTTCTTGGATATCTACCAGCATAGCCTCGAACTCGCCAAAAGCCTTGCCGGCATAGTAAGAGTATTCTGGATTTACCGTCTCAAAGGTTTGGGCACGGGGTATAAACACCATCATGCGCCAGTAGCGGTCTTCTGCATCACGGTAATAGGTCTTGCCGTTAGTAGCTGGCAGAAAGTGCAGCACTCGGCGGTCTATATCAGCCGTACCTGTGGTTTCCAGCTTACGGCGGATATGTGCTGTAACGGCCTCTATATTATGTTGTAGCAAATCTACATCTTGAAACACTGCATTGTTAATGCGCTGCAGCACATAGTCTGGGCCTGTGCCTGCAGTGGTTACCTTATAAGTATCGTTAATAAGTCCGTTACCCAATGGGGCTACACTTGTCACGGGTGCTTCTATCTCAAAGTTAGCTACAATAGCTTTCAGTTGGTTTTGGTTCATGCCTTCATGATTTGACGTTTGCACAAAATTACAACTTTATTTCACCTATGCCAAATATTTCTCCTTATATTTATGAAAGTCATCTGCTTGCCGTTACACCTAAAAAAATAGCCCTCACATAAAATTACAGCTAGGAATATACCTAAAACAGATAGAAACCACTAACTTTCAAAAAAAATAATAAAACTAATGTATTTATTGATAACACACTATAAATAACATAATATTATTATGAAAATTAGAACAAGATTACACACCAGCAGCCGGGGCTATGCCTCTGAAAAGAAGCAGCTAAGAAACAACTTATATAAATTAAAAATGAGTGGCTAGCAAAATGTTAGCCACTCATTTTTTTTAGAATTACTTATATTATCATAGCTTTACCACTTTTCCCATAAACAGGATGGCGCCTGTAGTATTCTCGCGTATTGCAAATATAAATGGTTTATTGAGTCTCATGCTACCACTTATATTTTCTATACAGATACCATTATCACTTGCAGATACCGTGCTTGCAGTTGTTCCATTTTCATCTACCTTAAGCACTACCGATTGTACCAACTTGGTTAGTTCTATTTTTTGTGAAAGTATCTTGTCTAACAACATAAATTCTGGCACACCCAAAGCTGGTAGCAACCTTTTTACATTAGTCCAGTCTGACGAAATAGAGAAACGTGGTAATCTTACCTCGCCCCACTGACAGTTCATCTTCTCATGCCATCCCCACCAATCGGCGTTTTCCATTAACGAATCTAGTTGTTCAGATTTATATGGCATTACAAGCATCATGGTATAATAACCCTGACCATAAGGTAATTCTGCCATTTCCATATCGCCATCGTAATAGCCATTATATTTTTTGGTAGAAGACATCATCTTTACATTAGATGTAGTTCCATCGTAATTGGTAAACACTTCATCAAAGGTAGACTCCGGATAAAATGGCTTAGCCCATTTACCATTAAAATTACACACATTTACAGCCACCATTCTATCATCGCGGACTAAATCCACAGGAACTTGGGTTACAAAGTTGTTAGTTTTTTCTTTTGCCCAAGCATTTATATCTTGTTGTATAGCAGCCCTATCAGTATTAAAATCGACCAAGTTTACTGTGGCATCATAATATTTTTCTACTACGCTTTTGTATTCTGGTAAGACGTCAGCCCAGTTATTATCTAACCACATGCCATTAATCTGTGACACTTTTACATATTCATCATCTTCGGTTAGATTATCAAGCAACGCTCTATTTTGGGCATTAAGATAGCTTAAATCCTCAAAGCCCATAGCTTGAACTATCTGTTGCTGCACATCATCTGTAGCACCATTGGCAACAATAGACAGAGCATACTGCATACTCATAGGAGCCACACACACATTCTTACCCTCAACACTTGGCTGCGATGCCAATACATTAAACAGCTTGTTGGCAAAAGCATTGCTCACTCTGGAGAAATCGGTCTGCTCAACTCGCGTCAACACTTGCGGAATAGGCTTTAGGTCTACATTAGGATCTTCTGTTTCGCCGCCTACATCATTGGAACAACTTGACATTGACGCCAATAGTGCCAACATACCATAAACTAAAAAATTCTTTGTCATAATAGTGGTTTATTAGTTTTTTATTATATGTAATTCTTAATAAGGTAATTTATTGTAGTATTAGGGGGTTATTACTATTTTGCAAATATATAGATAATTATAATTACAATTGCATAAAAGTTCAAAAATCGTTCATTTTTAACATTTAATGCGTTTTTATAGCAAGTATTCAGCTGTAGTCAATACACAATATTTAGGACTCAAAACAAGCCTTATATCATTTTTCATCTTAATGCTTCTTTAATATGTACTGAAAGTCAAAAAGCTACTAGCCCTAGGTGCAGTGAGACACCGCACCTACTACTATCTTGACAATTGTTCTATCTACACATTTAACTGATGAGCCATTTTTAAGGGTAACAATAGTAGTCGAAGTCCCCCTCGCTTTGCCTAATCTTAAGGGAAATGACTAACCCACAAATAATACTCAGGGTGCAATTCACGGTAGTTACATAACCACTGCCAATGGTTAACAACCGTTAAACACAAAAACGCAAAAATACGGCGATATTTTCGCACGAAGTTACGACAAGATGCAAATACGACCACTCATGCGGCCCTAAAAAGGCTAAAAATAGGCTAAAGATAGGCTTTAGAAGATGCAGAGATACTCTTTTGTACACTATAGTTGGTCATTAGGCTACAGAAGTGCACCTTTACGACAGCGAAAATTCAGAGAAAAATTAGCAAAAACCGCCCCAATTTTACCAAATATTATCAGTATTTGTCAAAAAATCATGGTCATTCGGTAAAAAACGCCAAAAAGAGAATAAAGATATAGGGTAGAAAAACATAAAAATTGCCCATTTTCCTCCATTTTCCGTGAATAAAATCGTGCTAACTTTCTCTCTAAAATTTAACATCGCTTAACCAAAAACCATTCATTCCTTATTAATGGATGTTAATTATAGGCATAACAATACCAATTAACATGTAACTTTTAACAAGAAAAATTTGTGATTTTCAACAAAAGAATGCACCTTCACACCAACCTCATCTCGCTGGCTATGACACTCGGATATCCATCAGATATCTTCAACATTGGTGATATAAAAGTTTAAATTCTATTATAAAACCATTATAAAACCACCCTTAATTGTTTACTCTATAATACACCTACTTACTTATTATAAGGATCGCACACATATACTCCTTTGTACCCCCAAATATGCCAATCGTGTCAGAATGATAGCTCTATGCAATGACACGACTGACAATTTTGGCAGAAAAACGCATAAAACAAAAGTACTTGGCACACCTTTTGCATAAAGATGGGTGACAATATAAACTCAACAAAGAATAAAAATTAAAATAAATACAACTATGGGAAAGATTATTGGAATCGACTTAGGTACAACGAACTCTTGTGTATCTGTATTTGAAGGCTCTGAGCCTATCGTCATCGCTAACAGCGAAGGCAAACGCACTACCCCATCGGTAGTAGGATTTGTAAAAGACGGCGAGCGCAAAGTAGGTGACCCTGCTAAGCGTCAGGCTATCACCAACCCTACCAACACCGTATTCTCTATCAAGCGCTTCATGGGTGAAACCTTTGCCCAAAGCCAGAAAGAGGCCGAACGTGTGCCCTTTAAGGTAGTTAACGAGAACGGTTATCCACGCGTAGACATCGACGGTCGCAAGTACACTCCACAGGAAATTTCGGCCATTGTACTGCAGAAGATGAAGAAGACCGCCGAAGACTATCTGGGACAAGAGGTAACTGATGCCGTAATCACCGTACCTGCTTACTTCTCTGACTCACAGCGTCAAGCCACTAAAGAGGCTGGCCAGATAGCCGGTCTGAACGTACAGCGTATAGTAAACGAGCCTACCGCAGCCGCTTTGGCATACGGTGTAGACAAGGCCAACAAAGATATGAAGATTGCCGTATTCGACTTGGGTGGTGGTACATTCGATATTTCTATCCTCGAATTCGGTGGCGGCGTATTCGAAGTTCTCTCTACCAATGGTGACACCCACCTGGGCGGTGACGACTTTGACCAGGTAATTATAGACTGGCTAGCTAACGACTTCAAGGCCGACAAGGGTATCGACCTTACCAAAGACCCAATGGCTATGCAGCGCTTGAAAGAAGCTGCCGAGAAGGCTAAAATCGAGTTGTCAAGCTCTACATCTACAGAGATTAACCTGCCTTATATCTCAGCCGAAGGTGGTGTGCCAATGCACTTGGTAAAGACTCTTACCCGTTCACAGTTCGAGCAATTGGCTCACGGACTGATACAGGCTTGCCTTGTACCCTGCCAGAACGCTATGCGCGACGCGGGTCTGCAAACATCAGACATTGACGAGGTTATCCTC
>CAVKSZ010000020.1:0-35200 GCA_963659135.1 Bulleidia sp. | reverse complement strand
ATCTTTTTGGTTTTATATACTGCCCACGGTCGTAAGCAAGTTGGTTGATGGCCGTAGCCCAATTGGCTGACGCCCGTAAACTATATTGCTGACGGCCGTCGGCAATATAGCAAACATTATTTGCTTAACGGTGATAATAATCATAGCCCCCATAAATATGTTGAAGAATAGCTATATCGGAGATAATTGTGACATTTTAAATGAAAGAGCCGTGCTGTTTTATCCCCGTAGCTTAGGCCTGAGCAGTATTACTGTTGTCAAAGGGTAGGCGATAGTCGCACCCCTCGCGCCAACGACTGCATCCGTAGGCCACTTTGCCCTTGATTATGGTGCCCTGGCCACACTTAGGGCATGGCTTGCCAATCATAGCATCTACTGCGGTGGCAGGGGCTTTTGCCCTTGTTGCTTTGGCTTTAGCTTTTGGCGTAGCATCCTTAGCTTTGGCCGTTGTAGCCTTTCGCTTAGTGGGTTTCTTGGCAGGCTCTTCGGTGGTAATGGTTACGTGGCGGTTAGAATTGTCGCGCAACACATCGTTTACTATATTGGTTATCTGCTCTTTCAGTTCGTTTATAAACTGGGCGGCATCGTATTTCTTGTGTTCTATATCGCGTAGTTTCTTTTCCCATATACCCGTAAGTTCGCAGCTGGTTAACAGTCGTTCGTGTATCATATCTATTAGCTGGATACCCGTAACGGTGGCTATCAGATTCTTGCGTTCACGACGTATATAGTGACGCTTGAATAACGTTTCTATTATGCTGGCGCGCGATGATGGCCGCCCTATGCCGTTCTCTTTGAGTGCGGCTCGCAGTTCGTCGTCGTCTACAAATTTACCTGCTGTTTCCATAGCTCTCAGCAGTGTGGCCTCGGTGTAGGGTTTGGGCGGCGTAGTTTGTTTTTCGGTAAGTGTGGGCGTGTGAGGGCCCTCTTCGCCTTTGACAAATGCTTCCAGGGTGCGCTCTTCGTCGTTTTTTCCCTCATTATCGTCGGTGCTACGGGCGTCTTTAGCGTATATTAGTCGCCATCCGGGGTTAAGAATTTCCTTACCCGATACCTTGAAATCTATTTTGTCTACAGCTCCGGTTACGGTGGTGGTGGCAAACTGGCAGTCGGGGTAGAAGGCGGCTATAAAGCGGCGTACTATCAGGTCGTAAACGTTGCGCTCTATGTCGGTAAGACCGCGAGCCTCTTGCCCCGTGGGGATTATGGCATGGTGGTCGGTTACCTTTGATGTATCGAATATACGTTTGGGCTTGATAAGCGGCTTGCCAGCTATGGGGCGCATCAGTTCGTGATAGCTCTTTAGTCCGTTCATAATGCCCGAACATTTAGGGTAGATATCGTCTGACAGAAACTGGGTGTCTACACGTGGATAGGTGGTGAGTTTCTTTTCGTATAGCGACTGGATAATGTTGAGTGTCATCTCAGCCGAGTAGCTGAACTTCTTGTTACAGTCTACCTGTAGCGATGTAAGGTCGTACAAATGGGGTGGGGCTTCGGTTCCCTTCTTCTTCTGAACACCGGTTACCTTGAAAGGTTTACCCTCTATGGTAGCAAAGGCTTGCTGGCCCTCTTCTTTTGAGGTAAACTTGCCTTGGGTGGCGGTAAACTGCGTGTTGCGGTATATGGTGGCCAGCACCCAATAGGGTTCGGGCTTGAAGTTGTCTATCTCTTTCTGGCGGTTTACTATCAGAGCCAGCGTGGGGGTCTGTACCCGGCCTATACTTAGTACTTGTCGGTTTTGTCCATACTTCAGTGTATATAGGCGCGTAGCGTTCATACCCAGCAACCAGTCGCCCACGGCTCGCGATAGACCAGCCAAGTAGAGCGGGTTGTAATCGTCTTGTTCGCGCAGTTTAGCAAAGCCGTCGCGTATAGCCTCGTCGGTCATCGATGAAATCCACAGTCGCTTCACGGGGCATTTGGCTTTAGCCATCTGCATTACCCAGCGTTGTATCAACTCTCCCTCTTGGCCAGCGTCACCACAGTTAACTATGCTGTCGGCTTGGCTCATTAGTCGTTGTATGGTAGCAAACTGCTTCTTAATACCTGAGTCTTCAATTAGCTTGATACCAAACCGGGCTGGAATCATAGGCAGTGCTGCCAGACTCCATCGCTTCCAGTTCTCAGAGTAGTCGTTGGGTTCTTTTAGGCAGCACAGGTGACCAAAGGTCCATGTTACCTGGTATCCGTTGCCTTCCATATATCCATCGCAAGCCTTAGTGGCACCTATAATACGGGCAATGTCTTTGGCTACGCTGGGCTTTTCTGCTATGCAAACAATCATGCTTTGTGTTAGGATTATTCTGTTTCAGTAAACTGCAATGCTATAAGTTAGCGGCAAGCAAGGCAAGCCGCCATAGATATATAACAAGTGATATAATTATAATAGGTGGGGCGTGGGGGTGATGTGTATAGACGGTAGCTACTCATCTATGCGCGTTACCAGATACGAGCTGGCAAGTACCATTACCAGGGCTACGGGTTTATCCCATGTTAGCACATCCTGGCTAAGTATAATGGCTACTACCGATGCTACTACAGGTTGCAGATTGGTATAGGTACTTACAGTGGTGGCTTTAAGATAGCGCATGGCAAAGGGTATGGCCATATATCCGGCTACGGTGGCAAACAATACGATGAATGCCATCTCGAGAATTCCGTCCCACTGTACCTGGGCAGAGTAAAGCAACTGCGACCCCAATTCGCCCCATGCCATAGGCAATACGGCTATCGACGATACAAGGAATAGCCACTTCATCTGCGTAAGTGCCGAATAGCGCGCACTTACATGGCGAGTTATAATAAGATATACAGCCCAAGTAAGTACACTAAGCAGGGCGAGCGATATGCCCAACAAGTCGTTGCGGCCAGTACCTCCATCCCAGTTGGTGAATACCAAGAGCAGTGTGCCCAGTATGCCCAGCACTACCGCCACTGACTTTAGCCCGGTAATGCGTTCGCCTATAAAGATACCGGCAAGTATCATAGTGGCAATGGGCGTAAGACTGGCTATGATAGAGAAGTATACCGGCGTAGTATATACTAGCGCCCAAGCGGTAAGCGTCTGCGAAATAACAAATCCTAGTAATCCTGCCGCACATATTATAATAAGGTCGTGACGGTCTACATGCTCTTTAGGCATAAAGAGCGATATGAGCCAGAATATTGCTGCTGCGCCAACACAGCGAGTCAACATATAAACCATAGGAGAAACCCACTCGTTGAGTAGTAGGGTAGTAACGGGAACACCAAGACCAAATATGATGTTGGCGCTCAATATGGCTGCATGCCCTTGTATCTTCTTGTTATTCATACGGCAAAGTTATTACTCGTTATTCGTACCGCAAAGTTACTGCAAATAGGCGTTATAGCGTTCTTAATTTTATTTTTTTGCGCCATTTATGGTTAAATATCATTAAAGACATTTACAAACTATGGGTTTCTTGCGTCTTCTATATAAGAATTAATAACTTTGCGGAATAATATTGTGCTAAAACTATTATGAAAAGAACAACAACAACCGTGCTGACCATAGCCCTTGGTGCCCTGTTGATGACAGGTTGTGTCAGCAAGAAGAATCTGGAAAGTTGTCAGGCAGAACTCAAGAACTGCCAGACAGAGAATAAAGAGTTAACCGGTAGCTATCAGAATACCAAGGAACAACTGGCTGCCGCTCAGGCCCGCGTGGCAAGTCTTACCGAACAGCTTGCTCAGCAGCAGAACGCTTACAAGTCGCTGCAAGAGAGCCTTGACAAGAGCTTGGCCAACACCAGCGCCAATAGTGTGAATATCTCGAAACTGGTAGACCAAATTAACGAGAGTAATCAGTATATTCGCCATTTGGTAGAGGTGAAGAGCAAGAGTGATTCGCTTAACATGGTACTCACCAACAACCTTACCCGTTCGCTCAGTAAGGAAGAACTCAAGGAAGTTGATGTACAGGTGCTCAAAGGCGTAGTATATATATCGCTGGCTGATAATATGCTGTACAAGAGTGGTTCGTACGAAATTAGCGACCGTGCCGAAGAAACGCTCAGTAAGATAGCCAAAATTATTATGGATTATAAGGACTACGATGTGCTGATAGAGGGCAATACCGATAATGTGCCTATTAATACTAGTGCTGCCTCTATGAAGAATATCCGTAACAACTGGGACCTCTCTGCTCTGCGTGCCTCGTCGGTAGTACAGTATCTGCAGAACCGTTTTGGTGTAGCTCCTAAGCGTCTTACAGCCGGTGGTCGTGGCGAGTACAATCCTGTGGCAAGCAACGATACCGAAGTAGGCAAGCAGCGTAACCGCCGTACCCAAATCATTATCACACCTAAGCTGGATCAGTTTATGGACCTCATAGACAAAGCTCCAGAAAGCGATAAATAATCTTTATGAAATATACCTTGGGTGGTTAGTTTAACTACCACCTTAATATAATTTGCCCCAACCGAGTATAGCAACCGGTTGGGGCAAATCTTATATATGGGTGAATAGAGAATGCGGTAGTGGATATTATTTTAGGTAGAACAGAAAGTCGTTTCCGTCCCACTCCCAGCCTACTATGTTATATCTGATGAGGCGTGCCAGAATCTTGATAACCAAAAAACGCTTGATGTGCGTTATCTTAGAGATTACCTGGAGTGGCTGGTTGGGGTTCAGACGCATCATCTCCATCAAGTTCGATTCGGTATCGGTATAGGGCATCATGTTTTCTTCGCGTTGTTCTTGCTTCCACATTTCTACAATAACAGGCGATGCTGCCACGTTTTCATCTTTTATGCGTATGTAGGCAGTTTTTAGCCCCTTGTCGTCAATGGCGCAAATGGGCTTGTCGGTGGCTGGAGGTATGGTGGCTATTACTACATTGTGGCCATCGGCATGATAGGTTTTGAAGCTGATGTCGGCTTCGGGTTCGCAACAACTGTAGGCAGCTCGGGTCATCATAAATACCTCTTCTTCGGTGCTTACCCCAGCTATGGTACCATCGTCGGCCACGCCAATGATCAAGCGCCCACCCACAGTGTTGGCAAAGGCCGATACCGAGCGTGCCAACTTCTGCGCATTGTCTACGCCGAACTTGAAGTCTTGCTGTCGGTGCTCGCCCTGGGCTATTAGTGAGTGTAGGTATTGGCTGTCGTCGTGCATGGCGATAGTAGATTTAGTCTTGATAGCGCTTGGTACGTACCTTGAACTTGTCGAATCCTTCGCCGTAGACACCTATAACGGCACTCTGCGAAACAAAAGCTTTGGGGTCTATCTCGTTGATAAGTTGGAATATCTTGTGCGACTCGTTTTTCTTGGCCAACACAAAGAGCATGTGTACATTGCGCCCCGAGTAGAAACCCTGTCCGTTAACTACGGTTACTCCGCGGTGTGGGTCGTTGTTGATTCGCTTGCCTATTTCTTCGTACTTGTCAGAGATAATGAAGAACTGTACCGAACGGCGCATAGAGTTGACCACATAGTCTATACACAGCGACGAGGTGATAAGGGTTACATATCCGTAGATTATCTGTTCCCAGTTGTGCAGTACTACGTAACTGGTAGTGATAATAGTAAGGTCTACAACCAGAAATACACGGCCCAGCGAGATGTCGCGGTACTTGCTTATAATGGCTGCCACAATATCGGTGCCACCGGTAGACCCGTTGAAAGCCAAGCCTAACCCTATACCGCTACCCATGAATATACCACCGATGATAGAGGTCATAAAGGGGTCGTTCTGCAGCAGATGTATGTGCTCCAGATTGTCCTGAAAGATTACTGTAAGGGCGGTTAGTAGCGATACGGCATAGATGGTTTTTACGCAGAAGCGCCATCCCAGTATGCGTAGTGCTATCAATAGCAGTATAGCGTTAACGCCAAAGTATGTTAACTGTACCGGTAGCCCTAAGCCCCAGTATAATACTGATGATACACCGGGTACACCGCCCGTAGGAATTTTGTTGGGCAGCAAGAAGATGGTCCATCCCAATCCGTAGGATATCATGGCCACGCTTATCATGATGTAGTCGCGTATCTCTTTGCTCAAATTCATTTTTCTTTTTACTGTAAGATTCATGGTTTATTTATTATGTATGTGTGTTTGCTAAAAAGCGGTGCAAAGTTACAACGTTTTCTATTATTAAGTGCTTGTAAGTTATACTTTTTTCTTGAGTTTCTGATTTTGGGTGATGGTGAAAAATAAGTTGAATACTACTTTATCACTTCAAAATGGCGCAGAGCGTTGGCTATACCGTTATCGTCTACGGTAGTAGTAACATAGTTGGCAGCCTCTTTTACGTTGTTGTTACTATTGCCCATAGCTACTCCTATGCCTGCCGCTTGCAGAATAGGAATGTCGTTGCCGCCATCGCCAAACGCCATGGTCTGACTGATATCTATGTGCATATATTCGGCCATGGTGCGCATACCCATTGCCTTATCGATACCGCTACGGGTAAGGTCGGTAAATTCGGGATGCCATCGCCCTGAGGTGATATGCTTAAAGCGTGGGGTAAGCAGGTCTTCCTGTTCTTGAGTAATAAAGGGCGAGAGCTGCATGATAGCTTCTCCCTGTATATCGTCTAAGGTTAGATTGTAGTCTAATGTGTCTACGCCAAAGGCTTTTACAAAGAGGCGGTCTACAATTTCGGCATTGTTGTACACCAGTACCGAGTGTTCGCCGTCTACTATTACGGGGTAGTTTCTTTCGATGGCGTCGGTTAATATGGTGTTGATATCGTCAGGGTCCATAGGATGCGAACTTACTACTGTATCGCCCACAGTACAATAGGCGCCATTGGTGGTAATGTATCCGTCTATGATATGCTCTATACTCTTAAGATTGGTGATAAATGCCATAGGGCGACCCGTAGAGATAAATATAGATACGCCCTGGCGGTGGACTTCTTCCAGAGCCTCTACGGTAGAGGTGGGAACAGTGTGGGTTTGGAAACTTACCAAGGTTCCGTCGATGTCGAGAAACAGTGCTTTAATCTCTTCCATATTTGTAGTTTATTCGTTGTCGTACATACCTTTAAACCATTTCAGTTCGTTGTAGGTCTGGCGTATGTCGTTCATGTCTATGTCGAAGGTGCGGTCTACTGTGCGCGGATTATCGTGCAGCGAGTGCGAGAATAGCCAGTCGTAGGTCTTTTGTAGATAGAATAGGCGTGCCGGCGTACCGTGGTCGCCGCCCTGCAGCCAGTCGTAGCGCAACAGATGGTCGTTGCCGGTATCTTGCAGATAACTTACTACGCGCTTAGATTGGGCTATGGGTACAGCGCGGTCGGCTGTGCCGTGCATTATCCATAGAGGAACTTTGCCCAGTCCATCGGGCTCTTTTACCGAACATCCTCCGCAGAGTGCCATGGCTGCCGCTATCTTCTCGGGATAGGCTGTCACGAAGTCCATTGTGCCGTAGCCGCCCAGACTCATGCCCAGTACGTAAATGCGTGTGGTATCAATGGCGTAGTGGCTTACGGTCCACTCCAGTAGCTGGTTTATCTTCTTGGGGCTCCATGCGCCGCCGCCATTCTGTGGAGCCAATACTACGGCGGGCACCATCTTACCTTTTTGTATGGCGTGCAGTACTCCGTAGCGACGCACTCGCTCCATATTGTTGCCACACAGGCTGGCTCCGTGCAAGAATATTACCAAGGGCACACCTCGCCCTTGCGGTTCGTATTCTTCGGGGGTGAATATCCAAAAGTTGTAGCTACCCGGAACTACACCGCACATGGCTTCCATTTTGCCCTGTTCGTACGTAGAGGCAAAGGCTGTAATGCCTGAAAACCATGCAAGTAGCAGTATTATAATAGTCTTTATATTCATTATTACTATAGCTAAAGGTGTAATGCAAAGTTACAGAGAAAGCTGCAAAAAAGTGCTCTTTTTGCGTTAATCTTTATAAATGAGCAGTGGTGGGTTTACTATCTATGATGTTTTATTTTTTATAGTCACTTAACTGATGAGCCAATTATTATCCTTTCAAATTGTAAGCATTTGTTCTTTCGGCTTTGGAATATTTAACAGAAGCGGTGTGATATTAGTTAAAGGATGTTATAGATGGAAAGGCTTTGAGCCTGTTCGGAGTTAAAAAATATAGATAAAAATGAGCGGAAAAGTCGTTGTGCTCGCCAATTTTTATAGCTGTTCTCCATTTCTAGATTGTTGGTTTATTAGTAATTGCCTGTAATATTTGTCCAAAGGGTGTGATAAATGGTGAAAACGGAGCAAATCGTTGCTCGTTATGTGATAAATTCTCCGGTGCTGCAGATGGTTATTTCTATGCTAAAAAAGCATCTTTGCGGGTTGTAAAGACCATCTCTAGCTGGCTAAAGGATTACTCTGCGCTTCTAAAATTAATCTTTAGCCCCCGAAAAAGGGTACTGTAAATCGGCTATTTGCCAACGAACAGATTTTCGTGCGCAAATATGCGAATATTCTGGATGGTTTATTTAAGAAAAATTAATAGTTACAATTTAACAGGTGCCCTCCCCCCTCTATCCCTATAAATTATGATTTTCATAGCCTGTTAAAATAAAAAAAAGTAAAGATACTTGGGCAGTTCGTGGTTTTTCATTACTTTTGCCATATATAGGGTTCTGTGCGTTTTTTACAGAACTATGCTAAAAGCATAACCGATAAAATATGATACTATAAACCAAAGCAAGAATTAAGGATATGAAAAAGTATTTAGCAGAAATGGTAGGCACTATGGTGCTGGTATTGATGGGCTGCGGTGCAGCCGTATCTTTAGGATGTAATCCGGCTGAGGCTGAGACAGTAGTTGGTACTGCTATGGCGTTTGGTTTGGCTGTTGTGGCTATGGCCTATACTATAGGTGGCATAAGTGGTTGCCATATAAATCCGGCTATTACGCTGGGCGTATATCTTAGCGGCAGGATGAGCGGAAAGGATGCGCTCAACTATGTATTATATCAGTGTATAGGTGGCGTTATAGGCGCTGCGTTGCTCTATCTGCTTACCTCTACCGCAGGGTTGGTAGGTACAGGAGCCAACGATCTGCAAGCCATTAACGATGTGCAGACAATATCGGTTTGGGGCGGTTTGGCTGCCGAGGTGATATTTACCTTTGTGTTTGTACTGGTAGTGCTGGGTGTTACCGCCAAGACCAATGCCGCAAGCGCATTGGGCGGGCTGGCTATCGGATTGTCGTTAGTGCTGGTTCATCTGGCTTGCATACGCTACACAGGTACATCGGTTAACCCAGCTCGCTCTATAGGTCCGGCTCTGTTCCAAGGCGGTTCGGCTCTGGCTAATCTGTGGATATTCATCGTAGGTCCGTTGGTTGGTGGAGCACTGGCAGCCGGTGTATGGCGCGTGCTAGAACCTACGGCTAAGAAGAAGTAAATATTTTTGTACTAAAAACAATTAAGGGGGAGCATGCATAGGCAGTGCTCCCCATTTTGATACGATACAACTATGAAACAACAATCGCCACTAACCTCGCGTAGATATGCCGTGCCATTGGCGCTAGTTACGCTGCTGTTCTTCTTGTGGGGCTTTGCGCGCGCCATACTAGATGTGCTCAACAAGCATCTGCAGAATCAGATGGATATTACCGTTACCCGCTCGTCGCTTATTCAGGTTACTACCTATCTGGGCTATTTTCTTATGGCTATACCTGCCGGCATGTTTATCAATCGCTTTGGTTACCGCCGTGGGGTTGTGCTCGGGTTGCTACTCTTTGGTGCAGGCTCGCTGCTCTTTGTGCCGGGGGTAGAGGTCGGCACCTTTTGGGCTTTCTTGGCGGCCCTGTTTGTGATAGGATGCGGACTAGTTTTCCTGGAGACGGCGGCCAATCCGTATGTAACCGAATTGGGTCCGGCTGATACAGCCACAAGTAGACTGAATCTATCACAGTCGGTCAACGGATTGGGTTGCCTCTTTGCCACCTTTGCCGTGGGCCATTGGTTCTTTACATCTGACAGTGTAAGTAGCGTAGTGTTGCCCTATGCCGTGATGGGCGTGGCAGTGTTGTTGGTGGCACTGGTGTTTACCCGGGTAGACTTGCCAGAGATAAGTCATGAAGACCAGAGCAGCGCGGCACTGAGCGGTAACGGTATAGCCGAACTGCTATTGCACCGACCCCTATTCACTTTCGGACTGATGGCACTGCTCTGCTACGAAATAGCCGAGATTTCTATCAATAGTTACTTTATCAACTTTGTTACCGGGCAAGGGTGGATGAACGATGCTACTGCATCGGTAGTAATTACCTGCGCTCTGGCCATCTTTATGGTAGGTAGATTTGTGGGTAGTTGGGTGATGCGCCGTATTAAGGCAGTAACGGTATTGTTGGTGTGTGGCATAGGTTCGGTGGTATGTATAAGTATAGTTCTTGTCAACCTAGGAAAGATATCTATGGTGGCACTTACGGCGAATTATCTGTTCGAGGCCATCATGTTTCCCACAATTTTTGCCCTGTCGCTGCGCGGACTGGGCGTGTATACCAAGACGGCATCATCGCTACTGATGATGACTCCCGTAGGCGGCTGCGGATTTCTGCTGATGAGTATGATAGCCGATAATGTAAATCTGGTAGTTCCCTTTATCGTTCCACTGGTAGGATTTGTAGTGGTAACGGTTTATGCTCTATGCCTTTGGCGCAGAGAGCATAAGCATACGGATACTGCCGTTTTGTAAAGCCCATTTTGCATTTCTGCACTAAGCCGCAACCAATGGGAAAATAATGTGAAAAACAAGCGCCGGGAGCGAAAAAAAACTTTGTCTACCTTTGCGTTGACAATTTTTCGTTGTACTTTTGCAGGCAGAAAAATGGCTTGGGATATTGTGCCTTAAAGCCACAGTTTTCACAGAATAGATTTTTACAAAACAAATAACAATTATGGTAAACTACAAAGAATTGGGCCTCGTTAACACCCGCGAGATGTTTAAGAGAGCCATCAACGGCGGTTATGCTATTCCTGCATTCAACTTCAACAACTTGGAGCAGTTGCAGGCCATCATCAAAGCTTCTTCAGAGCTGAAGTCACCGGTTATCCTTCAGGTTTCTAAGGGTGCCCGCAGCTATGCCAACGAGACATTGCTTCGTTACATGGCCGAAGGTGCAGTAGAATACGCTAAGGAGCTGGGCTGCAAGCATCCTGAGATTGTGCTTCACTTGGACCACGGAGATAGCTTCGAACTCTGCAAGAGCTGTGTAGACCTGGGCTTCTCTTCTGTAATGATAGACGGTTCTTCTCTGCCTTACGAGGAGAATATTGCTCTTACCAAGAAGGTAGTAGAGTATGCTCATCAGTATGATGTTACTGTAGAGGGCGAGCTGGGTGTGCTGGCTGGTGTTGAAGACGAGGTTTCTTCAGACGTATGCCACTATACCAAGCCTGAGGAAGTAATCGACTTCACCTCTCGTACAGGTGTTGACTCATTGGCTATCTCTATCGGTACTTCACACGGTGCTTACAAGTTCACTCCCGAGCAGTGCACACGCGACCCGAAGACTGGCAAGCTGGTTCCTCCTCCATTGGCTTTCGATATTCTTGACGAAATCATGGTTAAGTTGCCAGGTTTCCCAATCGTACTTCACGGTTCTTCTTCAGTTCCTCAGGAGTATGTTGACATCATTAACGAGTACGGTGGCAAACTGCCCGATGCAGTAGGTATCCCTGAAGAGCAGCTTCGCAAGGCTTCTAAGAGCGCTGTTTGCAAGATTAATATCGACTCTGACTCACGTTTGGCCTTTACCGCTGCTGTACGCAAGGTATTCCACGACAAACCAGGAGAGTTCGACCCACGTAAGTACTGCGGTCCTGCACGCGACCTTATGGAGCAGATGTACAAGCACAAGATTACCGATGTGCTGGGTTCTGACAACAAGCTTGCTGAGCTCGACTAATCGCAACGTCGCTTAGACTGCACAATTTAATTAAATATTTAGGGGCGGAGTCTTAATCATAAAGACTTCGCCCCTTTGCATATCGGCAGCTTCTATATAGCATTTTGGCCGTATTATATAGGATGGTGTATGTATGGATATGCACAAAACAAAAATGAGACTATACCCGTGTAGGTATAGTCTCATTATCAGTATTATGAGGGGAACAATCCTTCCCCTGAATTTCGCTATATTATAGTGCGCAAGAGTTGTTCTTGACAAAGTCGATAACCTCGCTCAGATAGCCGTAGGCTACGCATACATGAGTATCGGCAGCACCGTAATAAACCATAAGCTTGTCGCCCTCGGTAAGAGCAGCACAGGGGAATACTACATTCTGTACATCGCCTGTAAGTTCGTACATCTCGGCAGGAGCAAGCAGATAAGGCTGACTTCTATAGAGAACCTTTGAGGGGTCGTCAAGGTCTAGCAGAGCAGCACCCATAGAGTAGCGGTAGCCATTGCAAGTCTTGATAACACCATGATAAATCATCAACCATCCCTCGCTGGTCTTGATAGGTATCGGACCGGCACCAATCTTCAAGCACTGCCATGCACTAACATCAAACGGAGTAGGACCCATAATGTAACGATGACAACCCCAGAATTTCATATCGGGCGAATAGCTTACATAGATATCACCAAAAGGCGTATGACCACTGTCGCTAGGGCGGCTCAGCAGAGCATACATGCCATTAATCTTTTCGGGGAAGAGCACACCATTACGGTTGAACGGCAAGAAAGCGTTCTCGCACTGGTAGAACTTCTTAAAGTCGAAAGTATAACCTATACCGATAGTAGGCTGGCCTTTATAGCCGTTACACCATGTAATCCAATAGCGGTCTTCTATCCATGTAACGCGTGGGTCGTACTTATAGGTACTCTCTATCATATCGGTGTTGCCCGCTTCGAATACTATAGGTTCGTGCTCAATTTCCCAATTGATACCATCTTTACTGAAACCGGCAAAGATATTCATCTGGACAGCACGGTTGTCGCAACGGAATACTCCGGCATAACCTTCGCCAAAGGGAACTACAGCACTATTGAAAATACTATTCGAAGTAGGAATGCTATAACGGTCGATAATGGGGTTCTTGGGGTCGCGCCACATTACTTCACAGCATCCTTCAGGACGCTCTACCCATGGCATTTTGGGCTGATTAAGTTTATCCATAATTGTAATAAGTTTTTGATGTATAAATATAAGTTTTATTTTTTGTCAGGATAGGTGAATGGTACAAACCATGTTATCAGCAGAGCCGGTATAACGCAGAACAATACCATAATGAAGAAGTTGCGGTAGCCTAACGTATCGGCCATGGCGCCACTCATCATACCGGGTAACATTACGCCAAGGTTCATAATACCCGAGGCAAAGGCGTAGTGTGACATCTGGTGCTTACCGGGTGCTATCTGCTGCATCATAAATAGAGTAAGACCTACAAAGCCAAAGCCGTAACCAAAGTATTCTACCACAATGGCACTACCAATGAGAATCAAGCTCTCTGGCTGATAGATAGCCAGCAGCGTGTAGGCTACAAAGGGTAAGTTGAATACCAACGCCAGTGAGAACAGACTCTTGCGCAGACCGCGGTGAGCTATATAGTAGCCCGCCAAGATAGAACCTATTACAAAGGCAGCTGCACCAAATGTTCCGTAGAGCAGACCTATGGATTTCTCGTCAAGACCAAGTCCCTGATTCTCGCGCGTGGCTTTGAGGAACAAAGGTACTATCTTCATTACAAATCCCTCGGCAAAGCGATAGAGTATAATAAAGGCTATGTAGTACCAAATGTGCTTCTTGGTAAAGAAATCGGCTATCACTGCCCATAGGTCTTTTAGTGTTTCAAGAAGAGTTTTCTGCTCTGTATTCTCGGTCTTGTCTACGGGCAAGAATACAGAATGGTATATGCCTATAACGGTCATAATTGCGCACAGGATAATCATGATTATCATCCAAGCATATGTTACCCCAATCTTAGGAATGAGCAATCCGGCGAGATACACCAATAGGCCCGTAGCAAATATCTTGGCTATGTTATAGAAAGCTCCTTGCCAACCTATCCATCGTGCTTGGTCTTCTTTGGATAACACACCCATATAGGTTCCGTCGGCGGCAATGTCGTGTGTGGCACCACTCATGGCAATCACGGCAAATAGGGCTATGGTTATAGCAAAGAAGTTGGGCAGGTGAAGAGTCATAGCCACCAGTCCAAAGCATATACCGCTAAGTATCTGGGTAAGCACTACAAAGAATTTCTTGGTCTTATAGAGTTCCAGCAATGGGCTCCATAGGAATTTTAGCGTCCAGGGCAACATGATGAGCGATGTCCAAAAAGCTATCTTTGTATCAGAAACTCCCATGCCTTTGTACATGAGTGATGCAACCATATTGAGCACCACAAAGGGCATACCCATGGCAAAATAGAGGGTGGGCACCCATGCTATGGGGCTTATCTTCTTGTTAGGATCTTTAATGTTAGACATTTTCTTTATAGTAGGTTTTTATTTTTTACATGAATTCAGAAGGTCTGTCTTGCCTTCGTTCACCAGCTTCAGTATCAACTCACCGAACAAAGTATTCTGCCAGGCAAACCAAGGACGGCTATAGTGCATGGCATCTTTAACATCGAACGACTCGTGGATAACACCCGTGTTGGCATCGGTATCCATAAGCATCTGCACACATTGCTTTATCTCCTGATCGTTGTTACTGGTCATGGCGCGCATAATAAGAGTCATAGGCCAGGCCATATCGTAGCCTACGTGTGGACCGCCTATGCCCTCGCCAGCCTTTCCTCTGAAAAAGTAGGGATTATCTTCACTCCATACATACTTGCGGGTATTCTGATAGATAGGGTCGTCTTGGTCTACATCGCCTAAATAGGGCATAGCCAACAGACTGGGCACGTTGGCATCGTCCATGAGCAACTGGTTGCCCATTCCGTCTACCTCGAAAGCGTATATCTTACCATACTTGGGATGGTTGTATACGGCATATTTCTGTAACGCATCTTTCACCTCGTTAGCTAGAGCAGTACATTGTCCAGCCAAGCAACAGTCACTGTTTACTTGGTTCAATACGTCGGCCATCTTGTTAAGAGTGGTTACTGCCATAAAGTTGGCCGGAACTAAGAACAGGAATGTAGTGGCATCGTCAGATGGGCGGAATACCGATGCGATAAGGCCTACTGGTCGTACTGGTGCGCCTAAGCCTACATTGCATACGGTGTCAAGCTGACGGTCGGTAACTCTGAGGAAACGGTAAGAGCCAGGACCATTCTTGCGTTGCTGCTCACGGAATGTGCTCAGAATATTTTTAACTACATCTTGCCAAAGTTTGCCTTCAAAGATTGAGGCATCGCCAGTGATACGCCAATATTCGTAAGCCAATCGAAGTGGATAGCAGAGGCTATCTATCTCGTACTTACGTTCGTAAATGCCGGGCTTCATGCCACAGTCGTCGTCTTTCCATTTGCTCCACTCGGTCAAATCTCGGTTGAAGCCGTTGGCATAAGGGTCGTACTGTATGTTTTTAAACTGACGCAGTATCACGCCCTTGATCATCTTTTGGATATTCTTGTCTTTCTTGGCAAACTGTAGATATGGCCAAACTTGTGCACCAGAATCGCGACCCCACATGGCGTGAATGTCACCCGTATAGACAAAGGTATCGGGATTACCGTTTTCATCCTCTGCGTAATGAATAGTAGTATCGAGCGTATTGGGGAAACAGTTTTCAAACATCCAAGCTAGATAGGGTGTATCTTTCAATTTTTTCTTTACATCCTTGATGCATTGCTCTATAACCTTTGAGCGGAAGAGACGCTCTTCTACGGCTGGGCGTTTAGATACGTAGGGAGTGGCTACCGATATGGCATCGATATACTCCTGTCCGAACTCTTTTTGGTTTACTGCCGACTGTGCCTGTGCCGACGTTGTAGCAGCAAAGGCGAACAGTCCTAAGACTGCCGCCTTTCTTATATTACCTATGTTCATAGTAATGTTCATTTATGGACGATCCTTTACTTTGGTTCCAAATTTAGAAGGCTTGGCACCCATGGTAAATTCTAGTGTACCGCCCTGTATCAGTTCAGAGTAGTTTATATACGACTTGGTATATGGCTTGCCGTTCCACTTTACGCTCTGGATGTACATATTCTTCTTGCTATTGTTGTGGGCAATAATGTTTAGGGTCTTGTCATTGCCTACGCTTAGTGTAGCACGGTTCCATAGCGGAGAACCGAATACATACTTGCCGCCCTCGGGTTCAACTTGGTAGAGGCCCATACTTGATATAATGTACCAAGCTGACATCTGGCCTACGTCTTCGTTGCCGCTCAGTCCGTCGAAGTCGTTCTTGTACATTTCTTCCAAAGTCTGGCGGATAAGGCGTGCACCCTTCCATGGCTGACCTACGTAGTTATACATATATAATATATGGTGACTTGGCTCGTTGCCATGAGCATACTGCCCGATAAGACCCGAAATGTCTGGCGAAGCCTCGGCACCCATGTCGCCACTAACGATAAACAGACTGTCCAGTTTAGAGATGAAGCGCTTCTCACTCTTGAAGCAGCTTACCAGTCCGTGTACATCGTGTGGAACAAGCCAAGCATACTGCCATGCGTTACCTTCGGTATAGTCGTCTTGACGGTGTACAGCGTGGAAAGGATTGAATGGCTCGCGGAATTTGCCGTTGCTGTCTACACCACGCATAAAGCCAGTAGCGGAATCGAACATTCTGCGGTACGACTGACTGCGGTTGTAGAAGTACTGATAGTCTTCTTCATGGCCTAACAATTTAGCTACCTTGGCTACACCGGCATCGGCCAGTGCGTATTCCAACGCTTTGGCTACAGTTTCGTAGGTAGGATCCAGGTCGCAGGGAATATAACCGTACTTCTTAAGCAGGTCTTGCCCACGGTCGTCTTTCAATGCCGAGTTCTTCAGTGCCTCGTAGGCAGCTTCTTTGTCGGGTACCAAGCCTTTCAGTACATAGTCTGCCAGTATGGCTACACCGGGGTTACCTACCATACAGTCGGTCTCGTTTCCTACCAAGTGCCAGATAGGCAGTTTGCCCTGTTCTTTATAGATGTGCATAAAGGTCTGTGCTATATCGGCAGCCTTGTCGGTATGGATGAGCGACATCAGCGGCATGGCAGCGCGATAGGTATCCCAAAGCGAGAAAGTGGTATAGTTGGTAAAGTTGCCACGGTGAATCTTGAAATCAGAACCGCGATATTCGCCATTCACGTCAGAGAATACCGATGGAGCTATCATAGAGTGATACATGGCGGTATAGAATATGGTGCGGTCGTTGGCATTGTTAGTTTCTATCTTTATTCTACCTAGCTCTTTGTTCCAAGCTTGGTCGGCGGCCTTGGCTATAGCGTCAAAATCCCAACCAGGTATTTCTGCCTGCATGTTGAGCATAGCGTTGCCCTCGTTAACGGCAGAGAGACCTACCTTAACCAGTACTGTGCGCGAATTGTCTAATACTTCTACTACCGAGATGGTGTCGCCCGATTGTATCATCTTTACAGGGGCAGAGAATTGGGCTGCAAAGTATACCTGCTGGTTTTTTGCCCAACCGGTAGACTTGCGATAACCGGTAATCAGCGTAGGACTGGCTTGGCGCATGTGGCAAACCTTCATGGTATCCCAACCTATGCCTTGCTGCAGGTCTATCTTTATAAGCGCTTTGCCCGTGCCGCCAAAGGTATATCTGTGCATACCTGTGCGCTGGGTAGCGGTAAGCTCTACCTTTACATTAGGATTGGTAAGCTTTAGGGCATAGTAACCCGGACGTACTGTCTCATTGCTATGCGAGAACAGTACAGAGTCTTGGCTGGCGGTAGCCACAGGCAGCAGGGCTATGTCGCCCAAGTCGCCAATACCTGTTCCGCTCAGGTGGGTATGACCAAAGCCGATGAGTACGTTGTCACTGTAGTGATAACCTGAACACCAATCCCATCCTCGAGTTTTCTCTGTGGGACCTAATTGTACGAAGCCAAAGGGAACGTTGGCTCCCAAAAATACGTGGCCGTGACCACCAGTTCCAATGTAGGGATTTACATACTGTGTAAGATTTTGTGCATGGATAGTAAGCGTGCCTCCGCACATCATGCACAAGGCCAAAAATGCCTTAACTGTTACTTTTTTTAATATTTCCATTGTATAAGCTAATAGTTTTATGCAAAGGTAGTAATTAAACGACGAATTTGTGTGCCGAATGATACGAAAAATTTATTAAAAATGATGGTTCTGTTATTTTTTGCTGTGTCGCCATACGGTAAGTAGATGTTATTTATTTATAGGTATTCAGAGCCTGTAAAATAAGTGATACAAAGGGAATAAAAATAAAAAAGGGACTCCGCTGAGTCCCAATCTTTGTTAACCTTAAATCTAATACCATGAAAAACACGATGCAAAGGTATATGCTTTTAATTGTATTTCCAAATAAAATACTATTTTTTTTGCTAAAAACTATAATTATTGACTTAAATCAACACTGCACCTATTTGTTTTTTGCCATCCATAAGTACTTTTAGTGGGTGTTCAAAGCGTACGTGCCTTACGTGTGGGGTCTCTTCGATAGCCGGTAGAGCATCGAGTGCTTCTTTGCGATATATATCATTGCCGGTATTGGTATCGATAGTGAAATATCCTACACCAAAGCTGGTAAGGTTTTGAAAGAAATGGGTGCCCTGGCTAGGGTCTATGCGATAGTTCTTTAGCTGAGTTTCTACTATTACTTGTGCTGCGCTTATGTGTGGCCATTTTACAGGAATGCCCAACCATGGGTCGCTTGAGCCCCAACGGCCCGGCCCTATAAGTATATAGTTATTGCCCGAGTCAATGAATTGCTGGTTGATACGCTCTATCTCTTCGGCTATGGCGGGGTTGTCGGCTCCGGTAAACTGGTCGTCGGCTTTTACATATACTACATCGGTAATATCTTTGCTGGCACCGTGCCCCAGCGAATTTGCGCTTCGCAGCAGACAGCGGTCGCCACTTATGGCGGCAATGTCTTCGTCTATGGTTTGCTGACTGTCTACTATGGGCCTAATTTGCAACAGATACAATTCTCCCGTGTGGTCTTCGTTTAGATTGCAGGCAAACTCTACTTCTATGGGCCTTTTCATTTCGGCTGCACCGTATCGCATAGTCATTTGCAGCAACTCGGGCAGTGGGAATACGCCTTGCTGCAATACTCCGGCAAACGATATTATTTTGCGTCCGCCCGGATAGAGCCCATTGCGTATCACATGGTCGTAGGGGTCGTAGGTAGACGCTATGTAGTTGAGCGAGCGGTCGGCCTCGGCATCCTTTACTCTAAATTTTTGGATATTGAAACCGTCGTCAACCTGAAATTCCCGGTCGGTATGCTCCATATCGAGTGCATAGAAATGAGTTTGTGTTTCGCGCAGCGCTATTTCTACTTCGCTGGTTTGCAGTATCTTGTGCGGATGGTATGGCGATACGCGCAGCGTTTGCCCTCCGTCAACTATGTATTTGCCCAGTCCAAGTGCCAATGAGGCTATGCCCTCATCGGGGCGTTCGTCGCCTATGGGATAGTAGTTGATAGACCGCAGTACGCCCGAGAAGTTGGGGTAGTAGCGGTTTCCGTATCTGTGGCCAGCCACTTCTTGCAGTATCACTGCCATTTTCTCTTGGTCTATCACGTTGCTCGTGGCGGTCATATACGCTTTAGAGTCGCGGTAGAAAACCGACGCATATACACCCTTGATGGCCGATGCCAGCATTTGCAGCATGGTATACTTATCGTCAAGATAGGGAATCATGTAGGTAGAGTATATGCCGGCAAAGGGCTGATAGTGAGCGTCTTCAAGAAGCGACGATGAGCGTATGGCTATAGGGCTGCGCGTGGCGTCGAAGAATGCATAGAAGTCAGCTATAAAGTCGTCGGGCAACTGGGCTTTTAAGAACTGCTCCAGTATATCTTCGTCGCTGGCATCGCTCAGTGCTATCTGGTACAGATTGTTCTGTTCCATAAACCGGTCGAATACATCGGTACACAGCACCACGGTCTTGGGTATCTGCACGGTAGCCCCGGCAAACTGGTTGAAGTCGGGGTGCCGCTTAATGATGTTGTCCAGATAGGCCAGACCTCGTCCCTTTCCGCCCAGCGACCCTTCGCCTATGCGGGCAAAGTGACTAAAGCGGTCGAACTTCTTGCGGTCGAACACCGCCACAGTACCTTGGTTCTTTAGGTGGCGGTATTGCACTATGGCGTCGTATATTATCTGTCGGTGAGCGTCTACATCCTGCAGCTTGTTCCATGTTACGTCTTTAAGGAATGCCGACACAGGAAATATGGCGCGTGCCGATAGCCATCGGCTCATGTGGTTACGGCTGATATGGTATAACATAGAGTCGTTGGGAATCTTAAAGATATTGTCTTGCAGTTCCTTCAGACTGTGTATGCGTAGTATCTCTTGGTGTGTAGTGGGGTCGCGAAATACAAAGTCGCCAAAGCCCATGTGCTCTTCCATTAGCCGCTTCAGGTCTATGCTCATCTTCTTTGAGTTCTTGTCTACAAATCTGAACCCTTCGGCTTCGGCCTTGGCGCGGTTGGTGCTTTCGGCACTTTCCATGATGAGCGGTATGTACGGGTTGCTACTACGAATTTCGCGGAACAGTTTTATGCCGGCATCAGCGTCTTTCACCCCGTTTACGGGGAATCGGGCATCGCTTATCACGCCCAGTACATTGTCGCCGTATCGGCTATATATACCCATTGCCTCTTCGTAGGTACGTGCCAGCATTACCTTAGGGCGGCCTCGCATACGCAGAGTGGCGGCATGCGGATTAAGCGCCTCGGTAGAGAAACGCTGACTCTGCAGCAGTATGTAGTTGTATAGATTGGGTAGGATAGAACTGTAGAAGCGTATGCTGTCTTCTACCAGCAGTATCATCTGTACGCCAGCCTCGCTTATGTCGTGCTTTATGTTCATACGGTCTTCTATCAGTTTGATAATAGACAGTATCAGATTGGTATTGCCCAACCAGCAGAACACGTAGTCGAATATAGACAGGTCTTCGTTCTCCATGCGCTTGGTAATGCCGTGCGAGAATGGGGTGAGTACTATGCAGTGCATGCGTGGAAACTTGCGCTTTACGGCGCGCGCCACGTCGAAGGCATCGTTGTCGGCATTGCCCGGCATACATATCACCAGGTCAATATGCGTAGTTTGCAGTATGTTTTCGGCTTCTTCGATAGTACTTACCTGGGTAAAGGTGGGCGGGTAGCGCAGTCCCAGTTCCATATACTCGTTGTATATCTTCTCCTCTATGCGCCCGTCGTCTTCCAGCATAAAGGCGTCGTAGGGATTGGCCACGATAAGCACGTTGTAGATGCGCCGCATCATCAGGTTAACAAAGCTTACGTCTTTCAGGTAGAACTTTTCCCATTGGGCAGGTATCTTGGTTTCCATATATATAATAATGTATAGGTCTTAACGTATAGGTTTGGGGCAAGGCTTATGGCTACATATAGCAAACCATAGACTACCCGTAGGCAAAGATACATTAAAATTTTGGTGAGATTAAACGATGTTTCAAATTGTAACGGTTAATTATAGTTAATCTTGAGGCGTGTATTATTCGCATATTTGCGCACGAAAGTCCGCACGTTGGCAAATATCCTATTTATAACGCCCCTTTTCGGGGTCTAAAGGTTAACTTTACGGTTGTAGAGATAGACTTTAGAAGCGTAGAGTTATCCTTTAGCCGGCTGAAGATGGTCTTTACAACCCGTAGAGATGCTTTTTTAGCACAGAAATAACCATCAGCAGCACCGTGAAATTTATCACAAAACGAGCAATATTTTGCTCCGTTTTTGCCATTTATCACACCTCTCGGATAAATATTATAGCCAATCGCTAAAAAACTAACAATTTTGGAAATGGAGAATAGTTATGAAATTGACAAGCATCACTCCTTTTCGTCCACTTTTACCAATATTTTTTTAACTCCGAACAGGCTCAAAGCCTTTCCATCTATAACATCCTTTAACTAATATCACACCACATCCGTTAAATATTCCAAAATCATAAGAACAAGTGCTTACAAATTGTAAGTGTATAACTCGCGAAAAATAGGGGCGGTTGACAAAAAGTAAGTAAATACAGTAAAAAATATGCTAAATTCTTTGTTGGTTTAATACAAAAAACCTACTTTTGTCGTACTAATAAACAATCTGTAAATCGTAACCACTTAAAGAATACTACTATGGAAGTTCAGAAAATTATGCACGACCTGGAGCGTAAGCACCCTGGTGAGTCAGAGTTCCTGCAGGCTGTAAGCGAAGTGTTAGAGTCTGTCAAGGATGTGTACAACCAGCATCCAGAGTTTGAGAAAGCTAAAATTATAGAGCGTATTGTAGAACCCGAGCGCGTACACATGTTTCGTGTGCCATGGGTAGACGATAACGGCGAAGTACAGGTAAACATTGGTTATCGCGTACAGTTTAATGGTGCTATTGGTCCGTATAAGGGCGGTTTGCGTTTCCACCCTTCGGTTAACCTCTCGATAATGAAGTTTTTAGGCTTCGAGCAGACCTTTAAGAACGCACTTACCACCCTGCCAATGGGTGGAGCAAAGGGCGGCTCAGATTTTAGTCCACGCGGGCGCAGCGATGCCGAAATTATGCGCTTCTGCCAGGCATTTATGGACGAACTGTACCGTTATATTGGTCCGGACGAGGATGTGCCTGCTGGCGATATTGGCGTAGGCGGTCGTGAAATAGGCTACCTGTTTGGCGAATACAAGAAGCTTACCCACCGTTACGAGGGCGTGCTTACCGGTAAAGGCATAGAGTGGGGCGGTTCTATACTGCGCCCCGAGGCTACCGGCTATGGAGCACTGTACTTTGTAAACCACATGATGAAAGATAAAGGTCTAGAAATAGCCGGCAAGACAGTTGCTATATCGGGCTTCGGTAACGTAGCATGGGGTGCAGCCAAGAAAGCCGTTCAGCTGGGAGCTAAGGTAATAACCATAAGCGGACCGGACGGCTATATATACGACCCCGATGGCGTATCGGGCGACAAGATAGAATATATGCTCGAACTGCGTGCCAGTGGCAACGATATCTGCCAGCCTTATGCCGAGGAGTATCCCGGTGCTACATTCGTGGCCGGCAAGAAGCCATGGGAAGTTAAGGCCGATATCTATCTTACCTGTGCCACCCAAAACGAACTTGACGGCAACGATGCCGACATGATACTGGCCAACCATCCGCTATGCGTAGCCGAGGTAAGCAACATGGGCTGTACCGCTGAGGCTGTAGAGAAATTTATAGCTGCCAAGCAACTGTTTGCTCCCGGTAAGGCTGTTAACGCCGGCGGTGTAGCTACATCGGGGCTTGAAATGACGCAGAACTCTATCCGTTTGCACTGGAGTGCCGACGAGGTAGACGAGAAGCTGCACTACATTATGAATTCTATTCACGACCAGTGTGCCCAGTACGGTACTTGTGCCGATGGCTACATTAACTATGTGAAGGGTGCCAATATTGCCGGCTTTATGAAGGTGGCTAAGGCTATGCTGGCTCAGGGTGTAGTATAATACAGATTTATAGGTTGCGCACTGCCAGTATAGAGTAGGGCGGTGTGTAACCTTAACATATATACATGGCAATTATAAGGAATATAGTAATCATTTTGTCACTGATAGGCTTTGCCCCTCTGCAGGCTCAAACGCAGAAGGGTAAGGCCACTTTTTACTCTAAACGGTCAACAGGGGCGCGTACGGCAAGTGGCGAGCGGCTGCATCACGATAGTCTTACCTGCGCCCATCGTACCTACCCCTTTGGTACTATGCTTAAGGTAACCAATCTTGATAACAACAAGTGGGTAGTAGTCAAAGTTACCGACCGCGGACCATTTTCTCGTGGGCGTATTATCGACCTCTCGTGGCGCGCAGCCAAAGAACTGGATATCCTGGCTAAGGGTGTAAGTATGGTAAAGGTAGAACGGTATCAAGGCGACAATATACTCTTCCGCCCGACAGATGGAGGCAATCTGCCAGAGATAGACTTTGAAATGACCGATGCCGCTAACGAGTTTGGCGAGTCATGGCCTTTACGTTTGGAACGTAGCGATATACTGGAAACAGAGGCCAAGAAAAAGCCCGCCGCCAAGACAGCTATCACGGGCAAACATCCCACCGCCAAGCCCGATAACAAGCAACATAAAGACCACCGTACCACCGAAAAGAAAATGAGCAGCAGTACATGGTCGAATATGCTTAAAGGCATAAAAAAGAAGACCGAAGAAATATTCTGATTGCCGTGCATACGCAAATAGTAAAGGGCAGAATTCCCGATGGGAGTTCTGCCCTTTATAGTGATAGGGGGTAGGTATTACTTGCTGTTCTTCTTCCAGTATTTAGCCCCTTTGGCTTTTAGTTGTTCGGTAAAGGCGGCACTCTCGGCATCAATCTTCTCCTCTTCTGCTGTGGAAGCAAAGGCATGGCTAAAGCCTTTTACCTGGTTCCAGTGTCCACGGGTAAAGTCGGGTACTGCCACCGGCATGTTGCCGTGGTTCATTGACAGCGAACCTAACTCTGCCAGACAGCACCATTCGCCCAGGTCGTAAACATCCATATCCAGCGGTAATCCGTGTTGCAGACAGTATACCAGGCGGCTATCCATAATGTAGTCCATACCACCATGGCCGCCCACCTTTTTGGCTTGGGCTACGTAGCGCGTAACTAGCGGACTCTCGTATTTCTGTATAAGTGCCTTGCGGTCGGCTTCGGGCATGTACGAGTGGCCCGACAGATTGTCGGCCGATGGGCGTACACCGCTGTTCTTCATCTCTTCACCAGAGAGCGCATATCCCTCTATGGGGTATTTGTTGGCAAACCCCTTGGTACCCGTAAGTTGGTACATACGGTTGTAGGGTTGCGGAGTCATGGTGTTATGGTGTATCTCTATCACCTTGCCGTTTTCGGTGCCAATGAGCGTGGTGGTGTGGTCGCCGTTGGCAAAATCGTTGCAGGGTTTGCCCGATAGTTTCTCTGCCCAAGCCTTTCCGTTAACAGACTTGGTATCCATGGCTACCAGCGTCTTCATGCGGTCGCCACGGTGTATGTTCAGTACCTGTGCCACTGGGCCCAGACCGTGGGTAGCGTATACATCGCCACGGAATTGGCGGTTAAAGTCTAAACGCCAACCTAACTTGTCATTCTCATCTTTCTTCCAGTACATGTCCCAAAACTGCGACAGGTCGTGGCGGTAAGCACCCTGAACATAGAGCACTTCGCCAAATACACCATGCTGTGCCATGTTGAGACTGTTTAGCTCGAAGAAGTCGTAGCAGCAGTTTTCTAACATCATACAGTGCAGTCGCTTCTGTTCGCTTAGGTCTATCAGCTGCCATATCTCTCTTAGATTCATGGCCGATGGCACCTCTATAGCCACATGCTTGCCATGTTCCATAGCGTATTTGGCCACAGTAAAATGGTGTAACCAGTCGGTAGCTATGTATACCAGGTCAATGTCTTTGCGTTCGCACAGTTTCTTGTATCCCTCTTCGCCATAATACACCTCGGCGGGCGGCATTGAGGCTTCGCGCAGAATGTTGTTGCATGCCTCGGCACGGTTGCGTTCGTGGTCGCATAGGGCCATTACTTGGGTGCCGTTGATATGGGTAAATCGCCTAACGGCATCGGGGCCACGCATGCCTAAGCCTACAAATCCCACGCGTACTATCTTGAGTTTGGGTGTGGTAAGGCCAAGAGCCGATTGCTGCCCGGCAGGTCGCTCTGGCGTTTGGGTAACAATAGTACCGTTAACTGTCTGGTAGGGCCAGTCGAATGCCACTTGGGCGTAACCCTTGGGTGCGGCAGTGAGCAGCAAGGCCAAAAGCAGGCCAAAAGAAAGTTTCTTGTTCATTGCTTTTTAGGTTTGGTTGATATACAGGGCGGTTCTTTAAAAATACCACCGTAGGTTAATTTGAAAACCACCCTACAAAGATAATGTTAAAAAGGCGTAGGCCAAAGCGAAAAGGCAAAAAACAATATGCCCGAGGCGGTTTTTTTCTTTCCGTCTCGGGCATATATAGTATTTAGTGGGGAGTCCACCAAATAGCCATCTTGGTTTTATTGTTTTATTTTGTGGTGGCTATATTAAATTCGTTTACCTTAGAAATCTTGTGGTTGTTACCCTCTATAACCGAAAGGCATATCTTTACGTTGCCCTCTTTTATACGGTTGTCGGCTTTCACTATGGCTGTATATCGTATAGCTTTTCCGGGGTCAATCTTCTCTACATGTACTCCGGGCGAAATAGCTATATGCTTATTGCCTGTGGCCTCTACCACCATGGGTTGTATGTCGTAAATGGTCTGGCTGCCAGTATTGTAAACCTCGAATACTACTCGGCATATCTCGTTGCGACTTATACGGTTGTCGCCGTTGGCATCAATAAACCGGGCGTTGCGTATCTCTATCTGTGGGGTGTAGGTTATGCCTTGGGCTATATTCTCAACGCTCGAAGAACCGGGATATACCTGCTTAGGAGAGTTGTAGTACTGATTGTCGTTGCCATCGCCCGTGCTGAATTCTATACGGTCGTCGCCAGTATTGTTTTCGTCGAATCCGCTGCCGTAGTTGGTATTATTCTGCTGGTATGTGGTTGAGGGCTGAGTGGTAGTGGTCTGCCGGTGTATGCGCCCACGTCTGCTACTGCTACTGTATACTTCGTCGCTAGTGCGTTGCTGACGCTGCTGGTCGGCGGCGCTTCCTATGATTCCGCCTATTACTGCTCCGCCAGCCATACCTATTATAGTTCCGGCGTCGTGACCTCGTGGTCCATCACTTATACCGCCAATGGCACTACCCAGTATAGAACCGAATGTGGCGCCAGTGTATGCGCCCTGTCCTGCATATGTACCGCAACTGCTTACTAAGAGAAGCGTAGAAGCGGCTATTGCTACATATTGATGTTTCATATTTAGAGTCTCCTTTCTATATTATCTTGGCAGCAAAGTTATTTAATTTATGGGTGAGGCATAAGTTCTTTCCCCTAAATGGTGGTAGGGATTTCCCTATTTTTATTTCTTGTTGCCTTCTGTTTTAGACGACCGTACGCTTCCGTTCTTGCCCAGTATTAGGGTAGAGGTTTGTAGGCTGCGCTTGGTGTGGTCGAATACTATGGCAGGGTTAAGTCGGGTGCCGCGGTATTTTACTTCGAAGTGCAGATGCTCGGTGGTGGCCCTGCCCGTACGTCCGGTTAAGCCTATTACTTGTCCGGCTTTAACCTTGTCGCCAACCTTTACCAGGTTCTTGTACTGGTGGCTATAAAGAGTTTCGAAACCGTAGGCGTGGCGTATAGTAATACAGTTGCCATATCCAGCGAATGGACCAGAGCGGGTAACCACACCATCGAAAGCAGCCACAATATTGTCTTTGGGCTTGGTTTTGAGGTCTACACCACTATGACGGCGTCGGCCTCCGTAAGGACTAATTACCTTGGCACCAGGCAGAGGGTATGCCCAATGACTTTCCTCTATCTCGGTGAGATTTAGTTTGAAAGTACTATTGTTTGTAAAGGGGTCTTTGGCTTCGTCGGGGTCTAGCGTGATACCGCAATTATCGTTTTTGTCGCCTCCCAAATTGCTTACCAGTATGTGGGAGCCTCGTTTCTCGAACGCCAGGATTTGTCGGTGCAATCGGTGATTGCCCGGGTCTACTATGGTGGCGGGGTTTATACGGGCGCCATTTACCATGATAGAGAAGCGGCACATGGCCTGCCCGTCTACCGTACCTATAATAGCAATGGTCTGTCCAGCCTTTACCGTCTGCCCGCTCTTTACCAGGTTCTGTGCGTTGTTCTCGTATACGGTTTCCAAGCCGTTTTCGTGGCGTATCACAATTACGTTGCCGCGGTTACCCATATTGCGCGAAAGGCGTACATTGCCATCAAACATAGCCTTTACGGCATCGCCATTCTTCGAAGTGATGTCCAGCTGGTTAGAATTGGCAGAAAGTTTGGCTTTTCCTACTGGCAAGGGGAAGCTATATGCATCTTTACCTATATCAGAGAAGTCTACACTGAAGGCTTTGCTACGTGTGAAGAGTCCGGGGGTTTCTATGCTTATCTGTTGGGTTTCGGCTGCGGTAAATTTTTCGCGTACAGGGGTAGACGCCGACAGTATAACTGTAAGCACCGACAGTATCAGTATATTTCTTATGTTCATATTCGTTTCCGGTTTTTATAGTGATGTAGGTAGAGGGATGAGTAGTGTTATCTGAGAATGATACCCGTGTAGATGCGTCCCGACTCTATGCCCAACCGGCGTGCAGAGAAATAATCGTTGGTATGGGTGTAGGTGCAGATATCTGCATTGTGGATATTTTCAGGCAAAACGCCACAAGCCGTAAGTTGCTGGATATTGATTTTGGGCAGGTCTATATGCCACTTGTTATGCCAAGTTGCTACATCGGTAAGGTCGAATCCGGCTTCAGTGAATTGGTTGTAAACTTCCTGGCCAACCTCGAAACTCAGAAGCGATATGCCGGGACCTATAATGGCATGCAGGTTACTTGCTATGGTGCCGTATTGGCGCTGCATGGCTACTATGGCATGCTGGCAGATACGCTGCACGGTTCCGCGCCAACCGGCATGAATGGCGGCAGTGGCTCGGGTAATGGGGTCGTAAAGCAAAACGGGTATGCAGTCGGCAGTAGAAATGCCTATGCATACCTCAATCATGTTGGTTGTTACTATGTCTACACCATCTAATATTCTATTGCGTACATCGCTATTCATGCTGAACAGCTCGGGTGCTATGGCACGATGTTCTATGCCATGAACCTGATGGGGAAGGATGATGTTTGATGCGGGGATGTGCAGACTTTGGGCTAGCAGCTCGCTGTTTTGAACTACGTTGTCGGCTTTGTCGCCACAGAAAGGATTGATGTTGAATGAGCCATAATTACCCTGACTCACACCCCCATGGCGGGTAGTGGAGAAGGCAGTAACCGAGTTGCCTAAATCATAATATAGCAGTTGGAGGTTATTCATCCTCGTACTCTTCTTCGTATTCAAAGTCGTCAAGATCTTCTATCTCATCCTCGTCTATAAACTCTATATCTTCGCCCTCGTCGTGCAGTTCATCGGCAAATCTACTCATATCTTTGTCTCGATGTACCAACGTATCTTCGGCGGTAATGTCAGCCAGTTTGTTGCTCTCGCTGTTGAGCTCTCGCCACAATATGTCTTTGAGTTCAGAAAGTCCCTTGCCAGTAACGGCAGAGATGAATACTACAGGTAGGTCGTTGGGCAACGTTTCGTGCAACATGTCGATGAGCTCATCATCTAGCAGATCGCACTTGGTGATAGCCAGTACACGGTGTTTGTCTAGCATTTCTGGGTTGAACTGTCTGAGCTCGTTGCTCAGTACCTCGTATTCGTGCTTGATGTCATCCGTATCGCCGGGAACCATGAATAGCAACAGCGAGTTGCGCTCTATATGACGGAGAAAGCGTAGACCTAATCCTTTTCCTTCGCTTGCACCCTCTATAATACCCGGTATGTCGGCCATAACAAACGATTGATGGTCGTGATAGTCTATAATTCCAAGCGAGGGTTCGAGTGTGGTAAATGGATAGTTGGCTATCTTGGGCCGGGCGCTTGACAGTGATGACAGTAGGGTAGACTTTCCTGCGTTGGGGAAACCTACCAATCCTACATCGGCCAAAAGTTTAAGTTCGAGTATTACGTTCATCTCTTCCATTGGCTCTCCGGGTTGGGCAAATCGCGGTGCCTGGTTGGTAGAGGTACGGAATTGGAAGTTACCCAATCCGCCCCGGCCACCCTTAAGCAGCATTACTACTTGACCGTCGTAGTTTACATCGCATACGTATTTGCCATTGTCGGCATTGTATACCACAGTTCCGCATGGCACATCAATATACACATCCTTACCATCGGTGCCGTGACATTTGTCGCGACCTCCGTTGCCACCGTGTTCGGCAAAGATATGGCGCTGGAACTTAAGGTGAAGCAGAGTCCAATAGTTGTGATTTCCGCGTAAGTAGATATTTCCACCGCGACCACCATCGCCTCCGTCGGGACCTCCGTTAGGGTTGTATTTTACATGGCGCAGGTGCATACTGCCACGGCCGCCTTTGCCTGAACGGCAACATATCTTTACATAGTCTACAAAATTGGATTCAGCCATATTGAAGTAGTGATGAGAATACTTAGAAAATAGGGTGGGGTGATACTAAAAATGGAAAAAGGTTGAAACTACGTGCCGTGTTTGCTTTATCCCTTGTGGATGTGCAAGCTTCTGGTGCGCCGTTTCAGCCTTTTACTAATATTATAGATTGTCGATAACTGTACAGATATCGGCAAAAATTCGGTCGAGTTCGCCTAAACCATTGATATGGTGGTGTATGCCCTCGTTGCTATACCACTCTATGAGTGGAGATGTCTGGTTGTGATATACGTCCAAACGTTTTTTGATAGTTTCTTCGTTGTCGTCGCTGCGACCGCTTTGCTGTCCGCGCAGAACAAGACGCTTCATAAGTTCTTCTTCTGGTACGTCTAGCTCTATCATGGCCGCTACCTTGTGGCCACGCTCGGCTAGCATCTTCTTCAAAGCCTCTGCTTGAGGAATGGTACGTGGGAAACCATCGAAGATAACACCCTTGTGCTCTTTGCCGAAGTTATCGTATACGCTGGCAAGGATGTCTATCATCAACTCGTCGGGGATAAGTTGTCCCTGGTCGATATAACTCTTGGCGGTTTTGCCAAGTTCTGTTCCGTTCTTGATTTCACTGCGCAGTACATCGCCTGTAGAGATGTGCTCAAAGCCGTACTGGGCAATCATTTTGTCACTCTGGGTGCCTTTGCCTGAACCTGGGGCACCGAAAATTACAATATTTTTCATTCTTCTACTAATGTATAAATGTCTTTGAGGTAACGCCCGGCCTGGTCATAATCCAATCCATAACCTACTATGAAGTCGTTAGGTATCTCCATAGCTGCATACTCTATGTTAAGAGGTATCTTCAGTTTGTCGGGCTTAAGCAGTAGGGTACAGATGTGTAGCGATCCGGGATTTCTAGTTCCCAGCGTGGTAAGCATGCGCTCCATAGTCTTGCCGGTATCTACAATGTCTTCAACAATGATGATATCTCTACCTGAGATGTCTTCGTTGAGTCCCATTACTTCTACTACTTTTCCGGTAGAAACAGTGCCCTCGTACGAGGCCAACTTAACAAAAGAAATTTCGCAGGGAATGGTAATGTAGCGCATCAAGTCGGCTGCAAATATAAACGAACCGTTGAGTACGGCCAGCAAAAGGGGATTCTTGCCCTCCATATCATGGCTAATTTTTTCGGCAACGGCCTTTACTCGGGTTTGAATCTCTTCTTCGCTGATAAATGGTTTGAACTTTTTGTCCTTAATCTGTACAATACTCATGAGTATGATTTCTGATAATTCTCGACAAAATTACAAAAAATATGACAAAATAGCCACCGATGTTCTCCATTTTTTCGTATTTTTGCAAGGTATGAAAATATTTACAAGCAGACAGATAAAAGAGTGGGACCAATACACCATCGAACACGAGCCTGTGAAGAGTATCGATTTGATGGAACGTGCTGCTGTCGCTGTGGCTGGCGAGATATGTAGGCGATGGGTGCCTATGAAGACTGTAGTCTTTGCCGGCCCTGGTAATAACGGTGGCGATGCCCTGGCAGTGGCTCGGTTGTTGGCAGAGCGCGATTTTAAGGTGTCGGTCTATCTCTTCAATATACATAATAATCTTTCTTCTGACTGTTCTGGCAATCTTAAACGCCTTGCCGATGCGGGTAAGATAGAAGACCTTGTAGAGGTAACGGTAGATTTTGATCCTCCAGTTTTAGACGAAAATACTTTAGTGGTTGACGGGCTCTTCGGGGCTGGCACCGATAAGCCTCTCGCCGGCGGCTTTGCCTCTCTTGTAAGATATATCAACCAAAGTAGTTCGCCCGTGGTGAGTATCGATCTGCCATCAGGTTTGATGCCCGAGGATAATTCAAGTAATGTACGGGCCAATATAGTAAGGGCTACGCTTACACTTACCTTTCAGCAGCCTAAGCTTTCTATGCTTCTTGCTGACAATCAGGCATGCTTGGGCGAGGTTAAGGTGCTTGATATACGCTTGGATAAGACTTTTGCAGAAAAGAAAGACTGTCGATTCTCGATGGTCGACGAGGCAGAGTTGCGCTCGTGGCTACTGCTGCGTGATGCCTTTGCCCACAAGGGTGATATGGGGCATGCCCTCTTGGTAGCTGGTAGCTACGGAATGGCTGGTGCTGCTGTATTGGCGGCTCGGGCTTGTATGCGGTCGGGTGTAGGCAAACTGTCGGTACATACCCCTAAGGTAAATTATACAGTAATGCAGATGGCTGTACCCGAGGCAGTACTACAGATAGACGCTAACGAAAATAAGTTTACCGAGGCAGTAGACACCAGTAAGTATTCGGCTATGGGCATAGGACCAGGTTTGGGAACCGATGAGTCTACGGCACTCGCACTGATATCTCAGTTGCGCAGAGCTACATGTCCGATAGTTATCGATGCCGATGCACTCAATATCCTTGCTTCTCACCGTGCATGGCTACAACAGTTGCCCAAGGATTGTATCCTTACGCCCCATCCTAAGGAGATGGAACGACTGTTAGGTTCGTCGGTACACGATTGTTGCGAACTGCTTAACCGCACTTCAGAGATGGCATCGCGGTTACAGATATATATACTACTTAAGGGACATCGTTCTGCGCTGTGCTTGCCTTCGGGTCAGGTGGTGTTTAATACCACCGGAAATGCCGGGATGGCTACCGCCGGTAGTGGCGATGTACTCACCGGAATTATTACCGCACTCTTGGCACGCGGATATCAACCGCATAGAGCCTGTATCTTAGGTATGTATCTACATGGGCTCGCTGGCGATTTGGCCGAGCGTAGCATAGGTATGGAGAGCCTTGTAGCCAGCGATATCGTTACGTGGCTATCTTCGGCTTTCCGTAGAATTGACGATTGAAATAATAACTGAAACAAATAAACGTACAATGAAGAAATATATCCTGCCGGTGCTGATGATGTTTGTTGGCTTCGGCGTGACTTTGGCCCAGCAAACAGTAGCGGGAACTACCTATTATCTGCCTAAAACGGCCTTACGGTTTGCCATTAAGGTAGAAAAATCGTCTTATACTCCCGGTCAGTTCTCTATGTATGCCTTCCGTTATATGAAGAAAAAGGATGTGGCACTGCATCCTACTGATACTTATAGGCTGCTTGATATTCAGATAAACGCCGTAGGTGTGCCCGATTCTACTAAAGAATATGTGCTGAATCTCGATAAAAAACTCAGTATAACCGAAGTAGACCGTGATGAGAGCGGAATATTGCTTGGTATAAATGCCAAAGGGCATAAAACGGTTTTGCCAAAGCCTTTTGAGCCCGGACCAAAACCTAAGCTTCTTAATCCTACCGATTATATGAACGAGGATATTCTCTCTGCCGGAAGCTCTGCCAAAATGGCCGAACTTACGGCTAAGGAGATTTACGATATTCGTGAGAGTAGGGCACAACTTACGCGAGGTCAGGCCGACTTTATGCCCAAAGACGGTACCCAGCTACGCATTATGATGGATAATCTTGATAAGCAAGAACATGCCTTGCTCCAGACTTTCGAAGGAACTGTAGTGCGCGATACCATAGAGACCGTGATTACTTATATACCTCAGCCCGATGGCGATCGCGATGTATTGTTCCGCTTTTCGCAGTATCTAGGACTTACCGATGTAGATGACTTGGGCGGTTCACCTTATTATATAATGGTTACTGCCGAAGACAATATACCAAAGTCTGAGGGAAATGAAATTGGGAAAGAGGCGAAAGATAACTTCGGCCTCTGTGTAAACATTCCCGAGAAGATACAGGTAACTCTAACCCACGATGCCAGCGTGCTAAAGACCTTTGAGTGCTATGCTGGTCAGTATGGTCGTACCGAGTATCTCAGTGCCGAACTCTTTGGCAAAAAGAATACCAGTCATATCTTGCTCAATCCGGTTAGCGGAAGCATAGAGAAAATAGAGAGCGAGGCGCTAAAATAACCCTACTTATCCATCTAAAAGCAGTGATAAGGTAAGAAAAAGCATAAAACATTGTTTTTTTTGAAACAAAAAGGAAAAATACAAGGGCGATATTGTAAGAAGTATGTACCTTTGCAGCAGAAAAAGTGCTATTTGGGTACTACCCTATATGAAATAGCAAAATAATAAACAATATTGCAAAGCGTTTAACTGTTTGGTTAATAAAAAAGAGTTAGTTAAGATAATAAATAATTTAAAATTCTGTAAACTTTTTAAGTCAGTCAGAGGACTGGAAAGACAGCGGGGTATACCCATGCGTATTGTGATAATACCGCTTGAGCGTATAATTGTTTGTATTAGGACTCCCGTTGATCTTTATTAAAGAGTCTTTTTCCTTAAACAAAACAAGTTTTTGTTCCGCCTGGATGGTATGGTGTCGAGAGACATATACTTTCTGGCGGTTTTTTATTGCCCTAAATTTATCAGTAGTAATTTGTCAGAGGCATGTAATTAACCTATACCTTGGTGTAGATATAGGCAAGGCATTGCGCAAAGAGCCGCTCATGCATACCCAGGTGGTAGATGCTGCCGCCCGAACAAACCCTTGCTTGTTGCCGGCGGCCGTCGTACAAGTTGCCTATGGCCGTAGACAGAATTGCCTATGGCCGTAAGCCGTATTGTTTACGGCCGTCAGCAACTCAAGAAACCATAACAATAAAAGTGTATCTGCCTTCGGAACAAAGAGTAGGTACGAACAGAGTGAACTACAGACAATCCTCTCCTGTATCAACATCAGCCAAATGGAGGCAAATAGTAGTAGCTGCAGTGACCTCACTGCAGCCCTCTAGTAAGTGTTGTGTCCTTGTTGTAACCCACCCCTGATGTGTTCGCTTGTTTCATTGTCATTTTGCCGATGTACGGGTTATATGAATTGAGCATTCTTATTGTTAGCGTGGTCAATAGGTCTTGATATTTCCATTTGAGAACACCTGTATGAATTATCTTTAGGAGCACCCGGCAAAGGATTTCTGTCATATAAGCCCAAAATACAATTGTCAAGATAGGAAAAGTACGAAGGTATAGTACGGGAGAGCATCAAGCAAGAGTGGGGCAAGTATTATGCAGACGTGATAGACGGTGTGACAGATGCTGACGGCAACCCAATTA
>CAVKSZ010000019.1:0-36636 GCA_963659135.1 Bulleidia sp. | reverse complement strand
CTTTCATATTTCTTCGTTTTAATTATTTTTTATCCGTTAGACGCATTGGGCGAGCATTTAGTTGCAAAATAACTGAAAAAATTCTACTTTTGTAATCATATTAACGGAAAAGATGATAGAGTTACCTATAGATTTCGCTGATTATACACGCAAGCTAATGGGCCCCGACCTATATAGCACACTCTCTAACGCTCTTGGCCAAGAGCCTTCGGTAAGTCTGCGTCTGAATCCCTTTAAAACTCAAGCACAGCCTTCAATTCCGGCTACGCCTGTACCATGGTGTAAGCAGGGATATTGGCTTGAGAGTAGGCCCAACTTTACTTTCGATCCGCTACTACACGCCGGATATTATTACGTACAAGAGGCGGCTTCTATGTTTCTGCATCATGTACTTACTCAAGTGATTACTGAGCCTGTAACTGCGCTCGACCTATGTGCTGCGCCAGGCGGAAAATCTACCGTGGCGCGCCAAGTACTTCCCGCTGATAGTGTGCTTATATGCAACGAGCCCATACGCCAGCGCGCCCAAATATTGAGCGAGAACATACAGAAGTTCGGGCATACAGATGTTATGGTAACCAACAACTACCCACACGATTTCAAGAAGGCAAGAATACTCTTCGACCTTATTATAGCCGATGTGCCCTGTTCGGGCGAAGGCATGTTTCGCAAAGATGCTGGAGCCATAGCAGAATGGAGTCCGCAGAACGTAAACAACTGTCAGCGTTTACAGCGCAGCATTATCGAAGATATCTGGCCATGCTTGCGCCCCGGGGGAATACTGGTTTACTCTACCTGTACGTTTAACAGTTTGGAAAACGAGGATAATCTAGCATGGATATGCAGTCTTGGGGCTGAACCCATAACCATTTCCACTCAACCCGAATGGGGTATCACCGGTAAGCTAAAAGGCAATCTGCCTCTATATAGATTTATTCCCGGACGCTTGCGCAGCGAAGGACTGTGTATGGCAGTACTGCGAAAGACTGCCGACGATACCATCAAACCACGCCGAACAAAGACAGGCAAAAAACCGTCGCCCCCCAAGCTGCGAACCGATGTAAGCCAATGGATAACCGGCAGCAATGGTTTTACACTATGCCAACATGGCGATGTTCTGAGTGCCATTCCTACGCCATGGCTTACCATATACAGTGCCGCAGAAGAGAACTTGAGGTTACTGCATGCCGGCGTAACGCTGGGCACTGTCAAGGGCAACGACATAATACCCCACCAGTCGCTAGCGCTAAGCACCGCCCTTAACCGTACATGCTTTACTAGCGTAGAAGTAGACTATACGCAAGCCATAGCCTATCTGCGCAAAGAGGCAATAACCTTCAACTCAGAAACACCGCGAGGCATAGTACTGGTAACATATCACGGTGCACCACTGGGATTTGCCAAAAACTTGGGCAACCGCGCTAACAACTTGTATCCACAAGAGTGGCGCATAAAGAGCACCCACTTGCCCACAGAAATACCGTCAATACTCAATATATGAAACAATATCTCGATTTGTTAGACCGCATTCTCACCGAAGGCGCTACCAAGACCGACCGCACGGGTACGGGGACCAAGAGCGTCTTTGGCAATCAGATGCGCTTTAACCTTGAAGAAGGATTTCCACTTCTTACCACCAAAAAACTGCACTTGAAGTCTATCATCTACGAACTGCTGTGGTTTCTGCGTGGCGATACCAATGTGCATTACCTACAAGAACACGGCGTAAGAATATGGAACGAGTGGGCCGACGAAAATGGCGAACTGGGGCCGGTATATGGTCACCAATGGCGCTCATGGCCCGACTATAACGGTGGAACGATAGACCAAATACAGCAAGTGATAGACACACTGAAGACACATCCGGATTCGCGCCGCATGATAGTATCGGCTTGGAACCCAGCAGAGGTAGACCAGATGGCGCTACCACCATGCCACTGTCTGTTTCAGTTCTATGTAGCCGACGGCCGACTGAGTCTACAACTCTATCAACGCTCTGCCGACACTTTCTTGGGCGTGCCTTTCAACATAGCATCGTATGCGCTGCTGCTTATGATGATGGCTCAAGTTACGGGACTAAAGGCGGGCGACTTTGTACACACCACTGGCGACACGCATCTCTATCTTAATCACATAGAGCAAGCCCAACTGCAGCTCGCCCGCACACCACGGCCACTACCCAAGATGATACTGAACCCCGATGTAAAAAGTATTTTCGACTTCAAATACGAAGATTTCCAACTCTCCGATTACGACCCGTGGCCACACATTGCCGCCCAAGTATCGGTATAACCTTTACACCAACATGCGTATCAATATCATAGCCGCCGTGGCACGCAACCGCGCCATAGGCCTCAACAATAAACTTATATACTGGTTGCCCAACGATCTGAAACGATTCAAGGCACTCACCACTGGCCATACCATTGTTATGGGGCGCAACACCTTTGAATCGCTACCCAAAGGCGCGTTGCCCAACCGTAGAAATATAGTGCTGAGCCATAGCGTTACTCATCTCCCTGGATGCGATGTATACCCATCAATAGACGAGGCACTTGCACACTGTACCCCCGACGAAGATATATATATAATAGGTGGAGCCAGCATATATAACCAGACTATACAACGTGCCCATAGATTGTGCCTAACAGAGGTAGATGACACGCCCGAAGCAGCAGACACATTCTTCCCCGACTACACAGGTTGGCACGAAACCTGGCGCGAACACCACGAACCCGACGAACGCCACACCCAAGCCTACGACTTTGTAGACTACGAGCCAAGCAAATAAAACAAACACAACTATGAAGAAAACAGTACTTATCACTGGTGCCACAAGTGGCATAGGCGAAGCCTGCGCAAGGCGCTTTGCCGAAGGAGGATACAACCTGATACTCACGGCACGAAGAGCCGACATACTGCAGCAACTAAAGAGCAGTCTTGAGACAAAAGGAACAAAAGTAAAGACACTGGCATTCGACGTACGCGATGCGCAAGCGGCAAAAGAGGCCATAGCTTCGCTCGAACCCGAATGGCAACAGATAGACGTGCTGGTAAACAATGCCGGGCTTGCTCTTGGACTTGACAAAGAATACGAGGGCGATATTGACGAGTGGAGCACCATGATAGACACCAATATCAAGGGTCTGCTTACCATGACTCGACTAATTGTCCCTGCTATGGTAGCCCGTAACGACGGCCACATTATCAACATAGGCAGCTTAGCTGGCGATGCCGCATACGCAGGAGGCAATGTGTACTGCGCCACCAAGGCTGCTGTAAAGGCAATAACCGACGGACTTCGTATAGACGTGGCACATACCGCCCTGCGTGTAACCAATGTAAAGCCCGGACTGGTAGAGACCCAATTCAGCCAAGTACGCTTCCGTGGCGACAACGAACGTGCCGCCAAGGTATACGAGGGTGTAACCCCACTTACAGGCGACGATATTGCCGACGTAGTATTCTATGCCGCCTCAGCTCCCAAGCACGTGCAGATAGCCGAAGTGCTGGTTCTTGCCACACATCAGGCCAACTCATCATGCATTAGCAGAGAATAACCCACAGTTATACTCACCTGTAAAACAGCGCCCTGACACCGTATTCTACAATCGGTGTCAGGGCGTTGTGCATACCGTAAGATAAGAAAATGTATTCCTGATTACTGCGATTTGGATAATAGTACAATTCACAAATAACACCACAAAATATCCAAATCCGAGAAATAATTAAGCCTAAAATATCCAAATCCGACGAATAATTAGCGCTAAGTTATCTATATTACCAATCAATAAATTTGCAAAAAATATCCGTAAAAAGTATAATTACACGGCTCTTTCATTTAAAATACCACGATTATCTCCGATATAGCTATTCTTCAACATATTTATGGGTTCTATGGTTATTATCGCTATTAAGCAAATAATGGTTGCTATATTGCCGATGGCCGTCGGCAATAAAGTTTACATTCGTCAGCCAATTGGGCGACGGCCATCAACCAACTGGCTTACGACCGTGGGCAGTATATAAAACCTAAATTAAACTTTATTGAAAGAAGACAAAATAGTCATCCCACGACAAATACAATCTTATGTCACGTAAAACTCAGAACGAACTGAAATCATTAGGGGTATAACAGGAACCGAAAATATTTCAAAAGAGAAGATTAATATAAACTAAAGAGGTCTTCATATGACCTAAAGGTCACACGAAGACCTCTTTAGTTATAGAATCTATATTTTGACTTTCATTTATTGCCACCCTATAACCTAAGTACCCCATCGCAATAATCTACCACAGCGGGCCTATGGGTAATAAATATAACAGTATGGTGGCGACTACCAAGGATATTATCGAGCAACTGGCGCTCTGTGTCGGTATCAAGCGCGCTGGTAGCCTCGTCGAAAAGCATTATGGGGCGATTACGCAGCAAAGCTCGGGCTATGGCTATACGCTGGGCTTGCCCCTCGCTTAAGCCTGCACCCGCTTCAGAGCAACGAGTATCAAGTCCATCGGGCAACTGTGCCACAAAGTCGGCACAAGCCTGATGCAGCGCACGGTACATATCATCGTCAGTAGCCGTACGGCATCCCATAAGCAGATTATCGCGTATAGTGCCACTCATAAGTGTATTACCCTGAGGCACATAAACAAAGTTGCAGCGCATGCGTGGATTCATAGTCTGTTCGTCGGCTTCGGTATGATAGAGCCCTATACTCCCTTCTTGCGGGCGCAACAATGCCAACATTAGCCGGATTAGCGTAGTTTTGCCAGCTCCAGTTTCGCCAAGGATAGCAGTACATGTGCCGGGACGGAAATCGAACGAAAGATTGTCAATTACTCGTCCGTCGCCATCATCGTATCCATAGCTTACATGGGTAAGTTTTACGCCACAGGGCGACGGCATCTGTACGGGAGTGCCCTGTTCTTCCATCGGGGCATCTTCTATCTCCATAAGTCGTTCGGCTGCGGTAAACACGCTTACAAATGCCGGGACAAGACGACTCAGATTGCGCGCCGGAGACTGTATGCGGTTAACCAGTTGAAGAAATGCCGTCATACCGCCAAACGAGAGCGTGTGCATAGACATGCGCACGGCAGCCCAAAGAAAAGCTATAAGATAAGTAAGTGAAAAGCCGAAGTTAAGAATAAAATTGGAGAGCAAGCGGAAGCGCGTGCGGTGTATCACGTTATGCCGCAGCCGGCTATGGGTTTCTTCCAAACGGTCTACCATAAGCGTATCGTTCTCTAGCGTCTTGATAAGCACCCTATGCTGAATAGCCTCTTGCAGTACGCTCTGCACCTGAGAGTCAGAGTTTCGCACTTGCCGGGTAAGGTGGCGCATACGGCGTATATAAACCTTACTGAGCACAACAAAGATAGGCAGAAGAGCTACAGTGATGAGTGCCAACAGGCGGTCGAGGGTAAACAGATAAGAAAAAGCACCCACAAAGAGAACCACCATACTAAGCGTATTAGGCAAGGTTTCGGTTAGAAAAGTAACTACGTTCGACACATCACTCTCCAAGCGGTTTACCACATCGCCAGAGTGTCGGCGTTCGCGTCCATTCCACTCTGAGCGCAATATACGGTCGAGCATATATTGCTGCATACGGTTCTGAGCCTTTACACCCAGCAGATTGCGAATCCACACCGAAGCCATACTTAGTCCAAAGTCTATGAGTATAAGAACACCCATCAGAGCTACAGCCCAATACACCGACCCGCCAACATTGCCCGAAGCCACATCGATAGCCCGCTTTACCGCCCACACTTGAGAAAGGCTTACTACAACCATGGCCACACCTATAAGCGCATTGAGCACGGCTTGCAAGCGATTGCCACGCCACACCTGCCACAGCCAGCGCATAATCTGCCTCGCAGAATATGTAGATTCTGAAGATTTTAACCAGTTAGATATTTTCATAAGTAGTACTTTCCTGCAAAAAATGAGGTTATCTATGGTCGGCACCCCACATCATTTTCTCGCGCAAGGTGGCAAAATAGCGTCTATCGCCACGCTTCACCATATTAATAGTATAAGGTGCTTTGCTTATAGTAAGCCGGGTACTCTCAAGCAGCTTTTCTGATCGACCGTCGATAGCCACCAAGAAATTATGCGAACGACTCTCTATCTCGAGCGTTATCTGACTATCGTCATTGATAACTATCGGACGTATGTTAAGACTATGTGGGGCCACCGGGGTAAGACAGAGAATGTTGGCATTGGGTACTATTATTGGGCCACCGTTAGATAGGCTATAAGCCGTAGACCCTGTAGGGGTAGAGATAATCAGTCCGTCGGCCTGATATGTGGCTAGATATACGCCATTAACACAAGTGCGAACAGAAATCATGGCGGCATTATCGCGCTTGAGCACAGCTATATCGTTAAGGGCATACGGATTGCCCTCTATCAGTTCGCCTTCGGCCTCAACCATAATTACGGCATGAGGCTCTATGGTACAATTGCCCGCAATTATCTCTTCAAGAGCCTCGGGAAAATCTGTAGGCAAAATGTCTGACAAGAAGCCCAGTCTACCTGTATTTACTCCAACGATAGGTGTTCCCTTGGCTCCCACCATACTGGCGGCACGTAGAAAAGTACCATCGCCACCTACAGAGATTACGTAGTCTACATCAAAGTTATAATTGTCAAAGATACCATTAACCACCACCGGCAAATCTAATACCGATGTGATATACAGGTAAAAGGTACGCTCTATATAGATTTCGGCCCTGTGGGCATTGAGCCCTTCGATGAGTTGATGTATAAACTCGGCCTTACCACTCTGAAACTCCTTTCCAAAGAGAGCAAAACGCAATACTTTAGTTGCCATAATCTATTTTTAAATATCTTTATCCCTCATTCGTGCGCACAAATGCCAAACATTTAGTACATTTGCACATGAATGATGCGACAAAAATACTACTTTTTGTCGTAAAAAACATTGAAATTATGGCAAAAGTATACGAATTTCTTTCCAATGGCTTTGAAGATATTGAAGCCTTGGCTCCCGTAGACATTCTGCGCCGGGGTGGGATAGATGTCAAGACAGTAAGCATTACTGGTAGCAAGACTGTAGAAACATCGCATGGCATTAAGTTGGAAACCGACTTGCTGATAGAAGATATTACCGATTTCAGCGATGTAGACGCCATGGTGCTACCAGGCGGTCTGCCCGGTGCCACCAATCTAAACAAGCACGAGCAACTACGCAAAATTCTACTAGAGCAATATCAGAAGGGGCGTGTGGTTGCAGCCATCTGCGCTGCACCGTTGGTATTAGGATCGATAGGCATTCTACAGGGTAAGCGAGCCACCTGTTATCCCGGGTTCGAAAAGCGCATGACCGGTGCCACCTACACCCAAGAACAAGTAACCGTAGACGGCAATATAATCACAGGCAAAGGTCCAGGAGCATCCTTAGATTTCGGTTTCGCCATCCTTGGTAAGTTTGTATCTGAAGATGCCGTAGCCCAGCTTAAGCAACAGATGATGTATATAGGGTAACACTGCACTATCAGCCATGGACTATATCATCATCGTAGCTGGAGGCAAGGGGCTTCGCATGGGTAGCGACATACCCAAACAGTTTCTGCCCATTAAGGGCATACCTGTACTGATGCGTACCATTACCCGCTTCTATGAGTACAACCCTTCGATAAGCATCATTCTGGTACTACCCCATCACCAGCAGCAATATTGGCACTCGCTGTGTAAGCAATACAACTTCGGTATCAGCCACACAGTAGTTGACGGGGGCGACACGCGTTTTCATTCGTCGCTCAACGGCATAGCCGCCATACCCGACGACTGTCAGGGAGTAGTGGGCATACACGATGGAGTACGGCCCTTTGTTTCTACCGATGTGATAGCCCGCTGCTACGATGCCGCTCGAACCAACGGAGCCGCCATACCTGTACTGCCCGTTACCGATACGCTACGCCACATAAGTGCTGCATCAGAGGGACACAACGTAATGCGAGCCAACTACCGCATAGTACAGACCCCACAGGTATTCGACATAGCCCTAGCCAAACAGGCTTTTACCCAGACTTACCGCGAAGAGTTTACCGACGATGCATCAGTGGCTGAAGCCATGGGGTGCAAGATAGAGATGGTAGAAGGCAACCGCGAAAATATAAAAATCACCACACCATTTGATTTGAAAATAGCCGAGATACTTTGCTGAACATTCTTGACCAAGACGTAATGTATCTGCCGGGCGTTGGTCCGCAGAAAAAAGAGATTCTGAGCAAAGAACTTGGCATCCGTACTTGGCGTGACCTGTTAGAACACTTTCCTTATAAATATGTAGACCGTAGTCGCATCTATCTTATCAGCGAAATTAATGGCGATATGCCTTTTGTGCAGATTCGCGGACGAATATTGGGATACGATGAATACGATATGGGGGCTCGCAAGAAACGCATAGTGGGCCACTTCAGCGATGGTCATGGCGTGGTAGACATAGTATGGTTTCGCGGTGCTCAGTATATCTACAAGAATTATCCTATAGGCAAAGAACTCATAGTTTTTGGCAAACCTACCGTATATGGTGGTCGTTACCAGTTTGCCCATCCCGATATTGACGACGCCTCACAACTACAACTCTCAGAAATGGGCATGCAACCTTACTACATGACCACAGAACGCATGAAGAAGGCAGGCATCACATCGCGCGCCATGGAGAAGATGACCAAGGCACTGCTGGCCCGATTGCCCGAGACTTTAGAAGAAACCCTGCCACCATACATTACAGGTCCACTGAATCTGGTTTCACGCCGCACTGCCCTACTCCACATCCACTATCCGCACAACGCTACCGAGATGCAGCAAGCGCGCTACCGCCTTAAGTTTGAAGAACTTTTCTACGTTCAACTCAACATACTGCGCTATGCCAGCGACCATCGTCGTAAGTATAGCGGTATTATTTTCAATCGTGTAGGAGCGCCTCTTAACGATTTCTACCGCAACCACCTACCCTTCGACCTTACCAATGCTCAAAAGCGCGTAGTACGCGAGATAAAAAACGACATGGCCAGTGGACGACAGATGAACCGTCTACTACAGGGCGATGTTGGGTCGGGTAAGACGCTGGTAGCCCTCATGGCCATGCTTATAGCCATAGGCAATGGTTATCAGGCATGTATCATGGCACCTACCGAGATACTGGCCGAGCAACATTTGGCCACTATCCGCCAGTTCTTAGGCAATATGGATATACGCACCGAACTGCTTACCGGGGTAGTTAAAGGCAAACATCGCCAAGAGATACTCGACCATCTTGCCACAGGCGAAATCAATATACTGGTGGGTACTCACGCCATAATAGAAGATAGCGTAGTATTTGCCCACCTTGGACTGGCCGTAGTAGACGAACAACACCGCTTTGGCGTAGCACAGCGTGCCAAACTGTGGGGAAAGAACGATATACCACCACACATTCTAGTAATGACGGCTACCCCAATACCCCGTACACTGGCCATGACCCTATACGGCGACCTGGACGTAAGCGTTATCGATGAGCTACCACCCGGACGCAAACCCATTCAGACCATTCATAAATTCGATAATCAAACTACCAGTCTGTATCAAGGCATTCGGCAGCAGATTAACAGTGGCCGACAGGTATATATAGTATACCCGCTGATAGAGGAAAGCGAGAAGTCGGACCTAAAGAATCTGGAAGACGGATTCGAAGCCATGCGCGACATTTTCCCCGAATACAAGTTGAGCAAAGTGCACGGCCGTATGAAGCCCAAGGATAAAGATGCAGAGATGCAACGCTTTGCCCGTGGAGAAACCCAAATACTGGTGGCTACCACCGTGATAGAAGTGGGGGTAAACGTACCCAATGCATCGGTCATGGTTATTCTTGATGCCCAAAGGTTTGGACTATCGCAACTGCACCAGCTACGCGGTCGAGTGGGGCGTGGAGCCGACCAAAGTTACTGCATACTGGTAACCACCTTTAAACTGAGCGAGGAGACTCGCAAGCGCATCGACATCATGTGCGAAACCAACGACGGTTTCCGTATAGCCGAGGCCGACCTAAAACTGCGCGGTCCTGGTGATTTGGAAGGTACACAGCAAAGTGGCATTGCCTTCGACCTAAAGATTGCCGATATAGCACGCGACGGACAGATAGTACAACTGGCACGCGAACAGGCACAGGCTATCATCAGCCGTGACCCCGAATGTAACAGCACCGAATACAAAATGCTGTGGGACAGACTAAAAGAACTGCGCAAAACCAATATCAACTGGTCTGCCATAAGCTAACGCCTACCAACACCTTATCCCAATACACGGCTGTTTCATTTAAAGTTATCGTGTGATGACTACTTAGTCTTCTTTCGATAGAGTTTAGGTTTTGAATACTGTCCACGGCCGTAAGCAAGTTGGTTGATGGCCGTCGCACAATTGGCTGACGACCGTAAACAATATTGCTGACGGCCGTCGACAATATAGAAAACATTAATAGCCATAGAACCCATAAATATGTTGAAGAATTGCTATATCGGAGATAATCGTAGTATTTTAAATGAAAGAGCTGTAATCCCAATAGCACAAAAGCAACAATTTGTGCAGAAAAAATATTATTTGTGTTAACAGGAATATAAATTCTGTTAAATATCAATGATTTCTCACTATTTTTCTTAACTTTGTAATGTGTGAATTACAAAACACTCTATTTAGAGTGATTTTATATTATTTTTAGCTGGTGGCTCACACCCATTTTTACCAGCTTCCTGACCTAAAGATAAGAATTGAAGTGAAGAGAATTTTAAGAACTATAATAATGGGATTAACCGTGCTTGTAACCATTCCGGTTGCGGCACAAGACTTGATAGCCCGCCAGGCTCCCATTGACCGCCGCATGAAGCGCGTAGATACATTGGCACTCCAAAGTCTTGTTAACCGAGAGAACGAAATATCTCCCTCTGCCGAACTATACAGCGAATGGGACAACACCTACGCCCACAAAGCTACCGAATTGCCAGACTCATTCCGTATAGACCTGCGCCACTTTGCTATGCCTACTCCTAGCCGTATTATCACTTCTAACTACGGTACTCGTTGGGGGCGAAAGCATCTTGGACTTGACATCAAGGTTTACATTGGCGATACTATCCGTGCGGCTTTCTCTGGTAAGGTACGTATAGTAAAATACGAACGCGGAGGCTATGGTAAATACATTGTGATACGCCATCCCAATGGTCTTGAAACTATATATGGTCACCTGTCTAAGCAGCTAGTTACCGAAAACCAAAACGTAAAAGCTGGCGAAGTTATAGGTCTTGGCGGAAGCACAGGCCGTAGCTCGGGTTCGCACCTACACTTTGAAACTCGCCTGTGCGGCGTAGCACTCAACCCTGCCATCTTCTTCAATTTTAGAGAGCAAGATATTACCTGCGACACATATATGTTCCGTCGCAATACTTATACCGAAGATGGTGAAGAGGCTACCCGCTTGCGTGGCAAGTACAAAGATTCTTATACTCGTGCCGAAGTTACAGGCAGAGACACCGAACCTGAAAGCATCTCTTCTGCTAATAGTGAGAAGATGTATCACAAGGTGGCAAAGGGTGAGACTCTCTCGTCTATAGCCAATAAGCGTGGTACTACTATAGAGAACCTATGCAAGCTAAACCACCTGCGCAAGACTACCCGTCTGCGCCCAGGGCAGATGCTAAGATACACATAACACTTTTATAGGAAACAGTTTAAAAAATTAAGTCCGTCTGTAGATGCGAAAGCATAACAGACGGACTTTTCTATGTTTCCTAAACCTGTCCAGGTTTAGCTATTAACCTTGTACCCTCTCTATCAGCACTACGGCATAGGCACTAATACCTTCTTCGCGCCCGGTATAACCCAGTTTTTCGGTAGTAGTAGCCTTGATAGACACGCTATCTTCGTCTATGCCCATAACCTTAGCCAAGCAAGTCTTCATAGCTGGCACGTGCGGATTTATCTTGGGCCGTTCGGCACATATCGTGGCATCTACATTGCCTACACTATATCCCCGTGATGCCAAGAGTTCTACAGTTTTAGCCAAAAGAATCTTACTATCTACATTTAGCGTATCGGCCGACGTATCGGGGAAATGATAGCCTATATCGCGCATATTGGCAGCACCCAGCAGGGCATCGCATATAGCGTGAATCAGCACATCGGCGTCACTATGCCCTAACAGTCCAAGGGTATGAGGTATCTTTATACCACCGAGCCATAAGTCGCGACCAGCCACTAGTTGATGCACGTCGAAGCCCATGCCTACTCGTATATTCATTATAGCAGTTTTTTTTGTTTTCTTATTCTTTTTCCGGCAGATTGTATAGAATTATCTTACCATATACCGTATTAACGACGGTGGAAGATATCCTTGATACCGTCCATATCAAAACTCAGTGAAAAGCGCAGCGTCTGATCGAGCGGGTTACTCTTAGCTGTAGCCACTACATAGCCAGCATCGAGCGAGAACACCTTCATCTTAAATCCTGCTCCTACGGTAAAATATTTACGATTACCCTTGTTCTCGCTCTCGTGGTGATAACCAGCACGCAAGAAGAACTTGTCATTGTATTCGTACTCGGCACCAACACTCCAGTTTACCTCTTGCAACTCTTCCTTGAAGCCGTTGGGCGCATCGCTAAAGCTCTTGAATATACCGCTTATTGACGATACATTCCAGTATTCGTCTTCTACACGCTGCTGATAGGCTTCTGTAGACTCATCGTCGCGCTGCTTAGGATAGGTAGGTATTAACAGCTTGTTGGCATCGGCAGCAATGGTTATACGGTTGTATTCGTCAACAGGAATCTTAAGCGAAGCACCCAAGCGCATATTAGTTGGGATAAAGAAACTGTGGTTATCGCCACCAAAAGTGATTTTACTACCTATATTAGAGATATTCAGACCCAAACCCAATTGACATTCACGCTGCCCCAAGTTAAGATAATTCTGATAATAGGCGGCAATATCTGCAGCAAAAGCAGAACCAGGCTGCGTATCTTCGTCATAGCTGAAAGTAAGGTCTGAGTATATCCATCTTACTCCAGCTGCGATAGAAAAATTCTCGCTAAGCATAAGCGAGTAAGCCACATCGAGCGACATCTCGTAAGGATTTATAGTTTGGGTCTTGTCTTCGGTATTGCCATCCATATACACCTCACCCATTGAGAAGTAGCGCATAGAGGCCGAAACGGCACTATAGTCGCCTATACGATAATAACCCGAAAGATAGGCCACATCCATATCGTTTACCAATTGGCGAAGCCACGGCGTATAGTTAAGTGACACTCCAGCCCTGGATATAGCAAAGGGATATTTGGCTGGGTTCCAGTACTGCGAGTTAACATCGGCATCGGTAGCCACACCCACGTCGCCCATACCTGCTGCGCGAGCGTCGGGGGCTATCATCTGCGAAGTTACCGAGCTATTTACTGGGTTAAACATATCCTTCTTATCCTGAGCCTTGGTAAGAGTTACGCACAAAATAAGAAGAATTACTATAAGAGTTCGGGGATACTTGTTCATTGTTGTTTTACTCATTTGAATACTTAATGCGCGGTGGGTTATTTACCGTTGTAGTTTTATTCATGATGGCCTTTAAACGCAGCCGATCTATACTGACCACCGTTATTATAACGCAGACTACGGCTTAATTATTGCCTATCACCACAAGTTTCTTGGCTTTTGATGCTTTCTTACTTCCATCAGCCCCAGCCTTTACACGGTATAAATATACACCAGTTTGCAGTCTACCGCCGCCATCGAGCGTCAAGTCCCAGTCTATTGTATAAGCACCCGTAGTGGGCACTCCGCTTTCCGAGTGAGTCCATAGTAGCCGACCGGTCATATCAAACACCTCGATATCTACATCTATCTGACTGCCGGTTCGATCGTGATTCACTATAAAGGTGGTACTGGTGGTTGCCGGATTCTTACTTAGACCTACACTGAATATATTGGGTTCCAAGCCACGCACTACGGTAAAGTCGAGGCGTGTGGTAGACGAATTGTTAAGCACATCCCAGGCTCGGAAAGTAAGCGTATGTTTACCCTCGGCAAGTTCGGGAATATTATAATAGGTAGTACCCTGGGTATAGGTACCAAAGTCGAAACTAAAATTATCGTTCAGCGTATAGGTTTTGGTCATATCCCCGTCTATGATAAGTTGCAGGTCGTGACCTATACCCGTACCGGTGGCGTTAATACCGTCTTCATCGCTTATTTCTGCCACAAAGTATGGTGTGGCATTTACCTTGCCACCATTGGTAAAGTGAGGCGAGTTAAGGTAACAATATATCGACGGGCCTATAGAGTCGGTAACTACATCGCTGCCTGTTACACTAAAGCTATCGAATGCACCATGAGCTTCGCGCTGTCGGGTATTGTCTACGGCGTATAGGTTTATCAGCCCAGTACCATCAGAGTAAGAAATATCTTTAGGTACGGCAAAGGTGATGGCAAATCGACCAGCCTTTACACTATCCGCTCCGTTATAGATTATCCGCTTGCGATCGTAGTAAGTAAAGGCTTCCTGCGCTTCGGCCTCGTTATTCTGCCTACAAGTCACCAGTTCGCGCACATCGCGCACCGTGGCAGTAACTACACCATTAAAATCGGCCGCTTGCTCTATATGTCCGGCAATACGTGCTACCTTGCCCACTTGCAGTTGCACGGTGCCATCGGTCACGGCCACCCCATTTATACTGTCTACTACAGCCGTCAGCGTGGGTACTGCCAAAGCTAAGGCAGGGTCGCCCAGCAATGCATACTGCAACTTGTTGGCTGTAAGATCTTGCCCAGTAGTTACCATCTCGTTCTTTGCCAAAAGCTGAGCCTCACCTATAGTAGTGCGGCAACCGTCTGCCACAGTCAGCACATGCCGCAGATAAGCCATGTTGATAGAGCGATTGTATTGGGTTTGCACGGTGCGCGTAGTTCCAAAGAATGCCACGGCACCACCCTTCGCGTTGCACACGGCTGTCTCACCTATCGTAGCCTCAACCCCGTCGAAAGCCATAATATCACACGAAGCGGTTATCCAAAGGGGAAGATTAGACGTGCGCGACTGTTCAAAATCGGTTATCGTAACCACCTTCTCATGAGAGAGGTACTCGGCACGTCCATGCCCACTATAATCCATGATAAGGGCACCATTGGCCATCTGTTGCTTGATATCCTGAGCGGCACCGGGATAGGTATGACCTGTGGCCGAAGACTCTCGTTGATAAGCATCCCACATTACCTTCTTGATATGGTAACCCGGATGAAGCGTGGCCACTTGTTCGGCAGCCATATCTACATCGCGCATATGGATATTTTGGTTACCATCATCGCCCATAAACATCATTACATTCTGCCATGCACCAGCATTAGCATTGGTTATGTAAGCCTCAGTCTTATCAACTATACCTTTGGCGGCATCGGCTGTAGTCACCGGAATACGTCCTACGGCTATATCTTCTTTATCGCGCAGCATATCGGCACCCTCTCCATCGTCCATTAAAGTAAAGAAACCATCGTTTACATAACAGTAGAGTTCGCTAAACGAGTTTTCACTCTCATAACATAGCAGATAGTCGTCGGCATCCAGTCGACGTGTATCACTAATAAGCATACGGTTATCCCATACACCATCGCCAAACAACAATAGATAACGCGGAAGATCGCTCTCCTTCTCTGCTCTATCATAGAGCATCTTGAGATAGTGGCGATAAGCACTAGCATCGGGTGTTCCGCTCGAAAACTCGTTGTAGAGTTCGTCGGCAGGAACTATGGTTACCCGCATTGAGTCTCGCTCTTCGTGTAGTTGCTTCAAGCGTTGTGCCTGAGCCAATAATTTCTGACTGGTAGGTATTATGATAACCATATCGGCAGGACCGTCGGCATGATGGTTCTGCTGCGTAATATTACATACGTATTCAGGTTCTGAAATACCGCCAGTAAGCCGAGGTGCTGCTACGGGTGCATCGAACGCCATAGAAATATAGTCCAAACGCACCGGACCACCTGCCACGGTCTTGATATTTAGTTTCTGTGAACCTTGGTAGCGGTCTATACTATATATCTTAGTGGTTGCGGCTCCCTTATCGTAAGTTCCTGGAACAATATTAGCCGTTCCCAACAACGAGTCGCCCAACGATATTTCTATGGTACTTGTTACGCCTGCCGTTACCGAAACGGTAATACGAGCCGTTTGCTGCGATGCGGCAAATATTGGTAGTGAGTAACTCTGCGATGAGTTAAGTGCCACGGGTGTATTCTCAACCAGATTTCGCCCACCATGATACCAAGCGTAGTTATCTGTCTCGTGCAGCCAATGATAATCAGTTGCCGAAGGATAGAACGAACTAACAAATGTGGCTGAATCTACGGGCGTAGTATCTTCATCGGTCTGAGTAATAAAGTAATAACCATACTGCGAGTATGGGTTACGGGTACGCGTAGCGGCATCGTTAGAAGCCCAGCTTACTGGCCCTTGGGCATAGAATAGACGCTTACCCCCTGAGTTATATAGGGGAACCTCACGCAGATCATCGTGAGCCTGCAAACTAGCACCACTAAGTGTTTCGTCTATCAGTGCTCCCCCCATACCATAGACATGCACCTTATTTATATTATTAAACCCAGCCCGGCGAATAAGCGACTCGGTAAGTTGATATACCCCACTCTCACTTACCCTAATCTTTGCCCAGCGTCCTGTAGCCAACACCGAATTGGCAACATAACGCTCTGACACGGGAACAAGGGCTGCGCGTTGGCGCTTACGTGCCAACCTACTGAGTGCCTTACGCTGTATATCGAGCATAAAGCTAACCAGTAACTGATACTTACCCTGTCTATATACCACGGGGCAGAACGAGATTTCCAGGCTGCCCTTTCGGCGAGCCGTAACAATATGTTGCTCTATGGTGGGTGTTGCCGGCGGCTCTACGCCTTTCATTATCTGGCGATAGCGGTCTATATCGGCCGCCGTCATGTCTATATATTCGGGATATGCTATAGTTGCCGTATACACGCTATCGGCATAGGCTCCACTTAGGGGTATGGCACAACTAAAATAGGGCGCTACGCTATCTATCCTTACCTGTTGGGCGGTAAGGTTATAAAACTTCTGCGCCTGCACGGCAAGGGCAAGCGCCATTAGCAGCACTGCCATTACACTTCTTTTCACCGCAGAGCGGACAGGGGGTAGATATTTCAATATAGTTATCACTTGCAGTTAAATTCCAGCACCTTGCGCTCTTCTATATATCCTTCCAAATGGTCGTCTATATGCACTGGGCCAACGCCTACTGGCGTTCCGGTAAATATAATATCGCCCGTCTTCAGGGTAAAATAGTTGCTTAGATAAGCCACTATATGGTCTATACTGAAGAGCATTTCTGAGGTACAGCCCTGCTGCACCGTTTGCCCATTGATATCAAGATGGAAGCGCAGTGCTTGTACATTCAAGAACTTTTCTTTAGGCACCCATTCACCTATAGCTGCAGCGCCATCAAAGCTCTTGCTAAGATCCCAGGGCTGCCCCTGTTCGCGCAATTTCTGCTGCACATCGCGAGCTGTAAAATCGATACCCACGCTTACGGCATCGTAATAGCGGTGAGCAAATCGTTCGGGTATACTCTTGCCCAGCCTGCAGATACGCACTACCACTTCGGCCTCGTAGTCTATGCGTCCCATAAAGTCGGGCACGAAGAATGGTTTACCCATCTTGAGCAACGACGAGTCGGCCTTGGTGAATATCACGGGGTTCTCTGGTTTATATAACGTACCATCGAGCTCTTTATTGTGCTCGATGTAGTTCATTCCTATACCAAATATCTTCATTATTGTATTTCTTAATGTATTATCCTTACGCGATTGCCCTACAACCTGCTGCAAAATTACGAAAAAAAACACGTAACTCGCCGAACCACACCTATAATATAGTTAGGCCCACTCTATACAGCGTCAAGTTACCCTAGTCTGCGTCCAGACTTGCTTATCATCTCTGATATAGTTTGGCAATAATGGGCGTTGGCTGCCATCTGCTCTATAGTAATGTGCATGCGGTAACGCCAATAGTGGTGTGGATTGGCGGGTATATTGATGCGCTCGCCATTAGGGTCGGCCAGGCGCAGATGCGGGTCTATGGCCAACCAGTCTTGTAGACTGAGTACACAGAGCATAGAGGGTGACGCTAACTGAGCCTCAATCACCTCAACGGCTAATTCTGCGGGCATAGGGTGAGGTGCTTCACCATTGTGATGCAGCATAGTGGTATAATAATCTTGCGTGCGTAGCGTATCTTCGTCCCACCACTGGCGTAGCGGAGCCATATCGTGTGACGAGAAAGTACATACCGAACGATAGGGATACGTCATGGTGTCGGCAAAGCGTGTAGCGGTCTTGGGCATGGTTTGTATCTCCAGACTTAGTATGCGCAACTGCTCCATTACGGGGGCCACACACGATGGCACCATACCTAGGTCTTCGGCACAGGTTAGCATATGGGTAGCCTCTACCAGTGGTGGTAGCTTCTTCATAGCCTCGCCATACCAGAACCCGTTGTTGCGGTGGTAGTAGAAGTCTTCGTATAAGCGGTCGAAGGCACGCCTTTCGGTATCTGTAAGTCGGCGGTAAGCCCACGTCTTGTTGGCGGCAATGCGCGGATGATACATTTGCGGCGAGCGATGGTCTTCTAAGAACAGCACATCGTCTACCAGGGTAAACAGACCGCTACGCAGAGCACTGTCGCACCTACCGGTTTCTATCATGTGGTCTATCTTGCGCTCGGTATCATACTCGGGGCGCAGGGTGTAAGTGCCATCGTCACAAGTTGTAAGACAATAGTTACGCACGCTATCGGCTTGGGTGCCGAAGATAGTAGCTAGCATCTCACGGGTAATTCTTGGAGTGAGCATATCGGGGGTGAAGTGCAGCCCATAACCTTCTATCTCTTGCTGGGTAAATGCCAATGCGGGGGCAAACTGTCCCAACAGTCCGCGCACGGCATGCACGGGAATTTCCCAAATGCGAAAGAAACCCAGTACATGGTCTATACGGTAGGCATCAAAGTAATGGGCCATATGGGTAAAACGGCGATTCCACCAACGGCATCCGTCGGCTGTCATAGCTTGCCAGTTGTAGGTGGGAAATCCCCAGTTCTGACCATCGGTAGCAAAATCGTCGGGCGGAGCACCTGCCTGACCGTCAAGACAGAAGTAGCCGGGCTCTGTCCATACATCGCAGCCCTGGCGATGCACACCTATAGGTATATCGCCCTTGAGTATCACGCCACAACGGCGAGCATGATTGTGGGCAGCCACCATTTGGGTATGCAGTACATACTGCACAAAGTAGTAGTAAGCCACTTGGCCATAGGCATTGCTACCAGGCATAGACAGGGCCTCACGTTCGGCCTCGTCCCATTGGATATGCCCGTGCCAACGGCTAAAATCGGTAGTATGATAAGTATCGCGCAGCAAGCAATATAAGGCATAGGGCACCAACCACTGACTACTCTCGGCAAAGAAGTTTCGAAAGTCTGGGGTATCCATCATGCTACTACCCTCTTGGGCATATATCTCGCGCAGATATTCTTCCTTAGTCTGTACTACCCGCTCGTAGTCTATCTGCTGCAGGGCATTGAGTTGTTGTTGCTGGTGGGCATAATAGTTGCGCCTATCGGCACTTGCCAAGGGGGGCAGTTGGCGCAGGTCGGCATACTGCGGATGCAGGGCAAACACGCTTATACAGCTGTAGGGATAGCTATCTGTCCAAGTATGGTTAACCGTGGTATCGTTAACGGGCAAAACTTGCAACACGCGCTGCCCTGTAGCGGCCACAAAGTCTATCATAGCGCTTAGGTCACCAAAGTCGCCCACACCGAAGCTTCCTTCGGTGCGTAGTGAGAATACGGGTATCAGTGTACCAGCCACACGCTCATCGCAGAGGGGATAGAACGACTGGTCGAGTTCGTATACCGCCAATCCACCTTCACTCTGTACCTGCAGCGTGCGGTTGTCGCCAACTTCCCAAATAGGAGTCTGTCCATCGGTAGGAAGGATAACAAACTTAAACTCCATGTGACGGCCCTCAAGCAGGTCGGCTGGAACTTCTGCCACCCACTCGTTGTAGCCATGCTCTGTCATGGGTATTCCCTGCGTGGGTATCCATTCGCCTAAGGCACGACCGGCACCGGTAAGCACCAGTCTATGCCCAGAACGCAACTGTGGCGCACGGCACACTACGCGTATACAGCGGTCGCCGGGCGAACGCAGTGTGGCTATGGGGTGCGGATGCAGACACTCTGTAAATGCCGAACTATACCGGTAGGTATCTTGCGGCATATCTGTCCACCGGCAGTATATATTTACTTGGGCCTGACGGCGTGTGGGCATATCTAGGCGGTGGCATACGGCTGTCCACTCACGTCGCAGGGTTACTCCACCCCGCTCTATGGTAAAATAATAGTCTACTTGAGGGGCACTATTCCCGTCGGCAGCCCATTCATAGGTCCAATGGGCATTATCGTGGGTGGTCATCAGCTGACGCACTATGGGGGTATGCCCATCGTTACCTATTATATTAAGGGCTACTTGTTCGCCCGTATATGCATAATACTCTATGTTAAAGACTATGTTCATTATATGTACATACTATTGGGGGGCTAAAAATTACCACCCTTTTATGTTATGCTACAAAATTACGAAATTAATACGTTAGCGCATAACGGTTTTGGAGTAAAATTACAAGGCATAGTTCTATATACAGTTTATAGAACCTACATAGAGAAATATACGTTCTGAAACTCTCTTTTACGCAAAGAGGCTATAAAAACGGATGTAGTTACGAGAAAGCTATTAGCCTTCGCCCTCTATCATCCAGTCTTCAATATTACCTTTGGTAGAATCGAAATTAATACCTACCTTGATGATAGGCTTGCTTGGGAGAGCGAACCGCTGGCGATAGTTTTTGAGGTTGATTTGCTGCATTGCAGCCTGCGCGCTCTTGTTTAATTTCAACTCAACAAGGTAGAGATCGGTTTGGGTTTGCAGTACCATATCTACTCTACCCTTAGGGGTATGCACCTCTACATCTACTACCAAAGCTGAGAGAGCAAAGTGAAGATAATATAGAGTATCTGCTGATAGTGGCCTTCGTAATTGGTTACGTTGCAGTAAGGAACGGTACCCTAGAAGCCTTGCAGCAGGCGCAAGGCTCCGTCCATATCCTTTCGGCGTATCAGTCCAGACATGCGTGCTATTGCCATTCCGCTACGTTCGGCATAAATACATTCTTACAATCACCTCATTCTCACTTTCATGAAGCCATAAGAACCAAGAAGATACGTACGAAAACTGTAAAAGTCGTATTTTGGCAAAAACGGCAACTACAATTATTAATTTTTCTTAATAGAAATATTCACAAGATTGCGATTTTTACGCAAAAAAGTTTTGTAGTGGGCAAATCTCCTATTTATAATGGCCCTTTTCGGGGGCTAAAGATTAGCTTTACAATAGCAGAGTTATCCTTTAGCATGCTGAAGTTGGTCTTTAGCATGCTGGAGTTGGTCTTTAGCACCGAAATAACCATCTTATGCGCTGGGAAATTTATCACAAAAATGTCAGTATTTTAGCCTAATTTTGCCATTTACCACTGAATTTGGACAAATATTATAGGTACTTGATCGGAAACCGGAAGTTAAACAAACTGCAATGGTATAGAAAAGGCGGAAATCATGGATTTTTCATCCATTTTTGTCTACTTTTTGCTGACTGCAAACAACACAAAAAGAGCCTGATTATATAACATTTCTTAACTAAATTAACCTCCCCTTTAGTTAAATATTCTAAACACCAACAAGCAGGCTTTTAAGAATAATAGGGAGGGGGGGGCGATACGGTGAAAGCCAACAACCTATGGTTCCGCTTAAAAACTATTATTCAGGTTGATTGTCCATTACTTTATACGCTGATACTCATCGGCATTTGAATTATTCTTACGAAACAACGCCCGATAGCTATTAATATTATATCGCAAGGATACCATGAGGTTTCTACTATCGGGACTGAATGTACGTACAGATGACACGTAGTAATGACTGCTGCTATTGTTAGGCACTCCTTGACGCACCAAATCGTTGCCAGAGATGATTAGGGTGAGTCGCTTATCTTTGAAGAAGGTAGCATAAGCACCCAAAGTAACATTATACGCATCGCTGAATTTGGATCCTAACGAGGTATACGACGATGCCAAATCAAGATTACAGAAAAACATCAGATTGGCCGATGCATCGAACTGGTTGACCAACGATGCAGAAAATCTTGGTTTGTTTGACAGTCCCGAATTACCTAAAAACGGAATTCTGGTTTGGTCGTAATGTATCTCGCCATTATAGGCAAACCTATAGATGCCCAACTTATCAGAATAACTAGCCCTTAGGTTCCAGTAATTTACATCTACATTTATGGGCTTGTTCACAAGAATATTGCTTTGGGGTGTTATTTGCCCAAACACATACATGGCAAAATTTGTTTTATGAAAATAATTGATGTCTACACTTATCTTGCTACGAATAATCATAGTAAGATACGGATTATGCGAAATGGTATGTTGCAGCGAGGGCGTTCCCTGTTCGTACAGGTGCGAATTGACATAGCGTATCAAGGGCGAAATTTGGGAGAACGACGGTCGCACGCCCTTCATCACATATCCGCCGCTAACCACCAAATAGGGCGAGGCAGAATAGGTAAATGATAAAGACGGAAACAGATTGAAATCATTACGCTTTATAGGCGTATCGCTATTATCCTGGTATCGTATAAATGCATATTCACCCCGTAGGCTGGCAGCATAATAGAGTTTCTTAACCTGACCCGACACACTGACATAGGCTGCAGAAACGCCGTCGTGCAGGCGAGTATTGTTATCATAACCAAGGTCTTGCTGAGCGTTATAATTGGCTAACGAATATCCATTGTTGGTAATATACGAATGTTTAGTACCTAACTGTATTTTGCATGCAGGTGACAACTGTTTGGCATAGTCTGCATTAAACGTATACACATTGTAATTGTTTCGCCCCTTAATATAAGCATAGGGAGCCATGCCATCAGTAATATTGTTATCCGTGTGCGAAACAGAATTGATATATCCGCCATTGATAGTAAGCGAGTACGATTGGGCTGCAAGCAGATACTTCAGTACAACGTCGTGAGTAGTGCTGTTATTGGTATTATCTTGCAGGGTGTTCAGAGTAACATCATCATTATTAGAGAACGATGACGCTTCGGTTACATCGGTATTGTTCATCGCGCGGTTAGAGTCGAATATATACTGCAACTCAAGAGAATTGTTGGGGCCGAACGAATAGCTAGACGACAGTATCAGATTATGGTTATTACTTAAGCTACCCGCCCTATTAACAGAACTGTTGTTACCCAGCACTTCTTGATTGTCGGCATCATAGATGGTGTATTTATTGGTTGCCCTTTCTACCGATGACAAATGCTTGAAAGTATACGAACCAAAGCTATTCCACTTGCCCTTTTTAAAGTTTACATCTACGGTTTGCGAGTTAGAGTAATCGCGGGCAAAGACAGACGTATGATTAACTTGCGATGACAAAAAGTCTTTGATATCAGTAACTGTCTTGATTTTTATCACTGCATCATAATCGGCACCATACTCCGACGAGGCATGAGGAACTACCGTCAGCTCTTTGATTTGCGACGGAGTAAGTCTGCTTATTTCTGCCATACTTCTTACCTGTCGGCCGTTGAGCATTATCAGTATGCTACCCTTTCCCATGATAGATATGTTTTCTTTATTCGTAGTGACAAAAGGCAGAAACTGCATTACCGAGAATATATCTGGCTGTTTTTCAAGAGATGTACCCGATACCGCGAGTCGGTATTCGCCATTGCGGTAAGCAACCTTACGTTTGCCTACAACCGTAATCTGATTTAGTTCTTGGGTATCTTCATCCAGTGTTACCACTAGGTTTTCAAGCTGTACCGATATGCTACCAACTGTTATCTGCTTGGTATGATATCCCAGCCCTGAGAACTCTAGTATATACTTTTTATCTGTCTGTTTATAGGCAATATCAAATTGCCCATTCTCTTTGGATATAGCTCCGACAATAAAGGTAGAATCTTCGGCATTTTTAAGAGCTACTACCATAGCCGGCAGCGGTTCGCCGCTCTTGTTTTGTATTATTCCATGTATTTGTTGTGAAAACGTGGGGATAGAAGCCAATAGGAAAAGTATTGCTATAAATATTCGCATCATCTTACATTATTAATTGGGCGCAAAGTTACCCCCCCCAAGTGGTTTTTACCCATGAGAAATCGGCACAAAATATGGTAAAATTGCACCATGGATATTATTTTTCAACAAAATAGGGCAAATTTACCATACATAACGCTTAACTTTGTTAACAGAAGAAAGCAGAACAAAATGAACGACACTATTATCAGTTTAACTACAACCACACAAGGAACTGTAGAATATCCCAAATACGAATTATCTTCTACCAATGCAGAAGTAGATGTATTTCGGGTAGACGATATGGGATGCTTGTATGAAACATACTCGCAACTGGCCGATCGAAAGTTTATACACGCCAACAATTTCGACATGATACTATGGGTAAAGCGTGGTAGGGGCATTCATTATGTTGATTTTGAAGAGTTCGATGTAAACAACAATATCATCTTCTTCCTGTCGTCGTACAATCTGCACAATCTTTCTACTATCGGTAAGCCTGAAGGATACGCAATAGTGTTTACTCCGGTTTTTCTTAATCATTTAGACCCTAGTATTGTTAACAAAGTACGCCATCGGCTTTTTAATCGCCGAAATGGAGCCAACTATTGCAACGTTACTCAACAGGCAAGCGAGAAATTACAAAGTATAGTAGACCGCATGACAGAAGAGCAAACTTGGGGGCACAACAGCCAACTGCACAACTCTTACAATGCTGCACTGCTAACAGACTTTATCGTAACCTGTATCAGGCATTGCGAATGGAAAAAAGAAGAAGACTTTTCTGCTAAAAATCAATACGCTGAGATATATTCTAGATTTATAGAAGCCGTAGACAACTATTACACCAGCATACATACCGTAAAAGAGTATGTAGAACTTTTGGGCACTTCGAAAAACATATTGACCAAGAGCACAAAGCTATACGAACAGTTGTCGCCATTGGAAATAATAGACGATAGAATAATAGTAGAGGCAAAACGCCTGTTGACTTGTACATCGCTACGCATTAAAGAAATATCCATCAAGTTAGGATTTGAAGACCCGTCATACTTCAACAAGTTCTTCAAAAAAATTACAAAGGTTACGCCTGCCAACTTTAGAGAAAGCTATTAATCTATAGGCGTTCTTATAATAATATTGTAGAAATGTAACAACAACTATAGAATAGGCTTTTGCAGTTTTTTAACTATCCGGGTATAGCTACGGTTAAAAGAATTGGTAATTTTGCAGTATATATATATGAATAAGGTATGAGAACAAGAATAATTACAACTCTGATGGCGCTTATGGCGATAGTAACCTGCGCCATGGCACAAGATTTAGACGACAAGTATGCCACGGCTCTGCTTAAAGTGGATACCGAGGCTCCCGACATGACTATAGGTACAGCCAACGATGGTTCGGAGATAAAGCTGAGCCAAATGAGGGGCAAATATGTACTGATAACCTTTTGGGCATCGTGGTGTCCCGACTGCCGCCGGGAAACTCCTGCTCTGCAACAGTTGTGGAGTCAATATCGTGACAAGGGATTGCAGATAGCTGGTATATCGTACGACACCAACCGAGAGGCATGGCAGAAATACATTGCAGACAACAAGATGGAATGGTTGCAGTACAGCGAACTGAAGAAATGGAAAAAGGAGACCGTAAGCGACCGTCTGTATAACATCAACTGGATTCCAACACTATATCTTATAGGTCCAGACGGACGCGTAGAGCTGGCAACCGTAATGATGGAGAAAGTAGAAAAAGCCCTGCAAAGCGCACTGGGCAACTAACAAACACCTACTACAACAAGGGGCAACCTACATTCCTCAAGTATTGCAGAGGAAGTAAGGTTGCCCCTATCTATTCTAACCAGTTTATTATGTTTACAACAATCCGGCCAGTACGGCAGCATCTTCGCCCTCGTAGATGGTAAGGCCGGTTATAGGAGTAGCCACAAAGTTACTGTAACGAAGCAACTGCAGAGCTACAAACTTATGGTCGGCCGACAAGCAGACCTCTAATCTTAGATTTCCTATCTCTGCACTACGCAGCGTAACAACTTGCGCTACAGCATCCTTAAGCGCTGCACCCGAAAGAGAAAGCAGTTTGCGCAGCATATCCTCTTTGGTAGCGGGAAATTCGTATACTGTAGCAGTAATCTTGCTACCAGTAGGTACATAAATAGTTTTAGAAGACAGTCCGAAGAAAGCACTTACAGTATTAACACGCGAGTCTTTGAGCAGAAAGTCGCCCAAAGTAAGATTTTTAATATTTGCCATAATAGTTTTTTAAAAAAATGGTGGTTAGTAAAACCACTGTAATCAATACAATAAAATTTATAATTATTACCCTAAGGGAAAGTACCCTTAGGCGAGTAGCCAAAAAGGCCACCACATATATTAAGAATGGTAGAGAGGGAAAATCGTCTCTCTACAAAAACTATTATGGTCAGCGAATAATATGCCTTAGGGCATAGACATAATAACCAGCCCTGGCATAAGGATGACTGGCCTTAAGCAGACGGCGCAGCCAACTACAAGTGATAAGATTATAGGGATTAAACTTTGCGTAGTCGGGTATTCTCGACAAGAGTCTATGCTCGTGTGATTGGGGTACGGGTTCGTAATCGTAACGGGGCGACGATACGTACCGTTGCGGTTGCGGCTGCAGTGCCACCTGGCTACACGAAGGTCGCTCGTTGCCCCACAAGCGGTCGCTACTATCGCGGCATGGACCTTGGTGAGCAACGTCATGACACTCAGCCGCCACATTTTTATTAGCAGCAAAGCTCTCTGTGACACTGGCAAATACCAGCGTCATTACCAGCAGTAGCAAACGGAGTATCTTAACCTTCATATAAATTATCTTTCTTTAGCGTGGCCCTTAAAGATACCACCATTATATTTAACTCTAGTCGAAGTCGTTAGTACAGCAACATCAGTCCGGCAAATGCCGCCAAGCATATCATCTGTATGGGACCCACCTTAACAAACTTGGTGCCTACAAAGGTAGCTACAAAGAGAGCTATACTTATCCAAAACTGCCACGGCGACACGCCAAGCGAACCAAAGTTCTCTGAATTACAAAGCATAAGGGTTGCTGCAGCCAACAAGCCTACAACCACAGGGCGCAAACCGGCAAACACACTCTGCACTATCGATGTGTGCATATACTTCATAAACACCTTACTAATAAGTATCATCAATATGAACGATGGCAACACTAATGAAAAGGTAGCCACAGCCGAACCCAGCATACACATCAACTGGTTATATCCCTCGTTCTGAAGAGCTGTAAAACCGCAGTAGGTAGCCGAATTGATACCGATAGGACCAGGAGTCATCTGCGAGATAGCTACCACATTGGTAAACTCTGCCGACGATAGCCAGTGATGATGAACCACCGTTTCGGCCTGTATAAGCGAAAGCATACCATAACCTCCGCCAAAGCCAAAGAGACCTATCTTGAAAAATGTGACAAACAGACTAAGAAATATCATGGCTATTCGGTGGGTTTAATGATTTTACCATAGAGAAAACCGCCTATTCCGGCCGCAATCAACACATAAATTGGATTAACTCCAAATGCCCAAATAAGCAAGGCGCTTACTATGGGTATCCAGCAGTTAGACAGGCAGATTCCCGTGCTTTTGGCCATATTAAAGGTAGGCACGGCTATCAGCGCAACCACAGCCGGACGTATGCCCATAAACATTGCGGCCACCCAAGGAATATCAATAAAATGGCGGAAACACATGGCTATAGCCAATATTATTAGAAACGAGGGCAACGCCGTACCCAATGCCGTGCATAAAGCACCCATTGTCTTACGCATTTTATAACCAATAAATACGCTGATGTTAATGGCAAACACGCCGGGACAACTTTGGGCAATGGCAAGCATATCTACAAACTCGTCTTTACCTATCCATCCCTTCTTGTCTACCACCTCGGCCTCAATAAGGGGTATCATGGCGTAGCCTCCACCAAGGGTGAAGGCGCCAATCTTTACGAATGTCTTGAATGCATCTATATAGAAATTCGCCATTATTGTTTACTCTCTATCCATTTACGGGCATTGACAAAGGCTTCTATCCATGGAGTAACCTCGTCATTACGACGGTTGGCAGGATAATAAGCCTGTTGCCATGGGAAGATAGCACGCTCTAAGTGGGGCATCATCGCCAGATGTCGGCCATCGGCCGAACATATACCAGCCACAGCATAATCAGAACCGTTAGGGTTGCCCGGATACTGTGAATAGCTATACTTGGCCACTACATTGTAAGCATCCTCACCCTCACCTTCGGGAAGAGAGAAACGACCTTCACCATGAGCTACCCAAATACCTAACTTACTACCGCTCAGGCTACCAAACATAACACTGTTATTTTGAGGAATGGTGAGCCCTAAGAATGCACTCTCGAACTTGTGTGAAACATTGTGCAACAAACGTGAATGCTTCTTATGCTCGGGATTAACCAGATTTAGTTCAACCATAAGTTGGCATCCGTTACAGATACCCAGCGAGAGCGTATCTTCACGAGCATAGAAGCGGTCGAGTGCTTCTTTAGCCTTGGGATTATACAGGAATGCACCAGCCCATCCCTTAGCCGAGCCAAGTACATCGGAGTTAGAGAAGCCACCGCAGAATACAATCATGCTAACATCCTCTAGCGTTTCACGACCAGTAATTAGGTCGGTCATCATTACGTCTTTAACATCAAACCCAGCCAAATAAAGTGAGTAAGCCATTTCACGCTCGCCATTGGTACCTTTCTCACGGATGATGGCTGCCTTTATACCAGTGGGCTTGCGCCTATCAGCACTGATTCCATACTGAGCAAGCGTACCAGTGAAGTCGCCATTAAATTTCATCTCAATGGGCTGATGCTTGTAGTTATCCTGGCGTTCGGCAGCCATTCCGTTCATACTCTGTTTACGATCGAGCAGATAGCTGGTCTTATACCAAGTGTCACGCAGGGTATCGATATCGAATGTATGTTCGTAATCACCCTTCTTAACTACAACAGTACGAGTATCGGGAGTAGGATATCCTATCTTAGCATAACCTATACCGGCGTCTTCAAGATATTCGCGAAGTTCTTGCTTATGCTCATCACTCACCTGGATTACTACACCTGGATTCTCTGCAAAGAGTTGTTTTACAATATCATCATCAGCTATATCGTGCAGATTTACGTGCATACCGCCATCAACATTGGCGAACGTCATTTCAAGAAGTGTGGTGATAAGTCCACCAGCCGAAATATCATGACCGGCCATAATCCAACCGCGACCGATAAGTTCTTGCACGGCATTGAAACAATCGGCAAAATACTCGGCGTTAGTTACTGTAGGCACATCGTCGCCCACCTTACCAAGACTTTGAGCAAAAGCTGAGCCACCAAGACGCTGGGCATCGAAACTGAAATCGATATGATAGAGCGACGAGTTCTTGTCGTTAACCATCACAGGCGAAACAACCTTACGTACATCTGACACTTCGCCACCAGCCGAAACGATTACTGTTCCCGGAGAGATAATCTTATCGCCATTGGGATATTGCTGACTCAATGAGAGGCTATCCTTTCCAGTAGGAACATTGATGTGCAGGGCGCAACAGAAGTCCGACAGAGCCTGAACAGCTTGGTACAAACGGGCATCTTCGCCTTTCTGCGAACGGCAGGGCCACATCCAGTTGGCACTAAGCGATAGGCTTTCCATACCATCGGCCAGCGGAGCCCAAACTATATTGGTAAGAGCCTCGGCTACAGAGAGTACACTACCTGCCGAAGGATTGGCAAGACCCGCCTGGGGAGCATGGCCCAATGCAGTGGCTATACCCTTGCAACCACGATAGTCGAGAGCCACCACGCCACAGTCTGACAAAGGCAGCTGTATCTCGCCCTGGCACTGCTGGCGAGCAATCTTACCCGTTACCGAACGGTCTACCTTGTTAGTGAGCCAGTCTTTACAAGCCACGGCTTCGAGTTGGAGCACCCGCTGCAGATATTCATCTATTTTATCTTGACTGTAGGTAACGTCTTGATAATGGCGTTCTACGGTCTCATCTTGCATTACAGTCTTGGGCGAATGACCAAACATCTGAGCCACATCAAGGTCGAAAGGTTTCTTGCCGTCGCCCTGAACGAATGAGAAGTGGGCGTCGCCCGTAGTCTGACCAACTACATATAGCGGAGCACGTTCGCGTTCGGCTATTTGCTGTACATGTTCTAGGTGTTTCTCGTCGATAAGCAAGCCCATGCGCTCTTGACTCTCGTTGGCTATGATTTCCTTTGCGCTTAGGGTCTTGTCGCCTATTGGCAGACGAGTCATATCTATCTCGCCACCACAGTCTTCTACCAACTCAGACAAGCAGTTAAGATGGCCTGCCGAACCATGGTCGTGAATACTTACTACAGGGTTATTGTCTTCTTCTACCAACGCACGAACCAAGTTGTATGCACGCTTCTGCATTTCGGGGTTTGCACGTTGTACAGCATTGAGTTCTATACCGTTAGAATATCTACCGGTATCTACCGACGATACCGAACCGCCACCAAGACCAATACGGTAATTGTCGCCACCTACCACTACTATCTTGTTGCCTTTCTTAGGTTCGCCTTTCAGGCAGTCGCGCTTCTTGCCATAGCCTACGCCACCGGCAAGCATAATCACCTTATCGTAACCCAAACGCTGACCGTCACCGGCATGCTCAAAGGTAAGCACCGAACCTGCAATCAGCGGCTGACCGAACTTATTACCGAAGTCTGACGCACCATTAGATGCCTTAACCAGTATCTGCTCGGGCGTTTGATAGAGCCACTGGCGCACGGGCAGAAGGTCTTCCCAATCGCGTTCGGCTATAGTTTTGCCCTCGTCGTCGGTTAAACGAGGATAAGAGGTCATATACACCGCCGTACCCGCTATTGGCCACGAGCCTACACCGCCACCCATACGGTCGCGTATCTCGCCACCCGTACCGGTAGCCGCCCCATTGAAGGGTTCTACTGTGGTGGGGAAGTTATGGGTCTCTGCCTTAAGCGAGATTACACTTTCTATATCTTCTACTTGGAAATAATCGGCAGTAGACTGGTCTTTAGGTGCAAACTGCTCTATCACTGGTCCTTGGGCAAAAGCCACATTGTCCTTGTAAGCCGAAAGTATCTTACCGGGATTCTCCTTGGTAGTTTTCTTGATCATAGCAAAGAGGCTCGACTCCATCTCTTTGCCGTCGATAACAAACGTGCCACCGAATATCTTGTGTCGGCAGTGCTCTGAGTTAATTTGGGCAAAGCCGAAAATCTCTGAGTCGGTAAGCGGGCGACCGTTCTGTTGTTCTATCTTGTGTAGATACTCTATCTCCTCGGGCGAGAGGGCCAAGCCTTCATGCTCGTTATACTCCTCCAGATTGTCTATATACTTGATAGGCTCGGGCTGGTGGTTAACAGTGAACACGTCTTGGTCTAATCCCTGATACATACGCTGCAACATAGGGTCGTGGCTGGCATCGGCACTGTCAACAGGGAAGAACTCCTCTATACGTGAAATGCCGCTGAGGTTCATATTTTGGGTTATCTCAACGGCATTTGTGCTCCAAGGGGTAATCATTTCACGGCGCGGACCTACATAGAAGCCCTGCAAAGTTTGCTGGGGCATGAGGGTAGCGTCGCCATAGAGCCAACTTAGTTCGTCGATTTCCGGCTGACTGGGCTGATGGTTGATTTCAGTCGCAATCACGTGCTCGTTCTGAGTCTTGAAGAAGAGAATCATACTTTATTCTTATTATATTAATATGTTTTCTGACTGCAAAGTTAGCGCAAATCAAAGACAACTCAAAATGAATTATCTTTTTTCTCATGCCTACAGAAAAACTATTTGAGTATAAAAAGCAAAAAAAACGCTGATACTCATCAACGAGCTTCAGCGTAATCCATATGTTTAACTATTTTTTTCTTATGAATGAAAGCCTCACGGCCTCCATTGTCATCCCTGTTAAACAATCTGTCAATCTACCTTAAAAACCTAATAACTAAAAACCTAAATCTATTACTACTAACCTAAACAATCTATTAACCTTTTGACAATGCAAAGGTACTACTGTTTAGAATTTCGTCAATAACTTTTTATCTTTTTCTGCTTCTTTTTCGCTTTTTGTTGATATAGGTCAATATATTGTGTGCGCACACAGCGTAAAAACATTACCGTTTATCCTATTTTGCATTACATTTTATAATTCTTATCAGTTTTTTGTTACAATCTGTAACTTAATATATTTACTCCACATAGACAGCGAAAAATAGCCACTATACTTTTAAAAGCTCAAAATGGCAATTTCTTCAAACTTTCCACAATTTTACCGCCTATCTTTGCGTTGTATCAAGAAAGTATCTAACATATTATGTGGAAATATTACGCATTGCTTTCAGCCTTCTTTGCCGCATTGACGGCTATCTTCGCCAAGATTGGAGTGAAAGATATCGACTCTGATATAGCTACGGCTATCCGTACCACTATCATTCTCTTCATTACATGGGGTATAGCTTTGGCTGGCAGTCATGCGAATGAAATGAAGTGCATACCCTCTCACACGTGGCTGTTTCTTATTCTATCGGGAGCGGCAACGGGCCTGTCATGGCTCTTTTATTTCAGAGCCCTGCAGTTGGGCAACGTGTCGCGCGTGGCACCAGTTGACAAGCTGAGCGTGGTGATTACCATCTGCCTGTCGTTTCTTTTCTTGAAAGAACCCGTCAATGCCAAGGTCATTATCGGAGCACTGCTCATAACAGCCGGAAGTATTGTTATGCTATATAAATAGGTAAATATGAAAATACTGATAATAGAAGACGAGCGCAAGCTATCCGACAGCATTGTTGAGTACCTTAAAGGCGAGGAGTATCTGTGCGAACAGGCTTTCGACTTCAATGATGCTATAATGAAGGTACGTATATACGATTACGACTGTGTATTGCTCGACCTAATGCTGCCTGGTGGCAATGGTCTTGATATTCTGTGCGACATCAAGCGTCGCAATAATCCGGCGGGAGTGATTATTATTTCGGCCAAGGACTCTCTTGACGACAAACTGAAAGGACTGCAAATAGGGGCCGACGACTATCTGGCAAAGCCTTTCCACCTTGCCGAACTAAGTATGCGCATCTATGCTATAATACGCCGTAAGGAGTTTGGAGCAAACAATATGCTGGTATGTGGCACTATCTGCATTGACTTGCCCAAAAAGAGTGTTGCCGTAAACGGACATACCCTTACGTTGACAAAATCAGAGTACGATTTGTTATTGTTTTTCATCGGCAACAAGAACCGTGTATTGTCAAAGAGTGCAATAGCCGAACATCTGAGCGGCGAGATGGCAGACATGATGGACAATCACGATTTTGTGTATACACATATAAAAAACCTGAAAGCTAAGTTGGCGGCGTTAGGATGCAAAGACTGCGTTCGCAATGTATACGGCATGGGCTATAAATGGAATATAGTATGATAAAAAGCTACGAAAACACAAGGCACAGAAAAGCAAAAAGCCTTATGCACAAGTCGATGACGCACTTTGTTGCGTGCATTTCCACATTGTTTATACTGGCCGCCCCTGCATTTTACTTGCTTACCAAGAATTATTATGCAGAAGATATGGCAGACTTGGTTGAGGCTGTACAGGCAGGGAAGGATATACCCACGCCAGACTTGGAAGAAGATATCATAAAGGGTATCATGCTGCAATATCTGCTTATAACAGCACTGTTGTGTATCGGCATTCTGCTAACCATACAACTGATGTCGAAAAAACTATGGCAACCTTTCGACAAGATACTCAGTATTGTAGAATCCTTCAAACTGGAGAATATGAAAGTTCCTGTCCTACCAAGAAGCGATGTAAAAGAGTTTGAACGGCTTTCTGATGCCTTGCACAAGTTGATACAGAAGGATATAGACACTTATGTAGCTCAGAAGGAATTTACAGAGAATGCCTCACACGAACTGCAGACACCGCTCGCCATATTCCAAAGCAAACTCGACCTTCTGCTGCAACAGCAGGAACTAACAGAGCAGCAAGCGAAAATCATACAAGACCTCTACCAAATAACCTCACGCCTCTCTCGCCTCAACCGTAACCTTCTGCTTCTTGCAAAGATAGAAAACGCACAGTTTTCCAAGTCGGAAGCCATCTGTCTGAATACATTTATTGACGATATTCTTCCCCTCCTAAAGAACTTAGCCGGCGAACTGCATATCGTAAAAGTTTTCCAGCAAGAGGTACAGATAAAAGCTAATAAGTCATTGCTTGAGAGTATGCTCAACAATCTTGTAGTAAATGCCGTTCGCCACAACCGTATAGACGGCAGCATTATCCTGTCAATCAAGTCGAATACCCTAACGATATCCAATACATCTAACGAGTCAGCCCTTGACCCTACGCACATTTTTAACCGCTTCTACCGCCCTGCGCAAAACCAGCAGGGTAATGGCTTAGGGCTTGCCATCGTTAAGGCAGTATGCGATTATCATGGCTGGACTATAGAATATCAATACACCGGGAATCAACATTGTTTTGTAGTAAATTTCGGATAATAAGTAGGTGTTCAAAATTATATAAATAACATGTCAACAGATTTGGTTCTTTGATACGTCTCTGCGCTTTCTTTTCGTCTCTACGTCTGGCTTTCATCGGTTGTGTAGCCCACTACACTCCTTTTTCAAAACGGAAATACAGACAAGAATAAGACACATATCCATATCAAATAATTTTGAACACCTACTTAAATTTAGAAACTTTGCGCCATCTCCAACATTTCCACAAAGTTCACCTTTATTTTTGCCAACGAAATCACAAAAGAAGGTACTTATGTGGAAATTATTCATTGACAAACTTGACTGCATAGACAAAGAGCTGATGCTATTGTTAAATTACGACGGAGGCTATATACAGGATTGCTTTTGGCTATTTATGTCTTCTCGCATCTTATGGGTATTGCCAGCGCTGGCATTCATTGTTTATGCCTTCAGGCATCTCAGTCGTACAAAGGCCACGAGCATGATTATCGCCATGATTATAACTATTGCTTTGTGCGACCAAGTATCATCCAGTATAATAAAACCGTTCTTCGGGCGCTTGCGGCCATCACACGCTCCAGAGCTTGAAGGTTTGCTGCATCTTGTTAATGGATACCGCGGTGGACTGTATGGCTTTGTTTCAAGCCATGCTGCCAACTCATGGGGCGCGGTTACGTTGGCAGCGCTGATTATACATAGGCGATGGACTAGATACCTATTGATAGTCTTGGCTTTGTGTGTAAGTTATTCGCGGGTTTATCTTGGCGTTCATTACCCTGCCGATGTTTTTTGTGGCGGAATGTTGGGCATCTTTATAGGATTTTTTGTTTACCACGCATTGCGCTACACGCTGAATATGACAAAGCAAACTAAACTACGTATAGCTTTTACCATCTGCATTTTTGCCGTCAGCAACATCTATTTGGCAACACTTACTTTTCTTATCAACAGTCACTATGGTGGGTGATTGGCTGTAAACTTCATTGTGGGTTCATACGAATTTTTACTAGGGGCAGACACGCTATTTGAACAGCCCAAAGTTGTTAACGACCGTTAATTACAAAGTGCTGAAATACGGCGATATTTTTGCACAAAGCTATGGCTGATTGCTTTTTCGGGCCTTCATACAGCCCTAAAATGGGCTAAAAAAGGGCAGAAGATAGCCTATAGAATCGCAAAGATAGTCTTTAGCGCGCCAAAGATGGTCTTTATACTATCTAAAGTTTATCTCTATAGTTGTTATTTTTCAAAGAAAACGGGGCAAAAACCAGCTCTGTTTAGCCATAAATTATCAGTATTTATCAAAAATCAAGGATAATCGACTAAAAAGCTGGATAAGCAGCCGAATATTTGCAGTAGAAAAACGGCGAAATCACCACTTTCCCTCTGATTTTTCGCACAGAAAAGCGCACTAAGTTTTACTCCGGATTTTAATTTTCATTAACCAAAGCTTACCACATTTGTGTTAATAGATATTAATTTGGTGACGATAAAAAAAATAACTTGGTATAATTGTAGTTTATACTTTTGAGATGTTTTTATATCTTGAAGAGGGAGTATGGTAGGCTATGCAACCAATCAAACAGAAAGGAAAAGTAACCTATCAAACAGGAAGGAAAACATAGTAGTTAACGTGTCCCCACTCGTCAACATCTCGTTAACAACCACATGGGTGCAGTGAGGCCACTGCACCTACTACTTTCTTGACAATTGTTTCATCTACGTATTTAGCTGATGAGCATAAAAAAACGCTGATACTCATCAACGAGCTTCAGCGTAATCCATATGTTTAACTAT
>CAVKSZ010000018.1:0-37084 GCA_963659135.1 Bulleidia sp. | reverse complement strand
AAAAAACGAGCCTTGAGGGAGTCTATCATCAGATACCTTTGGCTCGCTTTATAGTTTTATAAAACGAACTTTTACACGCTAAAAGCATAATAAAACGGCTCGAAAGTACGTTTTAATAGTAAAAAGCACTATGAATACCGTTATTATAGGCCATCAGCCCTGCATAATACACGTATCTGGAACACCTACAGTGGCGTTACTTCAACTTACGGCTCGCCATGAACAGAAGACAATAGACCGTGAAATAAAACTGATAGAGCAATCAGCTAGCACAGGATTTATATTCGTAGGCGTATACGTAGACCAATGGGCAGAGACGCTTATGCCTTGGGCAGACAAGGCGGTATCGCACAACCCTGAGACAGGCCATCATGCTGAAGAAACACTCAATACTATAACCACAGAAGTATTACCTTATATATATAACACCTACAACCAGTTACCATGTATTATTGGTGGATATTCGCTAGGTGGTCTTTTCGCCTTGTGGGCAGCTACGCAGAGCAATGCCTTTACGGCTGTTGCCGCCGCCTCACCATCGGTATGGATAAACAATTGGAATACTTTTGCTGAAAGCAACTCCATACTTACACAATACATATATTTAAGTTTAGGCGACCGAGAAGAAAAAGCCCGTAACCAAAGAATGGCTGCAGTTGGGCCATGTATACGCCGATACTACGAAACGCTAAAGACTAAGATAGGCCAGGAACGCACCACGCTACGATGGCACATAGGCGGTCACTTTGATAATGAAGACCAGCGCATGGCAGATGCCTACAATTGGTGCATAAAGAAACTGTATACCGATGAAATGGTAGAAAAATAAAGCATAACAAGCAAAAATAACAATATGAGAAAATTACTTATTACCACAATCGCTCTACTTGGCGTAGCAATTACAAGCATCGCACAAACCGCAAGCACAACCACCTCTACCGAAAAGCGAGCAAAGGTTCTTATAGAGACAACAATGGGAAACATAGAAATAGAGTTATACAACGAAACACCACTGCATCGCGACAATTTTATAAAATTGGTAGAGACACATCATTTCTACGACTCTCTATTATTTCACCGTGTAATCCCCAATTTTATGATACAAGCCGGTGACCCTCGCAGTAAGCACGCCAAGAGCGGAGAACTATTAGGCACATCGTCGCTCGACTATACCATACCTGCCGAGATACGTCTGCCTAAGATATATCACAAACGTGGCGCACTGGCTGCCGCCCGCGAAGGTGACCAGACTAATCCCGAGCATCGTTCAAGTAGCACCCAGTTCTATATAGTTTACGGTAAAACCTGTAACGACCGTATGCTGGAAAAAGCCAAACAAAACCTAAAAAATCTATTTGGCGACAGTATCACGCTATCTACCGAAATGATAAACGCCTATACATCCATTGGCGGCACACCGCATCTCGATGGAACTTACACGGTATTCGGCGAAGTAACCCAAGGTATGGACGTAGTAGAAAAGATACAAAACGTAGAACGCGACGCTAACGATCGCCCTCTCGTCGATGTACGCATCATCCGCGCTACCATTACCACGCCCCTAGCAAATAAAACCACAAAAATAACCACACCCAAAGTAACTAGAAAGAAGACAATTAGGCGCAAATAAAGCACAGTTTCATGGTACCAACCCCATACCATACACCATTAGCAATAGGATTATCCATCCCGATGAAATCGGCAATATTTCTCGATAAGCAAAAAGTAGCTATATAAATATAGCCGTCTATCAAACCAAAGCATGATAGGCGGCTATTATCGTTAAGGATAGTCAGAATAAATACTACTCCTCGAATATCAATCTTGTATTATTTGCAGTTCAGAGCTACAATAGTTTCGTAGAGTTCCTGCTTACCAGAAATCTGGACAGGCTCTCCATTCTTCTTGGCATAAGCTACCAAGTCTTCGAGAGTAAGCTTGCCCTCTTCGAAGTCCTTACCAGCACCATTGTCGAACGATGCGTAGCGCTCCTTAACCATCTTAGGCAGCTCACTGTTCTCCAATATCTCGGCAGCGTTCTCCAAAGCACGTGCCATAGCGTCCATACCGCTAATATGGGCAATGAAAATATCCTCAGGGTCGGTAGAGTTACGACGCAGTTTAGCATCGAAGTTAGAACCGCCATTACCCAGACCGCCGTTGCGGATAATCTGCATCATAGCCTGAGTAAGTTCGAAGTTGTCAATGGGGAACTGGTCGGTATCCCAGCCATTCTGAGCGTCGCCACGGTTGGCATCTATACTGCCCAACATACCATTATCAACTGCTACGGCCAACTCGTGTTCAAAGGTGTGGCCAGCCAGGGTAGCGTGGTTAACCTCGATATTTACCTTGAAGTCGTCCTGCAAACCATGAGCACGCAAGAAACCACAAACTGTTTCTACGTCAACATCGTACTGATGCTTGGTGGGCTCCATAGGCTTAGGTTCTATCAAGAATGTACCCGTAAAGCCTTTAGAACGAGCATAGTCGCGAGCGGCTTTCAACATCTGAGCCAAATGTTCTTTCTCACGCTTCATGTCAGTATTAAGCAGACTCATGTAGCCTTCACGTCCACCCCAGAATACATAGTTCTGACCACCCAGTTTGATGGTGGCGTCGATAGCATTCTTAATCTGTACGGCAGCACGAGCCACTACATCAAAGTTGGGGTTAGTGGCTGCACCATTCATATAGCGCTTGTGACCAAATACATTGGCTGTACCCCAAAGCAGATGGATATCTTCAGCGGCAGCCATCTTCTCCAGCGCATAGTCTGTAATGGCTTTCATGTTAGCCTCGTATTCTTCTATATCGTCAGAAGGGTCTACTAGGTCTACATCGTGGAAGCAGAAATAATGAATACCCAGTTTCTCCATAATCTCGAAACCAGCATCCATCTTGTCTTTAGCACGCTGCAGAGCGCTGTCGGCCTTATCCCACTCGTAGCTACGGGTCTGACCGCCAAACTGGTCACCGCTGGCTGCACAGAGGGTATGCCACCATGCCATAGCAAACTTCAACCAGTCTTTCATCTTCTTACCTGCTACAACCTTGTTTTCATCGTAATAATGAAAAGCCATTGGGTTCTTGCTGGCAGTTCCTTCGAAAGGAATCTTGCCAATTTGTGGAAAATACTCTTTTGCCATAATTGTTTTTGTTAATATGTTTTATTCAGATTGTCCTGTAAGTAGTTGTTGCAGTATACCTTTCCATTCGGTATATGCTTGTGTATATTGTGCCTGCAGAGCTGCATTGGGTTCTATTACCGATAGTTTCTGCAATGTGGCGAAAGCCTCATCATGGTCGGCGTAGATACCGCAGCCTATTCCGGCACCCTTAGCAGCACCGATACTGCCATCAGTTTCGTAGAGTTCGATAGTTGCACCAGATGTAGCAGCAAGCGCTTCGCGGAAAACGGGGCTCAAGAACATATTGGCCTTGCCCGCGTGAATCTTGTGGATATCCATTCCCATTTGGCGCATTATCTCCATGCCGTAGCAGAAGCTGAACACAATACCTTCTTGTGCTGCCCGCACTAAGTGGGCTTGGTTGTGACGGTTGAAGTCGATACCATGAACCGAGCATCCTACCTCGCGGTTTTCCAATACACGTTCGGCACCATTGCCGAAGGGCACAATGCGTACGCCCTCTGAACCTACAGCCACGGTTTCGGCCAATTCGTTCATCTGGGCATACGAAATACCACTGGGCGCTACGTTGCGGCGAGTCCATGCGTTAAGTATTCCAGTGCCGTTGATGCACAAAAGGACTCCCAAGCGTGTAAGCTCTTCTGTATAGTTAACATGCGCAAAGGTATTAACCCTACTTTTTTTATCATAATTAACATTGCCCAACACGCCGTATACTACTCCCGAAGTTCCGGCTGTAGAAGCTATTTCACCGGGGTTGAATACATTTAGACTGAGAGCATTGTTGGGTTGGTCACCAGCACGATAACTGATAGGAGTACCGGCTTTGAGCCCCAATTCTTCAGCAGCTTGGGCACTAACCCTACTCTGTACCGAGAAGGTGGGTACTATATCGGCAATAATATCTGTGGGAAATCCGTAGTAATCCATCAAGAACGATGCTACTTTATGCTCTTTGAAATCCCAAAACATTCCTTCTGACAGACCTGACACCGTAGTATTAGCCACACCGCTTAATCGCATAGCCAGATAGTCGCCAGGCAACATTACCTTATATATATTCTCGAATACTGTGGGCTCATTCTCTTTTACCCAAGCTAACTTAGCCGCGGTAAAGTTACCTGGCGAGTTAAGCAGATGTTGCAGACAGTGCTCGCTACCTAAATCGCCGAAAGCACGCTCACCATAGGGCACAGCGCGAGAATCGCACCAAATGATAGCATCACGCAGGGCTTGCAGATTCTTATCTACGCAAACCAAACCATGCATCTGGTACGATATACCTATACACTGTATATCGCTGCCCTTGACTCCGCTTTCTTTCATTACTTTGGCCAGCGCCAGTTTGGCATTCTTCCACCACATTTCGGGGTCTTGTTCTGCCCATCCGCTTTTTACTGACTTGATAGGAGCCTCTGTTTCGGGAAAGAAAGCCGTAGCTGTACATTTGCCAGTTTGTGTATCTACCAGAGAAGCTTTGACCGAGCTACTGCCCACATCAAAGCCTAACAGATATTGCTTACTCATACTATTGTATGTATATTTAGGTTTTATTTGTTACTATGCAAAGTTATAAAATATCTGATGATTTGCACAAAAGATTACCTATTTTATTTCACGTGCGCGTAGATTTTGAGCACTACTCAGCAATACCATCTGTGCCTTGCTCATCTTGCAAGTTATGTAAGAGTATGCGGCAATCTTCGATAATGCCATTCAGTGCATCGGCCGTATCTGCCCGAAGCATAGCTATGCGCATTTTCTTAAAATCGGGTATACCTTTGAATACCGGACTGGCGGCCAAGTGCCTACGTGTATGCAGTATTCCACGGTATTCGCCAATACGATCTACATTAATTTGCAGTTGTTCTTTCAGCACATCTATCTTCTCGTCAAGGGTGAGCGACTCGCCGCCTTCACGGATATCCTTGAATATCCAAGGTCTACCAAAGGTAGCTCTGCCTATCATTACGGCATCTACCCCATAAGTATCGAACGCACGCCGTGCCGACTCTGCTGAATCTATATCGCCGTTGCCTATTATGGGAATATGTATGCGCGGATTCTGCTTTACCTGTCCGATAAGCGACCAGTCTGCATCGCCGGTATACATCTGGCTGCGTGTTCGACCGTGTATTGTAAGAGCCTGTATACCGCAGTCTTGCAATTGCTCGGCCAGTGTAGTTATAACCAGATTATCGTTATCCCATCCCAAACGGGTTTTTACCGTTACGGGTACATTAACTGCCTGCACTACCTGCCGAGTAATATCAAGCAAAAGCGGGATATTACGCAGCATACCGGCACCTGCCCCTTTGCCCGCCACCTTCTTTACAGGACAGCCAAAGTTGATATCTATCACATCAGGTCCTGCCTGCTCTACTATTTTGGCCGCCTCTACCATAGAGTCTACATCGCGCCCGTAGATCTGTATGCCTACGGGGCGTTCTTCGCTATGCAGCACCATCTTGCTTAGCGTAGAGCGTACCGAGCGCACTATAGCCTCTGCCGAAACAAATTCGGTATATACCATAGCTGCCCCAAACCGCTTGCAGAGCATGCGGAAGCCTATATCGGTAACATCTTCCATTGGGGCGAGAAACAAGGGGCGAGTGCCCAAGTCTATATTTCCTATCTTCATATATTGCTTATTTCAACAGATGATACATTCCGCCAGCCAACGATTTTACCACGCCTTTCATCTCGAGGTTGAACAGCAGGGCGGTAAGCCGTGAGATGGCGATACCCGTCTTTACGGTTAGCAGATTTATTTGCAGATCGTTGGTGACCGTCAGTGTATCAACCACCTTTTGTTCTTCTGCCGAGAGTTCGGGGAATAACTGGCGTTCTATTCCCTTTTTGGTAGCCTCACGCAGTCGATGGTCGTTCCATCCTATAGCGTTAACAAAGTCTTCGGCATTGGTGATAAGCGCGGCTGCATTGTCGCGTATCAGATTATTGCAGCCACGACTCTCTTCCTGGTCTACCGGACCGGGAAAGGCATATACATCGCGTCCATAGCTTTGGGCTATTCCGCAGGTAATCAGTCCGCCACCTTTGGCTGCGCTCTGCACTATCAGCGTAGCGTCTGCCATACCTGCCACAATGCGGTTGCGGCGTACAAAGTTCATCTTGTCGGCATTGGTCTGGGTCATAAACTCGGTAAGCAATCCGCCTTGGCGCAACATCTGTACCGCTGTATCGCGGTGGGCCGACGGATACAGATCGTCCAGACCATGAGCCAGTACGCCTACGGTTTCGAATCCTTGCTCCAACGCATGCCTATGGGCGCAGATATCTACGCCATAAGCCAGTCCGCTAACGATAAGCGTATCTGGACACATACGGCGCAGGTCGGCTGTAAAGCGACGTATAATATCCTGACCGTACATAGTACAGCGACGCGTACCCACAATGTTTATTACATGACTCTGATTAAGATTGGCCGTACCCTTATAGTATAGCACCAGTGGCGCATCGGGGCAGTTGTCCAACCGCTGAGGATAACCCTCTTGGCCATAGCAAAGTACCTCAACACCATGTTCGCGAGCCCACGCATACTCTACCTCTGCCCGGCGCAGCGCATCACTACTTTTGGCAAAGGCATCGGCCAGCCTCGGTGTTGCATCGGGCACAATGGCGCGTATATCGGCAGCATTATCCATAACTACCGTAGCCGACCCAGCACGCCGATAGAGCTCTATAGTGCCCGCCATATTGTAAAAACCTATACGGGTGAGCGCTATGGCATTGATTGTATCTTGCTCTACGTTCATTCTTTGCAGTTATTGTCTACATAGGGAGCAAAGGCGCGGTCGTACTCTTCGCTCATGCCTACCCTACCATTAACCAGTATGGCCAGTTCTACCGTTGCACTAAAGCAGAGACGTTCGTCGCTGGCACGATAGATATCATGACAGAACACCCAACGCACACCCTCTTTATGCAGATTCAATCGAGATATGAACACATCGTCGCAGCGTAGCGGACTGCGATACCGCAGATTCATACGGGCCACTACGGGGTCGATACCACGACTGTGCATTTCTACAAAACTCAATCCTACATGCTGCAAAAACAGATGGCGTGTGTGCTCGGTATAATGCAGATAGTTGGCATTGTTTACTATCCCTTGGATGTCGCACTCGTAGTCGCGCACTTCCATTTGGGTTTCAAAAATATACTTTTTTGTCATTGTCTATAATATTTCAAAATATATTACTCTTCTTCAGATACTCGTAACCGAATCGGCAACGCAGACAGTCGTGGCGGTCGCAGTAGTTGTTCTTCAACTGGATAAGCGCTTGCGAATCGCCTGCATTGTCTACTTTTAGTCCACACTCACGCCACATACGAATAATATGATTGTCTTCGGCCTTAAGTTGCTCCAGCAGGTTGAAGGCGCGGTCACACAGGGCCTCGTCGCTCTTATACCTGCCATAGGCAAAGAGCAACGGCACTACGGTGTTTACGATAATCAAGCTGATAGAGTGGGCCGACAGATGCTTACCATTGCTCCTCGTTTCGGCGGCAAAGGTATAATGAGTTTTCCAGTACGGGGTTACCTCGGTCTGCAAGGTCTGGGCGAGCTGTTTTACCGTAGTACACTCCAACAAACCGCTCAAGCCCGCCTTTCGACTGCAGTATAGCTGTGCCAACTGCGCCAGACGTATATGCGGAAAGTTCTGAGGGCGCAAGCGGAGGAATTTCCACAGATGACAGTCCATAGGTTTAAGTCCAAACTTATGCGCCAGATAACTGTACTCGCCTTTCAGTCGTTGATAGTAGTCGTCATGGATAGCCGCAGCCCTATGCCGCTCTGGGATAGACTCTGCATCCAGCAGACCCGCCTGCCCCATAAAGATAGCTTCTACCTGGAATATATCGTCACGGTGGTGGTCTACATTATGCAGCGGAATATTGTAAGCCCACGATTCAAAGGCATCGCCATTTACGCCAAACCCGTAGTTGCGCGCCAAGGTTACAAAGCAGGCTGTCTCCCACGAGCCTCCACACAGCGAAAGGCGCTTACCTATAGCCTGGGTCTTCTGTTCCAGTCGTTCGGTCTGCAGTGCACTCATCCAGCTATGCACCGTAAGATTATCCAAATGGGGTATCAGCCTGTAGCAGGGCGGATATTTATCTATGGCCGACAGCTCGGCATAGCGGTCTGTTATATACTGAGGAATAGCTACTTGCAACTGTGGGGGATGATTACCACTCTGAGTCACCACATCGGTATCTACCGTCTCTGCTACATGCAGTATCACGTTGTTGTAACGTGCATCGTGCTGATGACCATGCTGAAACCAGTCGGCAGAGCGCACGTGCATCTCTACATTGCCCACCCATACCGTGCCGTCGATACGTATCTTGGCATTAAAGAAGTCGGGGCCGGCATTGCTATTGTACAGTCCGGGGTCTATCACCTCTACGGTCTGCCCACTGGTGGTAGTCAGAGTTCCTAAAGGCAATAGGCGGTGCTTCCATACATAATGCAGTAGTTGTTCCATTCTCGTGCGCATACGATATAAAGATGTGCAAAAATACTACTTTTCCTTGTAACATTGCCCCGATACGGCAAATAATATTTCAAGCATAGCAAATAGTAATGCCGCATTAATACCCGCCTACATAAAAGATAACGCCCACAGTTTTTGGGTATACATTAAAAATCGTAATAGTTAATCTTAGTTAATACAAACAACGACAAGAATACGATATTTACACTCTAAAATCAAGTAGCTTACAAATAGGCTATCTATAATGGCCTTTTTCGGGGCTAAAGATAAACTTTACCATCGTAGAGCTATCCTTTAGCGCGCCAATGACCATCTTTAGCTGCCGAAACAGCCATCTCTAGCAGATGGAGATTAATCGGAAAAATGGTAAAAAATCGCCCCTATTCTACCATTTACCACAATTATTTATCAGATATTATAGGTACTTGCACTAAAATAGCAAATTAGTGAAGCGGCAGAAGATATGGAATTGGCAAAAATAAGAGATTTTTCTGCGATTTTTATCTATTTTTTGTAACCTGCAAATAGTCTATAAATAACCTTATCTATAACATTAGTTAACTATGTTTGCAGTGTTTTAGTTAATTATTGTAAACCACAAAACATGTATGGTTACAAATTGTTACCACTCCCCAGATAATGGCAGTTGTATCTAAAAACTTCAAACAAATGATAAATATTAGGTGTATAAAGCAAAAAATCAGGATTGGCGTCAATTTTACCGATTTTTATATATAACTTTGTCATTGACGGCCATAGCTAAAGCGCAGAAATCACCCCTCTAAACCGTCGACATGAAACGAACAATTTAAGACAAAATATGAAAATAGCACTTATCGGCTACGGAAAAATGGGGCATATGATAGAAGAAATAGCCCGCCAGCGTGGCCACAAGATTGTAAGCATCATTGATGTAGACAATCAAGATGATTTCAATTCGGCCGAGTTTGCCTCAGCCGATGTAGCCATAGAGTTTACTAACCCCACTGCGGCCTACGATAACTATCTAAAGGCATTTAGCCATGGCGTTAAGGTGGTAAGTGGGTCAACAGGATGGATGAAAGACCACAAGGACGACGTGATGCGTCTTACCGAGAACGGCAAAAACACGCTGTTTTGGGCCTCTAACTTCAGCATAGGCGTAGCCATATTCTCGGCCGTAAACCGCTATTTGGCAAAGATAATGAACCAATTTGCCGACTACAACGTGTGTATGCAGGAGACCCACCATGTACACAAGCTAGATGCGCCCAGCGGCACAGCCATTACACTGGCAGAAGAAATAATAGACAACATAGACCGCAAGGCCGACTGGAAGCGGGGCGTAACCTACTGGACCGAAGACGGGCATCAGGATGAGGGTGATGCCGACATTACCGACAAAGACCTGGTTATCAATTGCGTTCGCGATGGCGAAGTGCCGGGCATACACGCCGTAATATACAATTCTGAAGCCGACATGATAACCATAGAGCACAGCGCCCACTCGCGCAAGGGCTTTGCCCTGGGTGCCGTATTGGCTGCCGAATTTACAGCCACGCACACCGGACTGCTCACCACATCAGACTTATTTAAATTCTAAACGGATATGAGACTCAAAGAGAAAGCCAAACCCAACATGAAGCTGCAATGGACAAAATTTGCCATTGTTTTGGCCCTTTACTTACTGTTTCTGCTATGGGTAAAATCGTGGTTGGGACTCATCGTCATCCCGTTTATCTACGATGTTTACATCACCAAGAAGATACGCTGGCAGTGGTGGCGCGACGCCGAGGCCCCGGTACGGTTTATTATGAGTTGGGTAGACGCACTGGTATTTGCCCTGGTGGCAGTTTACTTTATCAACCAGTTCTTCTTTCAGAACTACGTTATCCCATCGTCATCCCTAGAGAAGAGCCTGCTTACCGGCGACTATCTGTTTGTAAGCAAAGCCAGCTACGGTCCGCGCATTCCGCAAACTCCACTCACCATGCCGCTAACTCAGCATACCCTGCCTATAATCAATACCAAGAGTTACATATCTTGGCCTCATTGGGACTACCGCAGAGTAAAGGGATTGGGCGATGTAAAGCTCAACGATATTGTGGTATTCAATTATCCCGCCGGTGACAGCATACTTACCGAAGAGCGTTATGCCAACTCGTACTACTCTATGGTTTACGGATACGGTGTGCAGCTGTACGAACAGCAGTATGGCAACATACCCGATGAAAGCCAGATGCCCCCCCTGCAGCAGCGCCACTTCTACAACGAAGTGTACTGCATGGGTAGAAAATACCTAACCAGCATGCCTACCGAATTTGGCGATATAAGCAGCCGACCTACCGACCGCCGCGAGAACTATGTAAAACGCTGCGTAGGACTGCCCGGACAAACGCTGCAGATAAAGAACCATATCATCTATCTTGACGGCAAGGCCAACAAAGAACCCGACAACGTACAGTATGCCTACGCCGTAACGCTGAAACCAGGGCAGGAGATTCCTGACGAGTTGATGCATCAGCTGGGCATATCTATGGAAGACCTCACATCGCTCAACCAGAACGGCTATATGCCTCTTACCCAAAAAGCCATAAAGGCACTGAAGAGCCAGAATGGATTGGTAGACAAGATTACTTTCTACAACGACCCGTCTACCTACGACCTGTATCCAAAGAACGCATACACCGGATGGACGCGCGACAACTACGGCCCGATATGGATTCCCAAGAAGGGGGCAACAATTAGTCTTACCCTACAAAACCTGCCCATATACGAGCGGTGTATTAAGGTATACGAGGGCAACGACCTAAGCGTAGACAACAGCGGCCGCATATTCATCAACGGCAAGCAAGCCAAGAGCTATACATTCAAGATGGACTATTACTGGATGATGGGCGACAACCGCCACAACTCTGAAGACTCGCGCTACTGGGGATTCGTACCCGAAGACCACGTAGTAGGCAAGCCTATATTTGTATGGTGGAGCTCAGACCCCGACCGCAAAGGATTTAAGGGTGTGCGCTGGAACCGCATATTCAAATGGGTAGACAATATTAAATAACAATGCATATGAGCAGCACCGTCAAAACTCTATTGATAGTGGCAGCTACAGCGGTGCTGATCTTTCTCTTTCGTGCCACTGTATTCACACTTTACAACATCCCCGATAACACGCTCGCCCCACTGATAAAGCAGGGCGACAGAGTACTGGTAAACAGATGGAGTTACGGCCTACGTATAGCTTCCAGCAAATGGACTACATACGGACGCATAGCAGCAAAGCCCGTAAAAAAGGGCGATTTCATCGCCTTTGAAGCCACAACGTCTACTGCGCAGCGTGCCGTTATCTTAGGCAAGGTAGTAGCCGTGCCGGGCGATACCGTTACCATTATGAAGAAGATGTATGTAATACCACACGGATGCCAAATGTGTACTTGTAACTGTCTATCGCCCTGCATGGTTAACACCAAGAAAAACGGAGGGCGCATACTGGTACCCGAGTACGATGTAATAGGAAGAGTAACCGCCGTAATATACAATTTCAACAACTATCACTTCGACAATTCACGATGGTTCCTACCGATACAATAACAACGGCACTACTCTCAACTACCTATTTTGGACCAGTACAATGGTACCAAAAACTTAACAGACACACCACAAGTCTGATAGAACGTCACGAGAGTTTTGTAAAGCAAACCTACCGCAACCGCATGGTTATAGCCACGGCCAACGGCATACAGACGCTATCCATACCCGTAACCCATGGCGAGAGTATGCTGATTACCGACATACGCATATCAGACCATGCCAACTGGCGGCACGTACACTGGAACGCACTGGCTTCGGCTTACGGTGAGAGTGCCTTCTTTGAGTACTATCAAGACGACATACGCCCGTTTTACGAGAAAAAATGGGAATTCTTGTTTGACTTTAACCAAGCCATCATGTACAAGATGGCCGAACTGCTGGATATACGCCCCAACATAGCGTATACCGAAAATTATATAAAACCTACCGAGCCGTGTTCAACCGATAGACCGGTAGATTATAGAGAGGCCATACGCCCCAAAAAGCCTTTACCCGATGACTATTTTGAGCCGCGCGAATACTATCAAGTGTATGGGCAAAGGCATGGTTTTATACCCAATCTGAGCATCCTAGACCTGCTATTCAACCAAGGTAACGAGGCTATTCTGTATCTGTAAAGGGCGGTTCTATAAGTTAGTTTTCTCGTCCTTACTTATATACCTTATTTATATATAAGCGTAGTAAGCTGATCGGGGTTGAATACCGCCTGTGCCACTTGTTGTATATCGGCTACAGTTACGCCGTCTATCTGACTGAATAGACGCTCAATATCTTTCTCCCATCCATAATGCAGAAAACTCTTGGCAAAGTCTAAGGCGTAACTCTCGCGGTTATCGCAAGCAATGCCTATCTGACCCTTCAGCTGGCGCTTAGCATTAGCCAACTGACTATCGGTAAGCGGCTTGTCACACACTTTATCCAATTCGCGACGAACCAAGCGGATGCAACGCTTTACATCATGAGGGTCGCAACCAAAATACACTGTCCACAAACCGGTATCGCCATAGCTTACCATTGAGCTCTCTACGGTATAGACCAGTCCGTTGCGCTCGCGTAGGCTCATATTCAACCTTGCATTCATACCCGGACCACCCAGAATATTATTCAGTACAAACAGAGCAATACGCCGTTCATCGTAAATAGAGAAAGTACGGTTGCCTATCATTACATGTGCCTGATGGGTATGCTTATTCTGCACTACCGTTTGTCCGCAAAGAGTGTTGGAACACGATGAAATGGAAGAATTTTGGACATCTTCAGACTTTTCTGCAGTTACCGTACTGCCCTGCGCCTTACAAATAAGCTTAACCAATCTACTAAAGTCTACATCTCCATAAGCGAAAAACACAGCGTTATCAGGACGGTAATATTGGCCTGTAAACTTTAGTGCGTCGGCAGTAGTAAAACGGCGAACTCTATCAGCTTCGCCCAGAATATTATGACCTAAAGGATGGCCGGCAAATACCAAATTTTCGAATTCGTCGTATATCAATTCGGCAGGACTATCGTGATAGCTCTCTATCTCATCGCAGATAATCTCTACCTCTTTGTCAATCTCCGGTTGAGGATAAACAGAGTGGAACACCATATCCGAAAGCAAGTCAACAGCCCGAGGCAGACTATCGCGTAGCACCGAAGCATAGAAGAAGGTATCTTCTTTATTGGTAAAGGCATTCAGATCGCCACCTACACGCTCCAAGGCATTGATAATATGAAAAGCCTTGCGCCTGTAGGTACCCTTGAACGACACATGCTCGCAGAAATGGGCTATACCTTCGTCGCCCACAGCCTCATGACGAGCACCCGCAGCTACACCATAGCCACAGTATACCACACGCGATGCAGAAGGCAGGTGAATCACCCGCAAACCATTGGATAAAGTGCATGTATTATATTTCATAATTGTTTGCAAAATTACAGAAATTCGCTTTGATAATTGCGCAAAAATTAAGATATTTGCAGTAAAAATAAACGGAGATGCGCAAAGTAATTGGAATAGGAGAAAACGTACTGGATATCATATTCAAAGACAATCAGCCCGTAGGGGCAGTACCCGGCGGCTCGGTATTCAACGCCATGGTTTCGTTGGGGCGTTGCGGTGTAGCTACCACCATGCTTACCGAGACGGGCAACGACCGCATTGGGGACAATGTTATTCAGTTCTTGCAAGACAACGGGGTATGCGCTGACTACGTACAACGCTTCAGTCACGGACAATCGCCTGTTTCGCTGGCTTTTCTTGATGCGCAAAACAATGCGCAATACATGGCATACAAAGACAGCACGGTAGAATGGCAAGATATGAATATCCCCGAAATACAAGCAGACGATATTGTGCTGATAGGTAGTTATCATGCTCTTGACCCTGTAGTACGCCCACTACTCACAGCTCTACTCAACAAGGCTCGTAGTGCTGGTGCCATTATCTACTACGATATCAACTTCCGACCATCACATCGCACCGATGTGATGAAAGTAACCCCCAATCTGCTCGACAATCTCGAATATGCCGACATAGTTCGCGGTAGCCGGGAAGACTTTGACGTTCTTTTCCGCAAAAGCGACCCGGCAGTTATATACAAGTCGGAAATCTCGTTCTACTGCAAGCATTTTATCTGCACACAAGGAACCGACCCTACCGTAGTGGTGGATGGCAAAGATACGGTAATAGAATATCCGGTAGAGAACATCAACACGGTAAGTACAATAGGTGCCGGCGACAATTTCAACGCAGGTTTTATCTATAGCATGTTACATCAGGGTATTACCCGCAGTCAACTGGAACAGGGGCTTAGTCGCCAACAGTGGGATAATCTTATAAAGGTTGCACTAAAGTTTGCTACCGAGAGTTGCAAGACTATATATAATTATATTTCTGCCGACTTTGGTAAAAGCATGCAATAAGCAACACAACAATATTCATAAATTCTATATTATTACGGGTGCTACTTCATGAGTGCCTAAGGCCTAAACAGGAGGCCGACAAATACTTTTTATATACACAATGAACAACAACCGCACACTAAAAGACTGGTTTATCGCACTAAGACCATGGTCGTTCTCTACATCGGCCATTCCCATTATTGCCACACTGGCATTTGTTTTCTTTTCAAGCAATCACAGTAGCGAACCAGCCCCCGGTTTTCTAACACCCGACTATCTCAATGGTTTTCTCTCACTACTATTAATCATTCTGCTACACTGCGGGGGAAATCTGATAAGCGATTATTACGACCATATTAATAAGGTAGACCTTCCGGGATGCCCTAACGGAGTATACTGGATAGCGTCAGGACAGTTCAAACCACGCGAAATACTGATATACGGATATACCTTACTGGTATTAGGTGCCGTTGTAGGCGTGGTGTTACTATTTCGCTCTAATATAGAGGTACTCTGGATAGGTATACTTGGTATTGTTCTGCCGCTGGCATATCCCTGGCTGAAAGCCCACGCCATGGGCGATATTGATATACTGCTGAGTTTTGCCATACTGCCTGCATTGGGAACATACTATGTTATGACTGGCAATTACGGAACTAACATTGTATTTCTATGCTTGCCTTACGGACTGCTCACCGTATCGATTCTTCATGCCAACAATACTCGCGATAGAGCCAACGACCAGCGGGCTGGGCTTCTCACTCTGCCTTTGATTATGGGATGGCAGCGTTCGCGACAGCTATATGTAGTTTATCTTACTGTACCATATTTCTTGGTAGCGCTTATCATATGCACTTACGCCTCGCAGACGCCCGGCATTTTCTGCCTACTGCTCACTCTGCTCACTCTGCCTATTGCCATACGCAACATAAGGGCTATGATGCGGGCCAAGAATGAAGACTTGCAGGATATAGGCGCACTCGACCAAATGTCGGCTCAATTACAACTTACCTTCGGACTTACCTACTCCATGGGATTTGTACTGGCTGCATTCCTATAAACCCACCCAACAACGATGGAATCAAGGAAAATCTCAGACAACTGCATTTGGACAGCCGTAGCAACGGCAGCCATTCTGTGGTTTATTATGTTTTCACCCTGGACGGCGCCCTTGGTAAATTTCTGGTATACCATGACGGCGGCAGCGATAATTCTTACTACGCTTGCCACCTGCTTCTGTCGCGAATGGATAAAGGACATACGCCTAAACAATACTCAAATAACGCTGGGCATAACCATAGCTACCGTATTGTGGGGCGTATTTTGGATAGGCGACAAGGTGTCGCAATGGATATTTAGCTTTGCCCGGCCGCAGGTAGACATGATATACAGCATAAAGAGCGGTACATCGCCCATACTTGTAGGCATACTGCTGATAGCCATCATTGGCCCGGCCGAAGAAATCTTCTGGCGCGGATACGTTCAGCGCAGTCTTACAAAGCGATGGAATGCCAATATAGGGTTTATCGTAACACTGGCGCTGTATACATTAATACATATATGGTCAATGAACTTTATGCTGGTTATGGCAGCGCTAGTTGTTGGCGGTTGTTGGGGGCTGCTGTACCGACTTAAACCACAGTGGCTAACCGCCCTTGTTATATCTCACGCCGTTTGGGACGCCTGTGCATTCGTAGTTTTCCCCTTTTAAGAAAATAGTAGGTATTCTGCATATACCTTCCGAATATCAACTCTAAAAACAAAAGAGCATATGAAGAGATTTAAGTTTGGATTGTTACCTCGTATTCTTGTAGCCATTATCCTTGGTGTGGCCATCGGTTCTTGGCTACCATTGCCTATAACTCGGGTATTTATAACATTCAACAGTATATTCGGACAATTCCTGGGATTTATGATACCCCTTATCATTGTAGGACTGGTAACTCCAGCCATAGGCGATATAGGGAATGGTGCAGGCAAACTACTTGTCATAACGGTACTCATAGCCTACTTAGACACTATACTGGCAGGATTTATCTCGTTTGGCACAGGCTCGTGGCTATTTCCGGATATGATAAAAGGTATAACCTCTATGGGGGTAGAAAAAGCCACCAGCATAGAACCTTATTTTACCATCTCTGTACCGCCACTAATCGATGTAACAAGCGGACTGCTATTCTCTTTCGTAGTAGGGCTCTGCATTGCCCATCTATCGTTACCTACGCTAAAAGGAATGTTTGCAGATTTCAAGGAGTTGGTGGCTACCACCATCACCAAGGCTATCATCCCACTGCTACCCCTTTACATCTTTGGCATATTCCTTAGCATGACCCACTCGGGGCAAGCCTACCACATTTTAGCGGTATTTGCCCGCGTTATCGTAGTTATCTTTATTCTACACCTATTTATTTTGGTGTACGAGTTTGTTGTGGCTGGCATCATAGCACGCCGCAATCCTCTAAAGATGATATGCAATATGCTTCCAGCTTACTTTACCGCACTGGGAACGTCATCCTCGGCTGCCACCATACCTGTTACCCTAAAACAAACCATAAAAAATGGAGTAAGCGAGAGTATTGCGGGATTTACCGTACCGCTCTGCGCTACAATACACATGTCGGGCTCAATGATGAAGATAACAGCCTGCGCGCTAACTATATGCCTAGTAGAGGGAATGCCTCACGATGTGATGACATTTACCAACTTTATCCTTATGCTCGGTATTATGATGGTAGCCGCACCAGGAGTTCCAGGCGGAGCAGTAATGGCGGCTCTTGCCCCATTAGCCTCTATTCTCGGATTCGGTGAAGAGCAGCAAGCGCTGATTATTGCCCTTTATATAGCCATGGACTCTTTTGGCACAGCCTGCAACGTTACCGGCGACGGAGCCATTGCCGTGATTATAGACCGATTGTTCTGTCGGCGCAAAGCTTAACGATATCTTCCATAGAATTGGCCTCTACTATGTAATCGTGCCATGAGCCACGTATAAAGCCACGCTCCTGCATATCATCGAGCAGTTCTATGAGTTTACCCCAAAAGTTCTTAATATTATAGATTATCACCCGCTTGCTGTGATAACCTATGGTATGCGACGCCACCACCGTAAATATTTCATCTAATGTTCCCACACCGCCAGGAAGAGCCACCATCACGTCGCTATGGGCTAACATCAGATCTTTGCGGTCGCTCAGATTGTCGCAGGGTATCTCTACATCCAGGTCGGCAAACTTCTGTCCGCCACGCTCTACCTGCGTAGGCACCACACCTATCGTTATGCCCCCATGCTGCTTCACGGCCTTTCCTACGCATTGCATTAAACCTATATTGCAACCGCCGAACACCAGCGTGTGGCCATTTTCTGCCATCCAAGTACCTAACTTCTCGGCTGCAGTAAAGAAGTCGGGATCTATATGTTCATTGGCAGAACAAAAAACTCCTATTTTCATATCTTAAAACTTTATTATATTATTATTCTGATTATCACTGCGCCACTCCGTTCAGTGCAGAGATTTCTATACGTGGTTCACTCTCACGCCGGTCTTCATCAGCAAATTCTATAGTCACCGTCTTGCTCTCACCAGGCATCAGCGCGAAGTAATTATCGCTATACACTACGGGTAGAATCTGCACGCCGTCGGTTCCCTTGAGATTGATTCGAGTAAGCAACGAAGGCTCTGACGAGCTGTTGGTAATCACTACCTCTCCATGCCATGTAGATGCCTTATGAGAGAAGGTCTCTGTAGTTTCCAACCGCGCCTTGGGCAAACGAGTAAGTTCACGATAATTCTCTGGTTGTATGGTCTGTACATAGAAATTATCAGAGCGCAGATAACCACGTTCATACAGGCGCAAACGCAGATAACCTATCGACATGCTATCGGGCAGCGTCACATCAGCCACATCTATGGTTGCGTCAGCCGGAGCATCCACCCAAAGTGTATCGTTACTTATCACCCGCCCATGAATATCTAATAGTTGTATGGCTGCCTCCATGTCGCAATGGTTGGCTGCCGTTATGTTAACTATCTGCACCTTATGGTTTAAGGAGTTGTACATAATATGCAGCGGTTCGCACGCCTTGCGCGCCCCGAAGTATGCTGCTGTTGGCTCAAGATAATAGTCGTAAGTTTGCCATACCATTGACGGCCACGCAGGATGCGACATCCAAATGAGCAAGCCCTGTCTGTCTTGCTGTGAAGCCTCGTACATGGCGCGATAACCATCGTAATTTATCCACTGAGCCTTTTCGGCAAACTCGCGCGCATCAGTAGAAGCACCAAACCGGGTTTCCACCATTTTTATAAACGATTCGCCACGCTGCGCTCCTTGTAGCGTGAAGTCGTGTTGCCCCCATTTTTCTGATACGGGCCATAGACACGAATCGCCCAACATACGTTGCACGCTCTCAATTGTAGGTACGGCGGGCATACCACGCTCTGAGTGCAAGCGATGACTCTGATTAGCAAAATACTCTTGAGCCTCAACGGCACAATAAGGGCCATGACCCGACACACCTTCATCGGCAGAACTCGAAATATAACCCAATCCGGGGTGAAGAGCCGCTATCTTGCAGCGCAAACCTTTGTCAATTTCTTCTGGAGGATACCCCTCATTACGCCCTACATAGATAGCCACCGAGGGATGACGGCGGATACGGCGGATATAGTCGTCGGCATTAGCCAGGAACATACCATTATCGTCAGGATCAGGTCCATCCCACGGATTAGCCAACCAGAAATCTTGCCAAAGCATAATACCGTGGCGGTCGCAAGCCTCATATAGTTCTTTATCGCCTATCTGTCCTACCCAGTTGCGTATCATATTAAAGTGCATCTGCTTATGATACTTCACCGCCCAGTCGTATTCCCTACCGCGATAACACAGATTAGCCTCAGAGAAGCCCCAGTTACCGCCCAGCGGAACTACCCTTCGATGGTTTACATATATCTGCAATCGGGTAGATGTTTCCTTATAACTCATTTGGCGTATGCCCGCCTTAAAGTGAATACTATCTATAAGCGTATGACCTTCAAACACAGAAAATCCGGCATCGTATAGATTGGGCGCGCCATAACCCGCTGGCCACCAAAGGCGCATGCGCCTGTCACGCAACTGGCTAAACTCGTCGGGCAAGAAACTCACTTCGCTGCTTTCATTGGGTTTCAGTGTTACGCTCTTGGCAAAATCTATTGTGCCTATCCATCCTCTAAGGGTAACTACCGTGGCTGTATCGCGGTGGTTGGTGATACATACCTTAGGAGTCATAGTAGCCAACGAATCCTGGGCATTTACCTTGCTATCTACCAGAGGGTCAGTCAGACTCACACCTCCATTAGCTGTAAGGTATACATCGTTCCATATACCCATTTCTCTACCAGGTGTAGAGGTTATCCAGTCCCATCCCACCGAAGCGTGGAAAGTAGGATTATCAGCCCCAAGTACGCCCCCGTTCATATCGGTATTCTCTGCTGTTTTCAGTTTTACGGCACCGAAATGGGCAGGGCGTTCTATTTTTACCTCTAAGCGATTGTCCGTAGCAACAAGTAATGCTGTTGCGTCAAAGCTGCCTCGCATAAATGCACCCTCTATCCTGCCCAGTTTATGGCCGTTAAGATATACCGTAGCTTTCCAGTTGATACCATCAAAATTAAGGAATACCTTACTACCGCTATATTCTGCGGGCACATCAAAGGTGGTGGTATAGGTAAAATCAGCCTTGAAGAACGACTCTGACACCATGCGCATATTGTTTCCTTCTACCACGTTAGGCACTGCACCTATATTAATATAGCTCTGCAATACGGTAGCAGGCACTGTAGCCACAATAGTGTCTGTAGACCCCGACCGACAAAGCCGCCAGTCGCCTCCGTTTAGGCTATACCGTCCATGCTGCAAGCCCTGCCGTTCGTGGGGAATTGCAGAAAGCCCACCCCGCCCCATTACCTGTAGTTCGCTTAGTGCATAGCGGCCCGAGCGCGAGGGTTGATGCATTAACAATTTTACATAACGTGCGGTAAACCGACTACTACACGATTGCACACCATTCTTTACCTTAATACGCTTCAGGTCGGCTATTTTATGCCAATTATCAGCATCTTGCGATATCCATACTTCTCCACGGCGAGCCGGATTTATCCAATGCATCACCACGCGGTCTGCCATTACCGGCACACCTAGGTCTACCATCAACCATTCTTCTCCGCCCGTAGCACTCTCCCATGCGCTGGTATAGCGGGTTGATGGCAATGCGGGTTGTGCTTTTCCTTTATGCAGAAGGGTGGTTTCGTAGAACCGCCAGTAGGTACAACCTGCCATATGCAAACGAATACGCAGATGCGAGTATCTTCCGGGAGTAGTAAGAGGTATGCGCTTTTTTACCAACCGCATGGGTAACTTCACGGGGTCTTCTTGTTTGTTGGGGTCGCTACTGGCCACATGCCTGGTAGCCTCGCCTGGCATACCCTTGCCACGTTCGCCGCCCACAAGGGTCCACGTCTTTCCGTCGGCCGAAGCCAAGAAGTCGATAGCATAACCTCCGGTAGCCTTTTCGGGCAGATATACGGGCTCTGCCAGCAACTCTATGGCATCTATGTCTATATCCATAGCTGTCCAGTCGTACTGCACATAGGTTTCGTCGCCCTTTACCATCAGTCGGGTATGCACATTGCCGTCCAGGGTTTTCTCAGCATCACGCCTGCCTATCTCTCCTTCGGGAGTACTCACACGGAGCTTTGCCAACTCACCCTGATAAACAGTGCCATCGGTAACCATCTGCGCGGTATGATTAGCATCAGCCGAGGACGACTGGTAGACCATACGATGCAGGGCTACATTACGATAACCGTAGTCGCGACGCATCTGCGGTTGAAAGCTCTCTGAGTTACGACCGGGGTATACACCTATGCCGCGTGTGGGCGGGTGCTGGGCGTGGGCGGGCATAGCAACGGCCATCACCATGCCTATAAGTGCAAACAGGATATTATTAATCTTCATCGGTATCTTTTTATGGCTCCAAAAGTAGTATACACCGCCTGCCGAGCCAACTAATTTGCACAAAATTAGCATTTTAAGCCTATCTATGAAAAGAAAAACTTAACTTTGTTCACTAATATACCTGTATTTTACCATTTATAATATTGTTAACATCAACCTTACAATGAAAAAAACATTTCTTACCGCCCTTTTCACATGTTGTGCCATAGTATGTATGGCACAGAGTACTACTATGATTATAGCCCACCGTGGCGGACGTGCCGAACAAGACGAAAATACCATGGCTGCATTCCGCAACGCTTGGACTGCTGGCATGAATGGCTTTGAGACCGACCTTAGGATGACCAAAGACGGAGTAATAGTAATCTCGCACGACTCGTCGTTGGTACGTACCTGCGATACCCATGCCACCATAGAGCGAATTACCTACAAGCAGCTTAAGAAGATACGCACCAAGCAGGGCAACGCCATCCCTACACTCGAAGAAGTAGCCCGTTTCTTCAGCAACAAGAAAGATACCTATATAGAGTTCGAGTTGAAAACCCGAGAGCGAAACCTATACCCAGACTCTCTTATCCCCGTATACTGCGAGCGGGTATACAGCATGTTAAAGAAGTACATGCCCCAGGGGGTAACGTGGATTTTCTCTTCGTTCGACGAGCGTACCCTTTCTTACCTGCATACCCATCACCCCGATGCCCAACTGCAATACATTACAGGCACACCGCTTAACGCTGACTGTATAAAACTGGCGCAAAGTCTGGGGGCGCAGCGCATTGCTGCATGGCTTAACGGCGTTACCCGAGGCAATATGAACGCTGCCCATAAAGCCGGACTAAAAATCAACCTATGGCCCTGCAACAGTACCGAAGACATCACTTTGGCGCTTTGTCTGGGAGCCGACATAATTTGTACCGACTCGCCCATTCACTTCAAACAGCAATTCAATAACATACCGCCTATAATTCCCGTAAGATTCTAACATTACCCCTTGCTCAACTTTGCGCAAATTTTTGAAGCTTTTTTTATCACCAGTAATAACATTTATCATTATTTTTAGTTGCATATCAATGTATTATGGTATTTTTGCAACGTGTAATCATGTTAACTGTATGAAAAAGCTACTAATATCATGCCTTCTCTTCGTCGGTATACAATCATATGCTCAACAGCTACCAGTATATCTTGATGAAAGCAAGCCCTTGGAGCTGCGTATCGACGATGCGCTAAGCCGCATGACGCTCAACGAGAAGATAGCTATCATACACGCACAAAGCAAATTTTCTTCACCCGGCGTGGCCCGATTGGGTATACCAGACCTTTGGGCAGACGATGGTCCTCACGGCATACGCCCCAACACACTGTGGGATAAATGGCGCGATGCCGGACAAACCAACGATTCGTGCGTAGCCTTCCCGGCACTTACCTGCCTGGCTGCTACATGGAACCCCGCTATTGCCCGAGATTACGGCGTAAGCTTAGGCGAAGAGGCACGCTACCGAGGCAAAGACGTGGTACTGGGACCGGGCATGAATATATACCGATCGCCTCTGGGCGGCAGAAACTTCGAATACTTAGGCGAAGACCCTTACCTTGCCTCGCGCATGGTAGTACCCTATATTCAGGGTCTGCAAAGCACCGGAACGGCTGCTTGTGCCAAGCACTTTGCCCTGAACAACGAAGAGGCTTACCGTAAATACAACAACGTGATAGTAAGCGAGCGCGCCCTTAACGAGATATATCTACCCGCATTCAAGGCTGCCGTAGAAGAAGGTAAGGTTTGGGCAGTAATGTGCGCATACAACCTGTACAACAACCAGCCCTGCTGTGCCAACAACGTACTGATTAACAAGATACTTAAGGGCGATTGGAAATTTGATGGCGTTGCTATTACCGACTGGGGAGCTATTACCAGCACCGACGATGCCGTGAAATACGGCATGGATATGGAGTTTGGCACACATACCGACGGTCTGGCCAAGGGGCGCGACAATGCCTATGAGTATTATTACCTGGCCAACGCCTATAAAGAAGGCATACTCAAGGGAAAATATACCATGCAGAGTCTTGACGATAAGGTTCGACGCGTACTGCGCCTGCACTTCCGTACCACTATGAACCGCAACCGTACCCGGGGCTTCATGTGTTCTGAAGCTCACTACAACGTGGCGCGCAATATAGCCCAAGAGGGCATAATTCTGCTGCAAAACAAGCGCCAGCTACTGCCGCTAAATACCAGTGCCAAGCGCATACTGGTAGTAGGCGAGAATGCTATCAAGCCCATGACGGTAGGCGGAGGCTCTTCGTCGCTGAAAGTGCAGCGCGAAACCAGTGCGCTCTGTGGGCTACAAGCTCGTTTGGGCAGCAATGTGCAGATAGACTACGCCCGCGGATATGTAGGCGACACCATAGTAAGCTATGCTGGCTATCGGTATAATATAGACCTAAAAGACCCACGCTCTGCCGAAGAACTGAAGCGTGAAGCTATAGAAAAGGCAAAGGGTGCCGACTATGTAATATTTGTAGGCGGGCTAAACAAGAGCGATGGTCAAGATGCCGAGGGGTCCGACCGCAAGGGGCTGGAGTTGCCCTATGGGCAAGACGCGCTAATAGAGGCTCTTGCGGCAGTAAACAAAAACATAGTATACGTTAACGTATCGGGCAACGCCGTAGCTATGCCGTGGCGCTCTAAAGTCCCTGCCATAATACAGGCTTGGTTCTTAGGCTCTGAGGCTGGCAATGCGCTGGCAGCCGTACTTACGGGCGATGTAAACCCATCGGGTAAGTTGCCCTACACCATGCCCGCAAAGCTGGAAGATGTAGGCGCACACGCCCTGAATACCTATCCCGGCACATGGCGCGCCGACAAGAAGATTATGGACCGCGAATACAAAGAAGGGCTATACGTAGGCTACCGCTGGGTAGACCACGCCAAAACCACACCCTTGTTTGCCTTTGGTTACGGACTTAGCTACACCCAGTTCAAGATATCCAACCTACGCGCCGACAAAACCACCCTCACTCGCGATGGCAAGATTACCTTTACCGCCGATGTTACCAACACGGGCAAGAAGGCCGGAGCCGAAGTAGTACAACTCTATATACACGATAACGAGAGTACACTGGAACGCCCATACAAAGAACTGAAAGGTTTTGACAAGGTATATCTGCAGCCAGGCGAAACCCGCCAAGCTATCATTACAATAGATATTAAGGCACTAAGTTTCTATAACGACGCTACGCACAGTTGGACAGCCGAAGACGGAGAGTTTACGGCCCTAGTGGGCAATAGTTCTGATAATCTAAAGAACAGTATTAAGTTTAGACTTCAATAGACAATTTTTTATATAGGTTTTATTTTTTAGACTTTTAGAGTACCTTGTCGGGAGACAGGGTACTTTTTTTATGGGGGGGGCATCAGTTAAGTGCTGGTGATAGAACAATTGCCAACATGGTAGTAGGTGCGGTGTTCTAACTGCACCCTTGTAGTTGTTAACGAGATGTTGACGTAAGAACACGTCAACTACTATTTTCCTCTTGCTTGGTTGTTGCAACGTAAAGCACGTTGCCCACTATACCCACACCGCCATTTTATTACCCCTATCTCCTATTAACATCCATGCCGAGCAAAGCATTCTTGATGGCTGGCGGCCGTGGGCAATATAGTTTATGGCCGTAAGCAGAACGGTCTACGGCCGTGGGCAACATGGCTGGCGGCCGCGAGCAATCCCCATAATTAGTTCACAAATAATGCGCACTGTAAGTACAAAAGCATCATAGATAAGTTGTATGTTTAATGCTTTTGCGCTTTCAGTGCGCATTGTAAAGATTGTTGCCTAGGGCGTTACCCTGAACTGTATGTTTATTTGTTTACCACTTTCTTGGTTCTGCCATCGGCATATTTTACTATGGTAACACCGTGTACAGGTTCTGCCACGCGTACACCGTCTAGGGTATAGTAAGTTACGCCCGTAGGCTCGTTGCTTGCTTCGTAGATACCGGTCTGAACATTATCGTTACTGGTAGAAACGGCAAAGATGGCTGCCGAGCGGTTATCAGAAGTTTCTTCTACGGTAATACTCTTTATTTCTTTGGTATTATCAGTATTTACAGCCGACTCATAGAGTTTAAACGAATAAGCGTCTATCTTACCTACATCGCCAGCCCAGTTTTTCTTGGTGGCAATGCGCCCTAAACCGGTAACCACGGCAGCAGAAGAAGCAGCAGAAGAAGAGCTGCCCCAATCGTACATGGTAATACTGCCATCGGCAGAAGTGCCGTCAGAATAGTTGATAGTTACCTTGATATTACTATCGCCATCGGCAGAAGTGCCTACTACATAGATAGATTTGGCCTTGGTGGGAGTTTCGAACACCAGTTCGCCACTAACCACACTACCGGGTATAATCACGGTATTGCCATCAACAATGGTAGTCTTGGTGCCTTTCAGCACAAGGGCATTCAACTTTTCGGGATAAACCTTAAAGGTAGCACCCGTATGCGATGATTTAAAGGTTCCGTCGGCACCACACATGGCTCCTTTTTCTTGTACACCAGTGGTAAAGAAGGCAAAACCAGAGCCATCAATTCCCTGCAGGTCGGGATAGTCTGTCTGGGTAGTAGTACCAACTACATTAGTACCGTCTTCGCAAATAACATCCTGGTTAAAGCCACTTGTAATGTTAATGTGGGTAAAGGTTTGCTGTGCGCTTACAGACACTGCCATGCCGAGCATGGCCACTAAAAGTAGATTTTTCTTCATAGTTATAGTAATTATGTTAATAATAGATAGGTGGTTCATCTGCTTGCCACCTTAGGTTTTATTCATTTTGTTAGGGCTGATACATAGCACCACTCCCATGACCATTTGGCCTATAATATATAGGTAGATTGTAAATTACAATTTTTATTTAGGTTTTATGTGGCAAATGTATAAATTTTTACAATCTTTTACAAATATCAGAGCAACTATTTATAGGTAGGAGGGTAAAATTCTTTGTATGCTGCAATAGATTTAGTAATTTTGCCTACATATTAAGTATAGCCACCAGCCAATGACCACAGTCATAAACCAAGATACCTTGCTATTTATAGAGCAGCATGCCAAGGACGACGTGCGCCTATTGGCACTGTCGGGGCACAAGTATCCCGGGGTAGACATGCCCTGGGCGCTCAACCAGATACGCGGCCGACAAACAGCCATGACCAAGCTGCCGCTATTGGCACGCATTGGCGGCATATACTACCCTGCCCACCTGTCTATGGAGCAATGCTCGTCGCAAACGGCAGCCCACTACAAGTTGCGTGTGGCTCGCAGTTTGGTAAATAGCGAAGAACGGCAGTCGATAACCGACCTTACCGGCGGCTTTGGTATAGACTTCCTGGCTATCTCTACCGCTTTTAATAAAGCTACATACGTAGAGCGGCAGCCAGAACTATGCGCACTAATGCAACACAACTTGGATGTACTAGGGCGAAAGGCCCAAGTACTATGCATGGATGCCGAAGAGGCTATAAGCACTATAGAGCCACAAACGCTGATATATATAGACCCTGCCCGCCGCAACGCTGCCGGTGGCCGCACATACGCCATAGCCGACTGCACACCCGACGTATTAACACTAATGCCACGTATGCTGGGAAAAGCCCAATGGGTAATGGTAAAGCTATCGCCCATGCTTGACTGGCACGAAGCCGTAAGGGCTCTGGGCTGCGTAAGCCAAGTGCACATAGTATCGGTAGACGGCGAATGCAAAGAACTGCTCTTAGTATGCACCACTCAGCACGATGGCAGCCCCACAATATACTGCGTAGACAACCGTAAGATATGGTCTTTCAGCCCGGTTTCCACCACAGCCATCTACCCCAAAGAACCGATAACAGCAGGGCAATATTTATACGAACCCAACGCATCGGTAATGAAATCGGGGCTTATGGCACAGGTATGCCAACAGTATCAAGCGGCAATGATAGCCCCAAACTCTAATCTCTTTATCAGCCGCGAACCCATTATAGCCTTTCCCGGCCGAAGTTTCTGCATCAAGGCCATAAGCACACTTAACAAAAAGCAGCTGCGCACGGCGCTGACAGGGATAGACCGTGCCAATATTACCGTGCGCAATATGCCGCTGAGCGTAGACAAGCTACGACAGAGACTGCACTTGAAGGACGGCGGACAGACCTATATCTTTGGAACAACTCAGCAAGACGGTAGCCACATTTTGCTGGTATGTGAAAAAATCTAACAGATTTCTGCGCCATTCTGCTTTAAAATTACTATTTTTGCATATTATTGACTTTCAACTTAACATATGGCAAATATTGAAATAAAGCGTGTGGAAAGCAAGAAAGACCTACGCTCTTTCATTGAATTTCACTACGACTTATATGCCGGCAACGCCTACGATGTTCCCAATCTATATAGCGACGAGATAAATACACTGAGCCGCGACCGCAATGCCGCTTTCGACTTCTGCGAAGCCGAATATTACTTGGCCTATCGCAACGGTAAAATCGCCGGACGCGTGGCTGCCATCATCAACAATAGGGCCAACCAGCGGTGGGAACGCAAGGATGTACGCTTCGGGTGGATAGACTTTGTAGACGACCCTGAAGTTCTGAGCGCGCTGCTAAAAGCTGTAGAAGACTACGGACGAAGCAAGGGCATGAACAGTATAGTAGGTCCGTTGGGATTTACCGATATGGACCCCGAAGGCATGCTTACCTTCGGGTTTGACAAGCTTGGTACTATGCCCACCATCTACAACTATGCCTACTATCCCGAATACATGGAGCGCATGGAAGGATGGCAGAAAGACAACGACTATGTAGAATACTACATGGAAGTGCCCGAGAAAATTCCGGAGAAGTATACCAAGATAGCGCAGATGATAGAAGCACGCTACAATCTGCATGTACGCAAACTTACAAAGAAAGATATCTTTGAGGGCGGATACGGTCGCAAGTTATTCGAACTGGTAAACGAAACATATAAAGACCTATACGGATTCTCTGAACTTACCGACAAGCAGATAGATCAATATATAAATATGTATCTGCCCATGGCCGATCTGAATCTTATTACCGTAATAGAAGACGGCAATAACAACAACCGCATGGCAGGTATGGGCATTACAATCCCGTCACTATCACGCGCATTGCAGAAATGTAGGCGAGGCAGACTCTTCCCTTTTGGATGGTACCACCTATTGCGTGCCATTAAGTTCCACAAAACCGAGGGTGTAGACCTGCTACTCATGGGATTTCTGCCCGAATACAGGGCTAAAGGCGCCAATGCGTTACTCTTTGCCGACCTTATACCACGCTATCAGGCATACGGATTCAAATGGGGCGAGAGCCAGGTAGAAATGGAATCTAACGAAGGCGTACAAAGCCAGTGGGGACCACTTACACCGGTAAACCACAAACGCCGCCGCTGTTACCGTAAAAACATAGAATAATGAAAACAGACGATACCGACATTCTTCAAACCACAGGCGAACAAGACGCTGCCGCAGTAAACTATACCGACGACAACATACGCCACCTATCTGATATGGAGCACGTGCGTACGCGCCCTGGTATGTATATAGGTCGTTTGGGCGACGGTAGTCTGCCCGAAGACGGAATATACGTACTGCTCAAAGAGATTATAGACAACTCTATTGACGAGTTCAAGATGAAGTCGGGCGACCGCATTGAGGTAGATGTAATGGACAATCTGCGTGTAAGCGTGCGCGACTATGGCCGAGGCATTCCACAAGGCAAACTCATCGAAGCTGTAAGTGTGCTCAACACCGGCGGTAAGTACGACTCGAAAGCCTTTAAGAAGAGTGTAGGTCTGAACGGGGTGGGTGCCAAGGCGGTTAACGCCCTAAGTTCGCGATTTGAAGTACGCTCGTATCGCGACGGTACGGTGCGCAGTTTGGTATTTGAGCGTGGCATCCTGATAAGCGACTCTACCGAAGAGACTCAAGATGAACACGGTACGTACATTTATTTTGAGCCAGACAATACTCTCTTTCAGAACTACTCTTACCACAACGACATAGTAGAAACTATGCTGCGCAACTATACATACCTTAGTTCGGGGCTAACTATTATGTATAATGGTAGACGCATACGTAGCCGCAACGGTCTGGAAGATCTGCTTACCGACAATATGACGGTAGAGGGCCTCTACCCCATCATCCGCATAAAGAACGACGACCTGGAAATAGCCTTTACCCATACCAACCAGTATGGCGAGGAGTATTACTCGTTTGTAAACGGGCAACACACCACGCAGGGAGGTACCCACCAGTCGGCATTCAAGGAGCATATAGCTCGTACTATCAAAGAATTCTTTAACAAGAGCTACGAATATACCGATATACGTAACGGATTAGTGGCAGCTATAGCCATCAACGTAGAAGAACCGGTATTTGAAAGTCAGACAAAGATAAAACTGGGCAGCACCCAGATGGCTCCCGGCGGCGAATCGATAAACAAGTGTGTAGGCGACTTTATCAAAAAAGAAGTAGACAACTATCTGCATATACACACCGATGTAGCCGAGACCATAGAAAGCAAAATCAAAGAGAGCGAACGTGAGCGTAAGTCGATGGCAGGTATAACCAAACTGGCACGAGAGCGTGCCAAGAAAGCCAATCTGCACAACCGCAAACTGCGCGACTGCCGTATACACTATTCTGATGCTAAAGACGACCGCAAAGAAGAATCGAGCATATTTATAACCGAGGGCGATTCGGCAAGCGGAAGCATCACTAAATGTCGCGACGTAAACACTCAAGCCGTATTCTCTCTTCGTGGAAAACCGTTAAATTCGTTCGGTTTAACCAAGAAAGTAGTATACGAAAACGAGGAATTCAACCTGCTTCAGGCAGCACTGAATATAGAAGACGGACTTGACGATCTACGTTATAATAAGGTAATCGTGGCAACCGATGCCGATGACGACGGTATGCACATACGTCTGCTTATCATTACTTTCTTCCTACAGTTCTTCCCCGACCTTATCAAGAAGGGTCATGTATACGTATTGCAGACACCACTTTTCCGTGTACGCAACAAGCGTACCAAGATAAAGAACAAGAAGGTACTGGAAGAAGCCGGAAAGTCGACTGGCAAAGGCAATAAGGATTATATCGTTCGTTTCTGCTATAACGAAGCTGAACGACAGGCTGCCATTAACGACCTTGGACCTGAACCAGAGATTACTCGCTTCAAAGGACTCGGTGAGATTGACCCCGATGAGATGGCCCACTTTATTGGTCCCGACATTCGTCTTGAACAGGTAACACTTCACAAGAACGACCAAGTACAAAAACTACTGGAATACTACATGGGTAAGAATACTATGGAACGTCAAAGTTTTATCATAGATAATCTAGTGGTAGAAGAAGACGTGCCCGAACCGGATTCTGAACCATTAGACTAACGGATTGGGCTATAATAACAACCCACCACAGACACTACATAGCTTATGAAAAGAATATTCTTTATGGCTCTGATGTTGGCCATAACCTCTTCTATATCGGCTCAAAACAATAACCTGAAAGCCATCAACAAATTGCGCTTGGCCACCATGGCCATAAGTAGTTTATATGTAGACAAAGTAGATGAAGACAAACTGGTAGAAGACGCCATACGAGGCATGGTAGAAAAGTTAGACCCTCACACGGCATACTCTACCGCCAAAGAAGCACGAGCACTGAACGAGTCGCTTGGCGGGTCGTTCGACGGTATAGGCATACAGTTCAACATGTCGTCAGATACACTTATCGTTATCAAACCCGTAGTAAAAGGTCCGTCAGAGAAGGCAGGTATCCTGGCTGGCGACCGCATAATAACGGTAAATGACTCCACTATCGCGGGCGTAAAGATGGAGCAGAACGAGGTAATGCGTCGCTTACGCGGCAAGCGGGGGTCCATAGTTAATTTAGGTATTATGAGAAAAGGTTTCCCAGACCTTATCCACTTTCAGGTAAAGCGGGATAGAATACCCGTAACTACCATCGATGCAGCATACATGATTCGCCCAAAGACCGGGTATATTCGCATTGGCGGATTTGGTATCAACACCTATAAAGAGTTTATGGATGCTGTAAAGAAACTCAACCAAGAGGGCATGAAGAATCTTATACTTGATCTACAGGAAAATGGTGGAGGATTCATGCAGGCTGCCATACAGATAGCCAACGAGTTTTTGGCCAAAGGCGACATTATAGTTTACACCGAGGGTCGCAATGCTGAGCGGCATGAATACAAAGCCGACGGCAGCGGAACGTTAAAGAAAACACACTTGGTAGTACTTGTTAACGAGTTTACTGCATCGGCTTCAGAGATAGTAAGTGGAGCTTTGCAAGACTACGACCGAGCCATGGTAGTAGGTAGACGTACTTTCGGAAAAGGATTGGTACAACGTCCGCTCGATTTCCCCGACGGCTCTATGCTTCGTATCACCATTGCCCACTATTATACTCCATCGGGCCGTTGCATACAGAAACCTTATACCAAGGGCGAAACCGATGACTATAATATGGATATAGATAAGCGTTACAAGCACGGCGAATTCTATAGTGCCGACAGCATACATTTTGCCGACTCACTGAAATACCAGACGCTACGTCTACACCGCACCGTTTATGGTGGTGGCGGCATCATGCCCGACTATTTTATTCCTCTTGACACTACCCAGTACTCTCAGTTGCACCGCAAGATTTGGGCTGCTGGCATAATAGTTCCTGCCGTGGTATCGTATATAGATTCTCATCGCAGCGAACTGAACCGTCTCTACCCCACTTTTAACGATTTCAACGCTCGCTTTACCACTCCTCGCGACCTGTTTGACCGCATATTGGCCGAGGCAGAAAAGAAGAACGCCAAACCCAAAGACAACGATGAGTTAGAGGCTACTTATCGTACCATTGGCCTTCAGGTAAAAGCGCTTATTGCCCGCGACCTTTGGGAAATGAGCGACTACTTTCATGTTATCAACGAGAGTAGTCAGGTTGTTCAGCAAGCCCTCAAGTTGTTCAAATAACCACATCCATAGCTGGCATTGAGCCTGGGCGAACCGCAGAACCTATTATTACAACAACATATGAAACACACTATTTTATTAGCCGCCCTTGCCTTGACGCTATCTGCCAACGTTGCGGCACAAACAGAGCGCCCCGTTTATCTCGACCCTACAGCTCCGGTCGAGAGCCGAGTACAAGATGCTCTGAAACGATTAACAGTACACGAGAAAGTACAACTGCTGCACGCACAGAGTAAATTCACGTCGGCAGGTGTACCACGCCTTGGCATACGCCAGCTAAACATGAGCGACGGGCCTCACGGAGTACGCGCCGAATTAGAGTGGAATACTTGGCGAAACGCTAAGTGGACCAACGATTCTATTTGTGCTTTTCCTTCACTAACCTGTCTTGCCGCCACGTGGAACCGCGATCTGTCGCAAGTGTATGGCAATGCCGTGAGCGAAGAATTTGCCTTTCGTGGCAAGGACGTTCTTTTAGGTCCGGGCACCAGTATTATACGTATGCCGCTCTGCGGACGAAATTTCGAATATATGGGCGAAGACCCTTATCTATCTGGCGAGATGGCCGTGCCATATATTAAGGCTGCCCAGAAGAATGGCATAGCCTGCTGCTTGAAACATTTTGCTCTAAACAATCAAGAGACCGACCGCTTTACAATAAGTGTAAATGTAGGCGAGCGAGCTCTGCGCGAGATATACTTACCGGCATTCAAGAAATGTATAGACAAGGGTGGATTGTGGACCATAATGGGGTCATACCCAATATGGGAAGGCGAACACATGTGCCACAACAACAAACTGCTGAACCAAATACTGAAAAAGGAATGGGCATTTGATGGTGCCGTGATAAGCGATTGGGGCGGTACGCACGATACATGGCAAGCTGCCATGAACGGACTGGACCTAGAGATGGGTACCGATACCAACGGTAAAACCGAAGACCGGTCGAAGGGCTACAACACCTACCGCCTGGCCGACGCTTTCGAGAAGCTTATCAACGAGGGAAAAGTACCCATGAGCATTCTCGACGACAAGGCAGCGCGCGTATTGCGTACCATATTCCGCACGGCTATGAATCCTAACAAGATTATCGGGTCGCAGTGCTCTGCCGAGCATTATGATGCTTGTAGAGAGATAGGTAGCGAGGGCATTGTACTACTCAAGAACCAAGGCGCCATTCTGCCTATAGATACCGCAAAATACCGCAAGATTCTGGTAGTGGGCGACAATGCCGTGCGCAACATGAGTGAAGGCGGCGGATCGTCTGAACTGAAAACCAAGTTTGACATCTCTCCTCTCGAAGGACTACAAGCCCGCTATGGCAACAAGATAGATTTTGCCCGCGGATACTATGCCGGCCGGCCACTTTACGACGTTGTAGACACACTGGATGCCGACTCACTGGCGTACCTCAAGGGCGAAGCTATAGAGAAAGCAAAGCATGCCGACCTGATTATCTTTATAGGCGGTCTGAACAAGAACCACAAACAGGATTGCGAAAATGGCGACCGCGAATCGTACAACCTCTCTTACGGACAAAACGAACTGATTGACGCTCTAGCAAAGATACAAAAAAATATTGTAGTGGTAACTTTCGGTGGCAACGCCTTTGCCACGCCATGGATAAACCGTGTAAAGGGCTTGATGCATTGCTGGTACCTTGGCTCTATGTCGGGTGTTACCTTGGCCGACGTATTATCCGGAAAAGTTAACCCTAGTGGAAAGCTACCCGTAACCTTTGCCAAGAAACAAGACGATTACCGCTGTTTCCAGTTTGGCAAGCGCAGCTATCCTGGCGTTGACGGACAGGTATATTACGACGAAGGTATATACGTGGGCTACCGTTGGTTCAATACTCACCACGTACAACCGCAGTTCGCCTTTGGCTTTGGTCTGAGTTATACCACCTTTAAATACGGCAAGCCCCAGCTCTCTGCCAAAACGATGACTAACGGTGGTAAGATTACCCTTACCGTTCCTATCACCAATACGGGCAAGGTAGAGGGAAAAGAAGTAGTAGAACTCTTTATTGGTGATGTACAGTCTACCGAGGAGCGACCTGTAAAAGAGCTGAAGAACTTTGCCAAAGTGCAGCTTGCACCCGGTGAAACAAAGACCGTAACCTTTGACATAACCACCGAAGATTTGCAGTATTGGTCTACCGCCACGCATGGTTTCATAGCCGAACCCGGCCTTTTCAAGGCTTATATCTGCGCCAGCGAAACCGATGTACGCGGTGTGGCAGAGTTTGAACTAAAGTAGCTATATTACATATATATTAATTAGAACTAACAATTAGGGCTGACATTTCTTGCGAAGTGTCAGCCCTAATTATTTAAGGGTGTTCTATATTTTAGTGTTTGCGGTCTAACCAGAGTTTGCTCATATCCTCAAGCGTTTTACCCTTAGTCTCGGGCACCATACGCCATACAAATATGGCCGCCAGGATACAGATAACGCCGTACATGCTGTAGGTAAACCAGTAGCCTACACTGTTTACCATAGGCACAAACGATGTAGATACTATCCAGTTGAATATCCACTGGAATGCTACGGCTATGGCCACGGCTGCACCACGTATGGTATTGGGGAACACTTCGGCTATAAGCACCCAGCAGATAGGCCCCCAAGAGAACATAAACGATACCGAATACAGCATAATGCTTATCATACACAGCAACTGCAACGACGCATTACCAAATGTAAGGGCTACACCTATAGCACCCGCAGCCATACCCAGCGAACCTATGATAAGCAGGGGCTTACGACCTATCTTCTCTACAGTAAATATAGCCACGCAGGTAAACCCTAGATTTATAGCACCATTAAATACGGTTAGCTTCATGGGGTCGTCAAATCCCATTGCCTCGTATATACGCGGTGCGTAGTAGAGTACGGCGTTGATACCTATAGCCTGCTGGAATACCGATAGCATTACGCCCACAAAGATGCAAACTACACCGTAGGTAAGTATCTTCTCGGTCTTCTGGGTAATAGTGTTCTTGATTTCCTGTAATATCTTGCGAGCCTCAGCCTCGCCGTTTATGCGTGCCAATACTCGCTCTGCCTGGCTATCTAAGCCTACCATCACCAGATAGCGCGGAGTCTCGGGCACAAAGCATATCAGTATGGCAAACAGTCCGGCCGGTACCATCTCTGACCCAAACATATATCTCCATCCGGTCTCTATACACCATGTGGCTTCGGCACCATTGAGTATCTGGTTCATACCGTTGCCCACGCTCTGAATAATGGGAGCTACGTGGTCGCCCAGGATAAAGAAGTTAACAAAGTAAACTACCAACTGTCCAAAGATGATAGCAAACTGATTCCAGCTAACCAGCATACCACGAATATTGCTGGGCGAAATCTCGCCTATGTACATAGGACACACAGCCGAAGCCAGTCCTACGCCCACGCCACCTATAATACGGTAAATATTAAATACCACCAGCAGTGTAAGGTCTGGCTTGCCTTTGGGCAGTATCATACTCTCGGGGAACATAGAGCCCCATGCCGATATAAAGAACATTACGCCCGCAAAGATAAGCGTGCGCTTACGCCCAAGCTTAGTAGCAAACACACCCGACAGTGCAGAACCTATAATACATCCTATCAGCGCACTCGAACTGGTAAAACCATGCCAGAAGTCGGTATAAGTAAAATCTGTTGCACCCATAAAGAATGCCTGAAGACCTTTTTCGGCTCCAGAGATAACGGCAGTATCGTAGCCAAATAGCAATCCGCCAAGCACCGCTACCATTACGATACTTACCAGATAGGCACGGCTACCCCCTTTAGTTGTTTCCATATAATTCTGATTTATTTAAGTTTTTATTTAGGCTTTATTCAGCGTACAAAGGTAGTGCAAGTTGAGAGAAATACAAAATAAATTTATTTATTTTTATTTCCGA
>CAVKSZ010000017.1:0-40081 GCA_963659135.1 Bulleidia sp. | reverse complement strand
ACTATAAAGCGAGCCAAAGGTATCTGATGATAGACTCCCTCAAGGCTCGTTTTTTTGTGCTTTCATTTATGGGTGGTTATCTATAGACCTACCCTTATTTTTTTCGCCGTTACATAAAGCAAGAAACCAGTATCTTTTGAGTAGAAATACTGGCTTCTTGGATGTATTTCGTAGAAGAGGAAAATAGCATTATTTGCGCTTGGGTCGGCGGCGTGCCCATCCTTCTTCGCTGAAGTCGGGTTCTTCGCCTCGCAGCTCAGTGGTTTTGCCTTGCATAAGGCTCTTCCAGTCGTTACGGCCATATTTCTGGTGTTCACGGCTGCTAGGTCTACCTCCATTGTGCATGGTGCGGTTACCTTTGTCGCTCTGGTTACCTCTGCGGCCATGACCTGCTTCATCGGCCTCGTTGCAACGAACTTCGCGACCCTTGTATACCGTGCCGTTAAGGGCACGCATTACACGCTGGGCGTCTTGTTGTGGAACTTCTATGTAAGAGAATTTGGTAAGCAGGTCGATATGTCCTACCTGCTGGCGGCCACCCTTGATATGGCGGTTAATGTACTGCATTACCTCGCCGGGATAGAAGCCGTCTGCTTTGCCCAGGTTGATAAACAGGCGGGTAAATCCAGCCTCGGCTTTGCGTGGTCCACGTGGTTTGTCACTCTGCCGTTGTTTCTTCGATTTGCCGTCGGATGAGCGTTGTGATGACGGGCGCTCTATCTCGGGTGCGTTCTTGTAGTATTCCAAGAAGCGACCAAAGGTTACGGCAACCATCTTTTTAAGTATGTCTTCCTTGTCAATGTATTCGAACTGGCGGTTTATCTCGTCCATGTAGAGAGATATCTGTTCGTCGTCAACATCGGTTTTCATGATGTCGTCCATTACCTTGTAGAGTTGCTTCTTGCATATCTCTTCGGCCGATGGAAGCGTACCATCTACAAACTGTTTGCCTATTACACGCTCTATGTTGCGCACTTTAGATTTTTCGCGAGTATGGATGATAGAGATAGATGTTCCCTTCTTGCCAGCACGACCTGTTCTGCCGCTTCTGTGGGTATAGTTCTCAATATCGTCGGGCAATCCGTAGTTGATAACATGTGTAAGGTCGCTTACATCTAGACCACGGGCGGCCACATCGGTAGCTACCAGTAGTTGTACGGTGTGTTGGCGGAATTTCTGCATGGTAAGGTCGCGCTGCTGTTGCGACAGGTCGCCGTGCAGCGCTTCGGCATTGTATCCGTCGCGTATCAGCTTGTCGGCTATCTCTTGTGTTTCTATCTTGGTGCGACAGAATATGATGGCAAAAATGCGTGGGTAGAAGTCAACCACCCGCTTCAGCGCCAGATACTTGTCTTTAGAGTGCACCATGTAGTAGATGTGGTTTACATTCTCTGCACCCTCGTTGCGCGAACCTACTACTATCTCTTTGTAGTCGTGCAGATAGTTACGGGCTATGCGCTCTACCTCTCTACTCATGGTAGCCGAGAAGAGTAGCGTGTTGCGGTCGTCGGGTAGACCCTCGAATATGGCGTTTATGCTTTCGGTAAATCCCATATTGAGCATCTCGTCGGCCTCGTCGAGCACTACGTTGCGTACTTGGCCAAGATGGGCTACACCGCGGTTCATTAGGTCTATTAGTCGGCCCGGTGTAGCTACTATTATCTGCACGCCGTGGCGCAGGGTGCGTATCTGTGCCTCTATCGAAGCTCCGCCGTATACCGCCACGATGTGTACACCGGGCATGTATTTGGCAAAGTCGTTCAAGTCGTCGGCTATCTGCAAGCAGAGCTCTCGGGTGGGGCTCAGTATCAGAGCCTGTGTATCCTTGCTTGTGGGGTCTATGCGTTGCAGCACGGGTATACCAAAGGCAGCCGTCTTGCCGGTGCCGGTCTGTGCCAGGGCTATTACATCGTTACGATTGCCTAGCAGATACGGGATTACTTCTTCCTGGACGGGCATAGGATGCTCAAATCCAAGTTCACTGATGGCGCGGCGAATATCTTCGCTTACGCCCAATTCTTCAAATGTCTTCAATGTTGTTACCTATTAATGGGTGGCTCTAAGTGCAGCCACCGTTAAGTTGATATAAACGGGAAGGCCATTTCACCCTCCCAGCCATTAATAGGGTGTAAACCTTCGTGTGAAAAAAGTGCGGGCAGTACATTGGCTGCCGTTAAATTGACTGCAAAGGTACTAAAAAACATTGATATTCTGATGCTTTTGCCTGAAAAAAAGTTCCGGCCGGCGTCTGTAGCATACCTAGGTTAATTGTTTTGATGGTATGCGCATGATGTTTTTGTTCGTTTGTGAATTAAGGTTAAAAGCAACCCGCGAAAATACGGCCATATTTTCGCACGAGGTTGTGGTTGGATACAATTATAGCCCTTAATGCGAGCCTAAAAAGGGTATAAAGCGGGCTAAAGATGGCCTATGGAATTGTAGAGATAGTCTTTAGCTGGCTAGAGATGGTCTTCAGTGCGCCAGAGATAGTCTTTGGGATACAAAAGGGTATCTCTACAGTAGTAAAGTTTTGCGGAAAAATCGGCAAAAATAGCCCCTGTTTTGCCATATACTATCATTATTTGTCAAAAATTACAGGTAATTGACAGAAAAGGTAAAGGTGGTGACTGATATTTTTGCCGATAACCATCAAAAATACCCCATTTCATCGATTTTTTAGTAAAGAAAACCATGCTGCGTTTTGCTCTTGAAATTTAAGAGAATTTAACTAAAAACCGACAGATTATAGTTAACGGCTGTTAATTCTATAGGGGGCGGTATACTTTCTTGTTTGTTCATGTTTCAGAATAGCAGAAAAATGGGTAGAGAGGGGCTGTGTTTCCGTTTTTATTGTTACTTTTGCTGACACAAGTAGGTGTTCAAAATTATTTGTGTACCTATGATATAATAGAGGCGTTGCTGTTACACCAGGATAACCCGTATGATATACAACTTAGAAGAATTTTCAGCCCGGTATCAGCTCTCTGATACTTTTGGTGCTTACGCCGCCCACGTGTGTGTAAGTTCTGTTGGATGCTTTGTTGATATGATGAGCCGGCATACGCTATTTTCTAAGTTGCTGCTGGTAATAGATGGGCAGTGCCAGGTTACTGACGGCGAAGTGGATGCAGTGCCCCTAACTCTCTATAAAGGCGATATGCTGCTTGTGCCGGCCGATGTTAAATGTGTGGTAATGGGTGTTTTGCCCGATTTTAAGGGAGAGTGCGTGCTGGTAGACGAACGGTTCGCCCTACGCCTTACGCATTACCGCCTTACCCCAGAGAAATGTCAGAGTATGCTGGGCATATTCCACTTTATTCGCGATATTATACGCCATCGCCATATCAACAAGAGCGAAATGATACAGAGCATGTTTAATGTGCTTCGGTTGGCAGTGGGCGAGCTGCCTTACGAGCAATGCTCAGCTTCGCACGACTTGGGGCATAAGAAAGAGGTGTACGAGATTTTTCTGCATCATCTGTACCGCAATTTCCGTAAAGAGCGGCAGATACATTATTATGCCAACAAGCTCAATGTATCGGCGGCATACCTTTCGCGCACGGTGCGCGAAATAAGCGGGTCTACCGTTAACGACCATGTATCATCGCTCTTGTATAAAGAGATATGCAATATGCTGTCTAATTCTGATTTTACGGTGGGCGAGATAGCGGCCAACTTGAACTTTAGCGACCAAAGCGCGCTTACCAACTTCTTTAAGCAGCGCGCAAGTGTTACCCCCGTGGCTTATAGGCAGCGGCAGTTGCAAGCCAAAGGGGCAGAGTAGGGATGATAAAGCAGCAAGCCCGCAAACCACCATGCCGCTATATGCTTGACAAATGGGTTTGCAGGCTTGTATTTTGGTAGTATTAGCTGTGTATTACTTCAGCGTAAACTTATGCGAAGACAGCATCTCTTTAGGGTCGAGAGCCTTGTCGAGTTCTTCTTTGCTCATCAGTCCCTTTTCTATTACTATGTCGTAAACAGAGCGTCCTGTTTCGTGAGCCTCTTTTGCCACCTTCGAACTGTTTTTGTATCCAATAATCGGGTTTAGTGCCGTAACAATGCCAATACTGTTTTTCACCATTTCGTAGCAGTGTTCCTTGTTTACGGTTATGCCCAGTATGCACTCTTCGGTAAGTGTTTCTATGGCGTTCTTTAGCCATGTTAGGCTCTCGAACAAGCTTTCGGTGATGATAGGTTCCATTACGTTGAGTTCTAACTGTCCGGCTTCGGCGGCAAAGCTTACGGTAGTATCGTTGCCTATCACCTTGAAACATACCTGGTTGGTAACTTCGGGTATTACGGGGTTAACTTTGCCCGGCATGATAGACGAACCTGGGGCTTTGGCAGGCAGGTTAATCTCGTTCAGACCGCAGCGAGGGCCCGATGCCATTAGTCGCAGGTCGTTGCATATCTTAGAGAGCTTAACGGCCAGTCGCTTCAGCGCCGACGAATAGCTTACGTAGGCACCCGTATCGGGTGTGGCCTCTACCAGGTCGCTTGCCGATATAAAGTTTTCGCCGGTAAGTTTGCTCAGATTAGCTGCACACAACTTGGCAAATCCGGGTACGGCGTTGAGCCCAGTGCCTATGGCTGTACCGCCCATGTTAATTTCGTGCAGCAGTTTTACGTTGCGTTCCAGGTTCAGAATTTCCTCTTCCAAGTTGTTGGCATAGGCGCGGAATTCCTGTCCTATGGTCATAGGTACGGCATCTTGTAGCTGGGTGCGCCCCATCTTTATGGCATCGGTATATTCGTCGCCTTTATAGCGGAATGCACTTATCAGACCCGTGAGCGCACCTACCAGATGCGTGTTCATACGGATAAGAGCCAGACGTATGCTGGTAGGATAAACGTCGTTGGTACTCTGGCCGCAGTTACAATGGTCGTTAGGCGAACAGTATTGGTATTCGCCCTTGTTGTGCCCCATTATCTCGAGGGCGCGGTTGGCTATCACCTCGTTGGCGTTCATATTTACAGAAGTTCCAGCACCGCCCTGCACCATATCAATAGGGAAATTGTCGTGCCACTTGCCGTCTACTATCTCGCGACAAGCCTGCGATATGGCGCCCGATATTTCGTCGTTGATAACGCCCAGCGAGTGGTTGGTTTGTACGGCGGCCAACTTAACATAGGCTATGGCTATGATAAAGTCGGGATAGGCACTCATTGTTTTGCGCGAGATATGATAGTTGTTAATACCGCGCTGAGTCTGCACACCATAAAGTGCATCGGCAGGAACTTCCAGTTCGCCCAGAAGGTCGGCCTCTTTTCTGAATTCTTTATTGTTTGTCATAATTATTTGTTTTATCTAGAATAGAGTGTGCAAAGGTACACCGCTTTAGGTATACCCTATTTATAAAAAACGAACCATAATTTGTAAAAAGCAGACCGCGCGGCGTTTTTTTTCTCGTTTTTATCAATGTTGCCCAGTATAGTTTTTTCGTCATTCTCGGTTGGTTTCTTTGTTTTTTACTATCTTTGCATATACCATATATAATAGGTGGTTCTACTGGATATTTTATAGAAGTTCTACTGACCTTAAATACATATATAAATTATGAAGTATATAATGCTGGTCTTTGCGGGCGTGCTTTGTATGTTGGCATCGTGCGGCAATGAGTCGCACCGATTTGTTGTTGGTGTATCGCAGTGCAGCGAAGACGTATGGCGCGAAAAACTCAATAACGAGCTGCGCCTGTGTGCCTTCTCTTACGACGGTATAGACCTCCGCATATCGTCGGCATACGACGATGTAGAACTGCAGACCCGTCAGATAGATCAGTTTGTTGCTTCCGGCGTAGACTTGCTTATAGTTGCTCCCGGACAGGTAAAAGTTTCAGAGGCCATAGAGCGGGCTTATAACAAGGGCATACCCGTTATAGTGTTCGACCGTAGAACCCACTCGCAGAAATACACCGCCTATATAGGGGCAGACAATGAAGAGATGGGGCGCAATATAGCCCGTTATCTATCGTCGCAGGTAAAGGGTAACGCTCGTATATTGGAGATATGCGGCTTGGCAACATCGTCGCCTGCCATTGATAGGGCCATGGGTTTTGATAGTGAAGTGGCAAAACATAGCAATATGCACATAGTAAAAAGCATAGAGGCCGACTGGACAGAGCAATGTGCCTATCGCCTGGTAGACTCGTTGCTATCTGTAGCTGCAGTAAATTTCGACTATGTGTTTGCTCATAACGACCGTATGGCTATGGGTGCCCGCAAGGCAGCCAAAAAACATGGGGTAGACCTTGATAAAGTGCAGTTTCTAGGTATCGACGCTATGCCGCAAGATGGTGGCGGTATGCAGTTGGTACGCGATGGCGAACTGATGGCATCGTATATCTATCCCACTCGTGGTGACGAGGTGATGAAGTTGGCCTACGATATACTCAACAAGAAACCTTATGAGCGTGAAAATCTACTCTCGTCGGCACTTGTAACGCGCGATAATGCCAGCGTGCTGCTGATGCAGAACAACGAGACGCTACGGCAGGTAGACAACCTTATGTCTATGCGTAATCGTGTTGAGGCTACCACCAATGCTTTCGATACCCAGCGCAGTTATCTCTTTATGCTTATATTCCTGGTGTGCTTGCTGTTTGGTGTTTGTGCTTTTGCCGTGAAAGCTTATCTTGCCAAGACTCGCTTTAATAAGCGGTTGCAAGAGAGTATGGCGCAGCAGAAACAACTAACTGCCGATATGGAACGAATGACGCAGACCCAACTGCGCTTCTTTACCAATGTATCACACGAGTTGCGTACGCCGCTAACGCTTATATCCGGCCCTGCCGACCAGCTAGCAGAGAGAGATACTATAAAAGGCGAAGACCGCAGTCTGGTAGATATGATACGCCGAAATGTAAAGATTCTTACCCAACTGGTTGATGAAATACTGGAGTTTCGCCGTATTCAGAACGATAAGGTAAAGCTTAAACTCAACCAATTTGATATCCGTAGCGAACTACAAGTGTGGGAATCAGACTTTGCTGCCGTGGCAGCGCGGCGGGGATTAACCTTGGAATATCAATCTACCAGTAGTGTCACGGTGATAGCCGACAAGGAGAAGCTATCGCATATCTACTTCAACCTGATGACCAATGCCCTAAAATATACACCACAAGGTGGCCGCATTATTACAGGCTTGGAAACTACCGACAGTACTTTCCGTATATTTGTGGCCGATACGGGCAGTGGTATGGATGCCGATGACTGCCAGCACATATTCGAACGCTTCTATCAAGCTAAGGGTTCTGTGGGCGGAACAGGCATAGGTCTTGCCATTGTTAAAGCCTATACCGATCTGCATCATGGCAAGGTGTCGGTTGATAGTCACCCGGGTAAGGGAACTACCTTCTCCATAGAGTTACCTTTACAACAAGCCGATTATGATGCACAGCAGGATAAAGGCGATATCGTATGCCAACCCGATAATACGCTTGCCGACGATTACACGGCAAAAGATATTAAGTCGCGACAAAATACAGAGACTCTAATTTCTGTCGACGATGCAGAAACCGAAAAGCCTTTGGTGCTGGTAGTCGACGATAATACCAGTATGCGTAATTATATCAAGAGCATACTTCTGCCACACTACAGTGTAATTGAGGCACAGAATGGCGCCGAAGCCCTGGAAGAGGCTCGCAAGAAAGTTCCGCAGATTGTAGTTAGCGATGTGATGATGCCTGTGATGGACGGGCTAGAGCTAAGTAGACGCATGAAGGAGGATATCTCAATTAGTCATATCCCCGTGATACTGCTCACTGCCCGAGTGCTTGAAGAGCAGCGTGCCGAGGGTTATGCTACCGGTGCAGACTCGTATATTACCAAGCCCTTTGTAGCTTCTACATTGCTTGCCCGTATAGATAATCTGCTTAAGAACCGTAGGCAGCTCAAGCGCATCTTCTCTGGCACATTACAAGAACAAACTGAAGATGAACAAACGCTTGGCGAGCGCGACAAGACATTTGTTACCCAATTGCGAAAGATTATCAAGAGCCACATACCCGATGCCGATTATTCGGTAGAAGACCTTGGTGCAGAGATAGGGCTTAGCCGTGTGCAACTCTACCGTAAGGTGAAAGCCCTAACGGGTTATTCTGTTGTAGACCTACTGCGTAAGGCGCGCCTTGCCCGTGCTAAACATCTGCTCGAAACTACCGACAAGACCGTACAAGAAGTAGCTTATGAGGTAGGATTTACTACCCCGTCGTATTTTGCCAAGCGTTTCAAAGAAGAATATGGCGTATCGCCGGGAGATGTAAGTTAAGCAGATGTTTCTATTATAATCAGATTGAAATTGGCAACGAATCGTTCATTGCATACCACAAATGATGCAACGAACGATTCGTTTTCGTTTATGTATCAATTGTGGCATGATGTAAATCAATATTTTATATAAATTTGCGGCAGAAATCAATTTACATTAACACAAAACCTAAAAGTTATGAAACAAATGCCTAAGTTGGTTCTTGCCGCATTGTTATTTATGGCAACTACTAACATTTACGCACAGGAAGAGAACGCCAACAGTTCTAAATCTAAAGAAGAGGGCAACCGCAACGTGATGCTCAACGCAGCCAGTGCCAACGGTCCGCGAGAGATTCAGATAGGTCTGCCTTCTGCCGATGTAAACGTACTGGAAAACGGGCTGCCTGTTACTTATGCTACCAACCCTCACTCGGTAAACACTATTTGGCGTGGCGATGCAAGTTTGAGCCACCAGGGACTGCTCAAGATAGCCGAGACTGCCATCACAACAGGTAATATAGGTTATGCCGTTAACTCTTTTACCCAAAAAGGTCAGAAAGGTTTCAACGGTACACTCAATTATAAGAGCAACCATTATGGTTTGCAAGAATTTTCGTTGAACCTTAATGGCGACTTGGGTAACGATTGGTACTACAGTTTTAATATGTATCAAGACTTCGATCCCGGAACGTTCAAGATTAAGTCAACACCATATCAAGATCGTACACAGATATACAAGGCACTTATCACCAAGAAATATAATGGTGACCGTGGCGAATTTACCGCCATGTACAAGTATGCCAACAGTCATAACGTATACAACTACGCTACGCAGAGTGCGCCCTTTATCTATGTAGGCGACGGTAGCGTAAAGGAGTATGGAAAGTTCAAACTGGGTACTACCTCGTATCTGCCTACTGATAACGAGATGACTTACCGTGATATGCGTACCGGTAAATTGAGTCAAACTACTCTGTACGACGGATGTCTGAACAAGGCAAGCGAGGTAACTCTGATGAACAACTACCGCTTTGATAATGGTCTTAACTGGAAAGCCACACTGAAGTACGACCACTCGCGCGGCGCAATGGTATACCAGACTCCTATGGCTATTATCGATCTGAAGAGCAGCGATAATCAGGGCGTATACAATTATGTATATCGCGACATTGATGGGCAGACCAAGACTTACGATGGTCAGTATGTACAAACCCGTATGTCGTGTCTTAATGCTGGAACTATAGACGAGGCTCTCTTCACCACCGAACTGAGCAAGCAGTTTAAGACTTCTACCCTGCGTGTAGGCGTTAACGAATGGTTCTACCATATAGACTACTGCTCTAATACTACCATGTACGACCAGAGTATACCTTCTGACGGCAGCTACGCACTGCGTTTGTGGGACGCTAATCAGCGCAACAACTATTTCTATGACTTTAACAAGAACGCCTCAGAATACTACAAGGGCAGTGAGAATAAGTTGGCCCTCTATATAACCCACGACTGGGATGTAACCCAAAAACTTAATCTCTACTATGGAGCCCGCATAGAATGGCAGCGCCTTAAGGGTGAGAATGCAGCCGTTAAGAATGCCAATGGCGAATTTGTAGGACGCTTTGCCGATTACTATCTTGGAGCTACAGCTGCCGATGGTACCAAGATTACACCTACAGACTTGAGCTATAACTGGTTGAACTACGACTTCTCTGTAGCTGCTACTTATAAGCTTACCAATAAATTTGGCTTCACTGGCGACTTTACCTATATTGTACAGCATCCTAAGTTTGAAGCTTTTTCGCCTGCCACCCTGCCTAACGTTAATAAGATTGTAGTGCCTCTGGGTCGTGCCGGTATCTACTATAACAATTCATGGCTCAGCCTTACTTCGCTCTTCTCATATATATCGAAGACCAACAATAATTCTACACTCAACCTGCAGCATGGCAGCGAGATTAAGGCAGCTCCACTTACCTTTGATATACAGACTTGGGGATGGACAACCGATGCTGTGGCTCATCCTTTCAAAGGCTTCGACTTCCACTTCCTCTTTACCTATCAGAAGCCTACCTACAAGAAATATGAAACCAGCATTACCTTCAACGATGGCTACGTAGGCAAAATCAATGCTACTGGCAACATTGTAGCAGAGATACCAGAGGTGCTCATAGAGTTAGACCCCAGCTATATGATTACCAAGAATATCAAACTATGGACCAGTTTCCGTTACTTTAGTAAAACTTATGCCAATATCAACGAGGCATACTATTTCAATGGCCACTGGGAAACCTTTGGCGGTGTAAACTGGCAGGCTACCAAGCGTCTGTCACTGGGTTGTACTGTAGTTAACTTCCTCAACCAGACCGGTGCCAAGGGTAGTATAGCCGGTGCCGAACTTATTACTAAAGACGAGGCCAAGGATATTAAAAACCAGATTATGACGGGTAGCTATCTGCGTCCGTTTACTGTAGAGTTTACCGCTTCTCTGAAATTCTAGACAATATACTAAAAAATACTATTATGAATACCAATACGATTAAGGCTCTGTGCCTTTCACTAACAATGACCGCCACTACAGCCGTGGCTCAGAAAATGCATATCGAGCACAAAGGCGATACTACTATTATTAAGGTAGAGAATCCCACTAAGTATCTTCTCCTGCCTATTCAGGAAGAGAAGAGCGAAGCTCAGGTTCTGCTCTATACTGGCAGCAAAGAAGATACATGGATGGACGTTCGTCTCTCGCAAAACGGCACCGACTACTACGTGCCTTTCGCCCTTGGCAATGGTAAAACAGCTACGGTAAAGATACTCGGACTGAAGAAGGATGCGCTTGCTGTAAACCTGATGAAACTCAGTGATACCTTCGATACCACCAATACCGATTATTACCGTCCCTTGTACCACTTTACACCCCTCTACGGCTGGATGAACGACCCCAACGGTATGGTGTATAAAGATGGTGAATACCACCTATACTTCCAGTATAATCCCTACGGCAGTAAGTGGGGCAACATGCACTGGGGACACGCTGTAAGCAAAGACCTTGTTCACTGGCAGCACCTTGCCCCGGCCATTGCCCGCGACCCCGTTGGCCATATTTTCTCGGGCAGTTCGGTAGTTGATAAGAACAATACTGCCGGCTATGGTAAGAATGCTATCATTGCCATCTATACCAACAACAGTGTGAACCACGACGAAGTGCAATGTATGGCTTATAGTACCGACAACGGGCGTACCTTTACCAAGTACGAGGGTAACCCTGTGGTTACTCCATTTGATGGTCTGAAAGACTTTCGCGACCCTAAAGTATTCTGGTACGAGAAGGGTAAATGCTGGTTTATGATAGTATCGGCCGATAAAGAGATACGTCTGTATAGGTCGAAGAATCTTAAAAAGTGGGATTACGTAAGTGCCTTTGGTAAGGGTATGGGGCAACAGCCATGTCAGTACGAATGTCCCGACTTCTTCCAGCTTCCGGTTAATGGCGACAAGAAGAATATGAAGTGGGTGATGATAATGAATATCAATCCCGGATGTATATTTGGCGGTAGTGCTACCGAGTATTTTGTAGGCGACTTTGATGGAAAGAACTTTACTTGCCCCGATGCTAATGATAGCAAGTGGCTCGACTATGGTAAAGACCACTATGCTACGGTTACTTTCTCTAACACCGGCGACCGAGTGTTGGCACTTACCTGGATGAGTAACTGGCAGTATGCTAACCTTACCCCATTTAAACAGAATCGTGGTGCCAACGGTCTGCCCCGTGAACTGAAACTCTACGAGAAGAACGGTAAGTATTACGTACAGGAAGGTCCTGCCCCCGAGGTGCTTGCCTTGCGAAAAGTTACCCACGACCTTGGTAACGAAACTGTTGAAGGAAACACCAACTTCAAGGGTGCAGCCGCCGGTATGGATGGTGCATTTGAGATTGAGGCCGACGTAACTCCCGATGCCAACGGCATTGCTGGTATAGAGATATACAACAACAAGCGCGAGCGCACCCTTATCTACTTTGATATGAAGAATGGTAGAGTGGTTACCGATAGAACCGAAAGCGGACTTACCGACTTTGGTAAGAAATCGGTACCCCATGATATAGAGTTGGCATGGGACAAGCAGCGTGAGGCTCAGGCCAAGTTGCCTGCCCGCGAGGTTAACTCTATCAACTATAAAAACGACTTTGCCCTTGCCACTTGGGCTCCGCTAAGTCTCTGCGAAGATGGTAAAACTACCTATCATGTAGATATATTCGTAGATAAATCGTCGGTAGAACTCTTTGTTGACGGTGGCCGCATAGCCATGACCAATCTGGTATTCCCTGTAGCTCCCTACGAGAATGTGAAGTTCTACACCAAGGGCGGTAAAGCTCAATTCAATAATATCAAAGTACACAAACTGTCGCTCTAAAACATTACAACTATGAAAACCAATAAACTTGCTATAATACCCGTAATGCTCTGCTTCTTTGCCATGGGCTTTGTTGACCTGGTGGGCATTGCATCCAACTATGTAAAGGCAGACCTGGAACTTAACGATGCCACTGCCAATATGTTTCCCTCGCTTGTTTTTTTCTGGTTCCTAATATTCAGCGTGCCTACGGGCATGCTGATGAACCGCATAGGAAGAAAAAATACCGTGCTGCTATCGCTTGTAGTTACCGTGGTATCGCTCTTGTTGCCTCTGTTTGGCGAAAGTTTCTGGCTTATGCTGGTGGCATTCTCGCTCTTAGGTATAGGCAATACGCTTATGCAAACGTCGCTCAACCCGCTGGTATCTATGGTGGTAGAAGGCAATTTGGCTTCTACCCTTACCTTTGGTCAGTTTGTCAAGGCTATAGCTTCGTTCTTGGCACCCTATATAGCCATGTGGGGCGCTATGGCAAGTATACCTACCTTTGGTTACGGTTGGCGTATACTCTTTCCTATATATATGGTAATAGGTGTGGCTGCCACTATATTTCTCTTTGCTACCCCTATTCCAGAAGAAACCCATACGGGCCGGGCTTCGGGTCTTAAGGATAGTGTAACCCTGCTTGCCAAACCTATCGTACTGCTTTCGTTTATCGGCATTATGTGCCATGTGGGTATAGATGTAGGTACCAATACCACTGCCCCAAAACTCTTGATGGAACGCTTGCATTTGACGCTTAACGATGCAGCATTTGCTACATCGCTTTACTTTATCTTCCGTACTATGGGCTGTCTTACCGGTTCGTTCTTCCTGCGTGTGATGAAAGCCCGTACGTTCTTTATTGTCAGCATTGTGATGATGGCGCTCAGTATGGCAGGTATGTTTGTAGGTACTTCTAAGTTGGTGCTCTATACGGCTATCGCTCTGGTAGGCTATGGCAACTCTAATGTATTTTCTATTATATTCTCTAATGCGCTGCTTGCCCTGCCCAATAAGAAGAACCAAGTAAGTGCTCTTATGGTGATGGGATTGTTTGGCGGCACCGTGTTCCCGCTGTTTATGGGCTTTGCCAGCGATGCCATGGGGCAGATAGGTGCTGTTATGGTAATGGCAGTAGGCGTGGCTTATCTGTTTACTTATATTAGAAAATTATAATCACCAGCAGATACATATATGAAAACAATTGATAATTTAGAAAATAGATATTGTGTAGGTCTGGGCGAGATACTCTTTGATGTACTGCCTATGGGTTCGCAATTGGGCGGTGCTCCGGCTAACTTTGCTTATCATGCCGGTCAGCACGGACTGAAGTCGGTGGCTGTAAGTGCCATTGGTAACGATGTGCTGGGCGATGAGGCGCTGCGTATACTTGATGAGAAGAAGCTAAAGTACGAGTTGCCCCGTGTGGCTTATCCTACAGGCACTGTACAGGTTGCGCTCGATGCCGAGGGAGTGCCCACTTACGATATCAAGCAGGGTGTGGCGTGGGATAACATACCCTTTACCGACCAGGTTAAGCATGTTGCTCAACAGAGTGGAGCCGTTTGTTGGGGCTCGCTGGCTCAGCGCAGCGCAGTAAGTAGAGAGTCTATCTACAAGTTTCTTGACTGTGTACCTAACGATTGTTTAAAGATATTCGACATCAATCTGCGTCAGAATTTCTATAACAAAGAGATTATCTGTGCCAGTCTTAAGCGTTGCAATGTGCTTAAAATTAACGATGAAGAGCTAGTTACGCTGGGCCGTCTTTTCGGTTATCCCGGTCTGGATATCGAGAACAAGTGCTGGCTCATCTTGGGTAAGTACAATCTTGATATGCTAGTGCTTACCTGTGGTGTTAACGGCAGCTATGTATTTGCCCCGGGCAGCAAGTCGTATCAAGCAACGCCTAAGGTAGATGTAATTGATACCGTAGGTGCTGGCGATAGCTTTACCGGCACATTCTGCGCCAGCATACTGCGTGGCAATAGCATAGAAGAGGCTCACCGCCATGCCGTAGAGGTGAGCGCCTATGTTTGCACACAGTCGGGTGCTATGCCGCAGATACCCTCTGTACTAAAATAGTTTGTATCACAGTCTCAATAGGGGCTTAGTTGCCCCAAACCTATTGCCTGCTGCGCTTGTTTGCTCAGCAGGCAATGCTTGTTTATAAGGGTATGGTTGAAAAATTGTAACTATTAAAAACTATTAAATAGTGTGCTCGTAAAAATCGCGTATTTGCACACAGAAATTATGTAGTTGGCAAATATGTTATTTACAACGCCCTTTTTGGGGTATGAAGATTAACTTTGTAATCGTAGAGTTATCCTTTAGCTAGCTAGAGATGGCTGTTAGTCCTCGAAAAGACCATCTTTGGAATAGGGAAGTTTCGTGAAAAAATGGCCGAATTTATCGCTATTTTTGCCAAATATCACGTTGTTTTGCCAAATATTATAGACGGCTAGTCTGAAATGTGTAATGCAGGGATTTGCAATCGCAATAATTCTGACCTGAACCACTCTTATTTTAGCCGTTTTTGTCTAAAATTTTAGAGCGTTTAACAGGCAGAAGTTGTTTGTTACTATAACGTTTGTTAACTATAATTCTCACTTTTCTGTTAAATATTATAAATTGTATTTTGAAGATGCTTACAATTTGAAACCACCAGCATTATGTCTTTTTAGGCTCATTGGTTAAATGTGTAGACAGGATAATAGCCAACATGATAGTAGATGCGGTGAGGGCATAATAGTTTGCTTTCCCAGCTCCGAGGCTTTACTTTTTTGTGGTTTTCATGAGTTAGGGGGTATTTTTTTCGTACATTTGCATTGACACAGGTCTTTTTGGCTTGATTAGTAATTATGTAAAACACAAAATACGCAACTATGATACAACGATTATTACAGTTTCTTGATGCATCGCCAGTAAATTTTCTGGCCGTAAAGAATATAGCCGCCCAGTTAGAGGCTTGTGGCTTTAGGCAGATAGACCCCACCCAACCTTTGGGCAATGTTAGTGTGGGCGATAGGTTTTATGTTACCAAGAACCATTCGTCTATTTATGCTTTTCGTATAGGGCGTAAGGCTTTGGCCGATGTGGGCTTCCGCATGATTTGTGCCCACTGCGACTCGCCTACATTTCGCATTAAGCCCAATGCCGAGATGACCGGCGAAGGCGGCATGGTTCGCCTTAATACCGAAGTGTATGGAGGCCCTATACTGTCTACGTGGATGGATCGCCCGCTTACCATAGCCGGTAGGGTAGTGCTGCGTGGTGCAGATGCCCTTACGCCCGTAACAAAGCTTATCCACATACGCCGCCCCTTGTTGCAGATAAGTAATCTGGCCATACACTTTAACCGCCAAGTTAACGATGGTGTGAAGCTAAACCGTCAGAAAGATATGCTGCCCATATTGGGCGTAATTACCAGCGAACTGGAGCGCGGCAATATGCTTATCAACCTTATTCTGCAAGAGTTAGACCCTACGGGAGGAATAAAGGCAGAGGATATACTGGACTTTGACCTATATCTGGCCGATGCCACGCCGGCTTGTACCTTTGGCGTGCATGGTGAGTTTATATCTTCGGGCCGTCTGGACGACCTGTCTATGTGCTACGCCGGACTGGAGGCACTCACCGCTGCCCAAGAAACCGATGCTACACAGGTGCTGGCTATATTTGACAACGAAGAAACGGGGTCGCAAACCAAGCAGGGCGCAGGTTCGCCGTTTCTTTCGTATATGTTGCAGCGCATAGCCTTGGCACAAAGCGGCTCTTTAGAAGCCTACTACCAGGCGGTAGAGCGAGCCTTTATGGTATCGGCAGACAATGCCCATGCCTTCCATCCCAACTATGCCGAGAAGTACGACCCTACCAATCATCCCCTATTGGGCGGTGGCCCAGTAATCAAGTTTAATGCTGCTCAAAAGTACGCCAGCGATGCCGTATCGGCAGCCGTTTTTGCCGAGGTATGCCGTAAAGCGGGTGTGCCGTGTCAGCGATTTGTAAACCATAGCGAGGTAGCTGGCGGCAGTACGCTGGGCAATATCTTGGCATCGTCTATCCCACTGCGTGGTGTAGATATGGGTAATGCCATTCTGGCTATGCACAGTTGTAGAGAGACCGGCAGTGTGGCCGACCACGAGTATTGTGTAAAGGCATTTACCATGTTCTATAACGAATAGTATTATCTGTATGGCTGAACAAATAGTACTTCCCCCTGATTTGGCAGAGCGAGTAGACCGCGCGGTAGACAATTTTATGCAGGGCTACGGCTGTTGTCAGGCGGTGGTAGCTGCCTTTGCCGACCTGTACGGCATTGACGATACAATGGCCAAGCGTATAGCTGCCGGCTTTGGCGGTGGCGTGGGGCGTATGCGTATGATGTGTGGCGCCGTGTCGGCCATGGTAATCCTTGCCGGACTCGACTGCGGGCAGACCCAGGGTGCCGACCGCGATGGCAAGTCGGCCTGCTACCGGGTGGTACAACAACTGGTAAACCGCTCTAAAGAACAGAATGGTTCGGTAATTTGTGCCGAACTGTTAGGACTGGATGGCTACGAGCGTGCCCATTCGTCGTATGTGGCATCAGAACGCACGGCAGAGTATTACCGCCGTCGTCCGTGTGTGGCAAAGGTAGAAAGTGCAGCCCGTATCTATGCCGAATATTTGGCCCAAAAGCGTAGCGAATAATGCCATGATAGTAGTGCACTACATACCCGATGTAGACCAGCGTTCAGGCGGTACGTCTACCTATATGCGCATGGTGGCGCTGGCGTTGGGGCAGCAGGTAGAGTTGCACGTGTTTACCCATAGGTCGCCCAACCCGTTGCGGCTGCCCCATTGCACGGTGCATTATCTACCTAGGTTTAGTATCGTGGGCTGGAAGCGATTGGTTGCTTGCCAACTTACTATGATTCATCCCGATATAGTGCATGTAAATGGTTGTTGGACGCCTACTTGTGCGGGTTTTCAGCGTGTGGCTCAATCGCTGGACATACCCGTAGCACTTACTCCCCACGGTATGTTGGAGCCCTGGATTATGGCCCGCCATTACTATACTCGCAAATGGTTGGCTTTGCAACTCTATCAAGCATCGGCTCTACGCCGTGCCGATATGCTGGTGGCTACTTCCGAGCGTGAAGCCTCGCACCTGCGCACGCTGGCGTATAACGAGCGCGTGTGCGTGATACACACGGGTATAGATATAGGTAGTATACCTATGAAAGAAAAGTGGGCTAAAAGTAATACTATGCTCTTTCTAGGGCGTATACATCAGGTAAAAGGCATCTGGTGTCTGCTAGATGCTATGCGTATGGTTCGCAACGGTTTGAGCAATTACCGGTTGATAATAGCCGGCGAGGGCGAAAGTCAGGATATAGAACGTATGAATAAATATATAGCCCAGTGGCACTTAGGCGATATGGTGCAGTATGTGGGCGGTGTGTATGGTCGGGAGAAATGGCAAATGTTGCAGCGAGTCGACTTTCTGGTACAGCCGTCGTATACAGAGAATTTTGGGTTATCTATAGCCGAGGCATTGGCGTCGGGTACACCAGTGCTTACCACCGATGGCACTCCTTGGCACAATCTAAATACAGCGCATTGCGGTACATGTATAGCCACAGGCGCAGAAAGTCTGGCTAATGCCTTAACTCACTTTGTAACCCTTTCGGCCACTGAACTGGAGGTTATGGGGCGCAACGGTCGGCAACTCATAGAAAATAGTTATTCGGTACGCGCCATGGGTAAAAGTATGATAGAATTGTACCGCGGTATGTAATTCTTAAGGATATTCCAATTCCTTAAAAAAATCAAAAAAACACATATATAATAAGGTATAAGCATTTTTTTTATCTACTTTTGCGCTTCGAATAACAAATATAAATTACTATGCAGGAGAATTTGGTAATAGTAGAGAGCCCCGCAAAGGCTAAAACCATAGAAAAATTCCTTGGTGGCGACTATAAAGTAATGTCGAGTTTCGGGCATATACGCGACTTGAAGAAAAAGACGCTTTCTATCAACGAAAAGACGATGGAACCCGATTACGAGATACCCGAAGAGAAACGTAAACTGGTTAGCGAACTAAAGAAACAAGTTAAGAAAGCCACAAAGGTTTGGTTGGCATCCGATGAAGACCGCGAGGGAGAAGCTATTAGTTGGCATCTGTGCGAGGTGTTAGAACTTGACAAGGAAACAACCAACCGCATAGTATTCCACGAAATTACCAAGACTGCCATATTGGAAGCCATCGAGCATCCACGTCGTTTGGATATGAATTTGGTGAATGCTCAGCAGGCTCGTAGATTGCTCGACCGTTTGGTAGGCTTCAAACTATCGCCCGTATTGTGGCGTAAGGTTAAGCCAGCACTCTCTGCCGGACGCGTACAGAGTGTGGCTGTACGGCTAATTGTAGAGCGCGAACGCGAAATACAGGCATTTGCCAGCGAACCTTACTATCGAATCAATGCTATCTTTACCGTGCCTCAGGCCGATGGTACTGTGGCAGAGGTAAAAGCCGAACTTGACAAGCGTTTTGCCGAACATAGCGCGGCCGTAGCCTTCTTGGAGCGTTGCCGTAACGCCAACTTCACAGTGAATTCGGTAAACCAGCGTCCGCTAAAGCGTATGCCTGCACCCCCTTTCACTACCTCTACCCTGCAGCAAGAGGCTGCCCGCAAGTTAGGATTTACCGTTACACAGACCATGATGGTGGCGCAGCATCTATATGAGAACGGACGCATAACCTATATGCGTACCGATAGCGTAAACCTGTCTAAATTGGCCCTGACAGCCAGTCGTGACGAGATAACTACCCTTTGGGGCGAAGAATATAGTCATACCCGTAACTTCCAAACCCACTCTAAGGGTGCCCAGGAAGCTCACGAGGCCATACGTCCTACCTATTTGTCGGACCAAACTATCGAAGGTACACTGCAAGAACGTCGCTTGTACGACTTGATATGGAAACGTACCATAGCATCGCAGATGGCAGAGGCTGAGATAGAAAAAACAACCGTAACCATAGATATAGATGGTCAGGAAGAAAAATTCGTAGCCAACGGCGAGGTAGTTACCTTCGACGGATTCCTTAAGGTATACCACGAGTCAACCGACGATGAAGAGCAAGATAGCGAGGATGTAAACCTATTGCCAACCTTAGCTGCTGGCGATGTATTGGAGCGCAAAACCATTGTTTCTACCGAGAAATATGCACAGGGACCATTGCGATACACCGAAGCTAGCCTGGTAAAGAAATTGGAAGAGCTAGGTATAGGTCGTCCTTCTACCTACGCACCAACTATCTCTACCATTCAGCAGCGCGAATATGTAGTAAAAGGCGATAAGACAGGTGAAGAACGGCAGTATGTTACCGATACTCTGAGCAACAGTCGTATTACATCTAAAACTCGCACCGAGATAACCGGCAAAGAGAAAGGCAAGCTTCTGCCTACCGATATAGGAACGGTAGTTAACGACTTCTTAATGGAGCATTTCCCTGAGATAATGGACTACAACTTTACTGCCCGAGTAGAAAGTCAGTTCGACCTTATAGCCGAGGGCAAAGAAGAGTGGACCCAGATGATGCGAACCTTTGATCACGACTTTGAACCCGTAGTGAAAAAGGTAATGAATGCTCGTTCTGAACACAAGGCTGGTGAACGCGAACTGGGTACCGACCCTCAGTCTGGTCGTCCGGTATATGTAAAGATAGGTCGATTTGGTCCGGTTGTTCAGATAGGTAGTGCCGATGACGAGGTAAAGCCCCGTTTCGCCCAGCTACCTGCCGGTAAGAGTTTGGAGACGATAACTCTTGACGAGGCTCTCGAACTGTTCCGCTTGCCTCGTAATATCGGCGAGTTCGAAGGCGAAATAGTATCTGTAGGCGCAGGTCGCTTTGGCCCCTATGTACAGCATGGCGGCAAGTATGTGTCGCTGCCCAAGGGTATGAATCCAATGGACGTGACATTGGGTGATGCCATCAAGCTGATAGGAGAGAAGCGTGAGCAGGAGCGTCAGCGTCATATTAAGTCGTTCGAGGAAGACGCTACTATGGAAGTACTTAATGGTCGCTTCGGTCCGTATATCTCTTACGACGGGAAAAACTATCGCCTGCCCAAGAATCTGCACGAAAAGGCTGCCCAACTGACCTATGCCGAATGTAAGGATATAGTAGAGAAGGCACCCGAACCCAAAGCGCGACGTAAGAAATGACCCCAAAGCGTATCATACTTATAGGATACATGGGCGCGGGCAAAACCACGCTGGGTAATGCCCTTGCCCGAGAATTGGGTGTGAGGTTTTACGACCTAGATTGGTACATAGAAACCCGCATGCACAGCACCGTAAAGCAGATTTTTGATGAACGTGGCGAAGATGGTTTTAGGCGTATAGAACATAATATGCTGCACGAGGTGGCTGAATTTGAAGACGTGGTGATAAGCTGCGGTGGCGGCACACCTTGCTTCTTTGATAATATGGATTATCTAAACCAACAGGGCGAAACTATATATCTAAAAGCCACACCCGATGTACTGTATAGTCATCTACAAATGGGGCACACGGTACGCCCGCTATTGCTCAACAAAACACCCGAAGAGGTGCGTCAGTATATAGCTACACAACTAGCAGAGCGCGAAAAATATTATACCCAAGCCAAGTATACTATTGATATAGATATAATGGACGATTTCAAGAAAATAGATTCAACAACCCGACAACTAAAAAGCCAACTTGGAATATGAAAAAATGGACCGTAGAAGACTCCCGTGAATTGTATAACATCAAAGGATGGGGAGCATCTTACTTTGACATCAACGACAAAGGCAACGTAAGCGTGTCGCCATGCAAAGACGAGGCCCGGATTGACTTGCGCGAAATCATAGATGAACTCTCGCTGCGCGATGTAACACCTCCTGTACTTATCCGCTTTCCCGATATCTTGGACAATCGTATCGAGAAGACTGCCAGTTGCTTTAAGCAAGCAGCAAAAGAGTATGATTATAAGGGCGAGAACTTTATAATATATCCTATCAAGGTAAACCAAATGCAGCCCGTGGTAGAAGAGATAATCTCACACGGTAGAAAATTCAACCTGGGACTTGAAGCTGGTTCTAAACCTGAGCTACACGCAGTGATAGCTGTACAGTGCCAGAGCGACTCGCTTATTATCTGTAATGGATACAAAGACCAAAGTTATATAGAGTTGGCTCTGCTGGCTCAAAAGATGGGCAAGCGTATATTTATAGTGGTAGAGAAACTCAATGAACTCGACATTATAGCCCGCGCAGCTAAGAAACTCAATGTAAAGCCTAACTTGGGAATACGTATCAAGTTGGCCTCGAGTGGGTCAGGTAAATGGGCCGAAAGTGGCGGCGATGCCTCTAAGTTCGGACTTACCAGCTCTGAATTACTTGAAGCTCTTCGTATTCTCGACGAAAAAGGACTGCACGATAGTTTACGTCTTATTCACTTCCATATAGGTAGTCAGATTACCAAGATACGCCGTATACAGACAGCTCTGCGCGAGGCGGCTCAGTTCTATATCAACCTGCACAAGATGGGGTACAATGTAGACTTCGTAGACTGCGGTGGCGGTTTGGGAGTTGACTACGACGGTACCCGCTCTGCTAACAGCGAAAGCTCTGTTAACTACTCTATCCAGGAGTATGTAAACGACTGTGTGTATACCTTTGTTGACGCAGCCAATAAGAACGGGATAAGTCATCCCAATATTATTACCGAGAGCGGACGCTCGCTTACGGCTCACCACTCGGTGCTAGTTATCGACGTGCTGGAAACCGCCAGCCTGCCCGAGATGCAAGAAGATTTCGAGGCAAAGGATACCGACCATCAGTTAGTAAAAGACCTGTACGAGATATGGGACAATCTGAACTCGAAAAATATGCTCGAAGACTGGCACGATGCCGAACAGATACGCGACGAGGCCCTCGAACTGTTCTCGCATGGTATTGTAGACCTGAAAACACGTGCCGAGATAGAGAGTATGTACTGGAGCGTATGTCATGAAATTAATACGCTGGCCAAGCAGATGAAACATGTGCCCGAAGAACTTAGAAATATAGACAAACTGTTGGCCGATAAATATTTCTGCAACTTCTCGCTCTTCCAGAGTCTGCCCGACTCGTGGGCTATCGACCAGCTCTTCCCCATTATGCCTATCCAGCGTTTGACTGAAAGACCCAACCGCAACGCTACCCTTCAAGATATCACTTGCGACTCTGATGGAAAGATAGCCAACTTCGTAAAAGAAGGACATCTTTCGCATGTGCTGCCTCTCCATAGTTTGCGACGCAACGAGCCGTATTACTTGGGGGTATTCTTAGTGGGTGCTTATCAAGAGATATTGGGCGATATGCACAACCTGTTTGGTGATACCAACGCCGTACACGTAAGCGTTAAAGACGGCCATTACAATATAGAGCAGATTATCGACGGCGAAACCGTGGAAGAAGTACTCGATTACGTACAGTATAATCCAAAGAAACTGGTACGCCAACTTGAAATATGGGTAACAAAGAGTGTAAAGAACGGTAGAATATCACTCGAAGAGGGCAAGGAATTCTTGTCTAACTATCGCTCGGGACTCTACGGATACACTTATCTAGAATAAACCAATGAACGAAACAAAGCAAACCATAACGGTAGTTAAAGTAGGTGGAGCTGTAGTAGAAGACAGTGAGGCTCTCGACCATTTGCTTGCCAACTTTGCAGCCATTCCCGGAAAGAAGATACTGGTACACGGTGGCGGACGTAGGGCTACAAAAGTGGCGCAGCAGTTGGGAATAGAAACCACAATGGTCGACGGGCGGCGCATTACCGACGAGGCTATGCTCGAAGTGGTTACCATGGTATATGGCGGACTGGTTAACAAAAATATTGTGGCCCGCCTACAGGCCGTAGGTATCAACGCTATAGGTCTTACCGGTGCCGACGCCAATATTATCAAGGCCCACAAGCGTCCGCTGAAGAATGGTATTGACTATGGCTTTGTGGGCGATGTAGATGCTGCCAATGGGGCTATGATAGCCCGCTTGGTAGAGGCAGGCGTTACTCCGGTGGTTGCTCCGCTTACCCACGACGGCGATGGCCATATTCTTAACACCAATGCCGACACCATAGCTAAGACCGTAGCATGCTCGGTAGCTCCCTACTACGATGTTACGCTGATTTACGCCTTCGAAAAGCGCGGAGTGCTAAGCAATCCTGATGATGAAGATAGTGTAATACCCGTAATAACCCGTGCCGACTTTGACAGATATGTAGCCCAAGGCGTGATAGGTGGCGGCATGATACCCAAGGTAGAAAATGCACTTGCCGCCGTAGATCAGGGCGTTACCCGCGTAGTGATAACCCAAGCCCAAGCCATCGACGGCAAGCAAGGAACTATCATAACAAAGTGTTAAAAAATAAAAAAGTGAACGCTGGCTGTAACTTTTATCACAGCCATACGTCATACTATTAGAGCAACGATGAAGATTATCACTTTCCGTGACGACATTCTGCCGCTGAAGAATATGCTCTTCAGATTGGCGCTTCGCATTACGCTCAACCGAGCAGATGCCGAGGATGTGGTACAGGAAACGATGATAAAGGTGTGGAACCGGCGCGAATCGTGGACTGAAATAGAGTCGATAGAAGCCTTTTGTGCGGCTATCTGTAAGAATATAGCTTTAGACCACATACGCAAGAATTCCCACGAGGGTGTAGATATACCCAATCTGCCAGAAGACAAACCCGACAATACATCGGCTCCCGACGAGAAGGCATCGCAAAGCGATAGAATAGAATTGGTACACCGATTGGTAGATGCCTTACCCGAAAAGCAACGCGCTTGTATGCAGCTACGCGACTTTGAAGGAAAATCGTACAAGGAGATAGCTCTGATGATGGAAATAAGCGAGGAACAAGTGAAAGTAAATATCTTCCGCGCCCGCCAAACCGTCAAACAAAGATTTAACAATTTTGATAATTATGGACTATAACTATATAACACAATTACTGGAACGCTACTGGGCGTGCGAAACTACGGTAGAAGAGGAGAGCATATTGCGAGCCTTCTTCAGTCAAAAGACCGTACCCGCCGAACTGTCGCAGTATCAGCCTCTCTTTGCTTACCAGACTGCAGAGCCTAAGGCCGATGTACTGGGCGACGACTTCGATGCGCGCATCCTTGCCATTACAGAGCAGGCACAGCCAGTTAAAGCCCGCGTTATACCGATGACACAGCGCCTAAGACCCTTGTTCAAGGCAGCAGCAATAGTGGCCATCATCATTACGCTGAGCAATGCTTTCCAGATGTCGTTTGACAGTAACAGTCCGGTTGCTGGTGGCTCAGCAAGCTACAATTTCGACCGCATACAGCAAATGCACGCTGTGGCCAAGGCTGACTCGGCTATTCTAGATACAGTGCCGCAAGCCACTATGCAGCAATCTGTCACTTATTCGTCGCAGATATTAGAACGATAATTTCTATGCTTTCTCTATAAAATCATGTTTAGTAAAACAACTATGAAACTGTGAAGTTTCAAATTTTTCTCTCAAATTTTTCATAACATACTAACGTAGATCGGGGCATCGCCATCAAGGCGGTGCCCCATATTTATTATGCCCCTTCATCACTCGTTTGCACACCTATAGTTCGCATTTGGGGATTTCTGGATTAATGTTTTGTGCATTGCTGACGGCCGTAGACCTGTTGGCTTATGGCCGTCAGCAGTCTTGTCCATGGCCGTCAACCATTCTGCCCACGGCCGTCAACAACCGAAAATGAATTGTGTCTGTACTCTCGTTAACAACTGCAAGGGTGCGGTGATACATCGCACCTACTACCATCTAGACAAATGTTCTATCTACGCATTTAATAGATGAACTAAATTTATGATTACCTTGAAGATAACATATGGTCGCGAGTAATAAATACGATAATAGCCTATGTAAAATATATAGCGAAAAGATGAATAATAAATGTATTCATATACAGGCGGTATGAAAAATTTTTAAAATGATACGGATATTTGTATTTTCTTGTATGTTTATGCATAATATTATAACAAAATAATGTAATTTTGCAATCTAAATCAATGGTTTTGTTAATTTCTGTCACTTTTGTAGACTGTAAACAGTACAATTGACATGAATGTAACCGGCACGCTGACTATCCCTAAAAACGTTGTCACCGTTGAGGGCCGCCGTGCCGCATGGCAGTAATGTGAAATCTTCAGTGGATGATAGTTCGTAAGAAAACCTTTAAATTGATAGACACGCGCTGCAAATATATGTGGTAATGCGCTACTAAAATATACAGTAACACCCCGCCAAACAATGCAAACACTATAAATACGGAATTATATGATAAAAAAAATTACTCATGACAACAATGCTCGTTGTGGCATTGGCATTTTCTGCATATGCAGACGACCAGAGCGGCGATGTAACCGTGGTTCTGGAAGAAAATTTCGATTCGTTTACCGATGGTAGCGAAGATGCTCCGGGAACTACTGATCTTGGTGGCTTTTCTGGTGCTCTCTACAAGGATCTTAAATGGAGCTACAACAGTAGCAAGGTCTATTCTGCCGGCGGTAAGGTAAAGGTAGCCTCTGGTGGTAATATAGAGACGGCTTCTCTGTCTAAGGCCGTTAGTGGTCAGGTATCTAAGATAGAAGCCCGTATTCGTGCCGTTGCCAACTATGGCGAAGCTGTTACTTTTAAGGTGGGTTACAGTTATTCTAAACAGATTGTACTGAATGATGGCGAGTGGCACGATGTGGTAATCTACACCAGTGCAGTTTCAAGTTCTGCAAGACTCAAGATTAATCCTCTGCTTGAAGGTTTCTTTCTGGATAATATAAAGATTACTACCAGCGCATCTATGATGGTAGTTCCTACCCCCGTGTTGCCATCTCAGGCTGATGGTACATCGTTTACTGCCCAATGGAATCACGACTCTTCTTCTGCCAGTTATCTGCTTGATGTATACTCTAAGGCAAGCAATGGTGACAAGGAGTATGTGCTGAAAGATGAAAAGGTAACTCCCGTTTCAAGTTACTCTACCTCTGTTACCAAGAAAGTTACTGGGCTCGACGCCACAAAGACCTACTATTATACCGTGCGTGCTTGCAATAAGAACGGCAATGTGTCTGACTACTCTGAAGAAATACAGGTAGTTAAGGTTATCGAGAGCCTTGATGCTCCTAAGGCTACTGCGGCTACTGCAGTAACCGACAATAGTTTTACCGCCAACTGGGAGGCAGTTACCGATGCCGTTAAGTACGAAGTAACTCTGTCAAGCATAGAAACGCTGCAGGCTGCTGAAACCGTAAAAGTACTCGAAGAAGACTTCTCTAAGGTTACTAAGGGTACTGTTGCAAAGGTGGAATTCGGAAATTCACAGGAAGCTCTTGATGCTTATACTCACAACCCTGGATGGTATGGCGTATGGCATGCTTTGGCTGCTGGCTACATGGTGCTTTCGCCCTATAGTGGTTCAGCTACACTTACTACTCCGCAATTAGATTTGTCTTCAGATGATGGTAAGTTTACTCTTAATCTAAATATGTTTTGCGGTGCTTATGGAAATACTTATACAGGCGCTAAGGTAACGGTAAATCTCTATGATACCGACCCTAATGTAGATGATTTCGAAGGTTCGCCCGTTGAGAGTAAAGAGGTATTGCTTAACAAGACAACGGGTGAGTATCAGGTAACCTTTACCAAGGGTGTAGCTACATCGTATGTACAGATAAGCTATGAATACAACGATGATAGGAAGATATTCATCGACGAAATGAATATAGAACAGAAAAAGCAGGCAGGCGAAAAAATAACCAAGGTGATAGAGGTTAAAGAAACCGAAGGCACTCGCTGCGATTTTACTATAGACTCGCCCAAAGCCAACACCGTTTACGCTTATACAGTAAAGGCTATAGCCGAGACTGTAGAAAGCGGCGAATTGGTAGACTTCTACTCTAACGCTTCTAATGTAATAGAGGTAACACTGGGTACCAATACGGGTATCAACGATGTTAACGAGGGTAGTGCCGTAGCCGTATCGGCCCATGGTGGCGTGGTTACGGTAGTGCTTCCGGCTGCTTCCGGCATTGCAGTGTACAACCTTGCCGGCTGCCAATTGGCTAAGGTAAATGGCCATGTAGGTACTAATGTGCTAAACTTGGGTAGCAACCAGATAGTGATAGTACGCGTGGCAGGTAAGTCATACAAACTGGCTCTTTAACCATACAATTTATTTAATAATAAGGTAGTTCGGGCAGGGCTGAAACCCTGCAAGGGCTGCCTTTTTTCTTATATTCTTATGAACCGTAAACTATCTATTTTAGCAGTGCTGGCCATTGCGGCAGTGTGCCAGATTATGGCCAACCCTGTAACGCCTGCTCAGGCCGAACAGTTGGCCCGCACCTTTGTTGGTCAGCGTACCTCTACAGTAAAGAAGGTTGCGCTTAAGCGCGCATCCGTAGCAAGTAGCACCGTGTCGGCCAATGCCACTCAGCCCTATTATATATTCAATGCCGATGGTAACCAGGGATTTGTTATTGTTTCTGGTGAAGACCGTTTTGCCAACGTCATTGCCTACTCTGACAGTGGTCACTTCAGTATGGATAATGCCCCTGTAAGTTTGCAGTCGTGGATGGCACTCTACGCTCGATATGTAGAGGCATACTGGCGTAATGATTCTCTTACTGCAGGCACGCCCGCCCGTGCAGCAGCAGGGGTAGTGGTAGAGCCACTGCTTGGCGATATAACTTGGGGGCAGGATGCTCCGTTCAACGAGAAGTGCCCTACGTATGCCGACGGTACATCTACCGTACACTATTATACAGGTTGTGTGGCTGCGGCAGCTACACAGATAATGCGTTATTATAAATATCCCACCCGCGGTACGGGCGAGAAATCGTGTACCATAAAGGGAATAGACCTGTCGGCCAACTTTGGCGAAACCCAGTACGACTGGGATAATATGTTGACCAATTATCCACGTGGCGGAACGTTCACTACCGCTCAGCGCGATGCCGTGGCAACGCTGGCAGCCCATTTTGGCGTGGCCGTTGAAATGGAGTACGAGAAGGCGGGTAGCGGTGCGTCGCCCATGATGGTTCCTGGAGCATTGAAAAACTACTTTGGTTACGACCGCCATGTAACCCTGCGCAAGCGCGATTATTACAGTACTTCTGAATGGATGAATATCATCAAGAGTGAGCTGGATGCCGGTCGCCCGGTTTATTATGGTGGAGCCAGCGATGCTGGTACGGGTGGCCACGCTTTTGTATGCGATGGCTACGATGAAAACGGCTATGTACATATCAATTGGGGTTGGTATGGCAGTAGCAACGGCTACTTTCTGATTAATCGTCTTAATCCCTCTGACTTGGGTGAGGGCGGTGGCACTGGTGGTTACAATCGCGATCAAGAAATGGTAACTGGTATACAGCCATCTTCTACCGACGCGAGCGATGTAGAACTGCCTCTATATGGTAGCGTACGCCTGAGCATTACACCCTATGGCGGCAACGTGTTTACCTTGATGACTATACTTGAAAATCTGGATACCGACGAGTTTAACGGTGCGCTTGCCGCAGTAATTACCCAGAATGGCGAGATTAAGAAGGTGCTCAAGCAAGAAGCCCTTACCGTGAAGGGGTATGCCGGCAGCGTATCAGGAACGGCATATATCACTATGCGGGATATCACTGCAACTGCCGAGGGACTCTCTGACGGCGAATATGAAATCCGCTTTGCCTACAAGTCTAACGATGGCTCTGCGTGGCATGTAATTCGTCACTACACGGGTTACCCGCGCTATGTAGAGATGACCGTAAGCAACGGCCAGGTAATTCTGGGGCAAGCCCACGTGGCTACCCCGCAAGTAACGCTTACCGCTCCACTTACCTGCACCAACGAGATACATGCCGGAGGTGCCGCTCTGTTCAAGGTGGCGCTGTGCAACAATAGCAAGGATGTGCGCCTAAACGGGATAGTGGTCAAACTTACCTCAGTGGATAATCCCGCCCGTATAGTTACAGGCAAGGCTACCGCCAGTGTGTACGAAGAGAGCGACTACTCAACCTCGGTACTTGTTACGCTGCCCGATACCGTTACCCCGGGCCGCTATCAGGTTACGGCGTATGCCGACGGCTATGCCCAGTATACCTTTGACGATAGCGAGGTAGGCCGTACAGAGGTAGACATACTTGAGAAAACTACGCAGCCTATACTGGGCGTTACCCAAACGATAGAGTGGAGCGGCAGTGCCGGCACTACTACGCTAAAGCAAGGCGATATGCTTATGCTGGGCTTTGCGGTGCGTAACTATGGTGCCGCGGGCAATGCCGCAGTGGTTACTCGCTTGCAGGATGTAAATAACTCCGAGCGTAGCTATGTACTGCGCCAGACTGCCTCTACTGCCTTTGCACAGGGCGAACAACAAACATTCTCTTTAGGCCGCTATCTAAATGTAGATGCCGGTACCTATACCATTACGGTAACTGCCGTGGCCGACGATGGAACGGCTCTTGCCATAGCCCAGCCCGACGAGAAGACTACCGTGACTATAGAGCCCGATGACCAGTTGGTGATGACGGTAAAGAGTCTTACCCTTGACGATGTACTGTCGCCCGGTAAGAAAACTACTTGCCAACTGGTGGTTCACCTTAACCAGGATTATTCTAATTACATCTACCTGCGCCTGCGCCAGTTTACCAATTCGGGTGGCGAACTGCTGCTGATGAAGCGCATAAGTAACGGAATGGCTGGACAGGATATAACCTTCGACTTCAATTATACCCCCACGGTGGCCATAGGAACATACATGCCTATGGTAGAATATAAGTCGGGTAGTGGAGCCTATGTAGGTGCTAACGGATTGGGTAACTATTACCGCGAGGTGCGTGTGGTTGACGCCACAGGTATAGACGCCAACACTGCCGAAGAGGCTAAGCCTGTTACACTAACCGCCGATAATGGGGTGATTACAGTAAATGCTGCTACAGGGGTAAGCGTTAGTAAGGTAGTGGTTACTGCAGTAAGTGGCGCAGTAGTGTGGCGCGGTGCCGAAAGAATGATTGATCTAAAGGCAATGCCCAACGGTATCTATCTAATAAGCGTATATACCGATAAGGGTACGTTTACCCATAAGATTTGTAGATAGATATAAGGGTGGCTCTAATAATTAACTTTGGCAGATTTCAGTTTTTTTGAGAGCAAAATGGAAGTAGGTAAAGGAACAATGTTGGCATTGTGACTGAACGAACTTACACTTTGGACCAAAAAAGAAGCTGAAAGACGACAAAACACCAGCTCATAATTAAGGAATAAACTTACTGAGGTAATTATTAGACACACCCATAACTAAAAAGGGTGGCTCAAACGGCCACCCTAATTTATTTTCCGATAAAATTGCGGGATACATAGGCGTGCAACTGTTCACGATAGCTGTCGCCTATGGGAATCTCGGCTTCCGTATCAAGTGTTATTCGGCTCTTGCTAATCTTGGCTATATGGTGCAAACAAACCAAGTACGATTTGTGTATGCGCATAAAGCCATGGTTACAGAGCCGTTCTTCTATTTCTTTCATGCGTAGATATACCGTTAGGGGTTTGTCTTGCCCCTGCAGGTATATGCGCAGATATTCGCCGTAGCCCTCTACATATATTATATTGCTTATCTGTATGCGCACGGCATGATATTCGGTGCGCATAAATATGGTGTCGCTATCGTCGGTAGTGGCTTGCTGGGCGGCGTGTATAAGCTGGTACTGGTGCCTAATCTTCTCAGATACTCGTAGAATTTCTGCCATACCGAAGGGTTTAAGCAGATAATCTATGGCGTTGAGTTTATATCCGTCGAGTGCATGCTCTTGATAGGCGGTAGTAAACACTATCATTGGCGGATTGCTGAGTGAGCGTGCAAAGTCGAGTCCATTAAGGTCGGGCATGTTGATGTCTAGGAAAATAACGTCTACTTCTGCCTTTTGCAGCGTGCGCATGGCTTCCAGGGCACTGTCACACTGTGCCACCAGTTCGAAGAAAGGCACTTTGCTCAGATAATATACCAGTTGCTTGAGGGCCAGCGGTTCGTCGTCTACGGCTATACACTTTATCATAATTATATTTCTTTCTGCTGTTCGGGCTCTATGGTGGGTGTATCGGTGGGTAATGTTAGCGTTACGGCATATTCATCGGGCTTGGTAGCTATGTTTAGCTTATAGCGCTTGCCGTATATCAGGTCTAATCGCTTGCGTACGTTGCTCATACCTACGCCGCCGTGCTTGTCTTCGGCTTCGGGAGTGCTACTGTTACGACAGCTAAAAATGATATGCTTGCTATCTGTCTTTACCGATACCTCTATAAACGACTTGCGTTCGTAGCTTATGCCGTGCTTGAAGGCGTTCTCTATAAACGTGGCAAAGAGCAGGGGCGGTACGCCCACGTCGGGCACGCTGTCGGGGAAGTCTACCGTTATCTTTACACTGTCGGTATACCGTATGCGCATCAGGTCGATGTAGTTGCGGGCAAACGTCATCTCTTTTTGCAGTTGGGTGAGCGAACGGTTGCCATCGTATAGCACGTAGCGCATCAGTCGCGACAGCGTTTCTATCATACGGTTGGCCTGTTCGGGGTCTATCAGCACCAAGGCATGAATATTGTTAAGGGTGTTCATAAAGAAGTGGGGGTTTATCTGATACTTTAGATAAGCCAACTGTGTATGTAGATTGTCGCGTTCCAGTTCGCGCAGACGCTTACGGTCGTCGCTCGACTTGAAATAATATTTTGCGCCTATGTTCAGGCCCAGCAGCAGGCATACTATGATAAAAGCTACCGAGTCTTTTCCTCCGAATGCCAGTTGGGGGTCTTTTCTTGGTTTATCGCCTCGTGGTTTTGGGGGTGGCATATGGTTGGCAAAATCGGGGTGTTGCGGTCTGCCGTCCATGTATTCGTGGGCCGGCAGCTCGGGTCTATATCGCTCGCCCGGGCCCAATATGGCTTGGCTACAGGTGAATACTATAATCAGCGTAGTGGTAAGTAGCGCATAGACAATGCGGTGATTGCGATACACCAAGAGCGGAGCTATCAAGAAGTTGTGTATGCAGAAAGCCACGAAGAATATAGACAACAACTGCCAAGAGTTGAACATAGAAGCCCAGTCTATCTCGGCTGCATGCGATGTAACCTTTCCTATGTAGATAGAAAAGGCAGTGGCTGCATACAGCATTGCCCAGAGCACCAGATATAGGGTTAGCTCAGATTTCTTTTGTCCGTGTAGCGATAGTTTGCTCAATTCTGTAGCCTTTGATATTCTTTTATAATAACGCAGATAGGGGCGAATATATTGCCATAGATGCCTAAATTTTTCGGGTTTTGCGAGGCGGTTTTGGTGCCTATATATTGTTAACCCGTGTTAATCACCAAATGCTAAATTACGGCGATTTTTTCGCTCGGAGTTATGTATGGTTGTATTTTAGGCCCTTCATACAGCCCCAAAATGGGTCTAAAATTGCATAAAAACTATCTTCAGAATTGTAGAGTTGGTCTTTACGTTTGTAGAGATAATCTTTAGCCGGCTGGAGATAGTCTTTATCACTCTAAAATTAATCTCTCTGGCGGTTACTATTGGTGAGAAAATGGGCAAAGTTTATCCTGATTTTGCCATATTTCGTCATTATTTATCAAAAATCATAGTTAATCGGGCAGAAATGGATAATTTCTTGTTGAGAAAGATGATGTGGAAAGGGTAAAAAAACCCGTTTTTAGTAAATTTTGATGAATAAAACCAGCATTGTTTTTGCGTCTAAAATTAATAACCGTTAACTAAAAACCGTCATTTTATAGTTAACACATGTTAATTATTAAGGCTAACTTTCCTGGTTGTCGTCAATAAGCGTTAACTTTGCATTAGGATAACGATATCGACAGTTTTTGTTCGATTATAAACTTACATTTTTGGTATTATGATGATACGTCAGTTGGCCATAATATTTGGCTGCCTTGCGTTGGGCGAGTTTATTATTTGGCTCACTCACATTCCCCTTCCGTCGAGTATAGTTGGCATGTTGTTGCTTACGCTGCTGCTCAAGTTGAAGGTGATACGTTTAGAATGGGTGCGCAGCATCTCTGATTTCCTTGTTGGCAACATTGGTTTCTTTTTCGTACCGCCCGGTGTGGCCATTATGCTCTACTTCGATATTATCAAGGCCCAGTTTTGGCCTATCGTAGTGGCATCGGTAGTGTCTACGGTGCTGGTGCTTGCCGTTACCGGATGGGTACACCAATGTTACGGTAAAGTGCGCAACAAGACTAACGATGCAAATATTAGTGTAGATAACGATGGTCTGGATGACTGTTAGCCTCACCCTTTATTAGATTGATAATACAAAACTGTAGCATGAGTTATTTTACAAACCAATTTTTCTTGATAGCACTCACCTTTGGTACATACTTCCTGGGCAAACTACTGCGCCGTTATACCGGGTGGGTGATAATGAACCCCATACTGGTATCTATATGTTGCCTCATAGCTTTTCTCAAACTGTCGGGCGTTAGCTATGAAACCTACAACGAGGGCGGCCGCATGATAGAGTTTTGGCTTCGTCCGGCGGTTGTAGCCCTTGGCGTGCCGCTGTATATGCAGCTTTCTACCATAAAGAAGCAACTTACGCCCATACTGCTTTCAGAGCTTGCGGGCTGTGTGGTGGGTGTGGTGTCGGTAGTTTACATAGCCAAAGCTATGGGCGCATCGCGCGAGGTGGTACTGTCGTTGGCATCTAAATCGGTGACTACTCCTATTGCCATGGAGGTTACCAAAGCCGTTGGCGGCATACCTTCGCTCACCGCTGCGGTGGTAGTATGTGTAGGATTGATGTGTGCCGTGTGCGGCTATCGCACTATGGGCTTTGCCCGGGTTAAATCACCCGTGGCACAAGGCTTGTCTATGGGTACGGCAGCCCATGCTTTGGGTACGGCAACCTCAATGGATCGCAGTCAGTTACACGGCGCTTACGCCAGTCTTGGGCTTACGCTCAACGGCATTTTTACCTCGTTGCTTACACCGTCTATAATTCCGCTGCTCGGTATATTTTAAACGGTGCTATTTTCACTTGAAAATAAAAAGAAAACCGTACCCGTCGAAATCACTACTTCGTACAGGTACGGTCTATAAACACTATTAGACAGAATTCTTTTTTAATGACGGCTGTAGCAAATCGCTGCTTAACGGCCGCCAGGACCGCCGCCCTGTCCACCAGGGCCTCCACCTTGTCCGCCGGGGTTGCCACCCTGTCCACCAGTATTGGTGTTGTATGTAGTTACCATCGACGATAGGGTAAGGCTAGCTACCGTAGTGCCGCCACTTACTGTAGCGCCAGTGGTATAGCCGCAGAAGTCAGTTCCACCGCCTACGGTTGCTCCCGTGCTAATGGTATATGTGCTGCCCTTGGTCATGCTGGGCGATGATACCAGTAGGGTATAGCCCTGAGAGGTGTAGTCGCGGGGCGACTTAAAGGTAATGATATTTGTGCCGTCGGCTGCGGCTACGGTGATGAAAGCTCCGCTCTGCAGGCTGCTTCCGCCCACTACGGCCACGGGTTGTGTGGTTACGCTGGCGGTAGGTGTTGATGTAGTGCCACCAAGACCTATCAGCGTGCCTCCGGTAACGGTAAATGTATTCTCATCGCAGTCGAAACCGGCTTCGGGTACGGTAGTTCCGCAGGCTATCACTACTCCGCCCGTAATGCTTAGGGTAGAGTTAGAGTCTATACCATCGTTGTTAGTACCCATGGCGAATACCGTACCGCCACTTATGGTCATTGCGCCTGACGAGTTAAGTGCGTCGTCGTAGCAATAGGCGCGAATGGTGCCGCCGGTTATATCCATGGTGCTCTTACTCTCTATTCCTTCAGAGCCTTCTCCACCCGTGCAGCGAACCATGATGTCGCCGCCGTTGATATACATGGCCATGTCGCTCTTTATACCCTTAGGCGAGGTGTCTAATTGGCCGTAGGTATACTGCTTGCCGGTGGTTATAACTCTTACGGTACCATCGTTGATAGTTAGTGTCTGGTCGGTATTGATACCCTTTCCGCCTGCGCCGGTACTCTTACAGAGCAGAGAGCCACCGTTCATAACAAATATGCTGTCGGCCTTAACACCAGCTGCCCCACTTACATCGGTGCCATCGTCGTCAAGTTCGCCACCGCCAGTGGTGATAGCCGTGGTTCGGCCTCCGTCAATCTGTACCAGTCCGTCGCTGCTTATAGCCTTGGCAGCGGTAGCCGAAGCCTCTACGTTTATCACTCCACCTTTTATATATATAGCATCGTTGGCTTTGATACCGTTTCCAGCAGTAGTTTTCACATAAATGTTGCAACCAGGACGGAACAGGATGTAGTCGTCGCTGCGAATGCCAGCTTTGCAGTTGCCATATACGTTTAGCTTGCCAGTACCAGAGAACAACATTTTTCCCTCGCCAAACAATGCCGCTTTCATATCTTCGCTATCGGTGGCGTCGGCATACGATGTTCCGTCGGTAAGGGTATTCTCGCTACCGTCGGCCAGTACTATGTAGGCACGTTTCTTGCTCTGCAGATTTAGCGGAGCTCCGTCGGGGTTGGTAATGTTTACGCCGTTGAGTATCAACTCGTACTTGTTGTCGCTGTAAATCTTTAGAAACCCATCGGTGGTGGTTCCGCTTACGGTGTAAACTACCTTCTTGGCGGTAGAGTTTACCGTTACGTCGGCACCGCTTACGGTTACATCTACTCCGCTTACGCTTCCTGTAACAGAGGCCGATGTTCCGTTGAAGGCAATGGCTATTTCGTTCTTAAACGTGTTGTTTTCTATATAGTCTTCATCGTCTTCGGGAACTGTCTCGGTCTCTTCCAGTGCCGATTGGTCGATAGCTATGTCGAACGAAGTAAGGTCGGCCAGCGAACTGGCATAGGTAGTGCTCGAACTACTGCTATTGTCAGTGTTCTCATTGTTGTTGGTGTTGTCACCTGGTGTATCGTCGTCTAAAATAGAGTTCGACGAACAGGCTGCCGTGCAAAGCACTGCTAAAAAGAAGAATACAGGCTGAAGCTTCAGCGCAATCATTGATAATCGTTTCATAACTCTTCTCATTTAAAAGGTTCAACATTATGTATGGTGGTAATTTATAGAACCACGCTTTACTCTAATCTTCTCTTTGCAGATAGGTTATAAATCCACATTGCAAATTTATAGTAAACCCGCGCTGGATGCAACTAATTTCAACGAACTCCACCATTGTTTCAACGAACCGCAAGCATGTCTATTTCGTCAGGGTATGCCGAAATATGGGCAGTTGTGGTTAATCGATGTTAAAAACGCGAAGAATGTTATCTCTTTGATAGACGTTTAACTTAAATTTTTATACTTTTGTAAAAGGAAACGATATTTTTTTAACAAAAATACAGTATTAAGGATAGCATTTATATTATTATTTACTCTTTAAAAACACGTTATGAAAAATTTATTCAAGATGATGATGTGCATGGCTGTGGCCATGGTAACGCTCGCATCGTGTGGTGACGATGGCGAGGGGACTCCCAAGTTGGTCTCGCCAGACTTGGTGCAGCACGAGCAAACTTCTGAGAATCCAATTACACTTGCTTTCTCGTGGACTGAGGTAGAAAACGCCACATCGTATGTTTATGAATTGTCAGCTGGTGACGCTGATGCCAAAGCGGTAATTGTCAGCGGTACAACTAGTAAAACTAGTGTTGAAATTGCATCAAGTAGCGATGTAACTCTTGCCTTCGGCACTAAGTATACATTTACGGTTAAGGCCACTTCGGCTACTGCCGAGTCAGACCTTGTTTCGGCCGATGTAACTACTTCTGACGCTCCTTTTGCGATGGAGATTACCAACCTTTCTTATCGTGGTGCCACATTTAATATAGTACCCACCGACAAGAATGCATACTACCAGGCTGCACAAACAGAATGGTCTAAATACGCAGCATACGAAAGCGACCAGGCCTTTATTGAGGGTTACGACTATGGTTACTATCAGGCCAAACCGCCTTTCTATGTGCCATGGTACGAGAAGATGAAGAGCAGCAGTCAGCAGGGTGACTACTCGTGGACAACCCGTATACTTACACCCGGAAAAGAATACATTTTCTATACATATGGTGTGAAATTCCAGACCGACAATACCGATGAGCCCGTAGTACTTACTACCCCTCTGATAAAAATCAAGTTTACTGCACCACAGTGGACTGCAACCAGCAATACTACCTTTGATGTAACATCGGTAAGTCAGACTGTAACCGACGGCAAGGTGGTGTCTACCGTAAAGGTTACTCCATCGAGTGACAGCGAGAAATACTATGTTACCTTTGTTGAGGACGATTATGTTACCAGCAATTATGGCGGTAGCGACTTCAGCTTCCTGATGGGTCGTATGGGCGACCTAGAGATTATGGGTAAGGTAAGGAACTATAGCTGGGGTACATCTAGCCTGCTGCATAGTGGCGTAAAGACCATTAGCAATACCGAAGTTGCCAGCGCAGGACTTGGCTCTGAGGCCAATCTTACCCCAGGTAAGAAGTATCATGTAGTGGTTATTGGTGTTAGCGACGATGGTTTGCAGACTACCAATATCAAAACGCTGAGTCTTACTGCTCCAGCCAGTTGATAGATATTCTACCATTAGCAGATATCAATGAAGATAAAATTTAAATTATTCTTAATTATGTTGTCGTCTTTGTTAGTCGCCAGTTGTGCGTCTGATGGAGACGACGGCTCGTTTTCGCCCTTTACTATAGTTACTGCAGCCGATAAACTTACGCTCGACTACGAAAAAAGCAGCACCGCTACCCTACAGTTTACTGCGGCTGAGTCTTGGCGGGCTTCGGTAGATGCCTCCTGGGCCACCGTATCGCCCATGACCGGTTCGGCGGGCGACAATACCATACAGATTATAACCAAATCGCTCAACAATACGGGCGCAGTACGCCAGGGCACGATAACTCTGCTTTCTGCCTCGGGTAGCAAGACGGTTACCTTTACCCAGCAAATGACCGATGTGGTAAACCTTGAACAATCAGAGTATCACGTAGGTAAAGAGGGCGGCGACCTAAGCGTAAAGTTTTCGTCTAATATACGTGGCTACAAACTGCTGATGGTATCGCAGGGCAGCGCCCCTTCGTGGATAAAAGGCAAGAAAGATGCCAATAAAGAGGGCGATACCGCAGCCGGTAGTGGCGAAGGGCTGGAAGATAGCGAATATCAGTTTACCATAAGTGCCAACGATACCCACGAGAGTCGCTCGTGTACATTTTATATTCGCATAGTAAATCCCGATAACCACAACGAAGTGTACATTACTTCGGGTATGTTTGTGATTTCGCAAGATGGCTTGCCCGTAGAAACCTCTACCGACTACTCGCGCAACAATACCTGGAAGCAGTTGCAGAGGCACTCTCTGGGCAACGGCGTGCCCGTAGTGATTATGGGCGATGGCTTTGTAGATACCGAGCATAACTCTGGTCGTTACGATGAGGTAATGAAGCAGACTATGGAGAACCTGTTTACCGAAGAGCCAGCCACTTCGCTGCGCGAGTATTTTGATGTATGGCAGGTAAATATGGTTTCGCAGAACAATGCATTCGGTACTAATTACAAAACGGCACTCGACTGCGTGATGCAGGGTAACGGCAGCTCTAGCATACGTGGAAACTTTGATAAGATAGTGGCCGCTACCCAAAATGTAGATGACATGGCAACAGCTTCGTTACTGCACGAGGCGCTGGTTGTAGTAGTTCTCAATTCGGCACAGCGCGCCGGAACTACCAACTTTGCTATCCAGTTCGACGGAGCAATGACTAATTTTGCTATAGCTTACGTTCCGCTCATCAACAACGATGCCCGGGGTGAAGACTTCCGTTCGGTGCTTTGCCACGAGGCCTTGGGTCACGGTCTGGCTAAGCTCCTTGACGAATATGCTTACGAATCGAATAGCGGCAGTTTGCCTTCAAGCGATGTAAGCACCTATAGTATGCTGCAGAATGCTTACGGTTGGGCAGCCAACGTGTCGTTCTCGGTTACCGATACCCCCTGGGCGCATCTGCTGGCCGATAGTAGATACCAGTCTGCCGATGCTTATGGCGAGAAGTTGGGCGTTTACGAGGGCGCTTGCGGTTATATGCACGGTGCATGGCGTCCTACGGATGACAGTATGATGTTTCATAATCAGCATGGCTTCAATGCCCCTTCGCGCGAGGCTATCTACAAGCGTATAATGGCTACCGGCAAAGGTTCGGCATGGACTTATAGCTTTCAGGAATTTGCCCAGTTCGACCAGAACCATCTGCCGCAACCACAGAGCGTAGCTAAGGTGAGTGCATCTACAGATGGCGCATTCGCTATATATAGTGGCAAG
>CAVKSZ010000016.1:0-40741 GCA_963659135.1 Bulleidia sp. | reverse complement strand
TACGGCCGTGGGCAGTATATAAAACCTAAATTAAACTTATTGTCAATAGTGCCGTGGGGTGTTTCTAAATGCCTAGAAGTCACAAAAAATGAAATCTCAAAGCATTTTTAAATGAAAGAGCCGTGCACCTTATATTAAAAAGCGGAGAAAACGGACAAATATGCAGTTTTTTTTTACTAATTTTGCAGAAATATGGCACTATGCCATACACAAATAGAATAGACACAAAATGAAAGTAGCAGAGCTTATCAAGATACATAACGACAAGAGGAATTTCTCTTTCGAAGTATTGCCACCGCTCAAAGGTTCAGGAACGGGCAAGCTTTTCACTACCATCGACAAGCTTAAAGAGTTTAACCCTCTATATATCAACATTACCACCCACCACAGCGAATACATGTACCGCGAACTGGACAACGGCCAGTTTGAGCGCATACGTATACGTCGGCGTCCGGGTACGGTAGCCATAGCCGCATCCATTCAGCAGAAATACAATATTCCGGTAATTCCACACTTGATATGTAGCGGAACTACCATTGAGCATATAGAATACGAACTGTTAGATCTACAGTTTCTGGGTATCGAAAACCTATTGTTGCTGCGTGGCGACAAGGCCAAAGACGACCGCGTATTCACCCCTACTGCTGGTGGGCATGCCCATACTACTGACTTGATAGAACAAGTAAATAACTTCAATAAAGGCTACTTTGCCGACGGCAGTACCATCAAGGTTCCCGGTACGGCTTTCGGATACGGCGTGGCCTGTTATCCCGAAAAGCACGACGAGGCTCCTAATCTAGAAATGGATATGGCTTATCTAAAGATGAAGCAAGATATGGGTGCCGAGTATGCCGTAACCCAACTGTTCTACGACAATAAAAAGTACTTCGACTTTGTAGAGCGCGCCCGAGCTATGGGCATAACCATCCCCATTATTCCCGGCATCAAGCCTTTGGCTAAGCTTTCGCAACTAACTGTAGTGCCCAAGACATTCCACTGCGACCTGCCCCAAGAGTTGGCAGAAGAGGTAACGCGATGCAAGACCGATGATGATGCTAAAGCCCTGGGTACAGAGTGGGCTATACACCAGTGCCGCGAGCTATATGCACACGGGGTAAACAATATACATTTCTATACAGTGTCGGCCGTTGACTGCGTGGCCGAAGTGGCAAAACAACTGGTATGACATTCAGCGAAGTTATAGGACAGCAAGAGGTTAAAGACCAACTAATTAAGATGGTCAACGAGAACCGTCTACCCCACGCCCTCATGTTCTGCGGCCCACAGGGAAGCGGAAAGATGGCCATGGCTTTGGCCTTCGCCTCGTATCTACTGGGCGAGAGTGCCATGATAAATAAATGGGAACATCCCGACCTGCTATTCACCTTCCCCGTATTCAAGACGGCCAGCATGCCGAGCGACTACAAGCCTACAAGCGACGACTTTGTACGCGACTGGCGCCCTATGCTGTTAGAGACTCCTTACTTTACCATAGACCGATGGCTAAAGCGCATAAAGGTAGCCAACCAGCAAGCCATAATATATGAAGCCGAAAGCGAATTGCTGATACGTAAGCTCAGCCTAAAGTCAAGCCAAGGCGGATACAAGGTTTCTATTATCTGGCTACCCGAAAGAATGAACACGGTATGCGCCAACAAGATACTCAAACTACTGGAAGAACCGCCCACACAAACGGTATTCCTGCTGGTAAGCAACGAGCCCGACAAGCTACTCGAAACCATACGTAGCCGAGTGCAGCGCATAGACCTAAAGCCAATAGCCAGTAACGATATAGAAGATGCCCTTGTAAGCAAGCGTGGTATAGATGCCGAAATGGCACGCCGCATAGCCCATTATGCCTGTGGCAGTTGGCTAAGAGCACTTGAATTCTTAGAAGCCGATAGCGAGAACGTAGAGATGCTGGAACTGTTTAAAACACTAATGCGTTTGGCCTACATGCGCAACATCAAAGACCTGAAGACATGGAGCGAAGACGCGGCACAGATGGGTAGAGAAAAGCAACGCAGAATGCTAGCCTACTTCAGTAGGATGACGAGAGAAAACTTTATGTACAACTTTCACAATCCCGAGCTATGCTATATGACTGAGGCCGAAGAAACCTTCGCTCGGAAATTCTCACCGTTTATAAACGAAAACAATGTGATAGCCATATCAGAAGAACTGGAGAAATCTATGCGAGAGATAGGACAAAACGTTACATCGAAGATAGTATTATTCGACTTGGCTCTCAACATGATAATGCTACTCAAACAGAAATAAGCCGTAAACGGCACCATATATATAAACCCAAAACAACAACACACAATGAGCGATAAATATAAACTCTGCAACAATACCGACAGAGGACTGTGCTGCGGCGGATGCGGACGGCAGGACAGACAATTGAATACCTACGACTGGCTGGCCGACGTTCCGGGCAACACAGAGGAGACCGACTTGGTAGAGGTGCAATTTAAGAATACCCGCAAAGGATATTATCACAATGTAAACAACCTGGAACTAAAGAAGGGCGACATTGTAGCCGTAGAAGCCAATCCGGGTCACGATATTGGTGTAGTTACCCTTACCGGTCGATTGGTGAAACTACAACTAAAGAAAGCCAACCTTAAATCGGCCGACGACATACGTCGCATTTACCGCATAGCCAAGCCCACCGACATAGACAAATACAACGAAGCTAAAAGCAGGGAGCATGGCACTATGATTCAGAGTCGCCAAATAGCTAAAGACTTAGGCTTACAGATGAAGATAGGCGATGTAGAATATCAAGGCGACGGCAACAAAGCCATATTCTATTATATAGCCGACGAGCGTGTAGACTTTCGCCAACTTATCAAAGTACTGGCAGAGACTTTCCACGTACGTATAGAGATGAAACAGATAGGCGCACGCCAGGAAGCCGGGCGCATTGGCGGAACCGGTCCTTGCGGCAGAGAGCTATGCTGTGCCACCTGGATGAAGAACTTTGTAAGCGTAAGTACCAACGCAGCACGATTCCAGGGCTTATCGCTCAATCCACAGAAGTTGGCAGGCATGTGCGCTAAACTAAAGTGCTGTATGAACTACGAAATAGACGACTACGTAGAGGCTAACCGCAAGATTCCGGCAAGAGATATCGTGCTGCAAACCAAAGACAGCGACTTCTATCAGTTCAAGTCAGATGCACTGTTAGGCACAGTTACCTACTCTACCGACAAGAATATGCCCGCCAATTTGGAAACGATAAGTGCCGAGCGCGCCCACGAGATAATAGCCATGAACAAGCGTGGCGAAAAGCCACTAAGTCTGCTTGAAGACGGGGCAGTAAAGGCCGAAAAGAAATCGTCTGACCTTCTGGAAGATGCCGATATCAGCCGCTTTGATCGTAGCAAGCGCAACAAGAAGAAAAACAAAACTAAAGGCAACGAAAACAAAGGCCAGAGCAACAACAGCCAAGAACAAGTAAAGGTTCAAAATCAAGATGCCGAGCAAAGTCAAGGCCAGGTTAACAATACTCATACTAACAACGCTCAGCCTGGCAATGCTCCTAAGCGCAACCGCCAAGACAACCGTCGCAACCAGGGGCAGCGTCGCCAAGGTGGAAAGCCAAAGCATACTAATACTCCGAAGGAAAACAGGGAAGAATGAAGTATACGGGCATACTGGCAATAGCTGTACTGGCAATACTCACAGCATGCGATGGAAAGGTGTACGATTCCTATCGCCACACATCGCTTGACGGATGGGAGCGCAACGATACACTCTGCTATGATGTAAACAAGATGGCTCGTCAGGGCAACTACATGATAGAGTTAGGATTGCGCACCAGTTATAGTTATCCCTTTATGGCTCTAACGCTCATAGTAGACCAAACTATTCTGCCGTCAGGTACCACTGTTACCGATACGGTAAACTGCCAACTGATAAAACCCAACCACACACAGAAGACAGGCGGTATAAGTGTTTTCCAATATCATACGCAGGTAAGGCAACTTAATCTCAACGCCAACGATAGTCTGCACATCACGGTAAGACACGATATGAAGCGCGATATTCTACCCGGTGTAAGCGATGTAGGCATTTCTATCAAGGCTATACGCTAACGCCTATTTCCCAAATCTAAGACAATACATACAATTAGCAAGAAGGCAGCGTCTCAACATAATAGTGAGACACTGCCTTCTTGCGTTAATATCACGTATCTGTAACAATACTATGCGCGCTGATTACGAGCCGCATCAATACGTAGAAAAATAAATAAGAGTATCGTAAATCCCCATAACGATGAACCTCCATAACTAAAAAATGGCAGAGGGATACCTATCACAGGAGTAAGGCCAAGCACCATGCCCACATTGATAAAAACATGGAATAAGAAGATACTTAGCACACAGTAACCATAAATGCGCCCAAACTTGAACGGTTGTCGCTCGGCAAGATGAATAAGTCGTAAGACAAGGGCAAGAAACAGTAGTAATACACCAGCCGAACCCAAGAAGCCTTCTTCTTCGCCCACGGTACAGAATATAAAGTCGGTATCCTGTTCGGGTACATATTTCAATTTGGTCTGCGTACCATTCAAGAATCCCTTTCCCCGCAGTCCGCCTGACCCTATAGCTATCTCGCTTTGATGTACGTTATAGCCAGCGCCAGCCAAGTCTTCCTCAAGTCCCAACAGAACATTGATACGCACTCGTTGGTGAGGTTTCATCACATCGTTAAGCACATAATCGGCAGAATAGAAAAACAACACCGACCCTATACAGAACAAAGCAATATAGAAGAAACTACGAATACGCGTAGAAAGTCCCTGAAAAACCAAGAATATAGCCATGCCTATGGTTACTGCCAATTGTACCCACACTATGTTGAACGGAACTACCAACAACGAGAATGCAGTAGCCACAAGAGTAGTCAACACTGTTACAGCTATCATGATGCGCACCGCCTTGGCATTCTTGCAGTAAGACGCCACCATGCCTGTAGTAAATAGCTGAACCAGTAACAGTACCACGTACTTGCCTACCGATGTAGCGGTGTCCATAAGCATAACGCTTTCGTACTTTATACCTACCACAAAATATACCACCATGGCCACTCCCATAAACAGAATGCCGCCCTGCATACCCTCGCGATAGAACATCAAGAAGAACGATAAGTAAACCAGCGCTGAACCTGTTTCCTTCTGTCCCACAATAAACAGCATAGGCAACAACACTACACCTATGGCCATGGCAAAATGCCGCCACTGCCGCATATCGAACCCGTAACTGCTCATTAGTTTAGCTACGGCCAGTGCTGTGGCAAACTTAGCAAACTCAGCCGGCTGCAGACGTAGCGGTCCCAACACCAACCAGGATCGAGAACCCTTAATTTCGTGAGGATTGAATATGGTTAGAAACAACAGTAATAGCAACACGGCATATACAACATAGGCAAAAGTATCGTATATACGGTGGTCGGTCATGAGTATCACAAAGCCCAACGCCAGCGATGTGCCTATCCATACTATCTGCATACCCGAACGCGAACTCATACTGAATATATCGGTAGAGCCATAGGTATAACTAGCACCACACACGCTTATCCAGCCAAACACGAGAAGGGCTATATATATTGCTACCGTCCACTTATCCAGCGAGCGGAACACACCTTGGTTACTACCTGTTGCTTGAGCCATAGACTATACGTTTCTTTTGGAATACTGTCGCTTTGGCCTCTGATGCCGGCGATAGTTTTCCCTTAATATATTGTTCCATCATCAAGTCGCCAATGGGCACGCCATAATCGGCTCCCCATCCACCATTCTCTACATACACGGCAATGGCAATACGTGGATTGTTCATCGGAGCAAATCCCATAAATACAGAATGGTCGTGCCCTCGGTTTTGCGCCGTACCCGTTTTACCACACACTTCGTAGTCGGCACGGTTCATAGACCTACTTGTTCCCTTAAGCACCGAGGCTCGCATGCCAGCCACCACATAATCGTAAGCCCTACGCGAAGCCTTGGTATAATGTCTACGGGTAAATGCCGTATCCAGAGGCTCACCTTCTACCTTTCGCACTACGTGAGGCGTATAATAATAACCCCGATTGGCAATAGTGGCACCAAGGTTGGCAATCTGTAGTGGTGTAAGGTTTACTTCGCCCTGACCTATAGAGATACTTATTACGGTAAGTCCGTTCCACGAACCATGATAAGCCTTATCGTAGAACATTCCGTTGGGTATAAATCCTCGCTTCTCGCCAGGCAAATCAATACCCAGCTTATAACCGAAGCCCATGCTCTTCATATAATCGCGCCATACATCAAGAGCATCGGCACTGTGGGGATACTTGCGGCGATTGCCCACCATATAATAAAGTCCCCAGCAGAAATAAGCGTTGCACGATGTACCAATGGCATTAATCATAGATATTGGCGAAGCATGCGAGTGACAACCTACATGAAGCCCACGATAATAGAATCCACGATGACAGGGGAACGAAGTAGAGGGATTGATAATTCCTTCGGTCATATAGGTAAGAGCCTGCGATGTTTTAAAGGTTGAACCTGGTGGATATTGACCCATTATAGAACGGTTGAGCAGTGGTTTCCATCCATCGCGTGCCAATGCCAAATGTTTCTTACCGCGCTGCCGCCCAACCATCATGCGGGGATCATAACTGGGCGAAGATACCATGCAGAGCACCTCGCCGGTAGAGGGTTCAATGGCCACTATAGAGCCTATCTTGCCTTCAAGCAATCTTTCGCCTAATGCCTGAAGGTTAATATCTATACTAAGCGTAAGGTCTTTACCCGCTACGGGTTTACGGTCGAACGCTCCCTTGCGATAATTTCCCTGTATACGTCCATGAGCATCGCGCAGCATTATCTGTATGCCTTTCTCGCCACGCAACTGCTTTTCGTACGACCGCTCTACCCCCTGCTTGCCTATATAGTCTCCAGCCTGGTAATAGTCATCGTCTTCTATATTTCCCTGCGACACCTCTGCCACATCGCCCAATACATGGGCAGCGTAGGGATACTTATACTGGCGTATGCTACGCTTCTGGAGATAGAAGCCAGGGAAGCGAAACATCTTTTCGCGAAACATACTGAACTCTTGGTTAGAAAGTTGGGGGAGAAAGAGTTGTTGGGTAAAGCGCGAATAACCCGGGTTTTTATTGCGGTCCTTTATCTCTTCCATACGTTGGATAAAGAACTCTTTGGTAATACCTAATGTTTGACAAAAATCCAGGGTATCTATGTGTCCTTTCTCTTCGTTCATTACCACCATCACATCGTAAGCGGGCTGATTGTATACCAGCAGTTTACCCGAGCGGTCGTATATTACTCCGCGAGAGGGATATTCTATCTTCTTGAGAAAGGCGTTACTGTCGGCATTGCGCTTGTAGTCGTCGCTCATCAGCTGTAGCACAAAGAGGCGTAGAATGTACACCACTACAATACCGATGGCCACGCCACCTATAACAAAGCGACGGTTCTCCAGATTATAGTCTTTCATCTACTTACAGCTTTCTTGCGTTTTCTATAACGAGTATCAGCAGTGTTGTGAGAGCAGCGCTCGACAGGGTACAGGCCAACCATTGAGGCCAGTTGTAGAAACAGAATGCTTCGAGCGTAAAGAATACCAGGCAGTAAATACCCACCATCATAAGGGTATAGTAGAAATATCTACTCATACCCATTGATTGCATAGTGGGCTCAAGTTCTTCATCGGCCTCTCTGCTTATTAGTGGCATAAGGATGTACGGGCGCAAAAAGCCCAACAGGGTAAGACTTACGGTGGCTATGCCCGATGTATTTGAAAATATATCAACGATGGCACCCATAGCAAAACTTGCCAAGAGCATCACCCACCGCGGACAAGTGCGGTTAAACAGCATTACCATATAGACATAGAGCAACGGTGTAGCATACCCGAATAGATGGATATGGTTGAGCACCAGCACCTGTACCAGCAGTATTACAACAAACGTGATTATGTCTTTAGTTATGCTGTATTTCATTGTCAGTCTTTCTGTTTGAGCGAGATAGAGTCTTTGGCGGCATTGAGCAACTGCATGCGCTCACTCAGTTTACTATTGTCTATCACGCATACATCACGCAGTCTACCGAAGTCGGTAGCCAATTTTATCTTTAGGCGATACGACAATCCATCGGGCGAATTGAATACGTATTTTATCTGCCCTACCATGATACCCGGTGGAAATATCTCAGAGTAACCACTGGTTACTACATAGTCGTCTTTACGAAAGCGGGCATGACGTGGTACATCGTCTACATAAGCCATATCTGTATAGCCACCATCCCAATGCAGATAGCCGAAATAGCCTCTATCTTTTATAGTGCAACTTATACTCGACTGACGGTTGAGTACCGGTATAACTACCGCATAATGACTGGATGTAAGATATACTATACCTACTACACCCGAGCCACTCACCACGCCCATATCTTTCTTTACGCCGTCGGCCTCGCCCTTGTCTATCGTGATAAGGTTGTCTTTACCTGATACCGAGTTGGCTATCACCTTGGCATTAACTAAGCGGTATTCGCCCAGCGCCATAGCCTTGATGCGTGCGGGCAATGTACTATCGGAAGCCGTTTCAGCCAACTGTTCTGTAAGAGCACCCACCTGAGCCTCAAGATTGGCATTGCGAGCCGTAAGTTGCTCGTTGGCTGCAGCCAACGAGAAGTACGACATCACCTTCGAGTCCCATTCGTATAGCCAGCCAGCCACTGTATTGGCCGATGAAAACCATACGCTACCCTGGTAGCTATTACCACGGGCTATCCATACTACGCCTATAACTTCGAGCAGTATAAACAGTAGCCAATGGTTATGCCGGGCGATAAACTCCAACAAGTTGCGCATTGGCGTTATCTCATCAAGAACGAGAACTTATCTACGTTCTTCAGTGCGATACCTGCACCGCGAGCTACGCTATGCAATGGGTCGTCAGCAATATGGAAAGGAATATTGATTTTATCCTGCAAACGGCGGTCAAGACCACGCAGAAGAGCGCCACCACCACTCAGATAGATACCATTCTTTACGATATCGGCATACAGTTCGGGGGGAGTATTCTCTAGAGCAGAGAGTACGGCGTTTTCTATCTTTGCCACGGTTTTATCCAGACAGTGGGCTATCTCTTGATAACATACGGGCACTTCCATAGGCAGTGCGGTAATACGGTTCGGACCGTGTACTACATAGTCTTCAGGAGCCTCTTCGCCCAGGTCGGTAAGTGCCGAACCTACGTGTATCTTGATACGCTCGGCCATACGCTCTGATACCTTTACATTGTGTTGGCGACTCATATATTCCTGAATATCCGATGTAAGATCGTCGCCGGCTACGCGGATAGAGTTATTAGAAACTATTCCGCCCAGTGATATCACGGCAATCTCTGTACTACCGCCACCGATATCAACTATCATATTGCCCTCAGGAGCCTCAACGTCGATACCTATACCTATAGCAGCAGCCATGGGTTCGAATATCAGATACACATCGCGACCGTCGGCATGCTCGGCACTATCGCGCACGGCACGCAATTCTACTTCGGTAGAACCCGATGGAACGCCGATAACCATACGCAGCGATGGTGAGAAGAAGCGGCTACCCGAGTGAACCATCTTGATAAGTCCGCGCATCATCTGTTCACAAGCAGAGAAGTCGGCTATTACTCCGTCGCGCAGCGGGCGAACAGTACGTATATTGTCGTGTGTCTTTTCGTACATCATCTTGGCCTTTTGGCCTACGGCTATCATTTTGCCGTCAATGCGGTTAAGCGCCACTACCGATGGTTCGTCAACCACTATCTTATCATCGCTTATAATAATGGTATTGGCTGTACCCAAGTCCATCGCGATTTCTTGTATGAATGAAAAAAATCCCATTTTCTTATATATTATATAAAGGTGGGGCTATTATCTACACCTTAATTTTATATTTCTAATTGATGGCTATTTCTAATTACTTGGCAAACCATGCATGTATGGCTGTATCGTAGTGGCTGCTTACGCCAAAGGCACGAGTAGCCAGCATGCGGCGATCTTCTATGTCGGTCTGTGCGCCTTTCTTGTTCAGTATGTCAAGCAGTACGCTATATTCTGCCTTGCTGGGTACTATCACTACATCCTTAAAGTTTTTGGCTCCGGCGCGGATAAGTGAAATTCCGCCAATATCTATTTTCTCTATGATGTCGGCCTCTGATGCACCGCTGGCTACGGTCTGCTCAAATGGATAAAGGTCTACTATTACCAAGTCAATGGCTGGTATCTCGTACTGCGCCATCTGGTCACAGTCGCCTGCATTGTCGCGACGACCTAGAATACCTCCGAAAACCTTAGGATGAAGAGTTTTTACTCTGCCGCCAAGAATAGATGGATACGATGTAACATCTTCTACCTTACCACACTCGTAACCCAGCGATTCTATAAACTGTTGTGTACCGCCGGTAGATAAAAATTTTACGCCTTCTGCATTGAGTTTTTTCAACAATTCATCCAGTCCGTCTTTGTGAAATACCGAGATGAGCGCTGTCTTAATTTGCCTTGTTTCTGCCATAATTGTAAGTTGCTTTATATACTGCGTACAAAATTACGAAAATATCCTTGATTACTAATATAAAAATAGGTGGAAATTTTGTAACACCTGCTTACCGCCAATTAAATCAGAACCCCTATCAAGCCTTTACGGGCATATATCTTGGCACGAGTATCTTCATTACTGTCCAACCTACTATGTAGGCCACCGAACAATAACAGAATATCATAAAATAACCAGCCTCTTTGCCCTGAAAGCCTAAGAACACGGTCTGCGTGGCCTCTACATGGTCGAGCAATCGACCTGAAAGCATATTTATCAAGAACGAACTTACGCCGCCTGCCATACCATTGATACCTGTAATGGTTGCCACAGCTTTCTTCGGAAACAGGTCGCTACCTACAGAGAACAAGTTGGCCGACCATGACTGGTGGGCAGCGCCTACGATACCTATTATACAGATAGTAAGCCAGCACGATATAGTGCCTAGCGTTTGCGCTACCAACCCCAACAGTGGGAAGAGGGCAAAAATAAACATAGCTTTCATACGGCACGAATATACATTGCCGCCCGTACGGTTTACCAATATAGCCGGTAGCTTACCACCATATAGCGATAGCATGGTAATTGCATAGAGCACAAACATAAGCATCTGAGCCATAGGTGTATCCGATGTATAGCCATATACATCGCTAATATAGGCCGGTGTCCAAAACAGAAAGAACCACCACACACCGTCGGTCAAAAATTTACCCAACAATATGGCCCACGTTTGGCGCAGTTTCAGGCAGTCGAGTATCGAGAGTTTCTTTCCGCTTTCTTCATCGGCTGTGTCCTCGTTTTGGGCATCCTGCAGAATGTAGTCGCGTTCGGCTTGGTTAACTCTACTGTTGGTGCGCATGGGCTTGTATACAAACACCCAGATACCCATCCATATAAAGCCTAACATACCGATAAGCACAAATGCCATCTCCCAACCATTTCCTACGCCCAAATCTTTAAAGTAGCGGGCCAGGGTAGGTATACTTAGCGGAGCTATGAGGGCTCCTACCGTAGCTCCGGCATTAAATATGGCTGTGGCATAAGCCCGGTCTTTCTTTGGAAAGTACTCGGCTGTAACCTTAACGGCTGCCGGAAAGTTACCGCTCTCGCCTGCCGCCAAAACTACGCGTGCTGCCAAGAAGAACCATACGCTAACCATCGACACCGTAGCTGCCACATCGCCCGCAGCACCTACCATCTGTGCGGCATCGTCTAATCCTACCCATTGTTCGGTAGCCCATCCACACAGGGCATGCAGACAGGCGCCTGCCGACCACACACCTATGGCCCACAGATAACCGCGACGCGTACCCAACCAGTCGATAATACGACCTGAGAAGAAGTTGGCCACGGCATACATAATAGAAAAGGCCGCAGCTATATTGCCATAATCGGTATTGGTCCAATGAAACTCGGGGGCGATAAAGTCTTTCCACGTTAGCGACAATGCCTGACGGTCAAGATAGTTAACCGTAGTGGCAAAAAACAGCATCGCGCAAATAATCCAACGGTAGTTGGTCTTTCTGGTAATCTTGTTATTATTCATGTTTTAAGGTATTTAGGGTGGTTCTATAAATTACCACCATAGTTTATTCTTTATTATGGGCTGGCGTTTTGTCTGATTTATAGAACCGCCCATTAAGTTGTAACCACAAAATTAAGTAAAAAAGTTGACTCTGTGGCTGATATTTCACTTTTTCTTGGATAGTTATATATCCTGCGGTGGTAATTATTCATAAAAATACGGCTTCCATTGGCATATTCGTTACCAAAGGAAGCCGTACTATAGAGGAGGACTACAAATAAGTTAATCTTGGTAATACACGCGCTTTACCCTATTAGACACACCTGTAAGTATCTCGTAAGGTATGGTATCTATGGCATCGCTGAGCACGGTAACGGGCAGATTCTCGCCGAATATCTCTACCGTATCACCTTCGGCACAGTCTATACCCGTAACATCTATCATACACACGTCCATACATATATTGCCCACATATTCGGCACGCTTACCGTTAACCAGGCAATAGCAGTGGCGATTACCCAAATGGCGGTTCATACCGTCGGCATAGCCTATTGGGATGGCGGCTATCACGCTGTCGTGGTCTACCTGTCCCTTACGGCTGTAGCCCACTGTATCGCCGGCTGGCACATGGCGCAGTTGCAGAATAGTGGTCTTCAGTGTAGATACGGTATGGATAACGGCATTATTGCGTGGATCTATACCATACAAACCTAATCCTAAGCGGCACATATCAAGCTGACGCTCGGGGAAATGCTCTATTCCGGCCGAATTATCGATATGGCGCAGTATGTGGTGGGCGAAAGCCGACTGCAACTTACGGCTACCCTCATCGAACAGGGCAAACTGCTGCGCACTGAAGTCATCAAAGTTATCACTATCCGACCCTACAAAATGCGAAAATACCGACCGCGGAATTACTGCATTTTGATGTTTCAGTCGGTCAATGAGTTTTTCCATATCCTCTTTGGGGTTGAACCCTAAACGGTGCATACCCGTATCCAGCTTTATGTGTACCGGATAGTCGGTTATACCTTCTTTCTCGGCTGCCTTGATTAGCGCCTCAAGCAGTCGGAACGAATATACCTCTGGCTCAAGGTCGTAGTCAAACATAGTCTTAAAGGCCGTCATCTCTGGATTCATCACCATGATGTTGGCAGTAATACCATTCTTGCGCAGGGTTACGCCCTCGTCGGCCACAGCCACAGCCAGATAGTCTACCCTATGGTCTTGCAGCGTCTTGGCTATCTCTACCGAACCTGCGCCGTAAGCATCGGCCTTAATCATACATACCAACTTGGTTTCGGGCTTCATCATTGAGCGATACCAGTTTAGGTTCTCTACCACGGCACTCAGATTTACCTCCAGTATGGTTTCGTGTACCTTGCGCACCAGCAGTTCGGTTATATGGTCGAAACCAAACTTGCGAGCACCCTTGAGCAGTATTACCTCATCATGCAGGGTTTGGAACACGGTGCTGGCTACAAACTCGTCTACACTCTCAAAGAACCATTTTTCGGCAATACCTATCTCTGTCGAAGCGGCACACAACTGCGGCCCTATACCTATAAACCGCTCTACCCCACGTTGCTGGCAGAGCTGCGAAACCTCTGCATAAAGCGATTGAGCAGCCTGTCCGCTCTGCTCTATATCGCTGAGTATAAGCGTGCGACGACGGTCTTTATGATCAGGTCTACGGCGCATAAAGTCGAGGGCTATGTCGAGCGAATTGATATCAGAGTTATACGAATCGTTGATAAGCGTACATCCGTGCTGCCCTTCTTTAACCTCTAAGCGCATGGCTATTGGTTCCAATTGCTGCATACGCTGAGCCAAGTCGCCTGCACTAACTCCTAAATAGAGAGCTATGGTAGCGCAGATTATAGAGTTGGCCACCGAGGCTTCGTCTATAAACGGCAGACTATAATGCTGCTCTGTACCGCCATGATACTGATAGGTTATCTGGGTAGAGGCTTCGCCCTTGTCTATCTTACTGATATACATGGGGGCATTGGTGTCTTTGAGCGACCAGCAAAGGCGTTCGCCCGTGCTTCCAGATGATTCTACGCATTGGGCTATCACCTCATCGTCGGCATCGTATACTATGGTTCGGGCATCGTGAAAGAGCAACACCTTCTCGCGACACTTGTCTTCTATATTGTCAAAATTCTCTTGATGGGCTGCACCTATATTGGTAAGTACAGCTATGGTGGGTTGTATTATTCCGCGCAAGGGCCGCATCTCTCCCGGCATGCTGATACCGGCTTCGAAGATACCCAGTTGCGATTGCTCGTTAAGCAACCATACCGAAAGGGGCACGCCTATCTGCGAATTGTAACTGCGCGGACTGCGGGTAACACACCTATAGGGCGACATAATCTGGTACAACCACTCTTTAACCATAGTTTTACCATTGCTTCCGGTAATACCCACTACGGGAATATCAAATTCGTCGCGGTGGCGCTCGGCTAAGCGTTGCAGAGCTTGCAGCGAATTGGTTACTTTTAAGAATACTGCTTTAGGAAACTGTGTGGCATAATCTGCCGGAACTTGTTCTACTACAAAACTTCTTACCCCACGGCGATACAGGTCGGGTATGTATCGTACCCCGTTATCCCTATTGGTCTTCAGGGCAAAGAAGAGCGTTTCTTCGGCGAAACTCAACGAACGGCTGTCGGTAAGAATAAAGCCTACCTTGGTATCGGCATCGCCATATCTACGCGCACCAATGAGTGTGGTAACCTTTTCTATTGTATAGGTCATTTCTCTCTGTCTTTAAAAAACAATGCAAAGTTAGGGTATTTTTTTGAAAGCGCGTCTACTCGCGCCATGGTTTTATCCATGAAGTCTTTATACTCCTGGCTTTCGGCATTAAAGGGTTTATGTCCCAGTGCCTGTTTTACGGGCAACCACTCTGCCATATAGTTGTTCATGGCATGGCCAAAGAATACGCGCCCCATACACTCATGAATATAGTCTACGGCTTGAGCACTGGGGTGTATCATATCTTCGGCATAGAACCTATAGTCGCGCAGCTCGTCGTTCATTATCTCGTACGAAGGGAAGTAGTATACATAAGCGTAGCGCCGCTCTATCTCTGCCGTGGCAAGCAGCAGCGTAGCCTTGGAGAGCTGGCTGCCGTGCATACCGTACTTGCGGTAGCGTATAGGGCTTACTGTGATGATGACTCTTGCTCCGGGCCACCGCTGGTGTATAGTGCTTACAGTGCCGTCAAGGCTCTGGGTTACCTGGTCTATAGTCATCAGCCGCTCTTCAAACAACTTTTGCGGCCGCTTTTGGCAGTTATCTACCACCTCGCCCGTAGAGCGCAGTATGTAGATGTGGTTAGTACCCAGGGTAAGCACTACTACATCTACCTCATCATCGGAGGGCAATGTAGCCACCAGCTTATCTATAGTATGCCCTATGCTTACGGGATTATACATCACCCCATAGGGATTAACGGTAACCCTGAAGCCATCGGCACCAAACCGCGCCCCCATATTATCGGCAAAGCAACTGCCTACGAACAGCATACGGGCACAGGGGGCTATCTCAAAATTGGCCTTTACTAAGTCTATCTTGGTTTGTAATTCCATAGTATATTTATGGGTGGTTTCAAAATTACCACCCTTGTGCGCAAAGGTAACAAAAACCACTATATTTTCGCCATATACTGCCATGTTTTTGCATCTGCGGGTGGTTATTTATTGATTGCTGACGGCCGTGAGCAGATAGGTCGGTGGCCGTAAACCAAGCGGTAGGCGGCCGTAGGCAAGTTGGGCCACGGCCGTGGGCAATCAGCATAGGTTTGCCAGAGAGCGAGAATATGTTTCTTCTAAGTTAGCAAGAAGAACCTCGTATACACAACAGAGCATAAATCTATAGGGAGTTTTTATAGAACCATCCATTAAATATTATCCACAAAACAAGCAGATAAATGTATGAAAAAAAGTAACTTTGCACTACCAAATAAACAACAAGAAATGGAACTGATAAAGAACCAAGAATTCGGTGGCGAGCGTCCTCTGTTCGGTATAAGAGACACTCAGCTGGAGAATATCATAGTTACCGATGGCGAATCGGCCATCAAGTGCTGCAAGAACCTAACTTGCACTGGCTCAAAGTTTTACGGAAAATACCCCTGGTGGCACGTAGACGGCAGCCACATTGTAAACTGCTACTTTGCACCCGAAAGCCGTAGCGCTATATGGTACTCTAACGATATGGTGATGGAAGATAGCGTGATAGATGCCCCTAAATTCTTCCGCGAAATGCGCAACCTTACTCTGCGCAACGTTATACTGACCGATGCCGACGAAACCTTCTGGCGAGTAGACGGACTAAAACTGTACAACGTAGAACTGCACGAAGGTACCTACCCCTTTATGTTCTCGCAGAATATCTATGTAGACGGACTGAAGAGCGATTCAAAGTATGTGTTTCAATACTGCCGTAACGTAGAGGTTCACAATGCTCATATCACTACCAAAGACAGTTTTTGGGAGTGCGACAACGTAACCGTATACGACTCTGAACTGGATGGCGAATATCTGGCATGGCACAGTAGCAACGTACGGCTGGTGCGCTGCCATATCAGTGGTGAACAACCCCTGTGCTATCTTGACCATATTGTACTGGAAGACTGCACCTTCGACTCGGCCTCTGACCGTATATTCGAAGACAGCAAAAACATAGACGCCCATATCAACGGTGCCATTACCGAGATTAAGAACCCCATAAGCGGGCACATTGTGGCCGATAGCATAGGGCGCGTAACCTACGACCAGTTTGCACTGGGGCACGAATGTAAAATAGACATCAAATAAATAACAGAAATGGCTAAATATAATTTTGACAATGCACCCGAACGCTTGGGAACCCACTGCGTAAAATGGGACAGCATAAACCCAGGCGAACTGCCTATGTGGGTGGCCGATATGGACTTTGAAGTGGCACCTGCCATACAGCAAGCCGTGGCCCAAAGGGCTGCCCACCCCGTATACGGATATACCTACGCCGACAATGATTACTACGATGCCGTAGTCAACTGGTTCGACCGCAGACACAACTGGAAGATAGACCGCAGCTGGATACTGCATACTCCGGGCGTGGTAAGTGCCATAAGCTGCGCCATCAAAGCCTTTACGCTGCCCGGCCAGCAGGTTATCATACTTACGCCGGTATACAACTGCTTCTTCTCGTCTATTCGCAACTGCGGATGCGAAGCCTCTGAGTGCGAACTGAAACGCCAAGGCGATAGCTACGTAATAGACTTTGACGACTTGGAGCGCCGATGCGCCGACGAGCGTGCTACAGTGCTATTATTCTGTAATCCCCACAACCCAGCCGGTAGAGTATGGACGCGCAGCGAACTACAACAGGTAAGCGATATCTGCCTACGCCACCACGTACGCGTAATAGCCGACGAGATACACTGCGAACTGGTAATGCCCGGTTACCAATATACACCCTTCGCTTCGCTATCTGAAGAAACTGCCGATAATACCGTAACCCTGAATTCACCCTCAAAGGCTTTCAATACTGCCGGCCTGATGCAGTCTAACGTTATCTGCAGCAACATAGACCTGCGCCGTCGCATAGACAGGGTTATCAACATATTCGAAGTGTGCGAAGTTAATCCCTTCGGACCCGACGCCCTTATGGCAGCATACAACCAGAGCGAAGACTGGTTAGACCAGCTAAACGAATATCTATACGGCAACTACGTAGAACTAAAGAAATTCTTTGCCGAATATATGCCTAAGATAGAGATTCTAAAACTGGAAGGAACCTATCTGGTATGGGCAGACATCTCGTCGCTGGAGTTTACCTCTGACGAATTGGCAGACAAACTGCGCAACGAGGGCAAAGTATATCTTAACAGTGGCACTATGTACGGGCGCAGGGCCGGACAGGGTTATCTGCGTATAAACATAGCTTGCCCTCGCAGTAGGATGATAGAGGGACTTACCCGCATGGCTAAAGTATTGGCTCCCTATATGGAAGACAACTGCGATTTGGGATGCCCCGCATAAGACAGTCATAATAGCATGATGTATGTTGAGACCATAGTTCCGCTACCACTCGACGGACTGTTTACCTACGCCGTACCCAACGAGATGGCTGCACGCATTGCCCCAGGCATGCGTGTACAGGTGCCTTTTGGTCGAACCAAAACGCATACGGCTGTGGTGCTGAACATACATCAAAACAAACCCAACTTTGAGGTAAAGCCCATTATCTGTATTCTTGACGATAAGCCTGTACTACTGCCGGCACAACTGGACCTGTGGAAATGGATATCACACTACTACATGGCGCCCATTGGCGATGTGTACACCGCGGCTCTGCCCGCCGGACTGAAAGCCGAAGACGGATATAAGCCTCGTACCGAAGATTATATAAGTCTTTGCCCAGAGCTACGTAGTAGCAAAGCCATACACGTAGCGTTCGAATCACTATCAAGAGCCAAGAAGCAGCAGCAAGTGTTTACTGCCTATCTACAGATGAGCCATTGGGACACGGCTACCAATGCCGACCAAAGCGGTATACGACCGATTACGCGCGAAGAACTGCGCAACGCCACCCATGCTACCGAGTCTATAATCAAGGCACTGATAGACCGCCACCTATTATATATATATAAGGTAGAGGTAGGCCGCCTAAACTATGCCGACGATAGCACCGTTACCGCACCCAAAACGCTGAGCCCGGCACAGGATAAAGCCTACCAAGAAACCATACAGAGCATGAAGGAGCACGAAGTTACGCTACTGCACGGTGTAACCTCGAGCGGAAAAACCGAAATATACATTCATCTGATAGCTCGCGCACTGGAACAGAAGAAGCAAGTGCTCTATCTGCTACCCGAGATAGCACTCACGGTGCAAATGATGGAACGGTTGCAACGGGTTTTCGGCAATCGACTGGGCATTTACCACTCTAAATACAGCGATGCCGAGCGCGTAGAGATATGGCGAAAACAACTGTCTGACTCTCCCTACGATGTAATCTTGGGTGCCCGCAGTGCCGTGTTTTTGCCCTTCACCAAGTTGGGACTGGTTATCATTGACGAAGAACACGAAACAAGCTTCAAGCAGCAAGACCCGTCGCCACGTTACCACGCACGGTCGGTAGCCATCATGATGGCACATGCAGCCGGCGCACGGGTAGTATTAGGCACGGCTACTCCATCGGCCGAATCGTATACCAAGGCACAGAACGGCAAATATGGGCTGGTAGAACTTACCACCCGATACAAGGGAATATCGCTGCCCGAAATACGCATAGTAGATATCAAAGACCTGCGCCACCGCAAGATGATGAGTGGTCCCTTCTCGCCACCACTATTGGCTGCCCTGCGCCAACAACTATCTCAAGGCAAACAAGCCATACTCTTCCAAAACCGGAGAGGATTTGCCCCAATGACAGAATGCCACGACTGTGGATGGGTACCGCGTTGCGAAAACTGCGATGTGCCGCTTACCCTGCACAAGATTACGGGCAGGCTTACCTGTCACTACTGCGGATTTACCTATACGGCTCCCACCGAATGTCCTAACTGTGGCGGACGCGACCTAAGGAGCAGGGGCTACGGCACAGAAAAGATAGAAGACACCATAAGCAATGAGCTGCCCGAAGCAAGGGTAGCCCGCATGGATCTAGACACCACACGCACACGCAACGCATACAGTCGTATCATAGCCGAGTTTTCTTCGGGCAAAACCAATATACTGATAGGTACACAGATGGTTACCAAGGGGCTAGATTTTGACAACGTGGGGGTAGTAGGAATACTGGATGCCGACTCGATGCTAAACATTCCCGACTTTAGAGCCTATGAACATGCCTTTATGATGATGGGACAGGTAAGCGGACGTGCCGGGCGCAAAGGTGAGCGTGGATTGGTAATTCTTCAGACGCGTAACCCCGAACTGCCGGTTATACAACAGATAGCCCAGCACGATTTCAGCACATTTTTTGCCGACCTCAAAGAAGAGCGACGGCTATTCAGGTATCCGCCATACACCCGTCTGATATATATATACATCAAGCATCGGCAAGAGTCTATAGTCGAGAGTGCCGCCTTGCTTATGGCGGGATGGCTAAGACAAGGCTTGGGCGAACGCGTATTAGGTCCCGACAAGCCAGCCGTAGCTCGTGTAAAAACCATGTGTATTAGAAAGATAGTGCTGAAATTAGAAAACGGCATAGATGCCAATCAGCTACGGCAGTATCTGCGCCAAATTCAACAACGAACCATGCAGGACAAGCGGTATGCAACCCTGCAAATATACTATGATGTGGACCCACTGTAACGTCAGCAAGCCCACATCATAAATGTGAATTGAATAATATAAATTACGACCTAATTAATAGGTAATCAATTGTTATAGGGTAAAATCAACACCTAAACCTATCACACGATTGGTACGGGTAAACGAATTGGTAAACTTAACATTCTCGGCAACATTTTTTTCCATATTATAGTCGCTATAGAATGTTTGGAAGTAAGCGGCATTAATCTTCACTTTCTCTGTTACCTTAACACCTACACCAAATCCTACGGAGTAAGAGTTTACATTAAAACTTATATCGTTCATACCTGCATCTTTAAGGGCATACTGCGTCTTCTGGCCACCAGCACTTACCTGTACATACTTGTTGATATCGTACTCGGCACCAACAAGATATTCGTTGGTATCGCCCAACATATCGCGGGTATACTGGCGAGTATCTACATCAAAATAATGGTGCCATCCTGCCGACACGCGAAGCGATGGAAGAATAGAGTACTGCGCTCCTACAGTAAGCAGGCTAGGTATATCTTCGGCCACTTCACCACCATCCTTAAACTTATCGAGCATACTGATACTCTCAACACTAAGACTGTTGGCCGACTTGTTCTTCAACCGCATGCGAGTCTTGAACTCGTACTTGGCAGCAAGGTTTAGAGGGCCAGCTTTATAGTCTACGCCAATTACAGGAGCTACTCCCCAACCCGTTTGGTCGCAGTTTAGCTCTATATCTTGGGTAGCCTGACTAAGCATAGTGGCTTTTTCGGCTGCTTGGGTCAAGGCTGCGGCTGCCTGAGCATTTCCTGCTTGCTCCATAGCACCGGCATAGTGACTAAGTTGTAGGGCTAACTCCTTGAAATGGTCGGAAGCACCAACCATAGTAGACTGTCCATTATTGATATCTTCTATAGATATATTCTTTACATACCCATAGTAGTTGGCCGAACCATAAATAAGCTTCAAGCCTCCATATACCGAAAGGTTATCGTTAAAGCGGTAAGCAGCGCCAAAGTTGAAACCATAATAGTATTGACGGCCACGCATAAACGAATTGTAACTGTATTTATCGCCCATCTCTCGGCCAGCCATACCGGGTATACCCAACTGTCCGAGTGTACTATAAAGTGTATTGATAGAGGGAGCGTAAGTAGGTACATTAGCCACTATCTGTTCGAACGAGCCCAAGCCATTGGGATATTCGCATTTACCACCGCCACCTGCGAGAGCAAAACCAAACTGGAAGCTCCAGTTGCCTTTATTATATGCTGCCTGGAGCGATGGGATAACGGGAGCATCGGCTGTACCCTTAAACTCGTGAACAGTACCACTCATATTGGCATTGTTGGCAAACAAAGGGTAACCTGTAAGGATGGTACGGGTTTGATGCGCATTCTGCAAACCTATAGACAAATGAATGCCTTGACCCATGAAAACCACACCGGCAGGGTTGCTATACACACCATCGATACCAATGGCGGCATCGCGGGCTGGATTGCGAAGAAAATTAATGTTCTGATTGGTGTTTGTAAGTAATCCACCGGCAATAGCAGTGGTACATGAAGAGATGATTGCTAACGCTGTGCAAATCAGTTTTGTCTTATTCATTTTAAAAAACGTAAAAATATTGGCCGCAAAGTTAGTTATATTGTTCTAAATTTCCACAAACCTTTCCTGTCTTTTATCATTTATTAACAAACAAGAGAAGATGCAGACTCCCTCACTTCTACTATGATACCCATTGTAGTTTTTAGACCTAACCCACTAATATTTATCCAAAAAGTGGTAACTTTGCATCACAAAATAAGGGTGGTTCTATAAATTAGCGTTGGCAGGTTATAGAACCACCATTTTTGTTTTATGCTATGCCACTATTTTTTCAAAAAAAATAGAACGATATAGGCGCAATGCCCGTTATTTTTAGTATTTTCGCAAAATAAATAGATGTATTGTTGACAGTCAATTGTATAGAACTATCCAAATATGAAATTAGGATTTACCAAATTAAAAATAAAAAGGCTCCTTTCGCGCCTTGCTTATATCCTAGCAAGTACCGCCATTATAGTATGGTTTCTGCCCCATAACGAGAGTCAGCGTATAAGATATGACATAGGCAAGCCGTGGATGTACGGTTCGTTTATAGCCAAATTCGACTTTCCTATATATAAAACCGATGAAGCCATAAAGCAAGAGCAAGACTCGCTTACCGAATCGTTCCAACCCTATTATCGCTACGATACCAGCGTAGAGCAGCGACAGATACAGAAATTCCGCCAGAATGTAGCAGTAAGTGGTCTACCCGTATCTCACGACCTTGTAACGGCCGTAGTAAACCGCTTGCACCACTTCTACGTTGTAGGCATTATGGCCACATCAGAATATCAAGAGATGGCCAAAGACTCTGCTATAACCTTCCGCATGGTTAACGACAAAGAGGCTATACCTCTTACCGCGAGCCAGATATACTCTACCATGGGCGCTTACGAACAACTGATGATGGACGACAGGTTGGCTGAGCATAAATCTATCTTGCAACGACTTAACGTAAACGAGTATATCGAGGCCAATCTGATATACGACAAAGACCGTAGTCAGGCCGAACTCAACGACCTGCTTAGCGGTATTTCTCCTGCTAGCGGCATGGTGCTTGCCGGGCAGAAGATTATAGATAGAGGCGAGATAGTAGACGATTACGACTACCGAGTGCTTTCATCGTTTGAGCGCGAGATGCAGCGGCGTAACTCCGATTCTACCGAGCTTACCTCTACCATTATAGGCCAGTTACTGTTTGTACTCATCCTTATCTCGCTGTTTACCACCTATCTGGTACTGTTCAGAAAAGATTACTTTGTAAAGCCACGCAACATCTTGATGCTCTACGTTATGGTTACCCTCTTCCCGGTATTGGTGTCGCTAATGGTTTCGCACAACGTGTTTAGCGTATATATTCTGCCGCTGGTAATGGTGCCTATCTTTGTACGGGTGTTCCTCGATTCGCGCACAGCCTTTATCACCCATGTTACCATGGTTATTATCTGTGCTGCCGCAGTAAAGTACCAGTACGAATTTATTATTGTGCAGATAGTGGGCGGAATAGTGGCCATCTACTCTCTGCGCGAACTCTCACGCCGTGCCCAAGTATTCCGTACGGCTTTCTTGGTAGCCGTTTCCAGTTGCGCCATATACTTTGCCTTGCAGCTAATGCAAGATAGCGAGTTCAATGGACTCGACCACAGCATGTACACCTATCTCTGCATAAATGGCGTATTCCTGCTCATGTCGTATCCGCTGATGTACCTTATCGAGAAGACCTTCGGTTTTATATCAGACGTTACCCTATTTGAGCTATCTGATACCAACAAAGGCATACTGCGCGAACTGAGCGAGGTGGCGCCAGGCACTTTCCAGCATTCTATCACCGTGGCCAATCTGGCAGCCGAAATAGCCAACAAGATAGGTGCCAACAGTCTGCTGGTACGTACCGGCGCACTGTATCACGATATAGGCAAGAAAGACGACCCCGTATTCTTCACCGAAAATCAGGCTGGCGTAAATCCGCACGACGAAATATCGTGCAAAGAGAGTGCCCGAATCATTATCAGTCATGTTACCAAGGGCGTACGCGAAGCCGAAAAAGCCAATCTGCCACAGTTTGTTAAAGACTTTATACTTACCCACCATGGCAAGGGCATTACCAAGTACTTCTATATAAAGTACAAAAACCAGCATCCTGATGAAGAGGTAGACATTCAGAACTTTGTTTACCCGGGTCCTAACCCCTTTACCCGAGAGCAAGCCATACTGATGATGGCCGATACGGTAGAGGCAGCATCAAGGTCGCTACCCGAATATACAGAAGACAGTATCTGCGACTTGGTAAACCGACTGATTGACCAGCAGGTGGCCGACGGTTTCTTCAAAGAGTGCCCCATTACCTTCCGCGATATAGCTCAGGCCAAGCTGGTACTCATAGAACGTCTTAAGGCTATATACCACACCCGTATACAGTATCCCGAACTCAAGCAGTAGATTAGGGTCACGCCTCTTTCATTTAAGGGTGGTTCTAATAATTAGCTTTGGCAGATTTCTGAATTATTTTTGAGAGCAAAGCTGAAGCAAGCAAAGGAAACTTCTGTGAAACGCCTGAGCTCTGCGAAGAATGCGGGCATTGTGACTGAGCGAGCTTACACTTTGAGCCAAAAAGAAACCGAAAGGCGACAAAACGCCAATTCATAATAAGGAATAAACCTACGATGGTAATTTTTAGAACCACCATTAAAATACCACAATTATCTCTGATATCCTTAAATTAAAAGTCTGCTAATCTAAGGGATATAGCTATTCTTCAATATAGTTATGGGTTATATGGTTATTATTGCCGTTAATTCTTTATTGCCCACGGCCGTGGGCAATAAAGTTTACGGTCGTCAGCCAATTGGGCCACGGCCATCAACCAACTTGCTTACGGCCGTGGGCAGTATATAAAACCTAAAAAATAAAATCTCAAAGCATTTCTAAATGACAGAGCAGTAGATTAATGTAAAAAAAGTTCTATAAAAATAATAGATAAAAATTGTGCTTTCCTCTATTAATTAGTACCTTTGCACTGTAATTCAACAATCCTCATCGGAGGGTCTTACAAATAAGGCTGGATAAGATGAGAGGGTAAAACCTTTCAAACCTATCCAGCCTTATTTGCGTAATAGAACGATACAAACAACACCATAGCTGAATGATATATGAAGAAGAAAATTGATTTAAGCAGAGACAAGATTGATTTCGGAACAGGCAAGATAGGCACTCTGTTTCGAGCATTGTTTTTCCCTACACTTGTAGGCATGGTATTCATGTCGCTACAAACGGTGATAGACGGAATATTTGTAGGGCATGGTGTAGGAGCTATCGGAATGGCTGCCGTTAACATTATAGCCCCACTATGGATGGTAGTAACCGGTCTGGGACTGATGTTTGGCATAGGTTCATCGGTAATTGGCGGTGTGCATCTGGCAGAAAAAAACGTAAAGGCAGCCCGCATAATCCTAACCCAATCGTTCGGTATAGGTTTCGTAATTACCGTGTTGCTTGCTTTGGCCTGCCTATGTTTTCCTACTACTATAGTCTATGCGTTAGGGTGTAGCCCCAGTTTGGAACGGTTGGCTCTCGATTATCTACTGGGCCTGCTTCCGGGCATGGCATTCCTGTTTTGGCAGTGCGAAGGCATGATGCTGGTTAGGCTCGACGGTTCGCCGCGCTATGCCATGTGGATACAGATAGCTGGCGCCATCACTAATATAGTATTAGACTGGCTATTTATCTTCCCCATGGGTATGGGCGTAAAGGGAGCAGCCATAGCCACCGCCATAGCCTGCAGTGTAGGTGGCATTATGTCGCTGGTTTACTTTATCTGGTTCTCTACATCGCTAAAGTTCTACCGCCTGAAACTGAGTATTACTTCGTTGATGCTCACCTTGCGCAATCTATACAACATGGCAAGAATCGGCTTTGCCACATTTCTTACAGAGATAGCCATGAGCATAACCATGCTGATAGGAAATTACCAATTTATGCGCATGTTGCACGAAGACGGTGTAGCTGCTTTCGCCATCATATGCTATCTATTCCCCATCATATTCTCCATCAACAATGCCGTGGCGCAGGCTGCCCAACCTATCATCAGCTACAACTATGGTGCAAAGTTGAATATGCGGGTAACACGCACCTTGCACTTGGCTCTATGTACTGCCGTCACCTGCGGTATTGCCGTAATGCTGCTGATGATAGTTGGAGCAGAAAATATTGTTGGGATGTTCTTACGTCCGGAGGAAAACGCCTATCAGATAGCATCGAGTGGCTTGCCTTGGTTTGCTTTCTGCTCGGTATTCTTTGCGCTTAACGTAGCTTTCATCGGTTATTACCAGAGCGTGACCAATGCAAATCGTGCCATCGTGTATACAGTATTACGCGGCATAGTATTTCCCTTAATAACCTTTATACTATTACCTTTATTCTTGGGCGAAAACGGATTGTGGCTCGCCATACCTGTGGCAGAAATGACAGCCCTGCTCATCATAGTATCCATACACTTCTGCCATAGATTTTAGATAAGGAGATTACAAAAGCTATACTACAAACCCAATTTTATGAGCTATAATGCAGTATTAGTCAGAAAAATACAGTAATTTTGCAAAAAATAATAACATATATATAATAATGTCAGAAAGAAGAGTAAGGGTGCGCTTTGCACCAAGCCCTACAGGGCCTCTGCATATAGGCGGTGTGCGTACCGCACTTTATAATTATCTGTTTGCCCGCCAGCATGGTGGCGACTTTGTATTCCGTATAGAAGACACAGACTCACACCGTTTTGTTCCTGGTGCCGAAGAATACATCATAGAATCGTTCAAATGGCTCGGCATAACCTTCGACGAAGGTGTAAGTTTTGGTGGAAACCACGGTCCTTACCGCCAAAGCGAGCGTCGCGATATTTACAAAAAATATGTAGAACAACTATTGGCCGAAGGCAAGGCATACTATGCCTTTGATACCCCCGAAGAACTTGAGGCCAAGCGCAACGAGATACAGAATTTCCAGTACGACGCCCGTACCCGTATGCAGATGCGCAACTCGCTGTCTATGCCAGAAGCCGAATGGCGCAAACTGATAGACGACGGCGAACAGTATGTAGTTCGCTTTCTTATCAACCCCGGCATAGAGGTCCATGTTAACGATATGATACGTGGCGACGTAATGATAAAGAGCGACATTCTTGACGACAAAGTACTCTACAAGAGTGCCGACGAACTGCCCACATACCACCTAGCCAACATAGTAGACGACCATCTTATGGAGATAAGTCACGTAATACGTGGCGAAGAATGGTTGCCCTCTGCCCCACTCCACGTACTACTCTACCGCGCCTTTGGTTGGGAAGACACCATGCCACAGTTTGCCCACCTGCCACTGTTGCTCAAGCCCGAGGGTAAAGGCAAACTATCTAAGCGCGATGGCGACCGCCTGGGATTTCCCGTATTTCCACTAGAGTGGCACGACCCAAAGAGTGGCGAAGTATCAAGCGGATACCGCGAGAGTGGATACTTCCCCGAAGCCGTAGTTAACTTTCTGGCTCTGTTAGGATGGAACCCCGGTACAGAACAAGAGCTATTCAGTCTAGACGAACTGGTAAAGGCATTCGACATAAGCAAATGCTCAAAGAGCGGTGCCAAATTCGATTATCAGAAAGGTATATGGTTCAACCACGAATACATACTGCGCAAGAGCAGCGAAGAGATTGCCAAACTGTTTGCCCCCATTGTAGCTAACAACGGCGTAGACGAACCCTTAGACCGCATCTGCACCGTGGTAAGACTGATGAAAGACCGTGTAAGCTTTGTACGCGAACTGTGGGACTTGTGTTCTTTCTTCTTTCTGGCTCCTACCGAGTACGACGAAAAGACCGTACGCAAGCGTTGGAAAGAATATTCTGCCCAACAGATGACCGAACTGGCCGAAGTGCTTGAAGGTATTAGCGACTTCAGCATAGAGGGACAAGAGCCCGTAGTAATGAAGTGGGTAGAGGACAAAGGCTACAAGCTGGGCGACGTGATGAATGCCTTCCGTTTGGCTCTAGTAGGCATCGGAAAAGGTCCAGGCATGTTCGACATCTCTGCCTTCTTGGGCAAAGAGGAAACACTGCGCCGCTTACGCCGTGCCATCGAAGTTCTAAAATAACAACATACCAATAAGGCACTGCACCCCCAAAAGTGGGCGCAGTGCCATTTTTTGTATAATTAACATATGTACAATATCGTCATCTACTTGATACAAGCGGGCGTAGCCATAGCCAGTCTCTTCTCTGATAAGGTTCGTAAGATGTGGCGTGGCGAGCGCGCATCGTTTGGCATACTGCGCAAGAACATCGACCCCAACGCCCGCTACATCTGGTTTCACGCCGCATCGTTGGGCGAATTTGAGCAAGGCAGACCGTTAATGGAAGAGATACGCCGGCAGCATCCTGAATACAAGATACTGCTTACCTTCTTCTCGCCATCGGGATACGAAGTAAGAAAAAACTATAAGGGGGCCGACATTATATGCTATATGCCCATAGACACGATAGGCAACGCACGCAAGTTTCTGCGCATAGTTCGCCCCGTGATGGCTTTCTTCATCAAATACGAATTCTGGTACAACTTCCTGCACATACTCAAGCACCGCGGCATTCCCACCTACAGTGTATCAAGCATATTCCGCCCCGAACAAGTATTCTTTAAGTGGTACGGCAAACAATACGGACGGGTATTGAACTGCTTTACCCAGTTTTTTGTACAGAACGAAGAGTCGCGCAGACTACTCGCCACTATAGGCATAAACAATACCCAGGTAGTAGGCGACACCCGCTTTGACCGCGTACTGCAAATCAAGGAAGCTGCCAAAAAGCTACCCATAGTAGATGCTTTCATACAGAGTAAGGATGGCGAGGAACAGGCTCCCGTATTTGTAGCTGGCTCGTCATGGCAACCCGACGAAGAGATCTTTATACCCTACTTCAACGACAACCGCCGATGGAAACTGATAATAGCTCCACACGTGATAGGCGAAGACCATCTGCGGCAAATAGAAACCCTGCTAAAGATGAAGACGGTACGCTATACCCAGACTACAGAGCAAGAGGCGGCAGAGGCCGACTGCCTGATTATAGACTGCTTTGGACTACTGTCTAGCATCTATAACTATGGCCACGTAGCCTATGTAGGTGGCGGATTTGGGGTAGGCATACACAATGTGCTGGAAGCTGCTGTATGGGATATGCCTGTAATATTCGGCCCCAACAACCAGCGTTTTGACGAGGCACAAGGACTAAAGAAGGCCGAAGGCGGATTCGAGATTCACGATAAAGAGAGTTTCAATACGCTTATGACCCGGCTGGACAAAGACACCGTTTACCGCAAAGACTGTGGCGAACGGGCTGGCAAATTTGTAGCCAGCATGACGGGTGCTACCCAGATGATACTGAAACAAATAAAACTGTAACGCACCAAACACCAAATTTTTCTTAAACACACAAAATGATAGAGTGGCTGCAAACCATAGGCATTTGGATAAGTCGCATCGCCTATTGCAGGGGATTCGGCATCCAGTCGCCATCGGCCTATAGGTTTGTGCGCTACGTTATCAACGAGCACTACCCCTACTACGCATACGCCGAGCTCAAGCGTAGTATACGGGTAAAGGGCAGAGTTATGCTCAGGCTTATGCGTCTATACATGCGCATAGCCAACTACGTACAACCCGAATACATTATTGACCAGCACGATAGCTGGAGCGCCAGCAGAGAAGCCTACTATAAGGCAGGGGCGAGCAAAGCCACCATATTAAATATAGAAGATGCGGGCAACCACGTAGCCAATAGCAATAGCGCCATCATTGAGACAGAAGACAAAAAGGTAGTAATACGCACCGACGCCCTGCACACCACCCTTCTACAACCATATCTTACCCACATTAACAGCGCTAGCATCATCATAATAGACGGTATACACCGCAACGCAAAGGCGCGCCAAAACTGGAAGGCCATAGCAAACAGCCAGGCTACCGGAGTAAGCTTCGACCTATACTATACCGGTATCATTATGATGGACAAAAGCAAGTACAAATGTTGTTATCCAATAAACTTTTAAAAAAAAGCCAATACTTTTTTTACTCTTTTTTTGTTATTAATGATAATTTAACAACAAAAAGAGAGATAAGCACTCGTAAAATAGAATATAAATTGCTATTTTTGCATCCATAAAATTAACAACCAAAACTAAACAATTATGTATTGGACTCTTGAATTAGCTTCAAAACTGGAAGATGCACCCTGGCCTGCTACCAAGGACGAACTTATAGATTACGCCACCCGCTCAGGCGCACCCCTGGAAGTTCTTGAAAATTTGCAAGAGATAGAAGACGAGGGCGACGTTTACGATAGCATTGAAGACATTTGGCCCGACTACCCTTCCAAGGAAGATTTTCTATGGAACGATGACGAGTATTAATACCCCTTCCATCACCGTTTCTACAGAATTAAATAAACAACTCACACCATATGGATAGTTCCCAAGCGAACTATCCATTTTTGTTTTTATTAGATTAGACCTCAAAGAGCCTCATCATGCATTAAAGGCAATGTATTGATAACTTCTATGGACGATGTAGAATTGAGCATTGTAAAAACCTGCAGTGGTACTTTTGGGATTGCTGACGGCCGTGAACAATGAGGTTGACGGTTGTGAGCAATAATGCTGGCGGCCGTAAGCCGAATGTACTACGGCCGTAGGCAACCCACAAAACGCCATCGCACGGGCAAGAGGTATAAACCCTAAAATATGAAGAGGTTATAGCTGGATTGATAATTCTTTCACCTAAATAAAAGAACCGTACGCGCTATCAAAAGAAGAATTTTGACAGATATAAGAAAAGGCTCCGACAGCAATATCACGTTGCTATCGGAGCCTTCTCAATATGTATTAATTCCTAATTAGAGGTTAGGGTTGAGTTCAGACCACTTCTCTACTTCTGGAACAATGCCGAGTTCTACAATCTCGTCGCGCATCTTGCAAAGGTGCTCGTACGACTGTGCCAGGCTTGCCATCTCTTCTGCTGTACCCTGAGGCTCAGTAAAGTGAACACCAGTCTTGTCGATAGTGGTAGGCATAGCCATCATTACGTTCTTGAAACCACACTTGTCGCATTTTACAAAGCAACCTGCAGGCAAAGTAAACTTCTCGCCACCCATAGCAGCCTCTATCATCTTAACTGCATTGTAAGCTGGGCTCTGGAATGAAGAGCGGCCGCGCAGTTTGATAATATTAGATCCGCCCTGTACAGTGTGGTGCTTAATCTCTTCCCAACGCTCAGCAGAAAGGCCCATCTCTGACAATGGTTTGCCATCAATCTTAACTTGAGAAGCAAATACTGCCATCTGCTCGCCGTGGCCACCATATGTATGGGCACCTGTAACCTTATCCTGCTGTACGCCGAACTCAAGAGCCAAAGCCTGCTGCAGACGTGTAGAGTCGAGAGCGGCAAGAGATGTAAGCTGGTTAGGTTTCAAACCTGAGTGGATAAGAGCGGTAAGAGCTGTAACATCGGCAGGGTTGAAGATAACTACTACGTGCTCTACATCGGGGCAATACTTCTTGATGTTGTCACCAAATTCGGCGGCAATCTTACAGTTGCCCTTGAGCAGGTCTTCGCGGGTCATACCCTCTTTACGAGGAGCACCACCAGAAGAGATAATATATTTAGCGCCAGTGAAAGCCTCCTCTGGATTAACTGTATAAGTTACGTTAACGCCAGGGAAAGCGCACTGCTGAATCTCATCGAACACACCGTGTACACCGGGCTCGTAGATATCATAAAGACAAATGTTAGGGGTAAGTTTGAGCATGAGTGCAGTCTGCACCATGTTAGAGCCAATCATGCCAGCTGCGCCGACGATGACGAGTTTGTCATTGGTTAAAAATTCCATATCTATAATTAATTATAAGTGTTTTATCTATTATCTAACTAACAAATATTGTGCCATTCCCTATGTATTTTACTATGTTTTCCAGACAAACATTCTATCTTCTTAGCGTGAATACTATGACCGGCGTTCATGGCGATATCCTTTGGAACGGCTATCTATTGCAAAATTACTAAAAAAAGGACTATGCACACTATTTAATCTTGATTTCTTTTGTGATTAATTCTTAAAACTTTTACCTTTGTCATGTCTATTTTACAAAAGTTGACATGAAAGAAAATATAGCAGAAAGAATAGCCCTTTTGCGCGAGGTAATGAAGCGCGAAAAGATAGATGCATTTATCATTCCCAGTGGCGATGCTCACCATAGCGAATACGTAGCCGACCACTGGAAAAGTCGTGAGTGGATAAGCGGATTTACAGGTTCGGCTGGCACTGCCGTAATAACCATGAGCAGCGCAGCTCTATGGACAGACTCGCGCTACTTTATCCAGGCCGGCGAACAACTGGCCGACACCGAATACCAATTAATGAAGATGATGGTAGATGGTACACCTTCGATAGAGGAATGGCTAGGGCGCGAACTTACCCAGATTAATGGAGCCACCGTAGCCATAGACGGCACTATATGTACTATAGCCGAGGCAGAAGCGCTTACTATGGCCCTAAGAAAACAGGGCGGCATAACGCTACGCACCAATATAGACCCCATGGCACTAATATGGAAAAATCGCCCATCTATACCTAAAGAGCCGGTACGCATACATCCCATAGAATGGGCAGGAAGCAGCACCATTGAAAAACTTACCAACATAAGGCGAAAACTATCCTCTCTGCATGCCGATGGCATGCTGGTATCGGCAATCGACGATATTGCATGGACGCTCAACCTGCGCGGTGCCGACATTCTCTGCAATCCGGTATTCATAGCCTATCTTGTCATCTCGCCACAAGGGGCCACTCTGTTTACTGAGTGTACTCGGATAACACCCGAGGTAAAAAATTATCTTGACGACAACCATATAGAACTGCGCCCATACAAAGAGATAGGCAACGGACTAGCCGAATACTTTGGCTACTCTATACTAATGGATCCGGGAGAAACCGCTGCACTTATGCCCCGCTACATAAACAGTCGCACACATATAATTAATACCCAATCGCCTATCCCTGCCATGAAAGCAGTAAAGAACAGAGCAGAGATTTCTGGCTTCAGAAAGGCCATGGTAAGCGAAGGTATAGCCATGACCAGACTGCTGATGTGGCTAAAACCGGCCGTAGAGCGTGGCGGAGTAACAGAGATAAGCGTAGACGAAAAACTGCACCAACTACGCAGTGCAGACCCACAATATATAGAAAGGAGCTTTGAGACCATAGCCGCCTACCAAGCCCACGGAGCCATAGTACACTACGAGGCTACGCCTGAAACGAACGTAGAACTGCGTCCCGAAGGTTTGCTACTGCTAGACTGCGGTGGTCAGTACGCCTATGGTACTACCGACATTACGCGCACCATTGCCCTTGGTCCTTTAAGCGACGAGCAACGCAAAGTGTACACCCTGGTACTGAAGGCGCACATTGGGTTAGAAACAGCCATATTCCCTACCGGAGCAAGTGGCACTCAGATTGATGCCCTGGCTCGCGCTGAGCTATGGAAATACGGCTACAATTATCTGCATGGCACTGGTCATGGTGTAGGAGCTCATCTCTGTGTACACGAAGGACCTCAACAGATACGCATGGAATACAGGCCCAAGACTTTAGAGGCAGGCATGACTATAACCGACGAACCGGGTGTATATCTTGCCGGCCGCTTTGGTGTACGCATAGAGAATGTGCTGCTGATATGTGCTGCCAACCATACCGAGTGTGGCGACTTTCTGCGTATGAAGCCTCTCACACTTTGCCCCATAGACACCACGGCAATAGACACCTCGCTGCTTAACAAAGAAGAGATAGAATGGTTAAACAACTACCACCAACAGGTGTACAACACCCTAGCGCCACATCTATCGCCCAACGAGCAACAATGGCTGGCCGAGGCTACTGCACCGCTGCAGTAAGAACAAGACAAGTTACCGCAAGAATAGCACAAGCCCGAAATTCTACTGAATAGAACTTCGGGCTTGCTTTTTATACGTAGGTTCTTAATAAAACCTCAATTAGAAATAATAGGCTACACCTACCTGCCAAGCATTGCTCTTGGCATTGAAAGCCTGATGAGCTGCACTTGATACACTGGTTTCGCCTGACTTGCCACAACCTATATTATAGTTTATGTTGGCCTGCAGATGATTGAGCAACGATACGCCCACACCCACATTCACACTAAGATAGGTATTCTTCCACTTCCAGTCGATACTGCTAATATCGTCGGCCAGATTAAAGGCAAACTGAGGACCTGCAAAAGCATAGATACTAGCCAAACTGCCTAAACCTACACCATAGCGCACATTTACCGGTATAGCCAACTGCTTTACGGTAAGCGTGGTATTCTCACGGGTAATCTGCTCATTGCCTACATCAACGGTAACATCAGAAGAATACTGGTTATACAGAGCCGATACATCAAGACCAAGTCCGGTAAGAGGAAGAGAAATCTTAGCCGTAGGACCTAGATAGAAACCAATATTGTTAGACTTGTCTATCACCTTTCCGTTGACAGACAACTTAGACATGTTGAGTCCGCCCTTAACACCGAATTTAATCTGTGCGTTGGCTGCACCCACAGCTACAAAGGCTGCGAGTAGAAGGGTTGCAAAGAATTTCTTTTTCATTGTAATATCTGTTTATAGTAATTATTATTATCAGTGGCGCTGACGGCGTACGGTTACGCGTGCTGCCGATGACGACGAGGAGGTAGACTTAGTTTTAGGCTTTGCCTTACGCACTGAGGTTGAAGCCTTAGCACGGCGATTCTTCTTAACAGCCTTGACACTCTTGTCTACCTTGGCTATACTATCGAGCGAATCCTTGCGTGTCTTGTCGCCCCAAAGGTTCTGCTCAAATGCAATTATTTCGTTCTCTATACGTTTCTGTTCCTTAGTCAATGCCGAGTCGCTAGTACAATACTGAGCCAGCGTCTTACCCAGCATATTGTTGGTTTTGTATATCTTGCCACGATACATGTTTTTGGCAAAATAGTCGTCCATGCTCATCACGGCGGCATTGTTAAGATTGCTAGTCATTACGGTCTGCTTAACCAAGAACGGAGCCAAGTCTTCGTACTTCACCCAGAAGAGGGGGTAAGCTGTGGCTGCATCGCCAAAGTCGTCTTCACGCTTCATGATAGGACATAGGGCCAATACCTGGGTATGGAATGTAGCAGTAGACTGGTCGTAATACACACTCTCCTTAAGATAATATGCCGTTACCTCGCGCGAAGGGATATCGCTATTGTCTATATAAATACCACGGTTGGTCTTTTCGTAGAAGATATGGTAGTTATCCAGAAAAGCCTTGAGTTTTATCTGTGCATCATCGCTGAACACTTCGTTGCCATCCAGTCTATACTCATAAGCCTTGATATTGCCAGTCATCATTAGTTTAAAGATATAGGTAAACAGGTTTACCTGGCTACCTACTGCCTCTACGGGATAATAGAGACTGGCATTGGCATTATCGTGCAGGTCGAGTTCGCGATAGATATCACGTCGCCACACAACATCTTCCGCCATCTGCGTCTGCACGGGAAACGATATTTGAGCACGGGTAGAGATAGCACCATTAGCAGCGGTAGTAGTCTTCTGTTCAGCTTTCCGCTTTGCTGGCTGAGCCATCATGCCGGTTGTCACCATTCCGGCGAGGAGTATCAAAATTATTTTCTTCATTGTAGCTCTGTTTTCTTATTTTACTATTACCTCCATTGGATACGACAGGGTACGGGGTATGCCATCGGGACCTACGGCCTTGACACCGCGAATATAGAAACGACGGTTACGCGATAGCCGGCGGAAAGTTTCGCGCTGACGCTCAGAGAACTGTGCTCCATTAGATGCCACGGGTACGGCGTTTCCCATATTGTCGAAGAATACGGTTTCGAAGCTTACTACCCGGAACGGAATATCCAGCAACCCGTCGTCTATAGCTGCGCTTACATGGTCTATACCCATAAGGGCCGACTTAGACAATGCGCCACCCTTATAACGGTCGGTTCCCACTACGAGATATGCCATTGGGTCTGGCAACTTGCGCACATGGAAGGTAAACTTACCCATCTGTCGGGTAGAGTTATCCCGGCGCGAACTTACCGTGATGGTTACATCGCTACCCACTGCCGATGGTTTGGCTATATAGCGCCCCATACCGATAGAGCGGAACGAACCGCCCGTCATAGAGGCTTGTACCTCGTTGAGAGCCACGCCTGGAATACTTATGCTTATGGGGTTATCGTATCCGGCATAGAGTACATTCATCAAGTCGGCCGACACGGTAGCACTAGGTGCCACTACATTGTATTTCTGAGTAAAGTCGCGACGAATAATATCGCCATTGCCATTGCGCATTGTTATATATCCGCCAAAAGATTGTTCGCCCACCCCATTAGCGGTAAAGCTATAGTTATTGCCTATTATACGGTGGCCACCTACATATATTTCCGGACTCATGGTGGTATCTACCGCAGCCATTACTATACGAGCGTTAAAGGCATCGCCACTTACTACAGTTTTCGACTCAGGTATAACAAAGGCCTCCAACTTGTTTACACGAATATCCTTGAGGTCTATGTTAGACACTAGTGTATGCAGTACCTCACCCTCGGCATAACGAACATCGCTCTGCAACTTAGAGAGCATGGTTACGGCAGCCGCTACGGGCATATTCTCAAACATATACTGCTGCCAGTTCTTGCCCATAGCATGGGCACCGCGAGGGATGGCAGTCGATAGGTTTTCGCTTATTATCTTGCGCTGCCCCTCATCGGTAACCATGGTAAGTATTCGCTCACGATAATTGTTTACGGCCTTATAGAGGGCTGCGCCCTTACCCGTTACCGGTGCAAGCATTACATGACTAGCTGCCTCCAGATTGTCTTTGCTCTTGATATTGGCCAAGTCGGCATCTTTACCATCGGCCTCGGTTACTATCTGTTCTTTCAGCTGTTGGGCAAAGGTGTATAGAGAGTCACTCATCTGCTTTACCGCCATAGCCTTGGCAAACCACTGGCGCACTTTCTCGGGGTTTGTCTTCATCTGCTGTTCAAACCTACTGTAAAGGTTACGGTTCTCTTCGGCAGAACTGGCCGTAGTGCGGTTGATGCTTTCTTCTACAATAGAGAACCCATTGAGCACCTCGGTAGATATGTTGAGAGCCAGCATAGCCATAAGGATGACGTACATAAGGTTAATCATCTTCTGGCGCGGGGTTATCTGTCTTTTCTTGATTGCCATCAGTAGTGTATTTAATTACTGACCTGGGGTGCGGGTCTGCATATTAAGGGTCATGGCCTCTATCATACGACTGTAGATGAGATTTAACTGTTCTATCTGTTGGGCCATTTTCTTACTTTGCTCGTTTATCTGGTCAATGGTACTTATCTGCTGACTGGCACTCTTCAACTGCATCTCGTACACTCTGCTAATGCCGGTAAGGGTGCGGTTAAGATTCTCCATTTCCAGACTGTCGGTAGCCAAGCGCGAGCTTTGCTCGTTAACCTTGCCCAGTGTCTCTACCAGTCGTTTCAGTTCTTCTACATAGTCGTTCTGTGCCTGTACCATCTCTGTATTGTCGGCAGTTACAGTCTGTACTGCTGTAACAGCAGTCTGCACACCGGCAGAGATTTGACTAGCTGCCGATACGGCTTCGGCATTTCCTGCAGCAGTCGCGCTAACAGGAGCATCTGTAGCGAAAGTTCCAGCCGTACCACCTATGATTACGGTTTGTGGGCCACCTGCTTGCGCAGTAGCTGTTTGTGGAGCTGATGCCACAGTAGCCTCGGCTTCATCTTCTTCTACATGGGTAGGAAGATTACGCCCGTCGGCTGTCTTGTCAAAGGGGCGGTCGAAAGCCGAGATAAAGAACACGAAGACTTCGGTGCCCATACCCAGGAACAACCAAAAGTTGGCGCCGGGCAAATGGGTAAGTTTACAAAGAGTACCAAAGATTACGATAGAAGCACCCCAACTGTATGCATAGTTAAGGAATGTCTGTCCGGGCACACTGTCCATCCACTTTTGCAGACGGTATACGATATTGTATTTACTGTATTCGGTCATACTGCAGGTATGTTATTTCTTGTTTTTCTTTTGTTTGGCACTGGTAGAGTTGGCCAGGCTGCGCACGCAACGGAAGCCTATATACGAACGGGGCTGATTCTGATATTCCCACGTACGCCATGCCGAACGGATAAACGACTCGGGGTCTTTCCACGAACCGCCACGCACACTCTTTTTCTTAAGTCTATAGGGGTCTTCCTTAGCTGCCTTGTATTCTAACTGCGGGTTCAGGTCGTTCATAGCCTCAACACCGGCTTCGGTATATACGGTGCTAGTCCATTCGGCTACGTTGCCAGCCATATCGTATAGCCCGTTGCTATTGGCGGCATAGATACCTACCCTACTGGTAATCAGATTACCATCTTTGGTATAGTTGCCACGGTCTGGCTTGAAGTTGGCATAGAAGCAGCCATCGCCATTCTTCACATCCTTGTTTTCCCAAGGGAATTCGGTGCCGGCTTTACCGCGTGCAGCATACTCCCATTCTGCCTCGGTGGGCAAGCGATAACGCTGTATATAGCGTGCCTCGCCACTCATACCCTTCAGCAGATAGTCGGTACGCCAAGCGCAGAAGGCGTTAGCCTGCTCCCATGTAACGCCCACAACGGGATAATCGTTATAAGCTGGGTTACTGAAGTAATTGCGCAGATACATCTCATTGTCTGAATTACGGAAATCGTTAACCCAAACGGTAGTATCTGGATACACATTAACTATATAGGTATTCAGAAAGTCCCATGGGCCAGTCAATGGGCGGTTGATGGTTTCGCGTACTATATTGCCACTATCATCAATGTATGCCGTATCTTTAGATATCATAACCACCTCGTTAACATCTACTGTTACATCGGTATTCAGGTTGCGCTCCTGTGGGTTTATGCGGTTACGACGCAGGGCGGCCGTGGTGTAATCGTAAATCTCGTACTTGTAGTTAAGTTGACGATAGTCCAGCAGTTTTTCGCCCGTTACCGGATTGGTTACATACATGCTCTCTATGGCGCGTTGCTCGTCTTCGTTAGGTTTGCGAGGCAAGGGCTTTTTCCAGTTGATATGCGGAGTTACGGGTTCGCCATACTTATCCTCAGTTATCATATAGGTTTCGTCGCCAGCATAGGCAGGGTCGGCCAATCGGGTACGCAGAATAGAGTCTTTTACATATTCTACAAACTGCTTGTACTTAGAGTTGGTTACCTCCGTTTCGTCCATCCAAAAGCCATCTACCGAGATATCTTTCACGGGTGTCTTCATTCCCCAAAGCGAGTCTTGCTGGTCTAATCCCATGTGCAGCGATCCGCGCTCTACCTTGGTCATGCCGTAGGGCGTGGGCTCAGCAAAAGCTCTACCGCCTACGCCTGTAACCTCGCCACCGCGACCGCCAGAAATAGCGCTCTTGCTACCAAAGCAGCTGGTAAGTGCCACCGTGGCTAGCACCACGCCGAGGGTTATAATGCTATTGTTTTTCATCATGATTTATAATATTCTCACACTTTTATGTTTGTTTCTGCCTCGTTTTACCAGATTAATATCGTGCTGGTAGCCCACAAACAGTCCGTGACTGCCGTTGCCCGAAATGCTTGTAGAGGTATATGTCTCGTAACTATATCCTAATACCACTCCATGAAAGCTTCCGCCTATGAGAGCGGTAACCGAGTTGCCCGGACTGTACGAGAGTCCACCATAGAGCATGCGCTTTTCGTGTTGATACACCACGCGAGCCGTAACATCGGCCCTATATGCCGAACCATTATAACGCAGCAATGCGGTGGGCTTTATTGTAATAAACGGATTTCTTAGCTTAATATTGTATCCACCGGTTAAATAATAAGTACGATCTATATCCAACTGGTAAGTATCGCCTAGTGTTACGGTTGGTGCAGTGGCATGAGTAACCGACGCACCGGCATACCAAGAACCATGTGTATAATACAAGCCGGCACTTAGGTCGAGCCCAGAACCGGTAACATCAGAAGTGGGGATAGCGGGGTCGTTACCCTCTTCTGTATCTACCTTCGAACCATTAAACTGCTCGCTAAGCAGTCCGCCCTGCACACCTACACTTAGCACTCCTCCAAGCAACCTGAACTTATAGGCGTATTGTAGGGAGAAACGTTGGTGCTCAAAGAGACCCAACTTATCGTTGGTAAGCTGCAGACCTACGCCATGATAATGCTTAAACAGATACAGGGGCATATCGGCAGCCACAATCATAGTACGTGGATTATTGTCGAAACCGGCAAAATCCAATGCGTAACTACCCGTAACGTTCAGCTTAGACTCTTTGCCCACGGCACCGGCATTGAACACGGGTTCTTGGGCAAAGTAATGACTGAGCGACATATCGTATTGAGCCAGGGCTGCAATCGCCCCCGCCACTAATACTACTACGGTTAAAAGAATTCTTCTTAACACATCCATATAACGCTCTTTGCCGTTATTTATTGCCTATCACCCCATTTTTTACACGGCTCTTTCATTTAAAAATGCTTTGAGATTTCATTTTTTTTGACTTCTAGGCATTTAGAAACACCCCATGCTGTGAAATACATTGCGGAAAAGACAAAGAACCACAAACCACGCACCATCCGAGTACCGCT
>CAVKSZ010000015.1:0-41264 GCA_963659135.1 Bulleidia sp. | reverse complement strand
ACTATTGACAATAAGTTTAATTTAGGTTTTATATACTGCCCACGGCCGTAAGCCGGTTGGTTGATGGCCGTGGCCCAATTGGCTGACGACCGTAAACTTTATTGCTGACGGCCGTCGGCAATATAGAAAACATTACAATAGTAACTATAGAACTCACAAATATGTTGAAGAATAGCTATATCGGAGATAAGTGTGGTATTTTAAATGAAAGAGCCGTGTTTATCACCCTTTATACGGCTCAAATATAATGTCAAAACAGGAACAGTTATTGCAAATACGTAGCCATGTTCCTATTTTGAAAAATAGTAGACCGCAATAGTCTTGTTTTCATCTCATAAGCCGGGTTAACTTTGCAGCGTTTTTCAGACTATGGTGACATATTAGAGAAACCCCATAAAGAACAAAAGAAAAGAATATGATGACAATTGGAAAATTTATTTCTTATGCAGGGGCAACCCTTTGTATAGCCTTTGCTACATCGTGCCAAAACAAGGCACAAGAGAATGTACAAAAAAATGGTTATAAAACCATGACAGTACAGCGAACCGACAAGAATCTCTCTACATCGTACTCGGCTTCTGTTAAAGGTAGGCAAGACATTGACATCTACCCGCAAGTTAGCGGAAAGATAGAGCGTGTATGTGTAAAAGAGGGTGATCCTGTAAAGAAGGGTCAGTTGCTGTTTGTTATTGATCAAGTGCCTTTCCGCGCTGCTCTGGCTACTGCCGAGGCTTCGCAAAAGGCCGCCGAGGCTTCGCTGGCATCGGCGACACTTACCTATACGGCCAACAAGGAGTTGTATACACAGAAGGTAATATCTTCTTACACACTCCAAACTTCAGAAAACGCCATGCTCACGGCCAAGGCACAAGTGGCACAAACCAAGGCGCAGGTAATAGATGCACGCAATAATCTATCGTACACCGAGGTACGCAGTCCGGCCGACGGTGTGGCGGGTGTAATACCCTATCGTGTGGGTACGCTGGTTAGCGCATCTATGCCCAAGCCTCTCACCACGGTGTCAGACAATTCGCTGATGTACGTGTACTTCTCTATGACAGAGAAGCAACTGCTTAACTTGGTACGCCGTTACGGCTCTAAAGACGCAGCTATAGAAAATCTACCCGAAGTAAGTTTGCAGCTGGGCGACCAGTCGACCTATAGTCATAAGGGACGCGTAAAAAGCATAAGCGGTGTTATCAATTCAGAAACCGGTGCCGTAACGCTGAGAGCCGAGTTTGACAACCCCGAACGACTGCTAAACAGCGGCGGATCGGGCAATGTTATCATACCCGTAACCATAAAGGGTTGCATGGTAATACCGCAGACCGCTACCGTACAACAGCAAGACAAGCGTATAGTATACAAGGTAGTAAAAGGAAAGGCCGTGGCCCAACTTATAGAGGTTGAGAGTATAGACGACGGCCGCAACTTCCTCGTTAATTCGGGACTGACCCCCGGCGACGAGATTGTATCTGAAGGTGCCGGAATGATAAAAGAAGGAGACGTTGTGAAATGAAAGGAAATATCTTTATCAAAAGGCCGGTGATGGCCATCTGCATCGCCGTGCTGATAGTAATGGTGGGAGCCATTTCGCTGTTCAACCTGCCAGTAGAACAGTATCCCGACATAGCTCCGCCTACCGTACACGTGAGCGCCACCTATACCGGTGCCGATGCCGACGCGGTGATGAAGAGTGTTATTATGCCGCTTGAAGAGAGTATCAACGGTGTAGAAGACATGATCTACATGACCTCTACCGCCACCAACTCTGGTACAGCCGAAATCAATGTATACTTTAAGCAGGGTACCGACCCCGATATGGCAACGGTAAACGTACAAAACCGAGTGTCAAAAGCGCAGGGACTGCTACCGTCTGAGGTAACCAAGATTGGTGTTACCACGCTGAAGCAGCAGAACAGTTTCTTGCAGATTGGTGCCATGGTAAGTACCGACGGCAAGTACGACGAAACCTTTATTGCCAACTATCTTGACATTAACGTTATACCCGAAATAAAGCGTATTAGCGGTGTAGGCGATGTGCTGGAGCTGGGCGATACATACAGTATGCGTATATGGCTCAAGCCCGACCTTATGGCGCAATACCACCTACAGCCATCTGACGTTACCCAAGTACTGGGCGAACAGAATATAGAAGCACCAACAGGTGCGCTGGGCGAAAACTCTGAAAATACATTCCAATACACCATGAAGTATCATGGCCGTCTGAAAAGTATAGACGAGTTCAATAACATGGTAATTCGCAGTTACGACGATGGAACCGTGCTCCGACTGAAAGACGTGGCCGAAGTAGAACTGGGCCGTCTGTCGTATAGCTTCCACGGCGAGGTAGACAAGCACCCGGGTGTAACCTTTATCACTTTCCAGGTAGCTGGTGCCAATGCTACAGAAGTAAATAAGGTAATTTCTGCCAAACTCGACGAAATGTCGAAGGCACTGCCCAAGGGCTGCAAGTTCATACAGATGCACAGTTCTAACGACTTCCTTTTTGCCTCAATCCATAGCGTAGTAGAAACTCTGATTATCGCCATTATTCTGGTAATCATGGTGGTGTACTTCTTCTTGCACGACATAAAGAGTACGCTTATCCCCTCTATCTCTATCATAGTATCACTGATAGGAACCTTTGCCTGTCTTATTGTGGCAGGATTCAGTATCAACATTCTAACCCTATTTGCTCTGGTATTGGCCATCGGTACGGTGGTAGACGATGCCATTGTGGTAGTAGAGGCCGTTCAGGCCAAGTTTGACGCAGGCTACAAATCATCATACCTTGCCACTCGCGACGCCCTACACGATGTAAGTATGGCCGTGGTATCTTGTACACTAGTGTTCATGGCGGTATTTATCCCCGTATCATTCACTGGCGGCACAACGGGTATCTTCTTCACCCAGTTTGGTGTTACCATGGCCACATCTGTAGGACTCTCCATGATATCGGCTCTTACTCTGTGTCCGGCACTGTGTGCCATGATGATGCGTCCAGCCGAAGGTGCCACCGACGCTCACGGCAATCCGCTTAGCAATAACGGCAAGCGCAAGGGAGGATTAAGCGCCCGCATACGCGCAGCTTACGAGGCTTCTTACTCAGCTATATTCAGCAAGTACAAGCGTGGTGTAATGTTCTTCTTCCATCACCGCTGGCTGGCATGGACGGGATTGGCCGTTTCGGTAGTAGCCCTTGTAGTACTGATACGTACCACCAAGACTGGTTTCGTACCTCAGGAAGACCAGGGCGTAATGATGGTAAACCTCAATACTTCGCCTGGTAGCACACTGGAAGAGACTAACAAGGTAGTAGACAAGGTATCAGACATTCTTACCAAGATACCCGAGGTAGAGCACTTCAGCACCGTAGCCGGATATGGTATGTTGTCTGGACAGGGAACTTCGTATGGTACCATCATTGTAAAACTCAAGAATTGGGACGAGCGTAAAGGCAAGGAACATTCTGTAGGTAGCGTAATGACACGTCTAAACGGTGAGTTTGCCAAGATTAAAGAGGCGCAGGTATTCTGCTTCCAGCCACCTATGATTCCGGGCTATGGTATGGGTAACTCTTTGGAGCTTAACATGCAAGACAAGACCGGAGGCGACAAGAAGGTATTCTACCAGCATGTAATGAAGTTTATAGGCCAACTCAACCAGCGTCCTGAGATAGCCACGGCTTATACATCGTACAATATGGACTTCCCACAGATAAGTGTAGACATCGACGCTGCCCGATGCAAACGCGCCGGCATATCGCCCTCTACCATTCTCGATGCACTGGGTGCCTACTGCGGTGGTTCGTATGTAAGCAACTATAACGAATTTGGTAAGATATACCGTGTAATGATTCAGGCTTCGCCACAATTCAGACTAGACAAGCACGCACTGGATAACATGTTTGTACGCAACGGTGACAGTATGGCTCCGCTCAGTCAGTTTGTAACACTGAGCAATACTACCGGACCACAGATTTCTACCCGCTTCAACCTATATAGTTCTATCACTGTAAACGTGAGCACAGCCGAGGGTTACTCTACCGGTGAGGCTCAGAAAGCCATAGCCCAGGTATCACAACAGACTCTACCATCGGGTTACGGCTACGAATACGGAGGTATGGCCCGTGAGGAGAGTGGCGACAGTGGTTCGTCTACCGTACTTATCTACGCTATATGTATAATATTTATCTACATTATCATGGCTTGTCTCTACGAGAGCTTCCTGCTGCCACTGGCAGTCATACTGAGTGTACCGTTCGGACTTATGGGTAGCTTCCTCTTTGCCAAACTCTTCGGACTGGAGAACAATATCTATCTGCAAACGGGTATCATTATGCTCATAGGGTTGCTGGCCAAGACAGCCATCCTTATTACCGAGTATGCCGTAGAACGCCGCCGCAGCGGAATGGGCATAGTATCATCGGCTTTCTCGGCCGCTCAAGACCGCTTGCGTCCTATCTTGATGACCGTACTTTGTATGGTATTCGGTATGTTGCCCCTTATGTTCTCTTCTGGCGCTGGTGCCAACGGTAACAGTTCGCTCGGAACGGGTGTTGTAGGAGGATTGCTGATAGGCTCTATAGCTCTGGTCTTTGTAGTACCTGTATTCTTTGTAGTATTCGAGTGGCTACAAGAGAAAGTACGCAAACCATACTACGAAGAGGGCGACCTGCAAGTACAGCAAGAAATGCTTAGAAGCATAGAAGAGAAAATGAAGAAATAAAAAGTTGATATGAAGAAGACTATAATATCTGCCGCTATACTGACTACATTCTGTAGCTGCGGCATCTATACCAAATACAAGCCGGAGACTAAAGTACGGGAAGATCTCTTCGGCGACTCGGTACTGGACAAGTCTATTTCCGAGTACAGCACTGCAGATACTCTGCAGACGGATACTGCCTCGCTGGGCGATGTAAACTGGCGAGAGCTGTTTACCGACCCGTTACTGCAAGAACTTATAGAGCGCGGCCTAGCTCAGAATACCGACTACCAGCAGGCCATGCAGCGAGTTAATGAGGCCGCTGCCACGCTCAAAGCCGCCAAGCTGGCTTTCCTGCCATCGTTTGCCATAGCACCACAGGGAAGCGTTAGCAGCTTCGACGGAGCCAAAGCTACACAAACCTATTCTATTCCGCTTACCCTAAGTTGGGAAGCCGATATATTCGGGCGCATGCGTAACGCCAAACAGCAGTCTAAGGCTCTGTATGCTAAGAGCAAAGACTACAAGCAGGCTGTTCACGCCCAACTGGTAGCTAATATTTCCAATGTCTATTACACCCTGGTCTCTCTTGACCGCCAGCTCTCCCTGTCTGAGAAGACAGAGGAAGCTTGGCGCGAGACCATACAAGCCACTCGCGCACTGATGAAAGTTGGACGTTACAACGAGGCGGGTGTGGCACAGATGGAGGCTACCATGCAGAGTGTACATACATCGGTACTTGACCTGAAGAGCCAGATAGCACAAACCGAAAACAGTATGGCTATACTGCTAAGCGAAACACCGCGCCACTATGCACGCTGCCAAGAGGAAGATACACGTATGCCCGACAAACTATCGGTAGGCGTTCCCTTGCAACTACTGTCGGCCCGACCCGATGTACGACAGGCACAACGCTCGGTAGAGGCTGCCTTCTACGGTGTTAACCAGGCACGCAGTGCATTCTACCCAACACTCACCATAAGCGGTAGCGTAGGATGGACCAACTCGGCTGGCAATACTATAGTAAATCCCGGCAAGGTGCTGGCTTCTGCATTAGGTTCGATAGTGGCTCCGCTGCTTACACGCGGACAAAACGAGGCGCAGCTTCGCATAGCCAAAGCACAACAAGAAGAGGCCAAACTGGCCTTTACACAGACGCTGCTGAATGCCGGTAAAGAGGTTAACGATGCACTTACCGGATACCAAACGGCTCTGGAGAAAGAAAAAGCAATAGACAACCAGATAACTTCGTTAGAAAAGGCCCTGCGCAGTACTACTCTACTGATGGACCACGGCAACAACACCTATCTGGAAATACTTACGGCCAGACAGACGCTATTGGCTGCACAACTGTCACAATCGGCCAACCGTCTGAGCAAAATCCAACATGTCATCAATCTGTACCAGGCTCTCGGCGGAGGGCAGGAACGGTAGACTGTCATCAATGATTACACATCTTTTCATACCTAGTTTATAGTAATCATCCTAAGAGGGCCGTCTGTGAAGTGATTCACGGGCGGCCCCATTTCTTTTAGGGTGGTTCTAAAAATTACCACCGTAGGTTAATCCCTTATTATGGACTGGCGTTTTGGCTGATTATTAGAACCACCCTTTAGCATTTATACGGTTGGCTCTTGATTATGTTCATCAGCTGCCCACGGCTTCTGCTTTCAAGTTGTGAATAGGAACAACGGCTCTAACAGGCATACCATTATTGCGGGTACAACTAATCAGACGAGCACCATTTTGATCAATGTAAAAACTATAAGCCGATAAGTAAGAATCCTCTAGATTTCTGGTGTTTGACCAAAATTGAGCGGCCCAACCCCTAACAACATCTGAATCATACATATCGCCTGCACAGGGTATATATATATAATGTTGGAAAGTACTGTTGGATAGTTTATACGCAGCCACAAGCATTCCACTGCTGTTCTTTAAAGTATCTTTCTCATAGGGGCAGCTATTAATAAGCTTCTCTATTTCTTCTGAGGTAGGTATGCACCAAGGAGACCCCCAATTTACGGTAGCGGCATCATGCTCGGCATCTATAGCATCGCCCTTGTATGTATACGTTCCGGCATTATAAACCTCTTTTGGTGCTGTTTCGCCCCAGGCATAATAATTACCTGAATCGGTTCTATATTTGGCTCCAACATTAACCTCTGCCCAAAGTACATTGCCACCCATATCTACGGCTGTTTGGCCGTTAACGGTAGTAGTATAATCGTGCCGCACCTTAATACGTTTTATATGTTCCTTCTCTAGGGTGAAGCTACTGGTTGAGCTGGTATACTCATAATTATTCCTGTTTTTTTCTACTACCTTAACCTTTATGTTATACTTGCCGGGCAGCACGGGTACATAGAATACACCCGGCTTGCCTATTTCGGCACCACTATAGTTGAAGGTTACCTCGTTAGTAGCGTCAGATGCATAGGAGAAGCCGTCTTGGCTGCTGCCTTCCTTAAGTTCTGCTGTGCCACAGATAGGATAATAGTCTGACGTTACCACTATGGAGCCTTCGGTAGAGAACATGCGCTCTATCTTAACGGCTATAACGCTGCCTGTACTTTTGAATGATACCGTGCACTCACCATTATCGCTACCCTTTTCTAACAGAGCATACATAGGCATATTAAAGCTATTGCCTTGCTTTTGAGAATAGTCGGTATCTACCCCATCGTAAGTATAGGTAGAAGGTAGACAGAACGACAGTGTAGCAGCGTCATAGTCTATATGCAGCTTGTTGCTGTAAGGGTACAATACTATGGCGTTATTCTTTATTTCTTCACTCACCTCGCCTGTAAAGGTGGCTGTTGCCGTGCCTGCACCGCTGGTTAGGGTAAAGGGTACAAAACAACTGTCGGCATCAGACCATATACCTATTGTATCGCCCTCTTGCCAATAACCCACACCATTGGAATTGAAGCCCATACGTGTAGAGGGTTGAGTGGCTATAACCGAAACTTTGTGCAGGGTGGAAGTCTGCGTAATATCATCATCACTAGAGCAAGCAGTAAACAGAACTACGCACAACAATGCAACTAACGGGAATGTTCTATAAAATCTTTCGTTCATTTATACAATAATTTTTCAGCATGCAAAAATACAACATTTGCCTTAAATATGAAGCTATTTGGACGTTAAAAGAACAACATGCTGCGTTGGTTTGCAGCCTATACAAAAAGCGGACCGAAACCTTGGCAGGCTCCAGTCCGCTTCTATTTGGGGTATCCGCAGTGCGGTTACTTATTGTCTTCTATCAGATTTTCACCGGTCATATCGGCTGGTTGCTCCAGACCCATAATATGCAGAATAGAGGGAGCTACGTCGGCCAGACGTCCATCCTTAACCGTAGCACTGTTGTTATCGGTAACATAGATAAACGGTACGGGGTTAAGCGAATGGGCGGTGTTAGGTGTGCCGTCGGCATTTACAGCATTATCGGCATTGCCGTGGTCGGCTATGATAATAGCCTCGTAATCGTTAGCCTTGGCAGCCTCTATTACGTCGCGTACGCAGCAGTCTACAGCGTGTACGGCCTTGGCAATAGCATTGTATACACCCGTATGGCCTACCATATCGCCATTGGCAAAGTTAACTACTATAAAGTCGTACTCCTGTGTATTGATAGCGCCTACCAACTTGTCTTTTACTTCGTATGCGCTCATCTCTGGCTTCAGGTCGTAGGTAGCTACCTTTGGCGAGGGAACCAGTATACGGTCTTCGCCCTCGTAGGGAGCTTCTCTACCGCCATTGAAGAAGAATGTTACGTGGGCATACTTCTCTGTCTCAGCAGTATGCAACTGGCGTTTACCCTGCTTGCTCAGATATTCGCCTAGGGTGTTTTCTACATTCTCTTTAGGGAAGAGTATGTTTACACCCGTAAAGCTGGCATCGTAGGGAGTCATGCAGTAGTACTGCAGGCCCTTAACGGTGTGCATGCCCTCTTCTGTCATATCCTGCTGGGTAAGAACCTGGGTAAGCTCTTTGGCACGGTCGTTACGGAAGTTGATGAAGATAACTACATCGCCCTCTTGTATAGTGCCGTCAACGGTAGAGTTAACGATAGGCTTAACAAACTCGTCGGTAACGCCCTCGGCATAGCTCTCTTCCATAGCTTTTACCATATCGGTGGCAGCCTTTCCCTTGCCTTCTACCAGCAGGTCGTAAGCTTCTTTTACTCTATTCCATCGCTTGTCGCGGTCCATAGCATAGAAGCGACCAATGATGCTACCTATATGTGCACCGCTCTTGGCACAGGCATCAGATATCTGGCTGATAAAGCCGGCACCACTCTTGGGGTCGGTATCACGTCCGTCCATAAAGCAGTGTACAAAAGTCTTGTCGAGACCATATTCGCCTGATATTTCAATGAGTTTAAACAGATGGTCTAGTGAAGAGTGAACACCACCGTTAGAAGCCAAACCCATAAGGTGCAGCTTCTTGCCGTTCTCTTTAGCATAGCTGTAAGCGGCTACTATACCGGGGTTCTGAAGGATAGAACCATCCTTGCAGGCACGGTTAATCTTAACCAAGTCTTGATAAACCACGCGACCGGCGCCTATATTGAGGTGACCCACCTCAGAGTTACCCATCTGTCCGTCGGGCAGACCTACGTCTTCGCCCGAAGCCTGAAGCTGCGAATGGGCTGAAATTGCAGTAAGATAATCTAAATAAGGTGTAGGTGTATTGTAGATAACATCACCATTACCATGCTGTCCGATTCCCCAACCGTCGAGAATCATCAGTAAAGCTTTCTTTGCCATAGTTATTTATTATGTTATTCGTTGATTTCTACGTGCAAAGTTACTGCAAGCCGAGCGAAATACAAAATAAATTAATTTATTTTTATTTCCGAGGCGCAGCCCAACTTCACGCCGTAGGCGTAAAGTGCAAACCGAAGACAATGCAAAGAAAAACCACAGGTTTTTGTTGACATTGGTAAGGTGACAGGGATACTTATACCGAGCTGCTGCCAAACTGTTATTTTTACGGATGACTCTATCTTAGAACCACCCTATTAAGCGGATATGCGGTTCTTCTGTTCGGTTTCTCAATTCCCAAATCAAGCTTTTTTTGATTGCCCACGGCCGTGGGCAATAGGGTTTACGGCCGTGAGCTCTGAAGTTTACGGCCGCAGGCAGACTGGTCTACGGCCGTGAGCAACAGGCAAAACATCATTCCCAATGCTATGTAGGTAAAGGATAGTATTATTTACGGGTTAGCTAATTTATGGGTGGTTCTAAAATATACCTGCCAGGCTGCGGTTGATTACGAAAAATAATAGTATTTTTGCAATGTTGGGGGCATAACTACCCACAACCAATCTACTAAATGGGGTCGCACTCTTTACCGGGTGGCCCTGAATACAAACCCAAACAACTATCTAAATTATGGCTCTAGAAAAAACTTTAGTACTGCTCAAGCCCTGTACACTACAGCGCGGACTGGCAGGCGAAATTATTAGTATCTTTGAAAAGAAGGGCTTGCAGATTTGCGGCATGAAGATGATGATGCTTACCGACGAGCTGCTATCTGAGCACTATGCACATCTTAGTGAGAAGCCTTTCTTTCAGCGTGTAAAAGATTCGATGATGACAGCCCCTGTGGTGGCTCTCTGTCTGAAAGGTGTAGACGCTATAGCTGCCGTAAGGGCACTGGCCGGACCTACCAACGGGCGTAATGCCGCTCCCGGCACTATTCGCGGTTCGTACTGCATGAGTTTTCAAGAGAATATAGTGCATGCGTCAGATTCGGCAGAAACAGCCGAAGTAGAACTGAAGCGTTTCTTCTGCCCCGGCGAGATAATAGAATGGGAACAAAGCCAATTCCCCTATCTATACGCCAACGACGAATTCTAAATTAGTGGGCAATGTGTCTCACTCAAGCAACACTCAAGCAAGAAGCCGTAGTAGTTTACGTAACCATACGTCAACTCTCTCGTTAACAACTATAAAGGGTACCGTGAGGCACTACACCCTTATAGCATGTTGACAATTGTTCTATCTACGCATTTAGCGACGATAAAAAATGGGGATAACCATTAGGTCTGTTAGAGCCGGTGGTTATCCCCATTATCGTTAGTATAGCTATGAACTAATTACTTCACACCTATCTCGTGGAGCAGGCGGTCGGCATGACCCCAGCGGTCCATCATAAAGAGTACAAAGCGGATGTCTACGCCAATACAGCGAGCCAGACGCTTATCGAACCAAATATCGCTTGACAGCGAATCCCAATTGCCATCGAAAGCCAGACCTATAAGTTGGCCCTTACCGTCGAACATAGGTGAACCCGAGTTTCCGCCCGTAATATCGTTGTTGGTAAGAAAGCAGAGTTGCATCTTGCCTGTAGTCTTATCGGTATATTGACCAAAATCAGTTGCACCAAGCAGCTGCTTCATTACGGGTTCTACCTGATAATCTATCACGCCGCTATCGCCAGCCTTCATCTTGCTTACTATACTCTGAGCATCGGTATAATAGCCCGATGGGTTGCCACCAAGCAGATAACCACCTACCTGACCATAACTCATACGCAGCGTAAAGTTGGCATCAGAGTAGTGGGGCAATTCTTGCTCCATGCGTACCTTTGCATCGCAGAGGTACTTCTCTTGCTGATCAATGGTATCGCCACCCTGAATATAGGCATCTCTAAAGGTATAGAAGAGGTCGGTAAGCTGGCGACCATACTGGTAACCGGGGTCGCTCTGCAACTGCTTTGAGTTGATATATATCTTGGTACCGCTCTTCATAAGCACCGAGTTGGCGTAGAGCCAATCTACATACTTCTGAGTATCGCCACCAAACTGTGTAGCTATAGTCTGATAGAAAGCGGGCAACTTATCGGCCTGTACATACTGGCGATAGTTGTCTATAAGGGCAGCCATAACTTCGCGGTCGAGGGCCTCATCCCATTCGGCACTATTATCCTTGAATACATAATACTGCTTCTTCTTAGCGGCTTTGGGGTTAGCAGGAGTTGGCTTGCCGGCTATACGCAGGGCACGGGTATTAAACTCGGTAGTACGACGGAAAGTTTCGGCCCATGCAGTAAGCTGGCGCGAAGGTTCGAGACGCTGCTTGTAGAGGCGAGCCATAAGGTCCATATCCAGTTTACCCTTGAGGTAGCCAGTCCACTTTTGGAATTCTACAATGCGGTCTTCCAGGTCGGCCTTTTGGCGTATAATGCCTACAGAGTCGATACACTTGTTCATACCCAGCGAGTTCTTCCAGTAGTTAGAGCTCTGGGCATACTTAGAATCGTACTTGATACGAACAGCCTCGTCAGCGCGCATGTGGCGAATCATTACATCTTGCTTTACACCACGTATCTGGGCACGGGGCGCATTATCAGCATCGCGCATCTCACGAATTCCGTACGACGATAGGTAACGCTCAGTAGAACCGGGATAACCCATAGTCATGGCAAAATCGCCTTCTTTATAACCCTCGGTAGATACGGGAGCCCAATACTTAGGACGGTAAGGCACGTTATCCTTACTATAGTCTGCCGGACCGTTGGTTTTGGGGTCGGCATAGATACGGAATACCGAGAAGTCGCAAGTCTGGCGGGGCCACATCCAGTTATCAGTTTCGCCACCAAACTTACCCATAGACTTTGGAATAGCAAAAACCAAGCGCAGGTCGCGGAATTCACGATAGGTAGTAGCATAGTACTTGTTGCCCTCGTAGAAAGGCTTGATTTCTAGTTCTAGCGTGCTATCCTTAGCATGTACCTCTTTAATCATTTCGTTCTCTACCTCGTTGAGCAACTTCTCTTGTGCCTTATCATCCATATCCTTGATACCACGCTTCTCCAGCATGGGGGTAATATCTTGCTGGTCTACCATAAAGCGTACAAACATACCCTTGTTAGGTAGTTCCTCGGCATAGCTGTTGGCGCAGAATCCGTTGAGCATATAGTCGTGCTCTACGGTAGAGTGACTGCGTATTGACTCGAATCCGCAGTGGTGGTTGGTAAACACCAAACCGTCTGGCGACACTACTACACCCGAGCAGTAGCCCGAGAAGTTTACCACCGAATTTTTTATAGCATCATCACTTTGATACAGACGGTTGTAAGGCAGGGCAAATCCGTAGCCTTTCATCTGCTCGTACACAGCATTGGGCAGGTTGTAGAGCGTCCACATTCCCTCGTCGGCCTTAGCCGCGAGTACTGCCGTTAGGGCAGCAAAACATACAATTAATCTTCTCATATAGTTTATTTTCTAAAGTATTTTCCTACTACAGGCAGTTCGGATAGCGGGAAGTCGCATTTTATTAAAACTACCACAAATACCAACAGCAAGGCGGTATTGGTTAGCAGCGCTCCCACTGTAGGCAGCACGCTATTAGATAACATCATACCGGCGGTAAGCACAGCCGTAAGTGCTACATAAGCCATTATTCTGCCTACGGGATAGGCTATGGGGTATTTCTTCTGACCTACCAGATACGATAGCACCATGGCGGTACCGTAGCCAGCCACTCCGCCCCAGGCGCAGGCCATATAGCTATAATGGGGAACAAACGCTACATTTACACCCACCAGCACCAAGCAACCAATGCCTGAGAACCAGGCGCCATAGATGGTTTTGTCAATAAGCTTATACCAAAACGACAAGTTGAAATACACACCCATCATAATTTCGGCAGCCATAACTATAGGCACAACGCGCAGTCCGGGCCAGTAACTGCGGTCGCGTATTACGTAGCGAAGCACATCCATATATGCCATCACGGCCAAGAAAGCCAGCAGGGTAAATATTACAAAGTACTTCATGGCCTTGGCATAGGTATCTTTACTGTCGCGATCTTTGGCCTTACCAAATACAAACGGTTCGTAAGCATATCGGAATGCCTGGGTTATCATGGCCATTATCATGGCTATCTTGGTGGCAGCACCGTATATGCCCAACTGTGCCTTCTCGTCAACGCCACTATACAGATAAGGGAATATTATCTTGTCGAGGGTCTGATTGAGTATACCAGCTATGCCCAGAATAAGCAGAGGCCACGCATAGCGCATCATCTTACCCCAAAGGGCGCGGTCGAAGCGATAACTGAATCCGGTAAGTTCGCGCCAAAAGCACAGTACTACCACTGCTGTACATATCAGATTGATGTAGAACACCATGCCTACATTCAGAGTAAAATTATCGTCGTACAGTCCGAAGGGGTTGAGCCTCAATGCCGGCAGAACTATAAGGTATGCCAGATTAAGAATAATATTGAGTCCTATGTTTACCATCTGCAGACAGGCAAACTTGATGGCGCGCTTCTGATAGCGCAGATAGGCAAAGGGAATACTTTTAAAGGCATCTATAGCTACGCATACAAACATTACCGCCACCCAGTCTTGATGGTCGGGATACTTCATAAACGCCGAAATCTGCGGAAGAAAAGCAAATACTGCCAAAACAAATGCAGCCGAAGAAACGCCTACAGATATAAGTGTGGTGCTGTACACGCGCATAGGGTCGTCGTCGGTCTTGTTGACAAACCTAAAAAACGTAGTCTCCATACCATAAGTAAGCACCACCATGAGCAGTGCCGTATAGGCATAGATATTGGTAACTACACCATACTGACCACCGCCAGCGGCGAATGCTGCCGTTTGGATAGGAACCAGCAGATAATTGATAAAACGCCCGGCTATGCTGCTGATGCCATAGATGGCGGTGTCTTTGACCAGACTTTTTAAATTGGCCATTTCTGTTTATTTTTCAAAAGAACATATAAGCTATTGCTATTGCCGCTATTACGCCAGCCAGATCGGCCAGCAATCCGCAGGGTACGGCATGGCGCGTATTGCGTATGCCTACACTGCCAAAGTATACGGCAAGAATATAGAATGTAGTATCGGTAGAGCCTTGGAAGATACAACTTAGTCGGCCCACAAACGAGTCGGCACCATAGGTTGTCATAGCATCTACCATCATTCCTCTTGCGCCCGACCCCGATAAGGGTTTCATTAGTGCCGTAGGCAATGCGCCTACAAAGTCGGCATTACCCCCCAAAGCCTTTACCACACTGGCCACACCGCCTATGAGCATATCCATAGCACCCGACGCACGAAATACACCAATAGCCACCAGTATAGCCACCAAGTAGGGTATAATGCGCACGGCTGTAGTAAATCCCTCTTTAGCTCCCTCTACAAAGGCATCGTACACATTTACCTTATGCATTACCCCTGCCATGATAAACGATATGATGATAAGCATAAGCAGAATATTGGCCACCGTGGTACTTACCACGTTCATCGAATCTTTATCTAACTGACCAAAGCCCCATATTATAAGACCTACTGCCACTGCCATTCCGCCCAGCGTAAGCAGCATAGTGCGGTTTAGTAGACTCACCTTCTGACACAGGGCAGTAACTATAATACCTGCCACGGTAGAGAAAAAGGTGGCCAACAGTATGGGTACAAACACATCGGTAGGCTGGGCTGCCCCCAACTGCGCTCTATACACCATAATAGATATAGGTATAAGCGTAAGTCCCGACGTATTGAGTACCAGAAACATTATCATGGGATTGGTAGCCGTATCCTTACGGGGATTGAGTTCTTGCAGTTGCTCCATAGCCTTTAACCCTAACGGGGTAGCGGCATTATCGAGCCCCAACATATTGGCGGCAATATTCATGAATATCGAGCCTGTAACGGGATGACCCTTGGGTATATCGGGGAAGAGTCTTACAAATACGGGTGAAAGCAACCGTGACAGGGCATTCACTACCCCTCCGCGCTCGCCTATCTTCATAATACCCAACCATAACGAGAGTACACCAGTAAGCCCTAAGGATATTTCAAACGCCGTCTTCGACGAATCGAAGGTAGAGTCTATCAACGCCGGAAACACCGTGGTATCGCCCATAAAGATGAGTTTGCCTAAGGCTATGACAAAGGCTACCAGGAAGAAGGCTATCCAGATATAATTGAGTACCATTTACTGCTTTATTTTACCGTTGTCCTACTGTCGCGTATTAGCTTTATTTGTCGTTGCAGGTCTTGATAATGTAGCTTGTCAATACCGACGGCACTGGCTTCCTGCCCCTTAACATACTGCTCTATATTGTCAAGATGCTGCAGCAGATAGAGCGTAGCATCCGAACTGTTCTGCGAACTGCTATTGGGTGACAGCAGGGCTACCAAACCGGTCTTGGGTTTCTCTTCTTTAGGACAGAGTATGCCCGCTACCTTATTTATATAGTTGCGCTCCAGTGTACGGCGCAGCATATCGGCCATACTGCCATCGCCCTTTAGCGGTTTCCATACCTCCTTCATCAGGGCATCAAAGTAGGCATCTATCTTCAGTGCGCTGGTAGATGTATACGACGAGCCGTATATCTTGTTTATCACATCGGCAGAAAGCATACGCGAGATTACTGTACTCTGTAGGCTCTCTATATCTTTTGCCACGTCTACGTTTACCTTATCGGTAATAGCTGTGGGATAGAGCCAAAGCGGAGCTTCGAGTACATTGCGGCCTAACCAGCTGATAGCCTCAAGAGGCATGGCGGCGGGGGCTGCTTCTACTGCCTTGGTGCCGGGCATATTGTTAAGATAGCGTCCGCCAATGTGCTTCAATACATGGTTGGTATAGCGGCGCATTTGGTCGCGCACACTTTGGTACATCTCTGAAAGGTCGTTGTACTGATAGTTGTCTTGGTGGGTCCATTGGGGCAGATTGGCCACCACGCGTTTCAGATTGCGTATACCGTACTCGTTGGCCTTCATATTATTGTCACCCAAGTCTTCGGTCTGCGAACGAGGGTCTTCGTCGCGTCCTTCACCGGCAAACCAGCAACGGGGATGATTGGCCAGATAGTTGGTAGTTTCGGTCATCAGGCCTTCTTTCTCTTCGTATTCATCCTTAAACTCGGGGCGATACGAATATCCCCACTTGATGGCCCACTTGTCGTAGTCGTTGATACGAGGGAAGAGACCTTTAGGCGACACCTTGTCTTCGGGCTGGGCCACATAGTTGAAGCGGGCATAGTCCATAATAGATGCGGTATGGCCATGAGCCTCTACCCATGCTTTGTCGCGCAACTTCTCTACAGGAGTAGCGTAACTGGCACCCATATTATGGCGCAGACCTAAGGTATGACCTACCTCGTGAGACGATACAAAGCGTATGAGTTCGCCCATCAGTTTATCGTCGAACTTCATGGTCTGGGCGCGTTTATCCAGCGGTCCGCACTGGGTCATATACCACTTGGTAAGCAGACTCATCACGTTATGATACCAGCAGATATGGCTCTCTATTATCTCGCCACTACGAGGGTCGCTCACGTGGGGACCATAGGCATTCTCTATTTCGGCGGGCAGATAGCGCAACACGCAGAAGCGGGCGTCATCTACACTCATATTGGGGTCGTTGGGCCATGGTTTGGCCTGGATAGCATTCTTAAAGCCAGCAGCTTCGAAAGCTACGTTCCAGTCTTCTACACCCTTGATAAGATAGGGCACCCACTTCTTGGGCGTAGCCGGGTCTATATAGTATACTATGGGCTTTACGGGTTCTACTAGCTGGCCTTTTAGATAGGCTTTCACATTGCGCGGCACCAGACGGTATCGGGCTATAAACGATTCGCGCTGAGTTTTGTGCTGTTCGTCACTGAAGCGGGTAAAGTTGTTTACAAAGTATCCTACGCGCTTGTCCCAAAGACGCTTGCGCATAGGTTCGCGGGGCAATAGTACTATCGATGTATTCATGCCTAGCGTTACCGCTCCGGTATAGCTTGCCGGAGTTTTGCGGTTGGCGTTGGCGTTGTAGGTGCGCACAGTGCCCACCTCTATATTGATAGGGAATACCTTCATGGTGTCTATATACGACCGGTCTGGCGAAAGGCCGCTTAACTTGGGCATACCCATACCCTGGGTAACATTGGCCATCAGCTTGTTGTCTTTCTTGAATAGGTCGGTAACATCTACCACGCTCTTTCCCCCAGGACTGTTGCCCAGTATCTTAAACGAAGCCACAATGGGGTCGATGGTTGATGCCTGCAGGGTGCGCGATATGCGGTCGGCCGAGTCGGCCAGCTGGGTAAGCACATAGGCACGCATAAACAGGGTTTTATGGTCGTGCTTCTCAAAGTATACCGTAGCCTCGTTAACCTCTTCGCCGGCATACTTGCCAAAGTTCTGGGGCACAGCGGTATAGCGGGTAACGCACATCATGTAGCGCCCCAGCAGCGTGTCGGGTATTTCAAAGTACCATTTGTCTTGAATATGACGCACTGTAAAGAGTCCTTCTTTTACCGTTCCGCCCTTCTTTATCAGGTCGGCATACTCGTTCTTTGGTTTCTTGGCCGTGGTGTCGGCAGCATGGCGTGTCGAGTCGGCAGGAGCGCCCGGTTTACCTTTCAGTGTGTCGGTGTCTACTGTAGAGTGCTGACTAACAGAAGCCCATCCCGTAGTGTGCGAAGCGTAGATGCCTCCGGCTATCATTGCTGCGGCTGCGCATACAAAAAGTTTGTTACCCATATCAATATTTTTTATAATGGTTGGTTTGGCAACGGCAGAGAAGTGAAGCGCTTAAAATACCTACCACACGCAGTACTGGCCCATAGCTCTGCCGCCACTATAAACTGCAAATTTAGCAATTATTATTGATTTAATCTCCTAACAGTGCATAAATTGCTACCTATCACCACCACTCTTTGTTGTATTTGTTGGTTTGAGCCCACACCATCAGTGGTTATCAGCTTGTTCTGAGTTTTAAACAAAAGAGTTGTGACATAAAGTTTGTAATTATCGTGGGGATAACTACTTAGTCTTCTTTCGATATCTCCTTGGTTTGATATGTTGCCCACGGCCGTAAGCAAGTTGGTTGACGGCCGTAGCCCAATTAGCTGACGACCGCAAACTTTATTGCCGACGGCCGTCGGCAATAAAGAAAACACTCAGAAAGAAAACCATAGTAGTTGACGTAACCTCACGTCAACATCTCGTTAACAACTATAGTAGGTATAGTGAGACACTGCACCTACTATCCACTCCATAGTTATTTGCTTTTAAACATAACCTAACGCTGTATTTCGCCATACAACACAATGTAAAGATAACAACTTCCTTGAAAATACAGAAATTCAAACAGCAGCCCCCACACCGCTAATAGCGGCATGGGGGCTGCGTATGGTTTACGGCTACAGTACCAATGTAGCCGTGCAGGATTAGCTATTACGGTTATTCTACATCGTCCCAAAAGTCGAATACACGGGGGGCATGAGCGCTACCCTGGTCGGTAGAGCCACCGGGGTTAGAGGTATCGCCCGTAGTACCATCATCACCTACACCGGTAACCGATCCGGCAAGGATAGTAGCTGTACTTATCACTATCTTTTGGCTTACAGGAGCCATATATATCTGCTTATTCATATCTGTTAGAGTATTTATGGGTTATTATTTTCTTATTACTACTTTCTTATTACTACTTTCTTGCCATTCTGAATGTATACACCGGGTTGCAACTGCTGCAAGCTGTTGCCTACGCACTGACCATTCAGGTTGTATACGCGGCCATTGGCCTTAACTATGTCGCCATTCAGCGTGTCTATACCTGTGGTCTCGCCGTCTATCACGGCCTGTACCTTATTGGCGTCGCTACCGGCGGGCACATCAAAGTAAGCGCGGAAGCCCTTCATCTGGGTGCTACTCTGTGCCTGGTAGAACTTATTGCCATCGCCCAGGAAGAGAGCTGTGCCGGCGGCTGCGGTGGTAACATCGGTAAGCTGATAGATACCTACCATAGAGGTAGCACCCTTGGTAGGAGTAACCTGATTAGCACCCTCGGTATGGGCTACTATGGTAAGACCGGTGGTGGTATAGGTATTATCTTCGGCTATGGTACCCGGCTTTATCAGACAGGGCTGCTCGGCAGTAACCTCGGTAGACTCGGTAAAGGTAAGGGTATTGCCATCTACTGCAGTAAGGGTACGCAGCTTGGTATCGCTACCAAACATTTCTGCTACTTGCTCTGCGGTAAGGGCAAAGGGCAAGCAGAGTGTGTTCCACTCGCCGGCGGTAAAGGTGCGCTTCAGCGATACAGGCACATCTTTTTTAGCACCAATGGTAGTGGTAGCATTGTCTTCAGAGAAGTTGTACACTACGCAATCGGCCTCGGTAGGTGCCACTTCGTATATCATGTCAGACGCATCGTTTTTCTTATAAGTCAGCACTATGGCTCTGTTTATATCTACATTAGCGCCCACATAAGGTGCCTTCAGGCTTTCAGTACTGCTGGCAAACTGGTTATAATAGGTAGGTGCTGTAGCAGTAGTAGATGTGCCATTAGAAACAAGATTGTCCGTAAGAACGGTTGCACCCTTAACAGATACCAGGTCGCATACGTGCTTAGCTACATCGTCGGTAGAAATTTCAAGCGGTGTGGCCTTTGTACTACTTAGCGTTTCTGTAAGGTCATCGGCACTGGTATAATCGCACTGGGTAAGGCAGAGTAAACCATTGCGGTTATACACTACACCAGTATAAGTACCGTTGAGCACCGAACTGGCGCGTAAATCTACACCGGGCTGATATAGGCATATAGCGCTGGCATCGTCGCCCTCGCCTTCGCGTATAAAATACTGTACATAGTTTGTACCACTACCTGTCCATGTGTTCTTGTAAACCAACTTGGCATTAGTTAGAGTGAGCTGTATAAAGTGATTGGCATCAGCAGTAAGCGTACCATCGTTCAAATCAGCGCGCAAATCAGCTACGTTATCGTAAGCAGAGAATTGAATATTGCTGATAGTGTACTCTGCCGTACAGGGCAGATAGCTTTCAGCGTCGGTTGGGGTGAAGGTAGCGGTAATGGTAGCCTTTTCGTATACTTCCTTTTCTACTGTTACCTTACCAGTATTCTTATCAATCTTAGCAAATTCGCTAGACGATGAATAGGTAATAGTACCGGCTACACCGTTAACCTCTTTTGCGGTATACCCCTCAAACTCTTTGCCATCTAGCATACCATTAGTAAGTATTACACCAGTACCCTCAAGGCCGTCGAACTGAAGAGAAGTGGCCGTCTGAGATACTGCATTATAATAATCTACAGAGTTAATTTTTATACCACCATTAGATGATGACTCTCCCTTACAATCGTATATGATTTTATAATAGAGATTAGCCGCCTGTTTATCAGAAGATATCACAAAAGTAGTCGTAGTTGATGAATTAGTCAAAGCCTCAGTGGGTTCTACTGTTTCTACAACATTTTCAAAGCTAGCATCTTCTGCAACTAGCATTGTTAACGAATTAAGGTCAGATGAAGCTGTCACCTTGTTATAATTAACTACAACTTTAGTTATAGCCTTATCCATAGCAGTACTTGTTGCAATAGAAGCCACAGATGGCTGCGCCTTCTTATTTTTATCAGCCTTTCTACCACATGCAATATAAGTCCAAGAGCTATTCCAACTATTATTATTAAAATTAGCTATTGACCAAGTAAAATCACCAATCTTGGCATCCCAAGTTTTATCATAAGCACCTACTTTATTATTTTCTTTATTATCATCTGGGAACGATAATTTTTTGTAGACCACTTCTGTCTGAGAATACCCCCCCATACATACCATAGCGAGCAAGGTGAGCAGTAATAAGCGTAAATGTTTTGTCATACGTGTTTATAGTTTAAATTGTGAATAAATATATCTAATTATTGGGTTGATAATAGCCTGATATAATAATGAAGAAAAAAGGGAAAAATAGACCGCGCACCCTATAACCACCACCATGCTGATGGCGTAATGAATAATTAGCGGAGTGATGCGCAACAAAAAGCATTCCTTGTGTTAATTTTTTGCAAAAATACACCTATTATATTACATAAGTGCAACAAGAACGTTAAAACCGCAAGTCGCCATGGTTAAATAATATTAATTGGCTCATCAGTTTAATGCCTAGATAGAACTATTATCAACATGGCATAAGGGTGCAGTGACCTCGCTACACCCTTATGCTATTAATGAGAGAGTTGACGTGAGGACACGTCAACTACTATGGCTACGCTTGGAGCATGAACAGAAATAAAAGATAAACGCCGCCCCGCACACTAATGACACGAGACGGCGTGAACCTAAATTATCCTATGAAATATTAGTTCTTAAGGAAGTACATACCAGCTGCATTGTTAGTATTGTAGTTGGCCTGGTAAATATTTTCGTAAGACGAGGTAAACGAGCTGGCTTCAGCAGAAGAGCTGGTTACGATAGAAATACCGCAAACATAATAGTTACCTATCTTCTGACCAGCTAGATAGAACTGATAACTGAGCGTCTTATTGTCAGCTCCCAAGGTGAGCCACAACCAGTCGTAATTGGTTGTAGAGAAGTCTTTAGGCTGGAAGTTGTAGTTAGCCCATGTATTGCTTGCAGCACCCTCAGGCAGATACATACAATACTTATACTTATCGTTGCCCGTAGCCTGACCCTCGCGGCAGTCGAACATGATACCTACCTTAACTGTCTTAGCTTCGTAGTCGATAGCGATAGTACCATCGAGTACAGAGTCGAAGTAGAGACCCTTGATACCAAAGTTATTGGTGTAGGTCTTACCATCAGGACCTGTCAGGGTTTCACCCTTGAGTGGCGCACCGAAGGTTACAGGCATCTGACTGGTATTGTTACTTCCACCCCATGACTTAGAGGCATTAAACTGCTTAGAGTAGAACGTCCACGAACCACTGAAGTCGTTTACACCAATCTGAGTAACGGTATACTTACGACCGTTATCAAGTTCCATAGTACCCTTACGGATAGAACCTGTGGTATTGGCCTCGATAGAGATAACACCGTTAGAGAGCGACATCCACTTAGCTGTAGATACTACATTACCAGTAACATCTTCGATAGTAGCAGCATCATCGTTAAACCAGAGGTCGTACTCACGAGAGTTGAAGTCTACCGTAGTAGCTACGCTATTCTCTGTACCGGGTTGCACGCTGCTTACGCGGAATACACCAGAGAACTTAGCATTGTCGATAGCGGCACTCAGGGTAACGTCAGAGTAGCTGGCTTGCGGCCAGATTACGGCATAGGCAGTAGCTGTCTGTCCGCTTACGGTAGCGGGAGTAATAACTATATCGCCAGTAGTGCTAACTACACCGTCGCCAGTGGTAACGGCCTTACCGTTGTCAAGAACCAACTTGTTAACTACTCCAGAGAGAGTAACCTTGGTATTCTCGGTGGTAGGAGCGTCGGCATCGGCTGGGAAGTTAAGGTTTATCTTCAGCACAGCTGTCTGATAAGCCAGTGTTACATCGGCAGTTTCGCTAACAGCGGTAGTAGCGCTGATAACTGAGTGTTGGCGTACCCATTCTTCTGTTCCGCCCTGCTCGGCAAATCCGGCTACTTCAACTGGTTTTCCCTCCCAATTGATTTTGCAAGATGGGTTATCCCATGTAAGCATCATATTGGCAGCATCGGTAGGCACGGCTACGCGCTGTGCGGTAAAGGTAGCTGTAGTACCTTCGGCCTGAGAGCAACGCAGAGTCTGCGTACGACCCGTCTGTGTACCGTCGGCCTTTTGGAAGGTAACGTGCAACAGGTCGCTTAGGCTGAATGTCTTAACTGCGCCAAAGGTATTGGCGGTAGGCAGCTTGGCGGTGATGCTGAAGTTCTTCAGCTGCACATTGGCATCAGAAAATTCGTTCACGTCCTCAGCCGAGTCGCTACAGGCCACAAAACCCAGCACAGCCAACAGCATGGAGGCGTATGTCAATATTCTTTTTTTCATGATTTCTGTTGTTTTAGGTTATTGTTTATCATCCACAGGGGTGCGGGGTTACTGCACCCCTGCGGTATTTACAATACTTACTCTCTATTAGTCGAGCGAATTCCAGTAAGGGTTACCTATACGCTCTTTCTGCGGAATCTCCCAGGTAAAGGTACTAATCTGGGTGTTGCTCCAGTGGTTGGCACCGCGCTTGTTCTGTGCGCCCCAACGCTTTTGGTTGTAGAAGGCCCAGTCGCCCTCGCCCCACATTTCGATACGCCACTGCAGTTTAACCATATCCATGGTACTCATTCCAGCCATGGTGTTATCGCAGGTCATAGTGGTAGCGCCCTCTATTGTACGGGCTTCGAGCAACTTGTTAAGAGTTTCTTTAGCCTTAGCGTCTTGACCGCTCTGTGCATAAGCCTCTGCCAGCATGAGCCATACAGCCGACGAACGCAGATAGATATTATCTGATATGGTGTACTGGTTGTTATGGTTCTGGTTGTTGTAACCTATAGCAGAAGAGGCAGCCCACTTCAAGCTGGTATACTTAGGCATAGTATAGTAGTACCAAGTACTATCGTTGTTCTCGTAAGAGTAGATAGGATAGTTCTCAAAGTCGTTGGCCAAGATACAAGCCTTACGGCAGTCGTTGTCCGACAGAGCATCGTAGATACCGGCATCTACCTGATAATAGCCCGAAGGACCACGCTTAAGAGCATTGAAACCACAGTTAGTCCAGAAGATGCTGCTTACACCACGGGCACCACCGAAGATTGCCTCGGGGTTCTTCTCCAGGTTATAGAAAGCATTCTCCTCGGCATTGAACTCGGTACCGCACCATCCGTTATCGTTGCGGGCAGCTACAGAAGCCAGTTTAGACTGGTTCATACCATAGGCACTGGCAGGAATAAAGTTAGGATAGTGGCTAAGCAGTTCGGTAGCAGCTTCGATAACTGTTGCCCAGTCTTTCATATCCAGAGCAGCACGGCAACGGTAGTACTGAGCTACACCACAGTCGATAGAATAAATCTGAGCGGCCTCGTTACCAATATTGTAACCGTTGGTTCCGATGTTAGAGTTATGGAAATCGTCTACAGCCTTGGCAAAATATACCTTGATAGTATCCCATGTAGCCTTGACCGAAGCGGGTGCGATGGCTGCATTGTAAGCATAGTCTTGGTAGATAGGCCATCCCTGCTTGGTTTCAGATGTAACGTCTTGCAGGTCGGTATAGCGCTCCATAAGCAGCATATAACCCAGAGCCTTCATGGTAAGTGCCTTACCCTGGTATCCCTTCATAAGCGGTGATGTACCTACGTTGCCATCGGTAAGATACTGCATAGCCTTGATGGCTGCACCTATCTTGTATACCGGACCCAGATAGTAACCGTAGTTCTGTATCTGATCGTCGGTACGCCAGTAGGTAAGGTTAGCCGAATTCTTGTACCACTCTGAGTAAGTACCCTGGTTGGCAGAGCTACCCTCTACAGCATCGCCCGACTGAACAAAGCGGCGCAGTTCGAAGTTAGACTCCATGGCGTACGAGTTAGAGTAACCACCGTTGAGAGCGGCATTGCTTATATTGATATAACCAGGCAGACCCGAAACGGTACCAGAGACAATCTTGTCCTTAAGATCTTCGTCGTCGCCGTGCATAATCTTGGAAATATCGTCAAAGTTGAAGTAGTTTGGGTTGGTTACATCCAACCGGCTGCTACAAGCCGTTGTGCCTGCTACAAGCAGAACTGCGGCCAATATGTTTTTATATGTACGTTTCATATTTTCAGATTTTTTGATTGTTGGTTTAGAACTCAAGATTGATACCCAGTGTAACTGTCTGCATCTGCGGATAGGTATAGGTATCGATTTCCTTACCACCGATAGCCGACATAGATGGGTCTACACCCTTCTTGGCAGAGAAGAGCAGCATGTTGTCAAGAGAAACAAAGCCACGCAACTTGCTGATGCCAATCTTATGGAGCAGTTGCTTAGGTACGGTGTAACCCAGAGTGATGTTCTTCAGACGGAAGTAAGAGGCTGAGAAGAGAGCCATATCTGAATAAGCGTGAGCATTTGAGAGATACACACCATCAAGATAGTAAGTACCGCCAGAGCTGTTGAACCACTGCATTGGGAACTTAGCACCTGTATTATCGGGAGTCCAGGTAGCACCTACTACTTCCTGACTTACAGGAATACCTGTCTTGCTACTGCAGAGGCTTGAGCCACGATACAGATACTGTGCATACTCTTGAGAGAAGAACTTACCGCCAAGCTGGTAAGCAGCTACTATACTAAGATCGAAGTCTTTATAGCGCAGTGTAGTAGTGAAACCGCCCATCCAGTCGGGAGTAGCGCTACCTACTTCGTATTCAGAAGCATCGCCTGTAACAGTAGTCTTTACGTTGTCGCCCTGCTTGTACTCTGCATAACGACCACCGTGAGCGTAGTTACCAGAAGCATCGGGGTGAGTATCAGCGTAAGTTACGCGGTGCCAGTACATAGGCAGACCTGAGGCCTGGTCTACCCCAGCATACTTATACATATAGAGGTTGAAGAGGTCTTTGCCCTCACCGCGCAGGTAGAAGTCACCACGACCAGCGTGGCTAGCTGTACCGGCCTGAGCCATATCTTCGGTCTGTACTACCCAGCAGCCCTGAGGTACATCCATAGTGTTGTCCCATGCAGGAATCTGGTCGGCAGGAACCTTAACCAGTGTAGTGCGGTAGTGAGTACCGTTAATACCTACGCTCCAAGTCCAGTCTTTGCTGCGGATGATGTCTGCATCAAGTTCTAACTCGATACCGGCGTTGCGAACCTTGGCACTGTTCTTGGTCATTGTGGTAGAACCCATATTGGCCAATGGCGAAACCATCTGGTTGTACAATGCGTTAGAGGTAAGGTTGTTATAGTAGTCAATAGCACCGGTGATGCGGCTGTTAAGGAGCGAGAAGTCGAGACCCAGGTCGAACTGGTGGATAACTTCCCAAGTAAGGTCGTCGCGAACCAAGCTACCACCAGAGATAGTGGTTACCGAGGGAACACCTGTACCTGATGAAGAGGTCTGCCATGAAGCTACACCGTAAGCCCATGTCTGGTTGAGGTAATAAGAAGTAAGACCGTTAGAGTTACCGGTTACACCATAGCTAAGACGAAGCTTGGCATTATCCAACCAACTCTTGGTACCCTTCATAAATTCTTCTTCAGTGAAGCGCCAGCCTGCACCCAGTGACCAGAATGTACCCCAACGGTTGTTCTTGTTGAACTTAGAAGAGGCATCGCGGCGCAGAGATGCACTAGCGTAGTAACGCTCGGCATAGTTATAGTTGGCACGACCCATATATGATTCTGTGCGGTAGATGTCCATACCCCAAGAAGGAGTACCAGAGTTCTCACCACCATAGTTAGTATAACGACCTACGAAGTTACCAGGAATCATATAACCGGGCAGAAGCTCGTAAGCAGTACCGTAGTTAAGAGAGTTCTTGTCCAGGTCTTCGTACTCGTGACCTACCATAGCATCTACATGGTGCTTGCCAAAGTCTTGGCTATAGTTAAGTATCTGCTGGGTGTTGATAATACGGCGGTGGTAGCTCTTGATAGAGAACGAACCTGTACCGCTGGCACGTCCGGCTACACTGTTCATATAGCTGGTACGCTTCCAGTTTTGCTCGTCCATATTGAAGTTCAGGTTGAAATTGAAGTACTTCAAGAAATCAATCTGGGCAAAGAAGCGTGTAGTCCATGTGATAACATCCTGTATTTCCTTGTTCTTCTCGGTGTAGTACATAAAGTCGCCCGATGTAGCACGGTCGGCAGTATGGTTTTCACCCAGAGGAGAGTACGACTGGTTGTACACGTTAAGTATATTGCCATCGGCATTGGTAGCTACGCTTCCGTCTTCGTTCATCTGATAAACCGGAATGATAGGCTGCCATCCCTTAACCCACAACATGGTGTTACCAGAGGCGGCACCTATCTGGCGCGAACCCCACTTACCTGCCTGGGCGTTGGTCTTGGTGTTAGAGTAACCAATATTGGCACCTACCTTGAGCCACTTCAGCACCTGAGCGTCCATATTGGCACGACCGCTGTAACGACGGTACGAACTGCCTACGAGGAACGAGGGATCGTCCTGATAACCCAGTGAGAAGTAGTAGTGAGCCTTATCGCTACCACCGCTTGCAGAGAGGTTGTACTCCTGACGGAAGGCGTTGCGGAAGAGCAGATCAGAAGCGTCGCCGCTATAGAGCAGGCTGGCTTGGGGGTTTAGACGACCTGTCTCGGGGTCGATAAGGTAAGCACCACTCATAGTAGAACTTGAGTTACTGCCCGAACCTGTGTTGGTATATACAGCACCGGGTACGCTGTAAGCCATATTGTTGCCCAGGATATTCTTCTGGAAAACAGTCTCCGAGTTGTTATAATCGAAGAGGTGCTGGCTGGCAAAGAGGCGAGCCTCAGCATCGGTGTGGTTAGGATTGTTTACATTGGTATACATACGACCGTTGGCGTCGGTACCAGGCAGACCGGTTCCGTTAACACCATAGCGGTAAGAGTTATAGATACTCTTCCAGATATACTCGTAGTACGAAGCAGCGTTGTCAATAGAATTGGTATTATAGTTACCTATAGAGTTCCATCCCCAACGGCTTTCGAACGAAATCTTAGCCTTGCCGCTCTGTCCTTTCTTGGTGGTGATAAGAACTACACCGTTAGCACCGCGCGAACCGTAAAGTGCGGTAGAGGCAGCGTCTTTAAGCACTGAGACTGAAGCTATATCATTAGGATCGAGCTGAGAAAGTGGGTTCTCGTAAGTGGTATTGGTCTGCTGAGCCACACCGTCGATAACGATAAGGGCTGCAGCCGAACCACCATTGGTGGAGGATACACCACGAATACGGATAGCCATATCGTAACCGGGCTGTCCGTCTACAGAAGCCACGCGGATACCAGGAGCGGCACCTTCCAAGGCGCGCGAGATAGTAGTGGTATTCTGTACAGCTATGTTTTCTGCCTTAACGGCTGTCATCGAACCGGTAAGGTCTTTCTTCTTCTGTGTACCGTAAGCCACAACTACTACTTCATCGAGTATGGCTTGGTCTTCAGATAATTGTACGTTGGCTACATTGCCCTTTACGGCAAGAGTCTGTGTCTGGTATCCAATAGAACTTACAGTAATTTTGGCTCCAGGTTTGATTTGTAAACGATAGTTACCGTTAGCGTCAGAGATAGTGGCATTAGTCTGGTTACCCACCTCGGCTATGGTAGCACCTACTACGGGTTCGCCAGTAGCATCGGTAACGGTACCCGTAACAGTCTTCTTGGCCTGCTGAACGGCCTGTACTGCGTTTTCGCTCTCACTGCCCGTAGCTGTGGCCGATGCCGAAATGGGCACAAGCGTAAGCATGGAGGCTGCAAGCAAATAAGTCCAATGCTTTGAAGAGTTCAAAGCAGCAGACACGCTTTTCTTTAGTTTCTCATCCATAATTGTTAGATTTGGTGATTAAAATAAATGTTTTTTCAGTGTTTCATGATTAGGGTTAATGCCGCCAATAACGGAAGCAGCAGATTGGGATTGGGTTCTTTAATTTCATTTCATAGGCATAATGGGTTATGATGATAGTCACACTGGGTATAACTCCAAATGTAACCAAAGCAAAATTAAAAGAAATATTTTATAATTGTTAGTTTTTTTAAAACTTTGTACGTTACATTTACGTTAAAATGCTATGCCCAGTTTGCAAATATTGTAATATTCATTACACCTATAATCACTTAAACAAATGTATTACAAGTAATTACAAGAACCAAAAAAGAAACTAACATAAATAACCACAAAAGTTAAAAAGTTGCGCAATTTTTGCGCAAAACCCATATTTTTTCGCAGTTAATAGATTTTATTATGCCAGACATAGCAATTATAGGGCTCATCTGTTAAATGCGTAGACAGAACAAGTAGTAGGTGCAGTGACCTCGCTGCACCCTTATAGTTATTAACGAAATGTTGGCGTGAGGACACGTTAACTACTATTGGTATGCTTGGATATCAAGGCCTAGAGTGGTTTTTCGCAGGTTGTCTACGGCCGTAAGCCAACAGGTCTATGGCCGTAAGCAAATAAGTTGACGGCCGTAAACCGTGTTGCCCACGGCCGTGAGCAACACACAAAAGGTAAATTGTTATTCGAAATTACTCCTTACTTCATCACTTTCCTACCCTAGTAACAAAAAAAGAGTGGCCACTCATTGTGACCACTCCTTATTATTTATATCGGGATTAATCTGCTAAGGATTAATAACCGGTGTTCTGAGGATACTCAGCACCCGAGTTAGACTTGATTACGTCGTCGGGGATAGGTTGCTGGTAGTTGTAAGGCTTGATGTTAGGCACAAAGCGAACGCCTGTAGAACCATCGTTCTTGGTATAAGTAACCTTCTCACGTCCGTAATCAGCATTAACAGCATCGGTAGCGTTAACCCAGCTTACACCATACTTGCGTACACGCTCGTAGAGAGTATTGCTGGTAGTTTCGTCCTGAGTAGGATACTTAGAAGTAACGTAGCTACCGCAGTGGGGGTTAACTGACAGACGGTTCAAGGTGATGCAACGGTGCTCCTCGCCGAAGAGCTCACGTGTACGCTCGTCCAAGATATAGTCTATATCAACCTCAGAGGCTGAGCAACGGGGAGCGTTGGCACGGTCGCGGATAACATTGATATCGTCGGCAGCCTTCTGTGTCTGACCAAGAGCCAAGTAAGCCTCGGCACGCAGCAGATAAGTTTCGGCAATACGAATCATGTAAGGCTCGTACTCGCAGTTCTTAACATCGCCACTTGGGTGAGTTTCCTGAGCAAACTTCCAGAAACGTGGGAAGATGTCAATGGTATCGCCACCAGTAAGTGCATAGTTAGAGTTGCCGGGGTTAGCCTTCTCACGATCTTTAGCATACTTGTAGCATACGCTCCATTTTACACCACCAGGAGTATACCAGTCGCGCTGCATCATAGTCTCAGAGCAACGGAAGTCTGACTTACCAGGCTGTGCAGGATCGGTAGCCTTAGCCCAAATATAACCAGGCTCCTGTGGGTCGAAGATATAACGGCAAGGATAGTTACGGCAGCTACCATAAGCATAACCACCACCGATAGAGTCGCGAGTGTTGTTAGCCTGATAACGGTGAGCAGCAATAGCCGATGTAGATACACCCAGCGAGCTTGAACCACCCTGTACGCCAGCGGGATAGCACATAGCATCGTCGCCGAAGAGGTAGAACTTAACATCGCCATCGGTACGGTTGGTACCGCAGTTACGAACCTTATTGCTCATAAAGTCACCCTCCATGGTGTTGTTACGCATACGCCACCAAGCGTCGCCACTACCACCAGTAGAGTAGTTACCAATAGAGAACTGGCTGGTCCAAAGAGTTTCTTTGTTAGTGCCGTAGTCCTGATTGGTATTACCAGAAGCATCGCCGGGCTCAGCAAAGAGGTCCCAGTAAGCACCACCAATTTCGGCAGCCAAAGAGTGACCATAACGGTCGGTAGTACGGCTGGCCTCGGTACCGAAGCGGGTAGTCATCAGGTGATAATCGCCGTCGCTACCATCGATAACGCGGGTTGTAGCCTGAACAGCCTCATCGAATTTACCCAATGCCAAGCAGATTTCTGCCAACATGTGGTCGGCAGCAGCACGGGTAACACATCCCTGCTTACGCTCTGTCTTCGACATATTCTCGGCAGCATACTTGAAGTCATCGTAGCACTTTTCCCAAATTTCATCACGAGTGTTGGGCTGATAACCCATCTCGATAGTCTTGGTAGGCTGGTCAAGATAAGGTACGTTACCAAACATACCAGCGAGCATACGGTAAGCCCATCCACGCATAAAGCGAGCCTCGCCTAAGAGTTCGGCCTTCTTGGTATCAGTAGTATACTGAATATCCCTGGTCTCGATGGCGTTGATAGCAGTATTGGCGAAGTTTACCAAATAGTACAACTCGTTATACCAGTGACGGCTATAACCGTTGGCCGAATTCAGCTTAGTCCAGTTAGAGAAACAGTCGTTATTGTTGTTCTCACAATAAGTATCAAGACCTACACCGGTAAGCATATACGAGTGATAACCGTGGGTCTGACCCAGTACCAAGTAGTTAACCTCCTGGTAGCATGAGTTGATAGCCATGGCTACCTCGTTCTCAGTATTGAACACACCCGAATCGTCGAACTTGTAAGAGTGCTCCTTCAAGAAGTCGGAATCGCTCTGGCAGGCTGTCTGGGTAAGGGTCATCGCACCAAGTGCGACGATACCCAATATCTGTTTTGTCAATTTCATAACTGTTGTCTTTTTAATGTGTTAGAATGTCACGTTAAGACCGAAGGTGAATGTGCGGTAAGAGCCGTTGCTTGCATACTTAGTAGAAGATGCTCCTGCTGCGATAGTACCACCTGTTTCAGGATCAAGACCAGACCAGTTGGTGATGGTGAAGAGGTCGGTACCTGATACATATGCACGCAGACCGGTAAGGCCGAGAGGTGCAATAAGGTTGCGGTCAAAGTTATAAGAGAACACGAGATCCTTGAGTTTCAAGAAGCCGCGGCTGTTCCACCAGAGGTAATCGTAAGTATTGCTCCATCCGTAACGTGGGTAGTCGTTGGTCTTGTTATCAGCACGCCAGGGGTTAACACGGTCGAGCTGGTTGCCGCTGGTTCCTGTTGGGCCCCATGCAAATGGGTCGTAACCCAAGAAGTGAGAGTCGCTACCGGGCATCCAACGGAAGTTGAAGTAGAGCGAGAAGTTCTTATAAGTAATGGTGTTACCAAAGTTCAGAGTGAACAGAGGATCAGAGTCTCCAATGCAGTGACGGTCGTCGGCAGAAATCTTACCGTCGCCGTTCCAGTCTTCAAACTTCACGTCACCAGGTTTAGCATCGGGCTGAATCTTATTGCCGTTAGCGTCTACATAGTTGTCAATTTCTTCTTGACTCTGGAAGATACCCAGTTTCTTCAAGTCGTAAGCAGCGGTGATAGAGCGACCTACCATCAGTGCATAAGCCGACTGTGGACCATAGGTATGGAAGTTAGCTACGTCGTCGGCCTCTTCGCCCTTATAGTTCTTACCATAGAGGCTCATTACCTTGTTACGGTTCAGGTCGAATACAAGGTTAGACTCCCAACGTACGGTGTTGTTACCATCACCATTCAGGTTAACTGAGTGCAGAGTTACCTCGATACCCTTGTTAGAAACCTTACCTACGTTAGCATAAGCACTTGTAAATCCAGAAGGATAAGGTACAGAGCGGCTCATCAACATATTGGTAGTGCGACCGGTATAGATATCGATAGTACCATCCAATCGGCTATTGAGTACGCTGAAGTCAAGACCTAAGTCGTACTTAGTAATAGTAGCCCATGTAAGGTCTTTGTTACCCAGTGTGCTGGCGTAGTAACCCAGAGTGCTCTGGTTATCGAGCCATGTATAGGTAGTAGATACGGTAGAGTTAGTAGCGTAGGCGCTAACCGAACGGCTACCATTCTGACCCCAAGAGAGGCGCAGCTTACCATAATCTAACCAAGAGAGGTTGTCTTTAACAAAGTTTTCACGGCTGAATACCCATGCACCAGACAAACCGTAGAAGTTACCCCACTTTTTACCATCGGCAAAGGCAGAGAAACCGTCGCGACGATAGTTGAATGTAACGTAGTACTTGCTGTCGTAGTTGTAGTTAATACGACCCAGATAAGCTACCGACTGAGTACGTGTACGCTGACGCTTTACATCTTTGGTGTTAGCCGTCTCGGCACCGTAGTAACCAAGAGAGGTAGAACCGGTAAAGTCGCGGAAGCTGAAGTAGCGATAGTTGTAATCGTAAGACTCACGTGTGTAACCTACCATGGCGTCAACGTGGTGCAGTGCAATATCGGTACCGTAGCTCAGTGTATTATCGGTATTCCAGTAAGAAGATACTGAAGATACAGAAATACCCTCTGACTTGCTGTTGAACTGGGTAGGATCGTCCATCTGTGATGTATTACGTGTGTCAACCCACATTTCAGGACGGTTGAATGTATCCTGATAGCTTGAGTTGCGCTGTGCATTCAAGGTGAAACGATAGGTAAGACCCTTAAGGAAGGGGAAGTCGATCTGTGCAGTAAGCACACCGTTGGCATTGTTACCATTCTTATCGTTAACACCATAGAGGTAAGAGTCTGCTACACCGTTGCTAACACCCGAACCCCACAGAGGGCTAAGTGTATTGCCATCGGGGTGAGAGTTATACCAAGAGGTATACTTAAGCGAACTCTGATCTACAGTGCCATCGGAATTGGTAACAGGCTGTACGGTCTGGAACGAATAAGGTGAGTACCACTCGGCATTACCCAAAGTAGCGGTTACACCCCACTGACGCCAACCCAGATAGTTGGCCTTCAAACCTACCTTCAACCAATTGGTTACGTCGATGTCAACCTTAGACATGATGTTGTACTTCTCGTAGTCGTCACCACGTTGTACACCCTGACGGCGAGTATAATCACCAGAGAGATAGTACTTAACGCCCTTGCTACCACCAGCTACGCTAACATCATACTGCTGACCTACACCGGTACGAGTAACCTCGTCGAGCCAGTTAACAAACTGACCTGCATCGTAAGCCTGCTCCTCGGTAGTGGTTACAAAGAAGTCGCTCTTGTGCTGTTTGAAGTAATCCCATGACCACTCTGCATCCTCGGGGAAGCGGCTGTCACCGGCTGCTTGCTTAGCATAAAAACGGTTCATCATAAAGCGCTCGGCACTGGTAACAAACTTAGGTTTGCGGCTCCAGTCAGAGAAACTCCATGATGTATTGAAGCGTACGGTAGGCTTAGCACTTTCGCCGCGCTTGGTGGTGATGATAATCACACCGTTGGCAGCACGCGAACCGTAGATGGCTGCTGCAGAAGCGTCTTTCAACACGTCGACGGTAGCAATGTCGTTAGTATTGATTTCGCTGATACCTCCGTAAGAGATAACGCCATCGACAATAAGCAGAGGAGCATTGTTGCTCTGAGCCGAAGACGATGGGCTAGTAGGGATAACGTTCTTACCACGAAGAGTCATGGTTGAAGAGTTGTCACCAGCGGCACTGCTTGTAGGAGAATAGTGCAAACCGGCTACCTGACTTGACAGGGCTGCCAACGCATTAGGGTTAGGCAGGTTGGTAAGCTTACCATCATCAAACTTTACACTGGTAATGGCGCCCGATACATCCTTACGCTTGGCAGTACCGTAACCTACAACTACTACCTGGTCAAGAACTTCGGCGTCTTCTTTTAGTGTTACATCAATCTTAGAAGTGGCTTTCACGGTCTGCTCTTTGAAGCCCACGCTCGAGATGCTTATCATTGCACCTGACTTAACATTGAGCTTAAAGTTTCCGTCAACGTCGGTAATTACAGCATTCTGTGTACCTACCTCCTTAACGGTAGCACCGATGATGGGTTCACCGTTGGCATCGACCACGGTACCACTGACTGTTTTCTTGTCTTGCTGTACGGCAAGAGACTTGCTTGCATCCAGAGTATTGCTTTCGCCGGCCGACGCTGTGAGCGGAGCCAAGGTCAACATTGAGGCAGCAAACAGATATGCCCACTGCTTCGAAATGTTCAAAGCGCTGAATGAAGTCTTTTTCAGTTTCTCATCCATAAACTATGATTTATTAAGTGATAAATAATATAAGTTGTGTAACCACCAACGTTTTAGTAATATACGGTTTTCATGTATTCGCTGGCTTTCACTCACTTTCCTTGTGTTTTTAAATATTTCGACCTTAATTTAGGCAAGTATTGTACACGCCTTAAGATAATGATGTGGCAAATATAGGTATTAATTTTTGATAAAAACTTGTAAATTTGACATTTCTACCAATAATTTTAAAAGTTCTTACGATTTTGGCCGAAATCATTAAAAAAATATTAAACAGTAGGGGAACTACGACTACAGATGCCACCCCCTCTACATATAGCGTATTCTGTACTCATGCTTTTGGGGTGGTTCTACAATCTGTCAAAGTTAATTATTAGAGCCACCAATTCTAAGGTCTTCTAAGAACACGGGCGACAAGCTACTCCTTTCGAGAGTTAGTCTGTCGCCCGTATATTATTAAATGGTGGCACTTAAATGCCGGATAAAGATACCACTTGTACCAAAGCTAAATTCTATTTTAGCACGCTGGCTACACGCTCCAATACTTTGCGCGTAGGTATGTTTATACTGGCAGTTTGTCGCACATCGCGCGCACTGGCTGACACCTCAAGTTTGTATTCGCCTGCCGCCAATACCCATGCATTTTCGGTTTCATCGAAGTACGACAAGTCTCGCGGAGTAATCAGTACTTGTAGTGTCTGGCTCTTTCCGGGTTGCAACAGTCCTGTCTTACCAAAGGCTACCAACTGATGGCTAAGTGCCAATACCGGTGCATATATCTGTACTACCTCTTTTCCGGCATAGTTGCCCGTATTTGTAACCTTTACACTTACTGTCCAGTTGCCATCGGCTTGTTGGGTACAGGTAGCTGCGCTGTAACTAAAGGTAGTGTAGCTCTGTCCGTATCCAAAAGGATAAGCCACCGGACGGTTAAAGGTATCAAAATAGCGATAACCTACATACATTCCCTCTACATAGTCTACATAATGCACATTCTTGATGGCTGGGTTACGTGGTATCTTGGGATAATTACCAATGGCTTTTGGGCCATGAAAGTCGTAAGGGAAATTATCGTGGGTACTGCAGTCCTCATAACACAATGGGAAAGTCATGGTGAGTTTACCCGACGGACATACCCTGCCGGTAAGCATACGGCATACGGCATCGCCAGCTTCTTGTCCGGGCAACCACGACAGCACTACAGCATCGACCTGATTGCGCCACGAGGCTACCTCTACCACGCCCGACACATTAAGTACTACTACCACGCGCTTGCCGGCTGCATGATATATACGACTTACATCGGCTATCAAGCTATGCTCTACATCAGAGAGGCGATACTCGGTACTCTCCAGTCGGTCGGCACCCTCGCCACAACTACGACCAATGGTGATAATGGCCACGTCGGCTGCCTGTACACTACGCTTTATAGCAGCGGTATCCATAGGTATTTCGGGTATGGCCGAATAGCCAAGCGGGTCGTAAGCACGGGCGGCTATAGTATCTCTGATTACTTGGCGATATAGATTTTCCAAACTGGCGTCGGTATTGATACCCATATGGGTGAAGCCCTCTATCAGGTCTACGGTATGTGGAGTCTTAACATTGCCCGAACCGGTTCCTACCGAGATAAAGTTGTACGACGACACACCAAACATAGCCACGCTCTTCACTTGAGTTGACAACGGCAGGGTAGCATCATGGTTCTCCAGTAGAATAATACCCTCTTCGGCTGCTTGGCGCGACTTTTCGGCATGGGCCTTTAGGTCGGGATTTTCGCCGTAGGTATGTGGAGTGATACGGGTAGTACGCCCCACAAACTGTAACATACGCAGGGCACAACTGTCAAGGGCTGCCATATTCAGGGTCTTGGCCTTGAGGGCGTCTTTGATTTCCTGTCGCTGCTGCGGAGTACCGGGGGCAAGCAGATCGTTGCCCGCCCATATTTCTTTACCCGAATCGCGCCATCCGGGTGCAGCCCAGTCGCTTACCACAAAGCCCTGAAAACCCATGTCTTCACGCAGGACAGTGGTAAGCAGGTCACGACTCTCCATGCACTGCTGACCGTTAATCATATTATAGGCGCTCATTACCGACCATGGATTACTCTCGCGCACGGCTATCTCAAACGGACGCAGATAGAGTTCACGCAGAGGGCGCTGGGCAATACGTACGTCTACATCCTTGCGGTTGGTTTCCTGATTGTTTACAGCAAAGTGTTTCAAGCATGCACCTACCCGCTGGCTCTGTATACCGCGCACATAGGCAGCCGCCATCTTACCGGTAAGCAGAGGGTCTTCAGAGAAATACTCAAAGTTACGACCGCCCAGTGGGTCGCGATGCAAGTTCATACCCGGACCAAATATCAAGTCGAGTCCATACTCATGAGCTTCGTTGCCAATAGCCTGCCCTACTTCGGTGATAAGTTGCTCGTTCCACGACGATGCAAGGGCTGTACCTATAGGAAAACCCGTATGGTAGTAGCGGCGGGTCTGTCCCTCGCGCATGGTATCTATGCGCAGTCCGGCAGGCCCATCGGTGAGCGCCGTTGGTGGCACACCCAATCGGGCAACGGGCGATGTAGTCCCGGCAGCACCGGGCACCAGTTTCTTAGTATTGCCGTAGCCGGTAAAGGTTTCGTTACCGGCACCTACCACCATATCTATCTTCTCATTGGTGGTCATACGGGCTAGCACTTCACTGGCATTATCGGCGGTAAGTTGCGGGGCTTTTCCACAACTTACTGCCATAAAGGCGCAGAGCGCAGAGCCCGCGCCAAGGAGAAAGATACGGGATTGTTTCATTTCTTAGAACTATCGTATATCTGGCCGCTCTTCTTACCGAAGGGGTAAGATATGTTTTCAAATTTTACGTTCGATGCGTCGTCTAAAACAAAGGCAGGACGGAAATCGTCGTTGCGCAACAGTAGATTGACATTACGGAAGGTAACACCATCAGCATGACGCACATAGAAACCATAGCAAGGCAATTCACCAAACATATCGAACTCGGGATAACGGTTTATCTGCTCGGGTATCTTGTTCAGTTCGTCCATGATAAGGTAACGCAGACCCTTGTCGGCTCCACCGGGATAGATAATGGTAACATTATCAACCAGTACATTGCGAATCTTTGCACCGGGTATACCTACTATACTCGAGGGCATGGGGTTACGCATGGTGTTGGTGATAGGACCACGCAACTTATATCCTACATCTGGACGCTCAAATGGCATTTCGCATACCATATTGCGCAGCGTTACACCGTCTATTATACTTTCACGACGGTCGGCATGACGTTTGCCCAAGCGTAGGAATATAGGGTTGCCGGTATTCAGAGCGTGTACATTCTCTACTAGCACATTGCTCACTTCGCCTCCGTCTACGGCCTCAATGGCTATTGCCGAGCGGAATGTATTGCTTACCTTAATATCGCGTATGGTGATATTCTTGAAGCCACCAGCCGAATTGGTACCAAACTTGATGGCCGAAGCCGAACTTTCTACGGCACAGTTGTATACCTGTATGTCATCGCAACCCAATTCTAGTTTATCTGACTTCAAACAGATTCCGTCATCGGCAGCGTCAACATGAGTGTCGCGGATAACTACATGCTGGCAGTCTACTATATCAATACCGTCGTTGTTCCAGTAAGCACGGTTTAGCACATCTACTTTTTCTATAGTCAGGTTCTTGCAGCGGAAGAACACCAGTCCCCAACTAGCTCCATTGCGTATGTGCAGACCGCTCACCTCTATGCCGTCACAGGCATTGATGGTAAACAGATTGGGGCGCATAGACTCGCGAGGACGGTTAAGACGCTCAAAGTAGTTGGGGTCTTTGCGTATACCAGTCTTGTGCAGACTGTCGATAGCCAACGCCAATTCGCAACCACGGGCATCAATAGTACCTTCGCCCGTAAGACGTATATTGGTGGCCTGATAAGCCTCTATCAGTGCCAAACTTAGATAGTTCCACTTATTGGGATTAGAACGGTCGTCGCCCTGCAGCGTTACATCTATATAGTCGTAGGGATTAACGCTACCCAGCAGTGTTGCACCGCGCTGCAAATGCAACTCTATATTAGAGCGCAGTTCTAGTGTTCCGGTAACATAGTTTCCGGGTTCGAATACGATGGTACCTCCGCCTTTTTTACTCAGATCGTCAATGGCGCGCTGAATGGCGGTGGTGTTTACGGTTTTACCGTCGGATACTAATTTAAGCGCCGTAGAGGTTACAGTCTTGGCAGCTTGGGCAGTAGTTGCGACCACAAGCATGGCGGCCACTAACAGATGGTTACAGATTTTCATGATTTTCGTTTAATTATGGGTTATGGTGGCATTTGCCACAATGTTTCTTTTCAGGAAGTATGGTCTTTACACCTTCTTCATTATATCCCTCTACATCTACTTTACAGATGGCCGGACGGAAGTCTCTATCGCGCAGCGTAAGGGTAACGTTACGCAGGGTAACATCCTTAACATGACGCATAAAGAAACCCCAAGCGGGCAGTTCGCCAAACATGGTAAACTCGGGATAGCGGTCGTAGTTCTCGGGCACTTCGGCTGCCTTGACATACGCCATACCTTTATCGGCTCTACCGGGTGCGCTGATATTGATATTCTCTAAAAGAATATTCTCAACGGAATGACCTGGCCAGCCGGTTATGCTCGAGGGGAAGGGGTTATGAAAGTAGCTAACCTCGGGGCCACGAATATCGTACTCGGTATCTGGACGGCCAAACGCCAGTTCTACATCCATATTGCGCAAACTTACGTTGCGAATATATCCATTGGGATTATTGGCACGGTTGCCCAATTTTACAAAGATGGCGTTACCGGTATTGGTGGCCTTGACACCATCTACCACTATATTATCTATCTTTGCGCCGTCAACACTCTCTATGGCTATAGCCGAACGGAAAGTATCTATTACGCGAATATTGGTAATGGTGATATTGCTAAAATCGCCCCATGTGGCTGTACCAAACTTAATAGCAGAAGCCGAACTGCGTATCTCGCAACTGTCTATTACCAGATTGGTACTCTTTCCGCTCTTGTGATAGCTTTTTAGGCAGATTCCATCGTCGGCAGCATTGATACGGCAGTTGGTGATACGCGAGTCACGACAGTCGGTCATATCTATGCCGTCGTTGTTCCAGTAGGCTCGGTTATATACATCCAGATGGTGCAGATTCATGTTTGAGCACAGGTCGAAAGAGAGCCCCCAACAGGCACTATTACGCAGGTGCAAGCCGCTTATCTCTACGCCATCGCATTCTGAGAAGAAGAACAGCTTGGGACGCATTATCTCGCTGGGACGTCGCAAGCGAGTGCTATAGTTAGGGTCGGCCTTCGCTCCACATTTTACCAGCGAATCGATAGTAAGCGCCAGTTCCTGCCCCTGACCGTCTATCACGCCCTGGCCGGTTAGGGCTATATTGTGGGCTCCTTGTGCCAGAACCAAGGCATACTTTGAATTATCCTTGCGTACCACGTCGCCATCGCCCATTACCTGCAGCTGATAATAGTCGTCGGGGTTGGTACTGCCCAGCAGCACGGCACCGCGTTCCAGATGCAACTCAACCCCACTCTTTAACTGTATAGCTCCGGTAAGATAGCGCCCAGGGGCGATAGTCAACTTGCCACCACCTTTCTTTGACAACCGGTCGATGGCACTTTGTAAGGCTACGGTGTTTAGGGTCTTGCCGTCGGCCACCAATTTAAGCTGTACCGAGGTTACCACCCTTGCTGCACTGACGCTGAGCACCAGCATGGCCAAAAGTATTATAGATAAGGTCTTCTTCATGATAATGCAAAAATAATAAAAAAGCAAATACCAAAAAAGCAGTTTGCCATTAATTGTTGTTATTTTACAATTATTCGGGGTAATACTACGTATTATCTACAATTGGCATATCCTCACAGAAATAAGATATATAACTTCTCCTATATACCTAAGTAGGTGCTCAAAATTATTAGTATATAAATAATATGTCAACAGATTTTTTTTTGGGGGGGGATAAGTCTCTGTGCCTTATCAAATAATTTTGAACACCTACTTATTATTATTGGGGATAACCTACTTTATCTTTTTCGGTTATCTTGCGCAATACGCGGCATGGATTG
>CAVKSZ010000014.1:0-42354 GCA_963659135.1 Bulleidia sp. | reverse complement strand
CAGATAAAGGGTATGTATGGTTACAATCGCCAGCAAGAGGAAATTTATCGGCAACGTATGGAGAAATATAGGTTGCAGTGCTGGATGGCTATATGCGTTGCAGTTGGTATGATTTTGTTTGGTTGGCTTATATTCATTGTAAGGCGTAACAAGCAACGCAATATGGAGGAAATGCGGCAGCAAAACGAAAAGTATGAGAATCTGATAGACCGTTATCGATTGATAACAACGCAATACGAACTGCTGAAAGAAAACAATATAAAGAAAAGTAAAGAACAAGTAACTCTTATAGAACAAGAACTAAGTAATATGCTCCAGGGACGAAAAACTCCTGATGAGCGTGTAATTAGCCATCCCTGGGTAGTAAAAATGCGGCGTAAGGCTCGCAATGCTAAATGTCCTACCCTTAACGATTGGGACGAAATGGAAGATATGTTGTCAGAGTTGGACGCTCACTTCTTAGAGTGGTTAAATAAAAGGGAGGCACATATCTGTACTAAAGAATATAGGCTCTGTGTTTTGATAAGGCTTGGATTTATTCCTACAGAGATGGCTATACTGCTGACAACCAGTCGTTCTAATGTAACTAATATGCGCAGTAGACTTACCGAAAAACTTTTTGACAAGAAGGGTAGTGCTGCCTACTTTGATAATCTTATCAGTACTGTTTAGGGAGGTTCACTTTCAGCAATAAAATATGGCGAGATTCAGTTGTTAGGTCTCGCCATATTTTATTGCTATATTTGCTATTTATGCTTTCTTTAGCCTGGTGGCCAGTTGGAATAGGGCGGGTATAAATAGGCAGAGGCTGAAGCCTACGGCCATCCATACGTGCTGGGTGGTGCCAAATACGTCGATTAGCTTGGCCTCGGGATTGGCGGTTACAAGATTGGTAATGATGTACACGGCCGAATTGTTTACGCAGTGTACTATCAAGCTGGGTACTATGCTGCTCGTGCGGTAGTAGAGCCAGCCTAAGAGTAGCCCCATGGGCACTACATGTAGTATTTGTGCCATATTGCCATGGGCTATGGCAAAGAGTATGGCCGATATGGCTATTGCTATCCAGTGGTAGCGGTTGCTAGTAAGTGAGAGTAACTTACGCAGTATGGCTCCGCGAAATACTATCTCTTCTGCCAGAGGCACAAGAATGGCCAGTACAGGATAGCTTATAGGCTCTTGTAGCATGGCTGTAAAGGCTTGCAGGGTGGCTGCCGGCATCTCTACATGGGTGAGTTCTTCGAGAAACGAACTGGGTATAAGTGTTCCTACGGCCATGATAAACGTCCATACCAGCACCACCCAAGGGCGCGAGAGCATATAGCTGCGTGATACGGGAGACCATTTTATGCGTGCAAAGAGCAGGGCGGTACATACGCTAGATATGGCCATGGTTACACAGAGCGTTTTGCCGTCGGCGGGTATCTGCCCGTGGGCTATCTTGGCAAAAACTTCGGCTATGCCGTTGCCTTGTGCCAATAACGAGACGAGGGGAACTATCAGTTGGGTTATCACTTGGATAATTATAAATACAAACAGATAGATGGCTATCTGCAGCATACCTTTCAGAATGGTCTTGTTCATATGGTTTGGGTTAAAAGTTGTCGTGATTGTTGCTCGTCGGCAGTGAGTTGTGCCGAAAGTTCGGCCTCGTTGGCAAACTGCCTTTCGGGTCGTAGATAATGACAGAAAGCCACTTCTATGGTGTGGCCGTACAGATTGCCGTTGAAATCTAATATAAACGTTTCTACAGTGGTATCGCTGCGGCCGAATGTGGGGCGTGTGCCTACATTGGTCATTGCGCTTAGCCATTCGCCCTGGCCGTCTATGCGTACGCGTGTGGCGTAGGCACCGTGGGCTGGCAGCATCTTGATAATACGGCTCATATCCAGATTGGCGGTGCGGAAGCCCATGCGTCTTCCCTCGGCATATCCACCCGTTACGGGTGCCGATAGGGTATAGGTGTAGCCCAGGGCCTGGTTGGCGCGCGCTATATCGCCAGCGGCCAAGTATCGGCGTATGAGCGACGAACTTATGCGCATATTCTGATACTCGTAGGGAGTGCCGGCCACCACGTCAATGCCAAGTTGCTTGCCGTAGGCTACGTAGTCGCTAAAACCCTCGGTGCGGTTGTGACCAAAGCGGTTATCGTAGCCCGTTACCAGCACGCGTGCGTTAAGACGAAGGCACAGTACTTGCTGCATAAAGTCGTAGGCCGAGAGTTGGGCCATATCTCTGTCAAAGTGGAGCATGCTGCACTGGTCAATACCGGTATCGGCAAGTAGAGCGAGCTTTTCTTGGGGCGTGCTAAGCAGTTGTGGAATAAAGTCTTGTTGCAATACCTGGCGCGGGTGAGCGTCGAAGGTAACGGCAGTGGCCGCCATTTGGCGCTGGGCGGCAATGGTTTGCACTTGGCTGATAAGATGGCGGTGCCCAAGGTGTACACCGTCGAAGAAGCCTATTGTGACTACCGACGGTTGCTGCTGAGTATCGGTTTGGGTAATGATATTCATAGGCATTGAGTCCAGTAGTTGTTGGCCTTATTTAGCAGCGTGTGTATGCCCAGTTCTTCGGCAGCGCGGCAGTTGTCGGCATTATCGTCAATAAAGAGCGTTTCGCCGGGCTGCAGACCAGCGTCTACCAGTACATGGGTGAATATAGTTTTGTCGGGCTTAGCCAGATGCAAGCGGTACGATAGGTATACACACTCAAACATGTCGCTAACGCGGTACTGATTGTAATTGAACAGATGGTCGGCACAGAGTCGCCAGTGCATATCGTTGGTGTTGCTGAGCAAGAATATGCGGTAGTCACCTTGCAGACTCATCAGTAGGGCTTTTCTTTCATCGGGTATGTCGGTTATCAATGCGTTCCACGCTCCTATAATCTCGCCGTCTGTAGCAGAAGAGTGGCATATCCGCCTAACCTCGTTGCAAAAGTCGGCAGTGGTAGAGTGGCCTATTTCTATATCGTAAAACAGATCTTCTGTGCGGTGCTGGCGTACATAAGAGCTTATAGCAGTGCAGCCTATGGCGTCGAAGGCCTGAATGCAGCGTTCGCTGTCAAGATTGGCCAGCACGCCGCCCAAGTCGAAAATTATGTTCTTTATTTCTTTGAGCATCAATATACTTTTATTGTGGTGCAAAATTACTGAAACTAACGTGTCTTTCAAAGAAAACGCCCCTCTTTTTTATGCCCAGTCTATAGCCTGGGATGAGGCTATAGATGTAAGCACATTATGATATTCAGCGGTCGTGAGGATGCGATGACATGGTAGTTTTTCTTTTGATGAGGCCTTGGTAGACAATGAATTTTGTAAAACTTTTTGTGCTAATTATGAATTTTGTTGCAAAAAATTTGGTTGTTTCCGACCAAAGCAGTAACTTTGCACCCACTAAAGCAAGTATGCCTTTGCATGCAAGTCTGGACTTGTAGCTCAGTTGGTTAGAGCAACAGACTCATAATCTGGAGGTCATAGGTTCAAGCCCTATCTGGTCCACCTTAAAAATGAAGCGGTTACGATTTTCGTAACCGCTTTTTTTAGTATGGCTGCGTAAACATTGCGTAAACAAACTATTTGGGCCTTGTGGCAAATTATAAAATTGCTTGTGAGTGTAATTATGTCCTATGCGGAATGCTTTCTGTATGCCGTAGGGGTCATGCCGACGTGGGCGATGAAGTAGCGCCGGAAACTGCTCTGCGAGTTGAAGCCTGACTTGACGGCAATGTCGTCCAAAGAGAGGCTTGTTGATTTCAGCAGTTCCTTGGCTCGCACGACGCGCCACCTATTGACGTATTCGTAGAAGGTTGTCTGCAGCTGTTGGTTGAGGTGGTTGGAGATGTAGGTGCGGTTGGTGCCGAGCTCACGTGCGAGGTCGTTGATGTTGAGGGTCGGGTTGAGGTAGATTTCCCCATCCCGAAACACTTCCTCAAGATGCTCCGCGAAATGATAGTTCTGTAGTCTTTCCTCGGCAAGTCCTTTTGTAGTTTTCCGTTCCTCCTCACCCTTGCTCTTTTCCAATGCCTCCAGCATGTCCTCCTGCCGGTAAACGAAGTAGCAGAACATGCTAAAAGCGAACATCACCATCACGTTATACACAGCCACCGAGTAGTCGTCAGCCATAACAGTGGCAAAAGTCCACACGCATATTATGCCTATGTACAAGTAGACTATATACTTCAGCCAACTGAGCGACAAGTTGTCGTCTGAGAAGTTGTCCGCAAGTATCTTGTTATATTTTCTGACGGCAATAAAGCCATAAATGATGATGGAGAGTGAGTAGAATTGCGTGAACAACAGTATTGCGTCATAAATCGTCTCGTTCCTGTTTATGACGTAAGCGATGAGAACGGAGCCATACAGGCACGCATTCACCAGTGCCACCATTTTAAGATGCCGTCCGGGATGTGTGAGCTGGATTATTATCAAGAGAGCCCATGGCACTACTGTCATCTCAATGATGTCGGTAATGTGAGATGTCAAAGACATTCGCCCGAAAAAGGTTAGGTAGAAAAGAACTATCTCAAATATGGTGATGCAAAGCAGATAGGCCATAAAGACGAACATCATCCTCTGCAACCGGTGCAGTCTGCCTTTTTGGTACATTATAATCGTACACAGCACCTGCGACATGAACAGCATGCCGAAAGAGAAGTCGTTTATCGATTTTGCCAGTTCGTTTATCATCAGTACATATAAAAAGCATGGACTGCTCCCATGCCACCCGTCAGGTATCGCCAAACACCCATTAGCATACACGAAAGACAGCTCATGCCGCATGGGGAGCCCTGCGTGTCTGACATGCTAATCCTGCATTTGTTGTTTGGCGATTTTCGGCGGGTGACAAGCACGTCTAATATTATATTATCTGCAAATATACGCGTAATAATTGAGAGTAGTCTCTTTTCAACCGGTAAATTTTTCTCCAGTCAGTAAAAACATTCTCGTCAATCTGTACAATTGACCCGTTGCTATTGCCGTATTGTCGCCTAAAATCTACTTTTGTGGCAAAAACAAACGGCTATGGGAATATTCAACTACAAGGAGGAACTGACAAACATCAAAAATGATGTTAGCGAGCTGAAAAGACAAATGGAGGGTCTGCTCACGGCGCAACAACAGAAAGAAGAGCCCCCACAAGAACCACAAGCAGAAACTCCTACTGACACATCGCTACCAAAGACTGAGAATGAGAGAAAAGAGAACTCAGACTTTCTGAATGATGACCTACAGAAGCTAACAACAGAGCTGCAGAACCTTTCAGAAAAGATAGACACTGCCGTCTATCAAGAAGGCATAATCCGCGACCTTCACCAAGAACTACAACTTTTGAAAAAGGGTCTGCTGGAAAGCATCGGTCGTGGTTATGTCATGGACATCATCAACATCTATGAGCGCATAGCTGACACCAACGTCCGCTTTGATCCTAATGCGGAAGGTTTTGACGCAAAGAGCGTCAAGCGCCTGCTTGAAAACAACATTCTCTACATCACCGACCTCCTTGAGGATGAATATTCCATAGAGAGGTTCGCTCCGGCATCAGGAAACGAATACAAGCCTAAGGAGCAGAAAGCAGTGCGTACAATCGACACCGACGACAAGGCGAAAGCCAACACTATCGTGGAATGTCTCTCAGCCGGTTTCCGCGACGAGAACACTGGCCGTATATTAAGACAGAGCCGCGTCGTGGTCTATAAATTTAACATTAATCATTAAACACTATACATTATGCAAGACAATACTCGTGCCGTCTACGGCATTGACCTCGGCACCACATACAGCTGCATCGCACAGGTCGATAAGTTCGACCAGGCCATCGTGCTCACCAATTTTGACGGCAACCTCACCACGCCGTCAGTGGTCTATTTCGAGAGTCAGGACAAGACAATTGTCGGACAGGAGGCGAAAGGCATGCTTGCCACGGAGCCACAGAACTGCGTGAGCTTCGTCAAACGTTCCATGGGCGTGGACGCTGACTTTGACAAGGCCACCAACAAGTTCCCCTATCATCTTGACCCGACGGAAATCTCCGCTCTGATATTGAAGAAACTCGTGCAGGACGCCAACGACCTCGGCGACAACCCTGAGCCAGTTAAGGATGTAGTCATCACCTGTCCCGCCTACTTTGGCACTAAGGAGCGCATGCAGACCAAGCAGGCGGGGGAGATAGCTGGCCTCAACGTGCTTGCCATCATTAACGAACCAACCGCTGCCGCCATAGCATACGGCATGAAGACTACGGAAAGGAAAACTGTCCTCGTCTACGACCTTGGCGGAGGCACGTTCGATGTGACCATCATCAACGTCAACGGCGGTGCTATCAAAGTAATCGCCACTGGTGGTGATCATCATCTAGGTGGCGTGGACTGGGACACGGAACTGGCAAATTACATGCTTGACCAGTTCAACGCTCAGACGGGTGGTAGCTACACCATGGATGACGAGGAGCTGAAATATACACTTTTGCTTGAGGCAGAGACTAAGAAAAAACAACTCTCGGCAAAGGAGGTCGTGAAGTGTAACGTGCAGTACGACGGCCAGTCTGCACGCTTTGAAATATCGCGTGAACTATTCGATGAATTGACCAAAGTACATCTTGACGAGACCATCGACGCCACACATAAGGTAATAGACATTGCCCGCGAGAAAGGCTACACGACAGACTTCGAATTTCTTCTCGTCGGTGGCAGTAGCCGTATGCCACAGGTGAAGGCACGCCTCGATAGCGAATTCGGCTGCGATGCCAAACTCAACGACCCCGACCAGTGTGTGGCAAAGGGTGCCGCCATCTATGCCATGAACGAGGCTTATTCGCAGGCTCTTGAGGACTATGAGAACGGTGACAGTGAGGTGAAGCCTAAGACACTGCGCGGTCCCCGTGCTCGTGTCGTCAACGTTACGAGTAAGACCTACGGCACCGACTTCACCGACGACAGTGGACGTGCCATGGTGCGCAATATGATTTTCGCCAACACATCGTTGCCGGCTAAGATGACCGAGACTTTCCGCACGATGTACGACAACCAGGACTACGTACCCATCAAGGTCATGGAGAGTGACTTCACCTCTCCCGAGACCGACACCGTTGTCGAGGAGCGGTTCTGCACTATGCTAGAGGACCGCAAACTCGAGATACACCAAAACTGGCCGAAGGGCACAGACGTGCAGGTAATATTCGATGTTGACCAGGAGGGCATACTCCATGTGCACGCCGAAGTGGGCAGTGAGAAACTCGATTTCACGTTGAAAATACAGGGCGTGAAAACTGGCGAGGAGCTCTCAAAGTCGATAGCGTCCATAGGCAAAACAATCGTAGAATAACTCTCCTATGCAAGAGTCGATACTCAATCTGAGGCTTAAGAAGTGGACGGATGCGACAAAGGTATTGAGCGACAATACCGACAGTCTCTCCTCTCAAGAGCAGAATGCCGTAAACACTTTGAAGAACCTGTGGCGGAGCGCACAGTTCTCAGCAGCCACCACGCGCCGTGTTGAGCGTATGGTGAAGCTGCTCAGCGATTCAGACAAACTGCATGGCAACAATCGTGACATCGTTCAGGCGAGCAAGGACTTCCGTGGCGTGGCACGTGAGATGTACACTTCTGATGCAGAGACTTTCCGCCAATTCGCCGATGCCATGCAGAAAACAGTCGGAGGTCCGCGCATGACAGACCGGCAGCAAACCCGGCGAAGTGTCACCGCGACTACTCAATCCAATAGACATTCACCTCATAATAGGTCTACAACGACATACAGACCTGCTGCGTCCAGCAAGCCCACTACTCAATCTGCGTCCACCCGTCAGAATCGCCAGCCACAGCCACCGCGACGGCAAAGCGTGTTGCAGCCATTTGTCAGCCACTTGGCTACAGTATGGCCGACAATCACTGCTGTCGCGGTGCTGATTGTGGTCATCGGATTGGGGATATGGACAGCATGGAGCAAGTCAACAACAATACAGCCCTATGATTACGCTAAGTTGTTGCGTGACACATGGAACGGTGAGATGGTTGGGTTGCCGGCAACACTGATCATTGACAGTATTTCAAACAACCAAGGCGAACACACTGTGCAGGCACGTTTCTTCGTAAGGAAGAAGAGTGAAGTTCGTAAAGACAGTCTGACAGGACACCTCGACGTTCAGAGGGAAGGGTGCTACGTATATTTGTCAAAACCCGTCAATAACGACAGTCTTACTGATACGTATCGTCTTTTTATTGCCCGTGACGGCATCTCACTCTGTGGCAACGTTATCAGTGCTGACGGGAGAGCCAAGACAATCAATCTCAACAATGGCGGGAAAGGAGTAATGTCACAGGTTTCCTTGGCCGGTGCGCCGCAGTACGTCCTTGACCCTATGTTCGCCGACAGCGCTACCTGCTATCGTGCAGTGCTCAAGGATACGGCATGGACGGTGAAGGACTATTCCAAGACGAAGGTGTTTCCACGTGGACTGCTCATAGACTCATGCAAGCTGCCTAAGTCGACGGAATACAATGTTGTCTTCGTCAACAACGGGAGGTATTATCAAGTCAACAAGTCCCACTTGAAGTGGAGCGGGACCAATCCCAACAGTCTGCCCGTTGCGCTGAAATCATCTGTTGTCAGACAGCACAGTGACATTGGAGTGTTTTTCTCGACACTATGGCCGTGTTGGCTTGTCATAGGACTCGTCGGACTGCCGCTACTGTTCACTATCATTCTCCCATTGCTTCTTTCTCGCTTTGAGCCGATACGCCGGTTCCTCGCGGTTGTCTGCCGGGCAATGGTCATCGTCATGCCAATTTGTTTGCTCTTGGTGGCGTTGATAGAGATTGCCGACTATCAACTGTTCGGCTCACAAGCGTTCTGGTGGTGCGACAAAGACCGCTACGGCTTCCTCGGCTCCGTGCTGCGTATTATCCCGTTCCTTCTCGTAGTCATAGCGCAGGTGGCAAGCATTTGGTGGTATGAAGGCATATTGTTCTTCGGCGAGCGCGACGAGAGTAAGAAAATTCACATGAAGCCGGCTGTCATCAGTTTCGTAGTCAGCATACCGGTGGTCATCGTGTTCTTGCTTGTCGCACAGATGGCCTTCGGTTGGAAAGGCAAGGACGCAGAACTGACTGCCGTGGCAATATTCTTCGCCATACTGCTTACTGGCATAATAATAACCCTAGTGAAGAATGTTCGGGAACTTGGCACACTACGTGGCACGCTCATCACGCTGTTCGTGCTGGTCTACATCGTAGGTTGCATGGTGGCGATAGGAGGTCTAGTGGTAGCCATACTTGAAGTGCTGGTGCCATTGCTCTGCGCACTGTTCGGACTGGCAATACTCGGTGGTGGACTGCTTGGCGGCGGGCGTGGAGAAACACTCTATAAAGATAAATATGGAAACCTTTACAGAAGGGTAAACTGACAATATATCATTATGGAAGAAAACATCGGAAAAATCCGTTCGGAATACATCAAGGCTTTAAGGAAGGCGGAGAACAGTCCGCTTGGCTCAACTGCCGACGACCTCGACACCTACAAGGACGTATGTTGTGGTTGCGTACTCATCGCCGAGGACAATCTCCGCAGCCAGTGCCGCAATTGGGAGAACAACCAGCTGACGGAAGTACTGCTGAAATATGCCGCGTGGCTTGAAGGTTTCGACCACATGCTAGACTTTGCGAACGAGGCCGTAAAACGTATGGCAGACTGTATAAATGAGTGCCCTCGACGGAAACTGCAGTTGCTTGACTTAAGGCTCACAATACTCCACCGCATTGAGGCGCAGGCTGGCCATGAACTCTCTGAGACAGAATACGTAACCGACAGAATTGATCTATACCGCCGCAACATTGATTACGCCGACAAAGGGCAACTGGACGAGATACAAGACGAAGGTCATCTGAAAAGCGATCCTGTAGAATGGACTGGTGAATACGAGAAGGTCATCGATGATGTGGAGCGTGAGCTTGACCTCATACTGTATAATCACCGCCGAGGCATGGGCTTCTGCCATGCTGTGTGGTACTACAAGACACATGTGCTGGAAATGCACGGCATCAGATGGCGGTCGCCACATGTGATGAATCCAAGAGTAATGTTCGACTAAACAAAAACAACGATGGACGCGATACAACAACTTATCCTCGATTATAAGGTTAGAGAGGCCTTTTGGGCAGCCGTGGAAAATATAGAGAGCGACAAGGAGCACCAACGCTATTTCCTTCAACTGCTCCGCCAGCGCAACAATGTCGCTATTCTACGGCAGGACTCCAAACGGATACACCAACTGGCGGATGCAGGCAATCCTTATATGGAGTATGCCGTGGCACGGCTTCACGACTGCGTGCCGGTTTCCAACGACTCCAACCGCATTAAATTGGAGAGTTACATGTCGGCCTATCTATCCGCGCATATCACCGATGCTCGCGCTTTCATGGCGTTGGCATACCGCGACGGCGACTATGGTGAGGCCGACGTGGGTCTGTACCGCAAGCTAACAAAAGATGCGGCAGATGAAGGCAGTGAGAAAGCGATTCAGCAGGAGTTGCGCGACAGAATCTACGGGCAGTTCGGCAAAGAGGCAGACCCGGAGCGGGCTTGTGATGACATTGAGCGCATTATAAGCGATGCCCGTCGCAACCATGCCAGTCCCGATCCCATATACTACAGCATGTTGGCAGATGCCAACATTCAGCTTGGACGCGTGAGCAACGCCCTATACAACTATGAGACGTCGGCACGCAAGGGCTGCTCAAATGGTTTCTTCTGGCAGGCGTTCTACAGTTGCTGTGATGACAACGGCAACGTGGAAGACCGTGAGGAGTTCATGCGCATCATGGGTAGGGCACGTGAGGTCTGTGCCTCGGAGGCGTTTCTCGAATATCCCATGCTTGTTTATGAAGAACTCTACGACAGTCTGTCGAAAAAAGACAAGACGGAGCTGCATCAATCATTGCTCGAGGATTTGCGCTTCGCGACAATGTTGGGTGATTCAACTGCACCTCTCTACCTTGCTGGATATTATGAGGACGGCGTTTACGGTTTTCCGCAGGACTTTGGCGAGGCGTGGAAATGGTATTCCGCCGGAGCCATGTTGCGCGAGCCGTCATGCTACGCTGCGATGACACGTATGATTCTTGACGACCACACCGCTCCCGATAGTTACGATGAGGCTTATGCATACGAATGTGCATACAAGGCATTGATTCTGCGCGGCGACACCTTGCAGGCGGTCATCGAAGGTTACCGCAAAGGATTCCTTGATGGCCACGCTGCCGCCATTGAACAGATTTATCTGGCACGCTTCGAAAAGGAAATGGAGGAAAAACTGGAACGCATGAAAGAAATCTCTGATGACGACATTGATGATGACGGACGCTACGACGCATACGTTTAACACACAAATCTGATGAATCTTAAAAAATATAAGACAAGGGTATCGGTGATGATAATTGTTGCAGCGGTCATCCTTACGCTGCTTTGTCTGCTCACCGTCTACTCATTTCATACTGGCGAAGAGGCGACAGTCGGCATATCTTCCTCGCCAAAGGATTCAAAGTCGCAAGCACTCGCGAGATGTATAATCATGTCGTACGCGACATCGTATGCTTTAACGTTGCAAAATGATGGCAATAAGGATAATAACACAATCGACGGCAGATAGACTTGTAGGCAAGAGCCACTGGTGGGGAGCACCCGACTTGCCTCCTGATATTCCTTATCCATATGTGATGGTTGGCAATGACAAAGAACAGTATCCCGAGCCTCTGACTTTCATCTGCCAAATAAGGTGCAAGGACATAGCTTCATTTGATACCGAAGGAATTCTTCCTCATACGGGTATGCTCTACTTCTTCGCTCCCCTTGATTACTTCCTTGGCGAGCTAGACAGTCCGCTCGACTACCACGTTCCGCCGCATGTCATTTGGTCACCATATACAGAAAGGTTGAAACCTTATGATCTTCATTGGGAGGGCACGAACGAGAGCGTGTTCCGGTCTGCGGAGAAGATGATGTTCTCAACCGCCGAGAACTGCATGAGTGATGGCATTGTCATGCTCGGCACGCCTTATCAAGAGGAAGTGAGGCAGATGCACGATAGCGATGTGTGTCTCTTACAGATTGATGAGGACGACCGCTGGGGACTTCGCTTCTACGATTGTGGCATGTATTACATCTTTATGCGCCCTGAAGACGTTAAGGCTGGTAGATGGGATAAGGCGACAAGTGAGTTGTTCTATTATTGAAAGCGTTCTTTTTTAGACTAACTCACAGACTCACATTCAGACAATGTGAGTCTGTGATACTGCCGAAATCGTGCAATTACTTGCATAGATTTGTTAGCAATGTTGCCACTTTTCTTGCGGTTAACATGGCAAATTATACAGTATCTTCACCGTCACTCAAGGGCGGTTGACACCATTATTTGGCCGTGACAGAGTACAACAGGCGTACGCCGCCTAACAATCCCGAGGGTAGGGGCTTAGATGCGGCTGTGAAGGCATTGTTGTACGATGCCCAGGTGTAGCGTTTCTTTGTTGTGGGTTGCTTGTCGCCTATTACGCGGTTGGCCCATAGATTGGTAACACGTACTTCAAGATGATTGTTCTTGCGCTTCAGTGCCTGAGTAAGGACTATCGTATAGGGTGCTTTCCACAGAGTGCCCATCAGTTTACCGTTAAGGTACACTTCGGCTATGCATCCTACTCCGCCCAGGTCCAGCCTGTAAGAGCCACTCTTACTGTAGTTCTTCACGTTGAAATCTCGGGTGTACACGGCTGTACCAGAGAAGTAGCGTATCTGCTGGTTATCGCTTTCGGTGAGCGATTGTAGTGTGGGCATGTCTATGCTCTCGGGTGTGTCTTGTACGCCGCCAAAGGTTACGTGCCAGTTGGTATCAAGCGTCATTACCTCTGTCTCTTTCGTCTTAGGTGTTTCTAAGCGCAACTGTGTAGTAGGCTCCTCGAATACCAAGAATATGGCTCCATAGGGGTCTAAATCTAAGTCTATGTAGGTGCGACCGTTGTTCATGGTATAGTCTATGGGCTTAACGCTACCGTCTTCGGCATTCCATAGCATAGGCTTACGGCCGTATACGTTGAACGATGTAGAGATACGCTTAGCCTTGTCTATGGCGTTGGCTACCCAGTAGATGTCTTTCTCGCTTGTACGGCGGTGAATCCAGCGTATGCTGTCTGGCTCATTGTCAGCTTTGTCTGTAGAGGCGAAGCTGAAATCTTCGGCCACACCCCTCTTGCTGAGAGCTTCTGCCATAGTTAGATTTTCCATTACGTTGGGCCTATGGGTATCCCATATCTCTGTTACCAGTTGTTTCCATTCGGTGTTGTTGCCATTAAGATTGGGCTGAATGGTTGGGCGTTTGCCGCATATAGGCGCTCCGTTACGAGCCAAGCGAGCCAGTGCCTGCAGTTCTTCTACCGTCATGTATTCCACGTTCGGGTCGATTACCAGCAGGCGATAGGTCATTCCGGCTGCAGTGGTAAGCTCTTTGCCGTTATACGATAATACCTGCTTCAGCGCATCGGGGTTGATATAGTCAAAGCTATATCCCTTTGGAATTTTTGGGTGATTATGCCCGAATCGGCCGTTTATACTATTGTCTGTGCCGTAATAATAGGCTATGTCGGCTACATAGCTACCCTGCTGGTGCATATAGCTAGACCGTGCCAGATAGTCTGTCCAGGGGCGAGCCTGTTCTGCCCACGTTTCGTGACGATTAAACCACTGTCCGTATATAGACAGCGACAATCCGGGCTTGCGGTCGTCTACGGGCTGATGGGCACTCTCGTGTATGATGAATCGGTTCAATCCGCACGACATCATATAGTCTGCTATAGGCTTAATGTTGCCGGGATAGAAGGTGTAACATACTTCATGGCGACCGTCGGCGGTAAACGATTCGCCAGCCACATACTTCTTGCCGTAGATATGGGCTGTTGATGCACTCTCTCTTAGGTCGCACTCATACATACTTAGGTCGGCACTCTTCATGGCCCACATAGCTCCCATAGGTATATCGGCTCTCGATTTTACGCTTATGCCGTCGGCCAGCATCTGCCGTCCGTTCTCGTGCGACTCTATGTATATCTGCATGCCGTGGCGATGGGCGGCATCGGCCACTTCGCCATACAGGGCTTCGTCTATGAGTTCGCCTATAGTCTGCCGGAAGTCGTAGAGGAATTTCTGACTCTCTTCGGCACTGCCTACTATCACGCCAGTAAGTACGGGCAACCAGGGATATATGCTGTAACCACGGCGAGTCTTAAACTGTGTGGGCATCTCTAAGGTCCATGTGGCCTTGCCAGACTCGTAACTGTCTATCAGTAGGTTACGTATACCATGGGTACCTATCTTTCCGCCCGTAGCGGTGCTGTATAGGTTAATGTAGTGCTCTATATAGCGGCGCACGGCATCGCGGTTCATCTTGTCTACCTCCAGACCGGTGGCCTCGGGCGAAGCCGGACCGTTGCGCGAACCTACGAGCGACGTACCAAAGCGGTATATAGTCCAGTTACCTTTAGGTGCTGTCCATGTTAGACGGCCGTTGTGGTCTACCATATCGGTAAGAACTACTACATCGCTTGCAGCCGGCACTTCGCTATCTTGGCGTACGGGATACTGGTCAAGGTCGCCAAACGAAGCAAAGCCGGCTCTACCTTCGGCAAAGTTTATACGGCTGGTGGTGTATAGATTGTACTCTAACAGTTCTACGTACCGCCCCGTTTCGTCGTCTTTGGGCTGCTGACTTACTATGCGGAAGCACTTTGCCGTTACGGGTTTCAGCGCCAGCGTCTGCTGGAATGTACCGCCTTGAGGCAGATCGCATACCTTGGTAAATGTATTGCCGTCGTTGCTGGTTTCCAGTCGGTAGTATAGCGGTGCCGACCAGCTGTTCCATGTACTGCGGTGGGCACGTTCGGCTATTGATAGCGCCTTGATGGTTATGGGTTTGGCAAAGGTGTATTGCACCCAGATGTTGCCCTCGGCGTCGGGTTCTATACGCGCCTCTTTGCTATAGTCGCCATCGGTAAGTTGGGTTAAGGTAACAGTGCCTTTGCTGGCGCTTACGGTGGGGGCGAGCGAGGTAATGTCAATATCGGTATCGGGCATACGTACTGCCACTACGCCTATCTCTTGACTATAAGTTTCGTTGCTGTTTTTGTTCTTTACATTCTGATAGAAGCCCGTAGTGGTATAGATGTCGGGCAACTGTATATCTATCTTTTTTCCGCCTTTTACCTTTACCGTGCGCCAGTTTATCTTCTTCATGGCATCCTCAGGCTTTACCCATGGGCCGCCCGTATTGCTCCATCCTGGCGAACTGGGTATGGCTACGGTCATGCCCAGCGAGTCGGCTATCTGCAGAGCGTAGTTCAGACATTCTTTCCATTCGGGTGTCATGTAGGTAATGCGCTTGGGCACTATCTGCTTGGTGTTCAGACCAGCGTCGAATATATGGAAACCGGCTATACCGGCTCGGTGCATCCATTCCAGGTCTTTCTTGATACCGTGTTTCGATATGTTGCCGTTCATCCAGTGCCACCATACACGGGGGCGAGCTTCTTGTGGCGGGTTGGCAAACTGTTGCTGCATGTTGCTTTGCGCTATGGCTCCTGTTGAGGCTGTCAAAAGCGCGGCAAGGGTTAGGGTTCTGATGTTTTTCATTTGTTTGTATTTGTTTAGGGTGGCTATGTGGATTGCCGCCCCTTAGTGTTTATTTGCGGTTGATAATGCGGATTATTCCCTTGCGGATAGAGTCTAATCCAAAGAGGTTAGGGTCTATTTCTTCGGGCATTAACCAGTATATCTCGGCGGCATCATCGGCAGCATGGGCTATAGATGTGTCGGCCACGGTACAGCTGAAGAATAGGTCTAACGTAGGTATCTCTATGCCGCTATACAGGTAGCGGTTGGGCTGGCTAAACAGGTATTCTGTATGGGTTACGCAGAGGCCCGTTTCTTCCATTACCTCGCGCGCTACGCCCATTTCTGCCGTTTCGCCCATGTCGGCAAATCCTCCGGGCAGGTCTAGCGTTCCGCGGGCAGGCTCTCTATTGCGGCGCACTACCAGCAGATGGCCCTCACTGTCGTATATCAGTGCCACGTAGGCTGCACAGGCATTTACAAAGTATTCAAAGCCACAGGCTTTACACGTCATACTTTTCTCTGATGTCGGCAGAAAATCGGCTCCGCATACCGGGCATACCTTAAACCGTTTGAGTATATCCATAGTAAGGTTAATTTATAATATGCAATATTACAAAAAAAATAGCAAAGCGGTGAAGCGTTTCCTTGAAAATACTTTCGTATAAATATAAATGGGGGTTAAATGGCGGTATATCTTTCAGATTGTAAGCAGCCATTTATCCCTATTTTGAAACTTTAACTATTAGTCGAGTGTGATTGTTAATATATGTTATAACGAGAGTTGTTTTTGAGCCATCTATGGGTACGAAAGAGTGAATGTTTTCGGTCTGTTAGGTGTGGATAATAGTTAGTTTTTAGGGTTTGGATGATAATTCGGCTGTGTAGATTGTACTAAAAACCGTGGTATTTGTCCGCAGAATGATAATATTTGGCAAAAACGGATAATGGTTTCACCGTTTCTTCTCAAAATTCTATAGTGTTGTAGATGGTTATATTTTGGGCTAAAGACCAACTCTATGTTTCTAAAGGCTATCTCTATCATCGGGAAGTTAATCTTTAGTCTCGTTAAGGGGAACTATAGCTGGGCTATTTGCCTTCGTCCGTAATTTTGTGGGCAAATATGCGGGTATTCAGAACCATTAAATTAAGAAAATTTAGTGGTTACAATTTGATAGGTAACCACGTGAACAATGTTGTTACCACGCTCGCATCCTACGGTGGTAATTTTTAGAACTATCCTACATAAAAAAACGACCCGTAGTTCACACTAGAGGCCGTTCCCGATTAATGATGTTTTTTTATGAATGCGAAATTTTATGTTGTAAAGTATTGTGGGCAGCGGTGTCTTTATGCGTCTACCCCTACCACAACTACTTATAACAGTTTCTTTATTTCTGCGTCTATGTCAGACACTTGTTCGCCGCGCTTGTATAGGGTGTTGCTGCGGTCTATCAAGAAGTACGAGGGTATGCCCTGTATGTTGTATGTGCTGGCAGAAGTGCCACTCTCGTCGCGTACGCATACCCATGGCAGTGCCTCGGTCTGTGTCTTCCAGAAGTGTTCGTTGCCATCGAGCGATACTTGGTAAATCTCCAGTCCCTGTGCGTGATATTTGTTGTACAGGTCGCGCAGCAACATAATGCGCTTGGGGCTCTGCTTGTCGGCAAATACATGGAAGTCAAGGAATACCACTTTGCCTTTTAGGTCGGTAAGGTGGCGTGTAACGCCTTTGTTGTCGGCCAGGGCTATGTCTATACATCCAGTTACCTGTACCTTGCTGGCTTCTATCTGTCCGGCGGCCTGCTCGTTGCGCACAATGCGCAGGTCTTTCATGCTCTCAATGGCTATGTTGTGCAGATTGGTGCCACGCTCGGCGTTGGGGAAGAATGTGTCCCAACTGGTAGCTACGGCTGCAAATACCTTTACATCATCGGCACTGGTGCGCGGATTGAATATCAGTGCTTGGCGATTGCCCAAGATGTATGTCTGGAAAAGCGCAAAGTAGGCATAAGGCTTCATAGGAGCCTTGTATATGTAGTTGCGCTTTACGTTGTCTTTATATCCTGCCAGCAGGCGGTCTACAGCTATTCCAACGCTGTCGACCCCCATATTGGGGTTGGCTATCAGGGCGTTGATATCTTGCTGCAGTTGTAGTTGCAGCAGTGCCAGTTCGCGTATCTTTTCGCAGTCTTCCGAGCCTTTAACTTCGTAATTGGCAGCCATAGTGGGGTAGGCGGCATTTACGCTAATGGTTTCGGTAGAGTCTACGGCCACGTTGATTATCTGTCCGGCTATGCGTAGACGGTAGAATTCAGGGGCTTCGGTAGCGTCGGCTTTGAACGAGAAAGCACCATCTTCGCCCAGTTTTACCGAGTCTACAGTAACCGGGCCGTTCAGGCTGATGTTCTCAAAATATAGGGTAGAGTCTTTGGCTTCCTTGATGTTACCGTTAACTTCAAACTTCTTGTTGCCACAGGCTGACAGGGCAAGGAAGGCGGCACCTACAACTATATAAGACAATATCTTTTGTGTCTTCATTTTTGTTATTTTACTTGAATTTATGCTACAAAGGTAGCGTATGTGGCAGACAAATCAAAGAAAAAGTTAAAGTTTTTTTTCATTTTGTATGCCAAGGGCAACAATTCAGCAAAAGTTCAAGGTACCGTTATAGTATGCTATAACATAGCCATCATCCATATAAGTAGCAGCATAGTGCCTCGCCCCGATTTGAGTTGGGTGCGAAATACCGACAGGGCTTTTGATATATGCTTCTCTACTACCTTGACAGAAATGCCCAACCTATCGGCTATCTCACGGTTTTTTAGTCCTTCAAAGCGACTCATGGTGAATATTTCGCGGCATCGTGGCGGTAACGATTCCATCACTTGCTCTATCTGGCGTGCAAGTTCGTGGTAGAGCGTATCGCTGTCGGCGTTGCCCTTTAGGTCTATGCAGTACAACTCTTCTGCTCCGGCAGCCTTGAGGCGCATATCCTGCTCGTAGCCGTTGATAAGAGCCTGATGCTTAAGATAGTTTAAGCAGCCGTTGCGAACAATGGTGAAGAGTAGGGCAGAGATAGAAATAAAAGAGATGGATTCGCGACGTTCCCAAAGGTGTATAAAACTGTTTTGTACTATATCTTCCAAATCGTCGTCGTCGGTAACAAAACGCTTGGCAAAGTTGCGCAGACGGGGGTAGTACGTTTTGAAAACATATTCAAACGCATCAGCATCGCCGTTGCGTATTCCCTCGAATAGTTCGTTTTGTTCTGTATAGAAACGCATGCCGTTTTGGATAATTTATAGATATCCCCGGTGTGGGAACTTATACCTTATATTATATATATAGTCTGTAAATACCTATTAAATGTTATTCTGTGTTGCAAAAGTATTAATTTTTCAAAATATAAATGCAAAAAATTTCTAAAAATAATTATTTCTGTAGGGTGGGTATATTGGTTTTAGGTTGTTTTATAAATAGCAAGAGGATAGAAAATATGCCTACTTGCTGCTGCTTGGGGTAATCCCGCAGCAAGAATAAACAGAATAAGCAATACTTATATAATATTAAAAATGTTGATGGAAAGTGAATTCAAGGCTTTGGCCAATAAGTACTTCGAGGGTAGAATTACCCCCGAGGAAGAGAGCGCTCTGCTTAGTTATGTAGCTAAGGACGCCCAGGCTATGGCTACTTTCCGCAACTGGGAGGAAGAATGGAGCCACCGCCCCCACTTTGATATGGTTACCGAGAATGCTTGGAACCGCTTCTACAACTGGATGTGCGGTAGCGAGACTCAGCGCCGTCGTCGCCCGTTATGGCGCGTGGCTGCAGCCGCTGCAGTGGTAGTGCTTATGGTAGGTTCGGCTTTTGTAGGTCGCTATGTATCTACCACCAAGGCCGATAGCTACTGTACGCTAACCGCCCCAATGGGTAGTAAAACACGTCTATGCTTGCCTGACGGGTCGGTAGTATGGCTCAATGCAGGGTCAACCCTTAGCTATTCTACCCGCTTTGCCGACGGCAACCGCCGCGTAAAGCTCGAAGGTCAAGGCTATTTTGAGGTAGCCAAGCGTAATGGTGCCGAATTTGTAGTTTCTACACGCGGTTACGATGTGGTAGTAAAGGGTACTCGCTTTGACGTGTCGGCTTATACCGACGACCGCTTTATCACTACCACCCTGATGCAGGGAGCCGTAGTGATAGACCGCGAAGACGATATGCTAAGCATGAAACCCGGCGATATGGTAACGCTCGATATGACTACCGGCAAGTTTACCAAGAGCCACTTTAATACCGATACTCATGGCTGGATAGACGATAAGGCCGAATACTCTGATATAACCCTTGAGCGACTGGCCAAACTGCTCTCGCGCCGCTATGCAGTAAATGTAAACGTAACATCAGAACAACTGCGGCACATGCGCTTCTCAATCTCGCTACGCAACAAAGAGACCATAGACGATGTGCTCGACGCTCTGCAGCGTATAACCCCCATGCAGGTATGCCGCGATGGTAAAGAGATTGTTATAGGCAGTCAGAATACCAAGCGCAAATAGCCCTGCCGTGCAACACCCCCACACCTAACACCCCCCTACTACCTACCGCCATAGCCTAAATGAATATAATTAATATAAATGTCTAACTTAAAAACAAAAACACTATGAACAAGAAGCAAATGAATTTGCTCAAAGTCTGCTTGTTGGTCACACTGTTTTTCAGTGCGCTTGGCATGAGCGCTCAGACTGTAACCAAAACGTTCAGTAATGAGAGTCTGCGCAATGTGCTGAAAGAAGTGGAACGACAGACACAGATGTCTGTGATCTACAAAGTAGACGAAGTGAATGCTAACCAAAAGGTGACAGCAACCTTCCAGTCGACTCCCGTGCGTGAGGTGTTGAATAAGGTGCTGGGCGACGGTCTCGCTTACGAGATTGACAACAAGATGATTACCATCTACAAGCGTGGTGCCAAGCATGCTGCTGCCAAGACTGCCAATGGTCCTAAAAAGACGGTTAACGGCCGAGTACTCGATGAAAACGGCGAGCCTGTAATAGGCGCTACCGTACGCGCCAAGTCTACCGGCGTAGCTGTAGTTACCGATATTGACGGTAACTTTTCTATCCCTATGAACGAAGGCGGTAAGCTGGAAGTATCGTACTTAGGCTATCAATCTAAAGAGGTACAGCCCAAAGGCGACAACGTAACCGTAAACATGGCCCAAGACGAGAAGACACTTGGCGAGGTTGTAGTTACCGCTCTTGGTATCAAGAAAGAGGCCAAGGCTCTTACCTATAACGTACAGCAACTTAACAACTCGGATATTACCGGTGTTAAGGATGCCAACTTTATGAACGCCCTGGCTGGTAAAGTGGCCGGTGTAGAAATTAATGCCAGTGCTGCCGGTATAGGTGGCGGTGTTAAGGTGGTAATGCGTGGTAACAAATCGATTAACGGTAACAACAACGCACTCTATGTAATTGATGGTATCCCAATGCCTTCGCTTACAGCCAATCAGCCTACCGATGCTTATCACGGTGATGCCCAGACCGGTGATGCCGCTTCTATGGTAAACCCCGATGATATCGAGAGCATCTCGGTACTTAGTGGTGCTGCCGCTTCTGCTCTCTATGGTAGCGACGCAGCCAACGGTGTGGTAATGATTACCACCAAGAAGGGTCAGGTAGGCAAGGTGCACGTAAGCTACTCTAACAATACTTCTTTCTTCTCACCCTTTGTAACTCCTGAGTTCCAAAATACATACGGACAGACCGGTACCGGCACATTCTCAAGCTGGGGTAGCAAGTTGGCAACACCCTCAAACTACGACCCACTGGACTTTTTCCAGACAGGTTACAATGTAGGCAACTCGGTAACCTTCTCGGTAGGTTCTGAACACAGCCAGACCTTCGTGTCGGCTTCTACAACCAATGCCGAAGGTATAGTAGAAAACAACCAGTTGGCACGTTACAACTTTACCGTTCGTAACACTACCGATTTCTTGAAAGACCGTTTGCATCTGGATGTAAGCGCCATGTACATGAGCGTAAAAGAGCAGAATATGATTTCACAGGGCTTGTACTTCAACCCCATTGTTTCGGCTTATCTGTTCCCTCCCGGCGACGATATTCGTAAGTATACCGCTTTCGAGCAGTACGACCCCGAGCGTAACTTCAAGGTTCAGTACTGGCCTTTCGGTAACCAAGGACTCTCTATGATGAACCCCTACTGGGAAATTAACCGCGACATGGCAGAGAACCACAAAGACCGCTTTATCCTGAGTGGTGGTCTTACCTACGATATAGTTAAAGGTATCACTCTCTCTGGTCGTGCAAAGATAGACAAGACCTCTGGTATCTACGAGAAGCGCTATGCAGCTTCTACCGATGCCCTCTTTGCCGGCGAATATGGTGCATACTATCGTACCAACGACAATACCCGTCAGATCTACGCTGATGCTATACTTAATATCGACAAGTATTTCGGCGACTTCTCGCTCACAGCCAACCTGGGTACATCTATTAAGGATGTAGAAACAAGTTATACCTATGTAGGTGGTTTCTTGAATGTAGCCAACAACTTTACACTGAATGCTGTAAACCGTTCTACATCGCACATGGATGCCGACCCAGCCCTGAACTATCACCACCAGGTACAGAGCGTATTTGCTACTGCACAGGTAGGATATAAGAGTATGGTATATCTAGACCTTACAGCACGTAACGACTGGGATTCTTTCTTGGGTAACACTCAGTATCGCGACAAGGGCTTCTTCTATCCTTCTGCCGGTTTGAGTGCAATACTTACCGAAATGATTCCTGGACTGAAGAGCAATGTACTATCGTTCTTGAAGATTCGCGGTAGCTATAGTGAGGTAGGTAACACTCCCGAGAAGTTCTATGCCCTTACCCGCTACACTTACTCTAACGCCACACCTTCTACTACATCTTACTATCCCAACACCAACCTTAAGCCAGAGCGCACCAAGGCATGGGAAGTAGGTTTGCAGGCTAACCTGTGGCAAGATAAGTTGAACCTGAATGTGAGCCTCTATTCTACCCGCACTACCGATCAGTTCTTCTTGCCCGAACTGTCAGCTTCGTCAGGTTATAGCAAGTTGCCTATCAACGGTGGTCGTATAGACAATAAAGGTATCGAGGCTTCGCTTACACTGAACCAACCTCTAGGTCAGGTTAAGTGGTCAAGCACATTTACCTATACACTTAACAAGAACAAGATTAAGCAACTGTTGGCTCCAACAGAACTTACACTGGCCAATGGCAACAAGGTAACTGTATCGCTCGACGGTATGGATATGATGAACTTCGGTCCTGTAAAGGTACGTCTTACCGAAGGAGGCTCAATGGGCGACCTGTATGTAACCGTTCCTAAGATGGACGAACACGGATATGTTATCGTAGACTACACCTCGCGTAATATTGCCGGTGTAGACGAAGGTAAGTATGTATATGCAGGTAACGTTAATCCTAAGTATACTATGGGATGGCGCAACAGCTTCTCATGGAAAGGTATCGACTTGAGTTTCTTGGTAAGTGCTCGTGTAGGCGGTCAGGTATCATCAATCACTCAGGGATACATGGATTACTTTGGTGTATCAAAGACTACAGCTGAAGCACGCGACAATGGCGGTGCGCTGGTTAACGGATATCGTATCCCCACACAAGACTACTATAGTAAGGTAGGCCCAAGCATAGGTTGCTACTATATCTATAGTGCATCTAACGTGCGTCTATCTGAACTCTCTGTAGGTTACAACTTGCCTATCAACAAGTGGGTGCCATGGATACAGAATGTACACTTGGCTTTCACAGGTCGCAACCTGCTGATGTTCTACTGCAAGGCTCCGTTCGACCCCGAACTTACAGCAAGTACAGGTACCTACTTCACAGGTATCGACAACTTCATGATGCCGAGCCTGCGCAATCTTGGTTTCTCAGTTAAAGTAGATTTCTAAAGACCATAATCATTATGAAACTAAATAAAATCATCACAGGCAGCCTGGCTGTCATGGCTTCTGCCTTAGTGTTCTCTTCTTGTACGTCAGAGTTTGACAAATGGAACACTGACCACCAGTCGGCTACAGAAGACGATATGTCGCACGACGATATGAATACGGGTGCTTTCTTCTCACAGATGCAGCACAATGTATTCATCGTAGGTCTCGACAAGGGTGGCTCGTTCCAGATAGAGGACATGCTTACCGGAGGTCTCTTCTCGGGTTATTTCTCAAATATCAAGGCTTCGTACGACGTAGGTTCGCTGCACAATGCGCACTATATGTTGCCCGATGCATGGGTTAACCAACCCTTTAACGATACCTATACTAATTTGATGCAGCCCTGGCTTACACTTAAGACCAACTCTGAAAAGAACGGTACAGCTGCTGTTACAGCTCTTGCCAATGTAGTTAAGGTATTTGGAATGAGTCGTATAAGCGATATGTACGGTCCACTGCCTTACACTAAGTTTGGTACTGGTATCAACGTAGCTTACGATAGTCAGGAAGATGTATACAAGGCTTTCTTTTCAGAACTTGACGATGCTATCGATGTGCTTACTTCTTATCACGAAGCATCTTCTACCGCTAAGCTGCTGGCCAACTTCGACTATGTATTCTCTGGTGATGTAGAGAGCTGGATTAAGTTTGCCAATACCCTGCGCTTGCGTTTGGCTCTGCGTGTAGCTTATGCCAACGAGACACTGGCCAAGCAGGAAGCTCAAAAGTCAATAGACCATACATTGGGACTCCTCGAGAAATCGGCCATCCACTCTAACGGTTCTAAGTATTCTTATCTGAATCCTTTCTGGGAGGTTACACAGAGCTGGGGTGATATGCGCTTGGGTGCTTCATTGGATAGCTACCTCAATGGTTATAACGACCCTCGTGCCAGCGTTTACTTCGACGATGCAGTAGATGGTGGCGGTATACACGGCGTATATCCCGGTTTGCAGATTCGTAACCAGAGCGATTACACCAATTCAACATCTGCTATGAATGTAGAGTCAAACTCTACTATGCAGTGGATGTCGGCAGCCGAGAGCTTCTTCCTGCGTGCTGAGGCTAAGCTGCGTTGGGATATGGGCAGCACATCTGTAAAGGATCTCTATGAGTCGGGCGTTCGCGCTTCGTTCCAAGAGCGTAGCGTAGGTGGTGTAGACTCTTATCTGCAGAGCGAAGATGCTCCTGCAACATTCTCTGACAATAGCGGCAATGGTCGCGATGCTTCTGCCTTGAGCACAATCACTCCTAAGTGGGACGACAATGCTACTACCGAGGTTAAACTCGAGCGTATCATTACACAGAAGTATCTGGCTATCTTCCCCGATGGACAGGAAGCATGGAGCGAGTTCCGTCGTACGGGCTATCCTAAGCTCTTCACCATAGACTACAATGCAAGTAATGGTGTTGTAAGTACACAAACCCAGATACGCCGTCTGCGCTTCCCCGCTTCAGAGTACTCTAATAATAATGCCAACGTACAGGCTGCCGTAGGTTTGCTGGGCGGTGCAGACAATGGAGGTACCAAACTCTGGTGGGACAAGAACCCTAAACATTAATACTTAAAATAACAGTATCTATGAAAATATTGAAATATATTCTGCCGGTTATGCTCGTAGCTTGTATGTTTGCTTCGTGCGATACCGATGTAGAGAATACCGATGTGGTGAATCCCACCACCTATGGTCCGCAGTACTACCAAAATCTGCGCGACTACAAGAATAGCGACCACAGTATCGCTTGGGGTTGGTTCTCTGATTATTCTCAGAGCAACTCTTTGGCTACTCGCTTCCTGGGTCTACCAGACTCGCTTGATATCTGCTCTCTTTGGGGCGGTATTCCTTCTGACGATTCTACCCATGTAGATACCCACTATCTGCCCGAAGTATATCGTGAAATGAAATATGTACAAGAGGTTAAGGGTACCAAGCTGGTAGTTCCATCTATCATCCGTATTCGTGAGCATCCTGAATTCTACGACTCAATTTGGGTAAAGCAGGGCGATCCTCAAGCTGCTATGCGTGCCTATGCACAAAACTTGTTGCGCCCCATCTTCGAGAATGGTCTTGATGGTATAGATATGGACTACGAGCCAGAGGGCGACCCTCTGTCAGGCAACAATCTAGACTATTTTGTAGAGTATGTTGGTCAGTTCCTTGGTCCTAAGGCTTCGCCCGACAGTACCTTTACTTATCCTGACGGATTTACTATCAAGGGTAATCCTGAAATGCTGCTCTGTATTGACTATTTCAGTACGCGTCCAAGCGCCAATACTAATGAGTATACCAACTGGTTTGTAAACCAGACCTATGGTGGTAACCCTGGTGGTCTGCCTTTCACCGGTTGTCCTACAGAGAAAGTGGTTTATACAGAGAATGTGGGTGACAACTGGAAGAATGCCGAGTGTGGTAAGCTACTTACCTATGCCCGCTATCAACCATCTACTGGCCGTAAAGGCGGATTTGGTGCCTTCTATATGCACCGCGACTATATCAATACCGGTTTTGGATGCACCAACTACGCCAATATGCGCCACGGTATCCAGATTCAGAATCCGGCTATCCACTAATTGCACGGTTATCAACAACATTATAATAATTTAGAATTACAATTATGAATAAGATAAAATTATTGGTATTGGCCATGATAGCCTTGGTCTTCGCCGGTTGTAAAGAGAGCAACGGCGACTACCGCGACGTGGTGTATATCACGGGCACCATGCAGAAGAATACCATACGTAAAGGTTTTGAGGGTGCCGACCAGGTAGACCTGTCTATCACATGTACTGGTAAGGTTACTTCTACTGTAAACGCTACATTCGAGGCCGCCCCCGAGCTGCTCGAAGCTTATAACAAGGCCAACAATTCAGGCTATATAGTTCCTCCTACATCGGCTTATAGCATAGAGAATGCCAATGTATCTATTACTCCGGGTAACTTTGTGTCTACCCAGGCCAAGTTGATGATTGGCGACCCCTCACAGTTCGAAGAAGGTAAGAACTACTGTCTGCCTGTTCGCGTAAAGAGCGATGGCAATCTGCTCGAAGCCGGTTCGGTAGCTTATATCGTGTTTGTGCCAATTATCACTACCGACGTAGCTGATATCAACGGCAAACCATTCCTTGTACCTGGCTTCCGTAACAACGAGGCTGTAGGTCATCTCTCACAGCTTACTATGGAGTGTAAGGTATATGTTAACGATTTCTGCCACTCTAATCCTTATATCTCTTCTCTGATGGGGTGCGAGGAGAACTTCCTGTTGCGTTTCGGTGATGTATCTTGCGATCCCGACCAGTTGCAGCTTGCCGGTGGTAAGACGGGTGCTCCCTCTTGGGATCAGCCCGATAAGGGAACAGCCCACGCTGCTACATTCCCCACTCACTTCCCCACCAAGAAGTGGTGCCACTTTGCCTGTGTTTACGATGGCTCTCAGATTACCATGTATCTTGACGGCGAACCTATGGGCGACCCTGTAAAGGCTACTGGCGACATCTCTCTGGTATGGAGCTACGACTATGGTACTTCTTATGGTGACAACAATGGTCCTTTTGCTATTGGTTACTCTGCCGGTGGCCGTTACCTTAACGGCCGTGTAAGCGAGTTCCGTGTATGGAATGTAGCCCGTACTCCTTCTGAACTGCTTAACAATATATGCTATGTAGATCCTCATTCCGAGGGATTGATAGCTTACTGGCGCTTCTGCGGTACCGATATGCAGGCCGATGGTTCTATTCTCGACCAGACCGGTCATGGCTATAACGCCGTTGCCAAGAGTGGCGCTCCTTCGTGGGTAGCTAATCATAAGTGTCCTTATTAATAACATGTCAAACAATAAATTTACAGTCTATGAAACTTAGAAATTTATATATCGCTTGTGGAGCGCTGTTCTTAGGAACAGCTGCTCTCACCGGCTGTAGCGACGATGAATCTTACGATGTAGAAGGCAAGATAGACAACCTTATCTACGTAGACCAGGCGGCATCTAAGATTGCCGAATGTACCGTTTACCATACCCCCGTAGGTACTTATGGTGATGTTACGGCCAATGTTAAGGTACGCCTGCAGTACGCTTGTGGTGACAGTGTTACCATTTCGGCTACTCCCGATACTACACTCGTATCTCAGTACAACACCAAGAACAATGCCACCGCCGCCACATTGCCCGCTGCCGTGCTGGCTTCTCTCCAGTTCGAGAATACGGGTATCTCTGCCGGAGCCAATGCTGCTGCCGAGCCTCTCAAGGTAACAATCCCAGCCCTGGCATGCTCTGTACTTAACCAGCCCGAGTATGTAGTACCTCTGCGCCTTACCGGCACTAAGGAGGGCAATACCGATAATGCCCGTCCTATCTCTGCCAGCCAGGATATGGGTATATATTACCTTGTTATCCATACTACCAACGATATGGTTTACCTTACCGGTTCTAAAGCTGCCAAGTGCGGTATAGTACGTACTCCGGTTGGTATTTTTGGCGAGGTAGACGCTAACTATAGTGTAGGTCTTCACTTCCAACTCGATTCTGATGTTAAGGTGTCGGCCACTTTAGACAATAGCCTTATCGATACCTATAATGCTGAGAACAGCCAGAGCTATGTAGCTCTGCCTTCTAATGTAGCCAGCGCCCTCGAGATTACTCCCGCCACTATTACTGCCGGTGAGTCAGAGGCCAACTTGCATGTAACCCTGCCTGCCGATTTGGGCCAGTCGCTTACAGAGAAAGGTTATGTAGTCCCCTTGCGCCTTGTAGCCGAGTATAGCAATGGTACCAAGGTTACTCTTGATAGCGAGGTGGCTTACCTGGTAATCACTACCGAAGAGAACCTTATCCAGGATAATCCTTCTGAGTTGTTAGGTACTAGTGTTACCGATATCAGTGCATGGAGTTGTATCTCTGCTGTTAACTACAATCAGAGTGAGTTGAAGCTTTCTAACTGGAAGTTCTCTCAGATGAATGTTAGCAATGCTTCGTTCGTAGTCGACTTTGGTGCTGTACATAAGGTAGGCGCCTTCAAGCTGCGTTGCTATCCTGGCAAGTCGTTCCGCTTCTATCTAAGCGAGGACAATAATACATGGGTAGACTTGGGCGATGTTTCGGGTAAGAATACTTACTACGAGAACTGGAGTAGCCAGTGGTATGTACTCTACGGAGCCGTTAAGGCACGTTATGTAAAGGTAGAGCAAGAACTTGATGCCGATGCCTGGTATTGGGATTACGGTAGCTACAGTTGGGGTGCTTCTTACGTATCTACAACATGGGGCCTTACCTTTGCCGATTAATCATTATGAGATGGTTTAAAACCAATCTATAGCGTTGATAAGGGCGCCCATTCTTCTACAGAGGAGGGGGGTGCCCTTTTTCCTTATACTTGGCTGTTAGTAGAGTCTATCCCATAGCGGATTACACTAAATTTAAGCCTAATAAAATACAGATTTACAATATGAAGCGATATCTTTTCTTATTCGTCTTTACACTCTTTTCGGCATTTGCAGCCATGGCGCAAGGCGAGCCTCAATTCTTGGCTACCTTTAAGCCGGTAGAACGTACCCACGACTTTGGTACTATCTACGAGAAAGATGGCAAGGTAGTCAATGTATTCCGTCTGCGCAATGAGGGCGATAAGCCCGTGGCCATTTCGGCAGTCAATACGTGGTGCGGATGTATGGTGGCCGACTATACCAAGCGCGCCGTACGCCCCGGCGAAACGGCAAGTATCACCGTATCGTTAGACCCCGACCATAAGCAGGGCAACTTTGTTAAGCAAGTAGTGGTGCTGGTCAACGATGGTTCGGCTTATGTGCGCCTATGGGTAAAGGCCAATATAGTGCCTATGGTTCATCCCGTACGCGAAGATCATCCCTTCGATTATGGTAATGGCTTGTTTATGAACCAGCAGATACTGCCTTTCCCCGAATTGTCGGTAGGGCAGACCCACTCGTTCGAACTCAAACTGGCCAACGATACCGATAAGCCCCTGACGGTGCGGTTTAGCCGCAAGCCAAACAATACCGTGCTCAAGATGCCATCGGTTGTTAAGCTTGAGCCACGCCAGCGTACCTCTATCCGGGTAAGCTATACTTATTTCCGCCGTCACAGCAGTACCCGCCATATAGAGATTATCCCTACCGTTAATGGTAAGGCGTGCAAACCCTTGGTGGTAAAGTGGAACGTGGCACAAAAGTTTCGTCTGCTTAACTAATGCAGTACTAATATTTAGGTAGATGTTCAAAATTGTTTATATACGAATAATATTGAACACCTACTTAATATTTACCTTTGTAGATTAAATAAAATGCCCACGGCCATTGCGGTCGTGGCATTGTTTTACGGTGGTAATTTATAGAATAGCCCTTTACACTTCCTTCCCCAAAAATATTTTTGAACAAGCGCCAATGCGTTTAACGGTATTTAACCGAATTCTGCCCACCTTTAGTTAACACCTCTTAATTTTAGGGCTAAATAGTGATGCGGTTTTGTTCACGAAAAATTGGGGGAAATCCGATGTTTAAGATGATTTTCTACAGCAAATGCCTAACTCCGATTCGCCACTTCCATGTCATTGCCTATTATTTTTGACAAATTATGCAGGTATATGGCCGAATCCTTACAGTTTTTGCCAATTTTTCGCAAAAAGTAACGGTCGTAGAGATTAACTTTGGCTATCTAAAGACTATCTCCAGCGCACTAAATACTATCTCTGCCATTCTAATGATAGCCTTTAGCCCGTTTTTCTGCCAATTTTGTGCTTTATGAATGGCCGAATTGGTAACCAAACTCTATTTCGTGCGAAAATATCGCAGTGGTAAAGCTTTTTATATTTAACGGTTGTTTACAATTCGGCTAAAGTCAATATTACAATAATTGGGACTTTAAAACAAGCCTTATCTCATTTTTTCAACTTGACGTTTCTTTAATACGGGCTGAAGGGCCCAAAGCCTATAACCTAGGGTTAGTAGGTGCAGTATCTCACTGCCCCTTTTGTTTATTAAGTAGGTGTTCAAAATTATTTGATATGGATATGTGCCTTATTTTTGTCTGTATTTTCGGATTGAAGAGGGAGTGTAGCGGGCTACACGACCGATGAAAGCCGGACATATAGGCAAAAAGAAAGTGCAGAGACTTATCACCTCCCAATTCTGTTGACATATTATTTATATACGAATAATTTTGAACACCTACTTATAGCGAGTTTTTTTTGCGTAATACACGTTGCCTATATATAATATAAGGTGTAATGCCCTACAAATGCGTTAACTCATTTTTGCAACTTTTCTGCATTATCTCTCAAATACGATTGATAAGGCTATCTCGGCTAAAAGGTTATGAATTGTAATTTATAATGGCGTTTCGTCTACAAAATGTTATTCAGTGCACTGCTTTTGTAACAAAATTTATGTTGAAATACACTTGTAATGTTAACAGAGGTTAATATTTGGTAGATAATTTATATAACTTTTGTTATTTATATATAATATCACTAATTTTGCAGACACCTATAGTTGCAAAATGGCTTAAAAAAGCCTCTAAAAATGTTCTTAAAGATTGTTTTTTTGCAGAAAAGGGTTTCAAAATGTAAGTATGTAGCTGCCGATTGAGGCAGCCCTGTAGAGAGAAAAATATTTAAATATTCTAAGGGTAATATATTATACAGTAATTATATTTTTAATTTAAAAGAGAGAGATTTTATGGAAAAAAGACTAACGATGTTTTTTGCTTGCCTCTTCCTGAGTATAGGAATGGCGCTGGCACAAACAAAAGTTACAGGTACCGTAGTCAGTAGCGAAGACAACGAGCCTGTAATTGGTGCGTCTGTTAAAGTCGTTGGCACCAAGACTGGTGTTGCAACCGACATTGATGGAAAATTCTCGCTTGTTGTGACTAACAAGAACGCAGAACTCGAGTTTTCGGCCATCGGTATGACTACCAAGCGTGTTAAGGCTTCTGCCAACATGAGCGTAGTTCTCGACCCCGACAGCCGCGTGCTTGACCAGGTAGTGGTTACCGGTTACGGTCAGGCTAAGAAAGTAGGCGCCGTGGTAGGCGCTATTGGTACTGTAGGTTCAGAGAAGTTGGGTAAGATTGTTACTCCTAACTTCACCGATGCTTTGGCTGGCCAGGTTTCTGGTCTTTCTGTACTTAGCTCGGCAGGTGACCCTTCTACCACTGCAACCATTCGTTTGCGTGGTGTTAACTTCCTGCAGACTTCTAACACACCGCTCTTTATTCTCGACGGTGCTCCTATCAGCTCATCTTTCTTTAGCACCCTCAACCCTGAGGATATTGCTAACATCACAGTGCTCAAGGATGCTGCCTCTACATCTATATATGGTTCCCGTGCCGCTAACGGTGTAATCCTTATTACTTCTAAGCAGGGCCGTTACAACGAGCGTGCTCAGGTTACTGTAAAGGCTCAGTGGGGTGTATCTTCACCAGCTTCTGACGGTGCCGATATGATGAACGCTAAGCAGTACGTACAGTTCCGCGACCTTATTGGCCAGCCTGTAACAGACGAGGTTCGTAACTTGGTAGACAATTACAACCTTAATACAAATTGGTACGATGAGGTACTCAGCAGCTCGGCTCCTACATATAATGTTAATGCTACTATGCAGGGTGGTAGCCAGTCGGTTAACTACTATCTGTCATACAACCACCTCAAGCAGGATGGTCTTATCGAGAAGTCGGCTATGCAGCGTTCTACTATCAACGCCCGCATCAATGCCCGCTTGAACAAGTTCTTCAAGGTAGGTTTCACCTCTAACTTGGGTGTACAGGATTACGAGCAGAATGCCGCTTGGAGTGCTGGTCAGTCTTCTGGTTTAATTTACTCTAACAACCCATTGGTATTTGCCCGTATGGCTATGCCTTACGATGTACCTTACTACTATAGCTTTGATGATGACGGCAACCTTATCAAGGGCGAAACCGCTACCTATCTGCACTATACTGGTATCAAGACTATGAAAGAGGATAGCTCACGCCGTTTGGCTTTCCGCAAGCGTATCACTCTTAATATGTCGGTAAACGAGGTTCTTACTCCGGTTGACGGTCTTACCCTTACTGCCCAGCAGTCGCTCGAGGGTTACCACCAGACTCTGGATAGCCGCAACCTGCCTTACGCTTCTTACCTTACTCCTATGGGTGACAAGGTTGGTACTGCAGCTCTTGGCCAAATCAATAGTGGTTCTGTACAAAACCGCTTGACCACATACTATCAGTACAACCTTACTCACACTGCTGAGTATCGCAAGAGCTTTGGTCTGCACAATATCGACGTTATCCTTGGTGAGGAGACTCGTATTGAGAAGTCTACCAATTTTGGTGCTTACGCTGAAGGTCATACCGATAGCCGTTTGATGAATATGTACAGTGGTACTACTGTTAGTATCTCTGACCTTGAGGACTCTCAGAGCAAGGTTGTTGCCAACTCTTTGTTCGGTTCTCTTGAATACAACTTCGATGAGAAGTACTACTTCTATGGTTCACTTCGTCGCGACGGTAGCTCTAAGTTTGCTCCCGATCACCGTTGGGGTACATTCTGGTCACTCGGTGTAAAGTGGGATGCCAAGAAAGAAAGCTTCTTGAAGAGCGTTAACTGGCTCAACCAGTTGTCATTCTCTGTTAACTACGGTACTACCGGTAGTGATGCAGGCCCCGATGCTTACGACTACTACGGTCTGTATGCTTCAGGCTCTAACTACAATGGCAGCTCTTCACTCTATCTGTCACAGCCCTCTAACTACGAGCTTACATGGGAGAAGGTAGGCAAGTTCAACTTCGGTCTGAACACTCGCCTCTTCGATCGCTTGGATTTGGTATTCAACCTCTATAAGAATAAGACTACCGACATGATTATGTCTATACCTTATTCATATACTACTGGTTTCTCTTCAGGTGTAGGTAACATCGGTTCTATGGAGAACAAGGGTTTCGAACTCGAAGCAGAGGTCGACCTCATCAAGACTCACAACATACGCTGGACCTTCAAGGCTAACGTAGGTTACAACAAGAACGAAATTACCGAACTCTTCGCTGGTCGCGATAACTATACTATCAGCAACACTGGTCAGCGCTACGAGGTTGGTAAGGCTTACGGTGAGTTCTACTTGCCACGCTATGCTGGTGTAGACCCACGCGATGGTGCTCCTATGTGGTACGACAAGGATGGTAACATTACCAAGACCTTTAGCGAGGAAAACTGTACAGTATGGACAGGCAAGAACAGATACGCTCCATGGATTGGTGGTTTCGGTACCAACTTCACTTGGAAAGGCTTCGCCATCATAGCAGACTTTGCATGGCAGAGCGGCAAGTACCTCTATGTAAACGAAGACGTGTTCACCATGAACACTGCTTTCGCTACATCATTCAACCAGCAGACCAAGATGCTTAACATTTGGACTACACCTGGTCAGATTACTGATATCCCAGCAGCCTCATACATTATCACCGACAACATGGACGACCGCGCTCTCTACAACGCTTCGTTCCTGCGTATGAAGACACTGAGCGTACAGTACGACTTCCCCACAAAGTGGCTCGCACCTCTCCGTTATGTTAAGGGTTTCAAGGTATTCGGTATCGCACGTAACCTCTTCACCATTACTTCGTTCCCTGGTTACGACCCCGAGCCAGATATCAACCTGGTTAAGTTCAACTACCCCAATACTCGCCAGTTTGTTGTAGGTGCAGAAGTTACTTTCTAAAGTATAACCACTAAAATAACAGGAAATCAATATGAAAAAAATATATATTTCGTTGATGCTGCTTGCTACATTGGCGTTTTCATCATGTAGCATGAATCAGGCTCCTTTCGGCCAGCTTGACGACCAGTCGGCCATACGCAATGCACAGGATCTTTCACAGTTCCGCCTGACTCTGTACACCAACATACGCTCTATCACTTCTGGTAGTTGGCTGTATGTACCAGATTTAATTAGCGATGAATTTGTAGGTCTTGTAAGCAATGGTAACCGTAACGGTGATATCAACGGCGGTAGCATCTATGCTTCTGATGGTACCATCGGTGGTTTCTGGTCAAGCTGCTACAGTGTAATCAAGAACTGTAACAAACTTATGGCAGAGGCCGACAAACTTTTGGCACAAGAAGGCGTTTCTGAGGCCGACCAGTTGGCTATCAACCGCTATCGTGCTGAGGCTTCTTTTCTCCGCGCTTACTGCTACTTCTTCTTGGCAGACCACTACTGCCAGTCGTACACTCAGACTACTCCTTCAGCCGAGCACTCAGGTGTGCCATTGCAGTTGGTTTACAATCCAAGCGGTAATGCTTCTACTTATCCAGACCGTAGCACTCTTGACGAGACCTATGCTCAGATAGAGGCCGACTTGGCCGATGCTTTCACCGGTCTTAAGGCTTACGAGGCAAGTGGCGCTACTGATGTAGCTAACATGCTTACTCCTAATGCTTCGTACCTCTCTTCTTACGCTGTAGAGGCTATGCAGGCACGTGTAGCTCTGGTTAAGGGCGATTGGACTACAGCTCTGAACAAGGCTAATGAAGTTATCTCTTCTGGTTACTATACCCTTACTACAATAGCTGATTATACTAAACTGTGGACCAATGACGAGGGTACCGAGGTTATCTTCCGTCCCTTTATGTCTAACACCGAGCTTGGTGGTAGCGTAGGCGGTGCTTACATTAGTAGTAACGGTCAGGAGTGCGATTACATTCCTACTTATGCTGCACTTAGCAAGTTTGCTGTTGACGGTGACTGCCGTTTCGATATCTTCTTCGGAATTAACTCTAACGTACTGGTATCGGGTGCTTACTATGAGCTGTATCAGTTCAACAAGTTCCCTGGCAATACATCTCTGCGTACCGGTTCTACCAACAACTTGGTTAACATGTGCAAGCCATTCCGTCTCTCTGAGATGTATCTTATAGCTGCCGAGGCTTCTGCCCGTCTTGGTCAGGATGGTTCTAGCTATATGAACGACTTCCTTGCTAATCGTATCGAAGATTATACATCGGCTTCTTACGGTGCTTCTACTCTTATTAGTGCAGTTCTGCAGCAGCGTGATATCGAGTTCTTAGGTGAGGGTATGCGTTTCAGCGACTTGCGTCGTACCAACCAGGGCTTCACCCGTACTGCCGACTTCCCATCAGCTTGGGGTCTCAACGGTATTATTGCTACCAAGAGTACTGTAACTTATCAGCAGGGCGACTATCGTTACACATGGCCTATCCCACAGAGCGAAATAGACTCTAACCCCAAACTTCAAGGCCAGCAGAACCCAGGCTATGCCGATTAATATTAACCATTTAAAGAATACATCACAGTATGAAATATATCAAATTGTTTATGCTCCTTGCAGTGACCGCTTTCTTTGCGGCCTGCTCGGACGATGACAGCAGCTGGAACACCAACGAAGATGTAACCGTGAGTATGGCTCAGACCGAGATAAAGGTCAAAGAGGGCGTAGGTCTGTTCAATGTGCCAATCGCTGTTACAGGCGAGACCAATGCTCCTGTTAAGGTAAATGTATCGGTTAGAGAGTCTGGTAGCAATCCTGCCACAAAAGACGTTAACTACATGGTTACCGATACTACTATCTATATCTCTGGTACTACTGGTAATGTAGAAATCAAGACTGTTGACGATGCCGATATCAACGAAGACCGTACTTTCGAGGTATACATCGTTTCTGCAGAGGGTGCCAAGCTTGGCAGCAACGTTTCTACTACTGTAGTTCTGCGCGATAACGACTCTGAGTTCTACGAGAAACTCCAGGGTAACTGGACTTTAAACTGCCTCAATTCATCTGGTGCAGCTACTACCTATGCTGTTACTATTACCGGTGGTGACGAAGATTCAGAGGATTACAACAAGACTCTCTATATGACTGGTCTTGCAGGTTATAGCTGGGTAGAGGTTAAGCTTTCATATAGCTACGACAAGGCTACTGGTGTAGGTAGTGTTGCTTTCGATGACCTGGGTAACTACTATTGTGCTACCGATGTTAATTTCGGTCTTGGTTACACTTGCGCTGTAAGTCCTTATAGTCGTTCGGGTAAATCGTTGACAACTACTCCTATAGTGGGAACATGGAGTTCAGATTTCAAGACAGTAACGTTCGATGACTCTCTGGGTCTTTGTGGAGCTATCTTTAACCAGGAAACAGGCGATTACTCTCGTTATACTTGGTTTACTTACTACAATATGACCCTCACTCGCTAAGCATTAGATTATAGCAATATTATAAAAGAGTGGTTCTCATTCCGAGAGCCACTTTTTTTTGTATGTAATTATTCATCGAATATATTTTTGATAATTATCACCCACTCTTTACCGTATTATGTAATTTGTAAGGTAATGCTTACAAAAAATAATAAGATTTGCCTTTTTTAGTTATTTTTCTTGACTTTATGCAGTGTACAACTTAAAAAAAATAAGTATTTTTGCAAATTGATAGTCAGATGATAATGTTTAGAATATCGAAATACGAATTGTGACAATATCAAAGCCTGTAGTTTTCGTTATTTGTTGGTGTAATCTATATGCAGAATCACCCTTTACAGAGTTTAGAACAGAAATATATAAAAGAATAAGAAATATGAAGAAGATTCTACTTTCTGCCCTGCTGCTTCTGGTAACAGTGGCTGTAAACGCCATACCTGCCCAACCTGGTATATGGCGTACCTACAAAACTGTTGATGGTAAAACGGTACAAGTGCAGCTACGCGGTGACGAATTTATGCGCTATTGGCAGGCCGAAGACGGCAAATGCTTTACCTTGTCTAACGATGTTTTGCGCCCTGCCGATATGGTTGCCCTTGGTAATCATGCTGCCGAGATTCGTGCTACTATGTATAACGATGGCCGTGTTAACTCGCCTATGCGTGCCCAAGGTGTTAATAAGGTAGCTCAGCGCGCCAGCTTTACTGGTTCTAAGCGTTGCGTTATCCTGCTGGTGCAGTTCTCTGATGTTAAGTTTACCATGGACGACCCTCAGGCTTACTACAACCGTGTGGCCAACGAGAAAGGACTCAGCGGCAATGGCTTTGTAGGTAGTGTTTCCGATTACTTCAGCGATCAGAGTAATGGTACTTTCAATATAGATTTCGATGTTTACGGTCCTTACACCTTAGGAACTCAGGCATCTTATGGTGAGAATAATAGCAGTGGCGACGACCAGAATCCCCGTGGTATGGTAACTGCAGCTTGTAACCAGGCTGTTTCAGAGGGAGTAGACTTCTCTCCTTACGATTGGGATGGCGATGGCTATGTAGAAGAGGTATATATTATCTATGCCGGTCGTGGCGAAGCTACAGGCGGTGGTACTCAGACTATCTGGCCCCACAAGTGGAACCTTGCTTCACCTCTTCAGTGTGGGTCTAAGTATGTGTCAGTCTACGCTTGCTCTAACGAGTTGCGCTCAGAGTCAAGTTATATGGGTATAGGTACTATCTGCCACGAGTTCTCTCACTGCTTAGGCTATCCCGATATGTACGATACCCATAGTAATAGCGGTGGAAGTGATACGTATTATGGTATGGGTACTTGGGACCTTATGTGCTCAGGTAGTTACAATGGTAACGAGTTTTGCCCTGCAGGTTATACTGCTTACGAAAAGATGGTGGCCGGATGGGTTACCCCTAAAGACCTGTATCGTGATACATCGGTAAGCGGACTTAAAACCACTGCTGCAGGTGGCGATGTTTATCGCTTTGTTAATCCTGGAAACTCTAACGAATATTATCTTATAGAGAATCGCCAGCGTACCGGTTGGGACAAATATATAGCTGCCTCGGGTATTATTATCAATCATATAGACTACGATTATACCATTTGGGCTTACAATTCTCCCAATACCCCAAGAAGTAGCTACCCCACCAACGACCACGAGCGTATAACCATTATACCAGCCGATAACACCAAGAGCAAAACTACCGAGAGTGGCGATGCATGGCCTTATGCCGGCCGTACCAAGTTGGGTAATACTACTACGCCAGCCTGCGAAGCTTATAACGATAACAATGGCCAGAAGTTGATGAATATCCTATTGAGCGATATGGCTTGCTCTGGTGGTGTAGCTTCGTTCAGCTTTACCAATCTTAATCTTGGGTCAGACCAAGAGGGCTACTTGCTCCACGAAACTTTCGACCGCAGTTCGGGTACCGGTGCTAACGATGATGCCGGCTTTACTCCACCCTCTTCATCGCTCGAGGCTCGTAACTTTGCCAATGGTAGTCCTGTATACGATGTAGAGGGATGGGAGTCTAACTATACCATCAAGGGTGCCAGCAAGTGTATCTGTATAGGCCGTGCCAAGAGTGCTAGTACCGAGTGTTCTGTTACCACGCCCAGCATTACGCTTACTGCCGGTCAGACAGCTACTATCAAGTTCAAGGCAGCTCCTTACGGCACCGATGGCACTACGCTTACCTTAACCGCTACGGGTGGTACGCTTTCTGATACTCAGTTTACTATGGTAAAAGACCAGTGGACCGACTTTTCTACTACCATTACTGGTACGGGCGATGCAACGGTTACCTTTACTGCCAACCGCTTCTTCCTGGACGAGGTAGAGATTACCGCTGGCGCAAGCACTGGTATACAGACCAATACCTACTCTGCCGCCAGCAAGGCTGTTAAGCAGGGCGTATACAATCTGTCTGGCCAGTATCTTGGTACTTCTACCCAGACGTTGCCCCACGGTGTATATATCGTTAATGGTCGCAAGGTAGTTAAGTAACTACAATATATATTATAAAAGATATCGCCGAAACCGCAGTGCGCAGTGCACTTGGTTTCGGCGATATTTAGTTTGTGGGCTTTGCCTTATTTGGCAGTATGCTTACTTACGCACGCAGCGTACGTAGTGGCCAAAGTAGTATGCATGTATTCCTGTGAGTGTTATTCCATTTACGATGTAAGCTGTTTTTAGTGCTGCTGAGCCGTAAGAGGTAGTCTGGTCGTTAGTCCAGTAATACACTTTTGAACTCTCCCCATCGTCTCCTGTAGCACGGCTAAAGTATCCGCCGGGTGCAATGCTTAGACCGGTAAGGTTAGAACCAACCTTAGCCCAGGTATCGGTAGTCTTAATTTTGCCAGACTGGCTTGTTTTTAGATAGTCTTTCAATTTCTGCCATTGGTCTATGGTTGAAACTTCCCAACCTTCGGGTGCAAGTCCACCCTCGCTTACTACGGCATATCCATTGTACATTGCGCCATAGTCGGGCCAGCAATATTCAGTGTCATCAGTGTATATATGATAGGCGGCATTGGTTTCGTCGGTCCATGCATCGGCTTGGGTAGAGGTATACAGTTTGATAGCCGTGCCGTTGCGTAGCGTTACGGCCTTCAGGTTGCTTGCCATCCAGTATTGGGCAGCTATCTTTACTATCTTGTAAGTCTGCTTGTCGGTTTTGCTGCGAATGTCTTCTATCAAATAGGGAGTAAGCGTGGTGGCTACCTCCTCGGCACCGTCGGGTAGCGAGGTTACAAACTGTCCGCCAGTGGTAAGGTATACCGATGTAAGGGCTGCGCTACCAGCAGTATACGATGCTACCGAGTCGCCCTCTACGTCCCATACTATGCTTGCACCGTTCAACAAAGAAAACCCTTGGTTCTTTTGGCGCTTTCGGCTAAAAGGTTTAACTTTGTGGTAGTTAAATGTTAATGTCATGAAGAAAGTTTCAACCTTAATCCTGCTCATGGTGGCCTGCCTTACTGCCATGGCACAGTATCAGGCTTCGCCCGAAATTATCAAGGCTCGTACCCAATTCCAAGACAATAAGTTTGGTATATACATTCACTGGGGTATCTACTCTATGTTGGGTAATGGCGAGTGGGTGATGAGCAACCGCAACATCAACTATAAGGAGTATACCCATTTGGCCGACGGATTCTATCCCTCTAAGTTTGATGCCGAAGAGTGGGTAAAGGCTTTCAAGGCCGCCGGTGCTAAATATATTACCTTTACCACCCGCCACCACGACGGTTTCTCTATGTTTAAGACCACGGCCAATAATTATAATATTGTAGACGGCACACCCTTCCACCGCGATGTACTGAAAGAATTGGCCGATGCCTGTCATAAGTACGGTATCAAGCTGCACCTGTATTATTCGCATGTAGACTGGAGTCGCCCCGACTATCCGCAGGGATGGAGTGGTGCTGGTGTAGGCAAGCCTACCGACCAGTATAACTACGACTCTTACTTGGTCTTTATGAAGCATCAGCTCACCGAGCTGCTTACCAACTATGGCGAGATAGGCGCAATATGGTTCGACGGCTATTGGGACCAGAAGAACAACCCCAACTTTGATTGGCGCCTTGACGAACAATACAGTCTTATCCACCGGCTGCAGCCCGGCTGCTTGGTAGCCAACAACCATCACAAGGCACCTAAGCCCGGTGAAGACCTGCAGACCTTTGAGCAAGACCTGCCCGGACAGAACACTGCCGGATACAGCAAGGGTACCGTGATAGGACAACTTCCTCTGGAAACCGTGATGACCATGAATAAGGTGTGGGGTTACGATGTTACTGACAAGAATTACAAGAGTGCCGACTATATTATCCAGCATATTATCAAAGCCGCCGGCAATAATGCCAACTATGTTATCAATATAGGTCCGCGCCCCGATGGTAAGTTGCCCGTAGAGGCCGTAGAGCGACTCAAGGCCATTGGCGACTGGATGGGTCGTTATGGCGAAACCATCTATGGTACTCGTGGCGGTATAGTAGGGCCTCACGACTGGGGTGTAACTACCCAAAAGGGCAATACCCTGTATGTACACGTGATGAGTTGTAAAGACCGCGCCCTGTTCTTGCCTATCACCGATAAGCGCGTGGTTAGCGCCCGTATGTACGATGGCCATCAAAAGGTAAGTGTTACCAAATCGGCTCAAGGCGTAACCATAGAGTTGCCCGCAGTGCCTAAGGGCGTAGATACCATTGTAGAGTTAACGCTGAAGTAACGCCAGTTAAATGGGCAACGCCCAAGCGTAAATGGATTGCCAAGATGGTAGTAGGTGCGGTGTCTTACCGCACCCTTATATTTGTTAAAGAGATGTTGACGTGAGGATACGTCAACTACAATGATTGCAGAAATAACTTATAGGTTGCACCTAATAAATAAAAAGAGAATTATGACCGAATGGGAGAAGATGCAAGTGGGCGAAATATACAACGATTTTGACCAAGATTTGTTCAACCGCAGAGTTAAAGCCAAGAAGTTGTTTCGTGCCTATAATAGCACAGCCGACGACGAGGTAGAAAAGCGGCGCGAAATTATGACAGCTCTATTTCGCAGCGTAGGCAATAATGTATGGATAGAGCCCGACTTCCGTTGCGAGTTTGGTAAAAATATCACCATAGGCAACGATGTGTACATCAACTTTGGTTGTGTAATTCTCGATTGCGGACAGATAACCATAGGTAGCAATACGCTGATAGGTCCTAACGTAGGCTTGTTCTCGGGCAATCATACTACTGATGCAGAAGAGCGTGCTGCTGGCGGACTTATCCCTAAGCCCATAACCATAGGCAGTAGGGTCTGGATATGCGGTAACGTAAGTATTGTGCCCGGCGTAACCATTGGCAACGATACCATTATAGGAGCAGGTAGCGTAGTTACCCGCGATATTCCCGCTGGTGTAGTTGCGGCAGGCAATCCATGCCGCGTATTGCGCAAGATAACCGAAAAAGATAAAGTAGGTTATCCC
>CAVKSZ010000013.1:0-43107 GCA_963659135.1 Bulleidia sp. | reverse complement strand
CGTCAGCCAATTGGGCCACGGCCATCAACCAACTTGCTTACGGCCGTGGGCAGTATATAAAACCTAAATTAAACTTATTGTCAATAGTGATGTTGGGCTACTTCTAAATGCCTAGAAGTCACAAAAAATGAAATCTCAAAGCATTTCTAAATGAAAGAGCCGTGGGCAAAACATACAATGGCAAAAAATAATTGGCAAAACCCTTGTATAATAATGCAAAAAGCAGTAACTTTGCACCGCAATTTCGGAAAATCCGATGCATTCGAAGGCGTAGCCGGTTGTGATTAAGGCCCGTCAGCGCCCGATGGATGTAATAGCAACAACAAATTAATCAACAAAATCATGTATTTAGACAAAACTAAGAAAGAAGAGATTTTCACACAGTACGGCAAAGATGGCAAGGACACTGGTTCTGCAGAGAGCCAGATTGCATTGTTCACTTATCGTATTGCTCACCTTACCGAGCATGTAAAGCAGAACCGCAAGGACTTTGTTACTACTCGCTCACTGACTCAGCTCGTAGGTAAGCGTCGTGCTCTGCTCGATTATCTCTATCGTACAGACATCAGCCGCTACCGCGCTATAATCAAGGCCCTCGGTCTGCGCAAGTAATCGGTACGATACACATAAGAATAGGAGGTAAATACTTACAAATAGTATTTACCTCCTATTCCTTTATATATACATACCAGCCAAAGCTAATTTATACAACCAGCCCTTGTGCTACTTTCCGAATTCTATTTCGCCTGTTTCGGCATTCATAGCATTGATTATAGCGATAGACTCTAATCGATAGCCCTGTTCGCGCAGCAACCTACCCCCCGCCTGATAGCCTTTCTCTATAGCTACGCCAATACCTGCAACCTCGGCACCTGCTTGCTTTACAATATCTATCAGCGACTGTATAGCCTCGCCTGTAGCTAGGAAATCATCTACTATAAGCACCTTATCGGTAGATAGCATATAGGGCTTTGATACGAATATGTGGTTGGCCTGCTTATGGGTGAAAGAGAATGCCGTAGACATATACTTATCGTCGGTGCTATTGGCTGTTTCTCCCTTCTTGGCAAACACTACGGGCACATCAAACAAATCGCCCAGGAAAGCGGCAATAGCAATACCACTGGCCTCGATGGTAAGTATCTTGGTAATACACGTACCCCGGAACCTACGCTTAAGTTCGTAGCCTATCTGCCGCATTATGTCGATATCTATCTGATGGTTCAAAAAACTGTCCACCTTTAATATATCGCCCGACTTTACCTTTCCGTCGGCGAGGATTTTTTCTTCCAAAAAATTCATAATTGTGTGATTAATAATGGCATACGAAAAACGGCGGATAGCCTACATTCACTATCCGCCGCCCTAATTATTCAAACATATCTTGATACAAGTTGATTATTGACTACTTAATCTTTATTGGCACGCTTACGCTCTAGATGGTCGAGTAATACCTTACGCATACGCATATTTTTGGGCGTAACCTCTACATATTCATCGCCTTTGATATACTCCAAGCATTCCTCAAGACTCATCATTACCTTAGGTATTACGCGAGCTTTTTCATCGCTACCGCTGGCACGCACATTGGTAAGCTGCTTGGCCTTGGTAACATTGATAACAAGGTCGTTATCGTGTACATGCTCGCCTACTACCTCGCCTGCATACACTTCTTCGCCCGGGTCGATAAAGAACTTGCCGCGGTCTTGCAGTTTATCGATAGAATAAGCATAAGCCGTACCGGTTTCCATAGCTATCATCGATCCATTTACACGACGAACTATCTCGCCCTTGAATGGCTGATACTCTTTGTATCGGTGGGCCATGATAGCCTCGCCCTGTGAAGCGGTAAGCACATTGGTGCGCAATCCGATGATGCCTCGCGATGGTATCTCAAACTGTATATTCACACGGTCGCCCTCGGTATCCATACCTATAAGTTCGCCCTTGCGACGGGTAACCATATCTATCATCTTGCTTGAAAAATCCTGAGGCACGTTGATGGTAAGCTCTTCTATAGGCTCGCATTTTACGCCGTCTATTTCTTTGTAGATAACCTGGGGCTGACCTACCTGCAACTCGTATCCCTCACGACGCATAGTCTCTATCAGCACCGACAGGTGAAGCACACCACGACCACTTACTATCCAGCGGTCTGTATATCCCTCTACGGTAGACACGCGCAGTGCCAAGTTCTTCTCCAACTCTTTCTGCAGGCGGTCGTTGATATGGCGCGATGTACAAAACTTACCCTCACGACCAAAGAACGGACTATCATTAATAGTGAAGAGCATACTCATGGTAGGTTCGTCGATGGCTATTGGTGGCAGTGGCTCTGGATTATCAAAGTCGGCTATGGTATCGCCTATCTCAAAACGCTCAAGACCTATCACGGCGCAGATATCACCCGAGCACACCTCGGCGGTCTTCTTATGCCCCATACCCTCAAAGGTGTGTAGCTCTTTAATCTTGGTGCGCTCACGACTGCCATCACGGTGGCAGATAGTTACGTTCATTCCGTCGCGCAATACGCCACGGTGCACACGACCTACAGCTATACGACCGGTATAGCTACTGTAGTCGAGCGATGTAATAAGAAGTTGTGGGGTACCTTCAAGTTGACGGGGAGCGGGTATCTTCTCCAATATCTCGTCGAGCAGATATTCTATATTATCTGTAGGAGTAGTCCAGTCGGCCGACATCCATCCATTCTTGGCCGAGCCGTAGACTACGGGGAAATCTAATTGTTCTTCGGTAGCATTCAGGTCGCACATCAAGTCGAATACCATCTCATATACTTGTTCTGGGCGACAATTGGGTTTGTCCACCTTGTTTACTACTACAATAGGCTTTAATCCTAATTGTAGTGCCTTTTGTAGCACAAAGCGCGTTTGAGGCATAGGTCCCTCAAAAGCATCTACTAGCAGCAGACAGCCATCGGCCATATTGAGTACACGCTCTACCTCACCACCAAAGTCAGAGTGACCAGGAGTATCTAGAATATTTATCTTTACACCTTTCCAATTAATAGAAACGTTTTTGGAAAGAATTGTTATTCCGCGTTCACGTTCCAGATCGTTAGCGTCAAGTACTTCTCCACTGTTATCCTGCCCTTCGCGGAAGAGTTTTCCGGCGAGCATCATCTTGTCGACCAGCGTAGTCTTGCCATGGTCAACGTGTGCAATCACTGCAATATTCCTAATGTCTTGCATTAATGTTACCTTAAATTCGGGTGCAAAGTTACTGAAAATCGGGCAGACTACGTAAACAACATACAATTATTTTTCTCCTCCCGCCATGGCAAGAATGCTTGTAATCAGTAGGCTGACTTGAACTAGAAAAACTTACGGGCTGAAAGGAACTATATATTCCTTTCAGCCCGTATGCTATATTAGGGTAATTCCGTTTCTGAAATTAGAATTCTGCTGTCTTAGGTGTACGTGGGAATGGTATCACGTCGCGAATATTCTGCATACCTGTAACAAAGAGGATAAGGCGCTCGAAACCTAGGCCAAAACCACCATGCGGACATGTACCATACTTGCGGGTATCAAGATACCACCACATATCTTTCATTGGGATGTTGCGGCGCTCTATCTCTGACATCAGTTTGTCGTAATTCTCCTCGCGCACGCTACCGCCAATAATTTCGCCTATCTGTGGGAACAATACGTCAGTACCCTGAACAGTACGGTCGTCATCATTAATCTTCATATAGAAGGCCTTGATATCCTTAGGATAGTCTGTCATGATAACTGGCTTCTTGAAGTGCTGCTCTACCAAATAGCGTTCGTGCTCGCTGGCCAAATCCATGCCCCAACTTACGGGGAATTCAAACTTTTGACCATTGGCCACAGCCTCTTCCAGTATCTTGATACCCTCTGTATAAGGCAGACGTACAAAGTCTTCTGCCACAACCGAATGTAGACGCTCCAAGAGGGTCTTGTCTATCATCTTATTGAGGAATTCCAAGTCGTCTTTACAATACTCCAAAGCCCAGTTTACACAGTACTTGATAAAGTCTTCCTCAAGATCCATCAAGTCGGCAAGGTCTATAAAAGCCACTTCGGGTTCTACCATCCAGAACTCTGCCAAGTGGCGAGGGGTATTAGAGTTCTCGGCACGGAAGGTAGGACCGAAAGTATAGATAGCGCCAAGGGCTGTAGCCCCAAGCTCACCCTCAAGCTGACCACTAACGGTAAGCGATGTCTGCTTACCAAAGAAGTCGCTATCGTAATTTATCTTACCATCCTCGTCTTTCTTCAGATCGTATAGGTTCATGGTAGTAACCTGGAACATCTGCCCAGCTCCCTCACAGTCGCTAGCGGTAATCAGCGGAGTATGGAAATAGCAGAATCCATGCTCATGAAAATAGGTATGGATAGCCATAGCCATATTATGGCGTATACGCATTACGGCACCAAACGTATTGGTACGCAAGCGCAGATGGCCATACTGACGCATATACTCAAAGGTCTGACCCTTTTTCTGCATAGGATAGTCGCTACCGCAGAGACCATAGATTTCCAGTTGATTGCACTGAACCTCTACTGTCTGCCCTGCGCCCTGACTCTCTACCAGCGTACCTACGGCACTGATACAAGCACCTGTGGTAATATCTTTAAGTGTCTGAGCATCAAACTTGGTAGGGTCTACTACCACCTGAATATTCTTGATGGTAGAACCGTCGTTGAGGGCTATAAAATCTACAGCCTTGCTGCTACGGTGGGTACGAACCCATCCCTTTACATTTATCTCTTTTCCAAAATCGGTGCTTTTAAGGGCATCGACTACTTTAGTTCTTTTCATCTTGTCTTACAATTTAAGCCTTTTTTATTCGAAAGCACCCATGCGCAGCATCTCTACCTCTTTCTCGGTAAGGAAGCGCCAGTCACCACGGCGCAAATTCTTCTTGGTAAGACCGGCAAACATTACGCGGTCTAGCTTGGTTACATGATAACCCAAACTCTCGAAGATACGGCGCACAATACGGTTACGACCGCTATGTATCTCAATACCAACCTGGTTCTTATCGTTGGGGTCGGCATATTCTATAGCATCGGCATGTACCTCGCCATCTTCCAACGTAATGCCATCGGCTATCTGCTGCATATCGTGAGCGGTAAGGTTCTTATCAAGATATACATGGTAAACTTTCTTCTTCAAGAACTTAGGATGCGTAAGCTTACAAGCCAGCTCGCCATCGTTGGTAAGCAGCAACACGCCCATAGTATTACGGTCTAGACGACCTACGGGGTAGATGCGCTCAGGACAAGCGTCTTTTACCAAATCCATCACCGTCTTGCGCTGCTGTGGGTCGTCAACGGTGGTTACATAGTCTTTTGGCTTATTCAGCAATACGTATACTTTCTTCTCTATAGATACGGGCTGGTCGTGGAATTTTACTTCATCGGTACGCAGCACCTTGGTTCCCAATTCGGTTACTACTTCGCCATTAACCGTTACCACACCTGCCTGAATAAACTCATCGGCCTCGCGGCGAGAGCAGATACCGGCATTAGCAAGAAACTTATTTAGTCGTAAAGGCTCGTTGGGGTCTATATGGTCTTCCTTGTACTCTATACGCTTCTTCATGCTATACTTAGCATTGGGATCGTAGTCGGCTGTACGGGGACGATAGCCACCGCGCTGCTGACCAAAACCGCCCTGCTGGCGAGGCTGATAACCACCCTGCTGGCGAGGACGGAAACCGCCTTGTTGACGAGGCTGATAGCCACCCTGCTGACGGGGCTGGTAGCCACCTTCTTCGCCATTGTTATTATAGCGGGGGCGATAGCCACCCTGCTGACGAGGCTGATAGCCACCGCCTTCACCATTGTTGTTATAGTGAGGGCGATAACCACCCTGCTGACGGAGCTGGTAGCCACCTTCTTCACCATTGTTATTATAGCGAGGGCGATAGCCACTCTGCTGACGGGGCTGATAGCCACCACCATTATTATAACGGGGACGATAGCCACTGGGCTGTCCGCCTCCTACTGAATTCATTAGATTGGCACCGAAGCCTTCGGGGCGAAATCCACCTTCTTGATTGTTTTCATGGTTATCTCCATACGCACGTGTAGTACGTATACGTGGGCGCTGTGGTCTTGCACCTACATTTCTTCTTTCTTGCGAGCCGAATCCTGCGTTCGTTTCGTCATTTCCCATGTTCAGGTTTTGTGAATTATTGTCTAAATCCATAATTAAAATACTTTAGTAGCCTCACGGCTGTTGTTAATAATTGTGTTATTTCTGTTAAACTTATATTTACATACCTGTATAATTGAGCGGCGTAATAGCCATCAGTTCGGCCTTTACACTGTCACTTACATTCAATTGTGTAATAAATTCGTGTATAGTTTGTTCTGTCATTTTCTGATTGGTACGGGTAAGCGCTTTCAGTGCCTCATAGGGATGTGGATATCCCTCACGGCGCAGAATAGTCTGTATTGCCTCTGCCACTACGGCCCATGTATTGGCCAGGTCGGCCTCTATGCGCTCTTCGTTGAGAATAAGTTTGCGCAACCCCTTTAGAGTACTCTGAATGGCTATCACGCTATGACCCATAGGCACACCTATATTGCGCAGTACAGTAGAGTCGGTAAGGTCGCGCTGAAGGCGACTTACGGGCAACTTCTGAGCCAAGAACTGCAACACGGCGTTAGCCATACCCAGGTTACCCTCGCTGTTTTCAAAATCTATGGGGTTAACCTTATGCGGCATAGCGCTCGACCCTACTTCACCAGCCTTAATCTTCTGCTTGAAATATTCCATCGAGATATACATCCATACATCTCTATCCAAATCGATAAGTATTGTATTGATACGGCGCATAGCATCGAACACAGCTGCCAGATGGTCGTAATTACTTATTTGGGTGGTATACTGTTCGCGCTCAAGTCCAAGTTTCTCGCTTACAAAGCGGTTGCCAAATGCCTTCCAGTCGTACTCGGGATAAGCTACATGGTGAGCATTATAGTTACCTGTAGCTCCACCAAATTTGGCAGTAAGTTTGCACGCACGCAGGGTAGCAAGCTGCTCTTGCAGACGATAAACAAACACCATTATCTCCTTACCCAAACGGGTAGGCGAAGCAGGCTGCCCGTGGGTCTTTGCCAACATAGGCACATCTTTCCACTCCTGGGCATAAGTCTGTAATTGGCCAATAACCTCTTCTACCTGTGGGCAGAATACATCGTTAAGCGCATCTTTTACAGACAGAGGTACGCTAGTATTGTTGATATCCTGCGAAGTAAGTCCAAAATGGATAAACTCTTTATAGGCATCAAGACCACCTATCTTATCAAATTCTTCTTTGATAAAATATTCTACAGCCTTAACATCGTGGTTGGTAATCTTCTCTATATCCTTTACACGCTGTGCATCGGCTTCAGAAAAATTCTTATATATGTTTCGCAAAGAATCGAAAAGCTGCTGGTTGAACGATGCCAACTGGGGCAAAGGTAACTCGCACAAAGCAATAAAGTATTCGATTTCCACACGGACGCGATACTTGATTAGTGCATACTCTGAAAAATAATTGGCCAGTGGCTCAGTTTTTCCTCTATAACGGCCATCTATAGGTGAAATGGCGGTCAATAAATCCAAATTCATATTCTATGCTTTATTACACGCCACAAAATTAATAATAATATCCGAAAACAAATGATACATAGATGTAAAAAATCCAAAAAAAAGAGCCTTAAAAGTTTGACTTTAAGACTCTTTCTTATTTTTGTGGGCGTTGACGGATTCGAACCGCCGACCCTCTGCTTGTAAGGCAGATGCTCTAAACCAGCTGAGCTAAACGCCCTTACTTCTTGTAAGCGAATGCAAAGGTAACTACTTTTCTCTAATCCTCCAAATTTTCCGCGACATTTTTTCAAAAAATATTCTTAGCACACGACTTTCAAATTGGTTATCAGCATAATTCTTTTTTGGGGTAAGTAGGTATTCAAAATTATTTGATATGGATATGTACCTTATTTTTGCCTGCATTTTCGGATTGAAGAGGGAGTATAGAGGGCTACACGACCGTTAAAAGCCGGACATATAGGCAAAAAGAAAGTGCAGGTACGCATCAAAGAGCCAAATCTGTTGACATATTATTTATCTACTCTAAGTTTGCAGAAGATTGCGGCGAAGCCGCATAATATGCACGGTGAGCCTGTATTTGGAGGTAATTTACTGAAGTTCAGTAGCTTATATTTAATTAGCAGACCCTAAATATCGGGTGAGCGGCCGACTCATTTAGTGTGAGTCGGCCGCAGTTATAATATTGTAAATATACTTGCTAATGCTTATGTAATTTACTCTTTGGTAGTACCCGGACGATGGAACGATACCAGCGTAAGGTCGAATATTAAGGTAGAGTAGCCGGGAATAGATGTTGTAGCACCCGATGGCGCATAGGTAGATGTACCGTAGCCCAGTGAGTAAGGAATGTAGATGCGCCAGCGGTCGCCGGGGTGCATGCTGAGCAGGGCTGTGGTGAAGCCATCAATGAATACGCTGGCACAGAATGTAGACGAATTCATAGTGGTAAGGTCGTAGTCGCCAGTCCATGTCTGGTCAAACACATATCCGGCGGGGAACGATGTGGTGGGGATAAAACTACCACGATAGTGTATAGTTACCGAGTCAGAGTACATGGGGCTATCAGTGCTGGTGCCGCTATGCAGAATCTCGGCTATAACATAATCGTCTGGGTCGGTGGCCACATTCTCGGGCAGTGCCCAACTGCGAATAATCTTGTATTTGGCGGTGTTGCTCTTGGCCGTTTGGTACAGGTCGTTAAAATATGTCTCGTTACGGTTCTGCCAGTCAGAGAATTCGCTCTCTGTACCGGGAGTCTCTGAGCACGATGCCAATACAAGGGGCAATGCTGCCAACAAGATTTTTGCTATATTCTTTATCATCTATATTATTATATGTACCCTCTCTGTAGCCTATCAGCGAGAGAGGGTAGTGATTAAATATCAACTGAGCTTCTTAAGCAGACTGGTAATGCTTACGCGGTCTTCTATGATAGAGCGGAGCTGGTCTACCGGTACACGCTCTTGCTTCATGGTGTCGCGGTAACGCAGCGTTACAGTGTTGTCTTTCAGTGTGTCGCCGTCTACGGTTACACAGAATGGTGTACCTATAGCGTCTTGGCGACGATAACGCTTGCCTATAGAGTCTTTGGCCTCGATATGGGTGTTGAAGTGGAACTTCAAGTCGTTTACTATCTCTTGTGCCTTCTCTGGCAGACCGTCTTTGTTTACCAGTGGCAGTACGGCACATTTTACTGGAGCCAGTGGCTCGGGCAACTTCAGCACTACGCGGCTACCGTTTTCAAGCTGTTCTTCGGTATAGGCGTGGCACATTACGCTGAGGAACATACGGTCTACACCTATAGAGGTCTCTACATCGTAAGGTACGTAGCTCTCGTTGGTGTCGGGGTCGAAGTATTTTATCTGGTGACCGCTATACTTCTCGTGTTGCGACAGGTCGAAGTTGGTACGTGAGTGTATACCTTCTACCTCTTTGAAGCCGAAAGGCATGTGGAACTCTATGTCGGTAGCGGCGTTGGCATAATGGGCCAACTTCTCGTGGTCGTGGTAACGATAGTTTTCGTCGCCCATACCAAGGGCCTTATGCCACTTTAGGCGATATTCTTTCCAGTATTCAAACCATTTCATCTCTGTGCCGGGCTGGCAGAAGAACTGCATCTCCATCTGCTCGAACTCGCGCATACGGAATACAAACTGGCGGGCTACTATTTCGTTGCGGAAAGCCTTACCTATCTGTGCTATACCGAAAGGCAACTTCATGCGACCAGTTTTCTGCACGTTAAGATAGTTAACAAATATACCCTGGGCTGTTTCTGGGCGCAGGTAAATCTTGTTAGCGGCATCTGATACTGAGCCCATCTCGGTAGAGAACATCAAGTTGAACTGGCGTACATCGGTCCAGTTGGTTGTTCCGCTAATGGGGCAAACTATCTTTTCGTCAACTATAATCTGCTTGAGTTCTTCCAGATTAGGACCCTGCATAGCCTCGGTATAGCGGGCGTGCAGAGCATCGCGCTTCTGCTGGTTGTCCAGCACGCGAGGGTTGGTAGCACGGAACTTCTGTTCGTCAAACTGCTCGCCAAATTTCTTGGCTGCCTTAGCCACTTCTTTCTCTATCTTCTCTTCGTACTTGGCTATTTGGTCTTCAATAAGCACATCGGCACGGTAGCGTTTCTTTGAGTCGCGGTTGTCTATCAGAGGGTCGTTGAAAGCATCAACGTGTCCTGAAGCCTTCCATACGGTAGGGTGCATAAAGATGGCAGCGTCGATACCTACTATGTTGCTGTGCATCAGTACCATTGACTTCCACCAGTATTCCTTTATATTGTTCTTCAGTTCAACGCCGTTCTGACCGTAATCGTAAACAGCTGCCAAACCATCGTAAATGTCTGAACTTGGGAAAACAAAGCCATATTCTTTGCAATGGCTTACTATTTTCTTGAAAACATCTTCTTGTGCCATAATTTTAGTTTATCCTTCTTTAAAAATGCTGACTGCAAAGGTAATACAAAAAATAGATACCCGTTAAGATATGCCCGTATTATTTTGATGTTTTAACAAACAGACTAAGGGTATGGTATGTATTGCGGATGGTAATGTTGACAATAATTATCAAATAATTTTGAACATCTACTTACCAATTACAAAATGGCGTGTTTGACCATGCACCCCGAATGGGGCTGATGCATAAAGCCCGCGTTAATAAATTTACCTTTTTGGTATTGCTCACGGCCGTGGGCAATTTGGTTTACGGCCGTCAACTTATTTGCTTATGGTCATAGACCAGTTGGCTTACGGCCGTCAGCAACCTACAAAATGCTATTCGGGGCATTGTGATAGTAGTCGACGTGAGACACGTAAAAACACTCAAGCAAGGAGAACCTAGTAGTTGACGTGACCTCACATCAAACTCTCTCAAGCAGGTAAGAAACTATAGTAGTAGATGTGTCCTCAATATATCGTTAACAGCCAAAAGGGTGCGGTGAGATACCGCACCTACTAACTGTAGTAGTTGACAATCTGTAACAACCCCGTAGCATAGAGCCGTGGCTGTATGTGGCTACTATTGGTATACGCATACAAAAGAAAAGCCCGAAGTGCTGGGTTGCAGCGCTATCGGGCCTTAGCTATAAAACATCTAAATTTATTGTGGGTTCAGATTTTTTTGTCTAATCGTACAGACGTACCGGACCTAACAAGCCCATAGACCGGAGCGGATGGTTGCGCTTGAGAACGTAGCGCTGTGCCACCTTGTTATCTTTCAGCGTGTGCATATAGTTGCCCATAAGGGTAGTTACTTTAACCTCTATGGTGTTAGCGCCGGTATGAAGCAATCCGTCTACGTTTACTACCCGGTTTCCAAACCACTGTACGCCGGCTGGTTTGCCGTTTATCTTTACTTCGGCTATCTCGCATACGCGACCCAAGTTAAGGTAGCGGGGCATCTGCTTGCCGGTGATGTTAAAGGTAGTGGTGTAGGTTACATCGCCCATAAAGTTTACGTACTTGGTATTCTTCAGGTCTTGCAGTGTGTCGGGCATGGCAATGCTCTTGGTCCATCCCTCGCGCGAGTGGTGCAGGCTGGCGGTCCAGTTGCCTAACTCTATGTAGTTATCGCCCTGCGTGGGCTTGCTGCTATAGGCTGGAGCCTTGGCTTTTACATTATTAAATACTATGAAGTAAGCCTCTGCCGGACCCATATTCAGATGCAGACTTTGTCCGTCGAGCGATAGTGTATAGCGTTTGCCGTCGGCGGGGTCGTAGAGCCATGCAGACTTACCCTTAGTAATGCTTTCGGGGAATATTACATCGGTCTGCTTGCTGTCTTTCAAGTTTACGTTGGCAAAGAAGAAGAGGTCAGAGCCATCGTCGGCCTTGTAGCGGTTTTGCAGCAAGAAGCGGTCGGGGTTCTTGATGGTTATAGCATGCGAAAGATGATACTTGTCCATCAAGTCGCGATACCATTCCAGGTATTTTCCGTCGGCAGGTTTCTCAAGTAGTACAAAGCGGTCGGTATAGGCCTTGAGCGAGTCTACGGTAGCTAGCATCTTGGCGTCGCGCTGTTCATAGTCTTTCAGTCCTAATGAGCGCTGGGGGTAAGTACCTATGCAGAATACTCGTCCACCTGTGCGTACAAACTGCAGCAGCTTGTCCATTACGCCCAGGGTAGTTCCTTTTACGTCGGGCAAGAATATAGTAGAGTAGCGCTTGGGCCCGTAGCACAGGTTGCCGTCTTGTACATCGCACTTTTCTATAATGCTCTCGCTCAGATAGTCGGCACCGCCACCATTCTTGTGAATGGCTTCCCATATAAGCGATGTATAGGTTATGTTAAGGTCGCGTGGGAAAGGCTCGGTTTGTACGCCCATCTCTGTCCAGAGGTCGGCATTTGGGGGCAGTATGGCTATATCGGTTTGCATGTCTACGTTCTGCAGAATGCTGCTTACGCGGGCACGGTAGTCGTTAAGATATTTCCAATAGGGGAACCAAGGGTTGTTCTCGTTGTAATAGCTACCATACTGTACCCATCCGGGGAATTCTACATCTTTAGGACTGTAGTTGAAACCATGCCAAACAGAGTGGGTAATGCCTGAGAAGGCCGACATGTCGGTACCTATCTTGATGAGTTCGAGCGGGGTATTGAATACCAGATAAGTGTTGGTCATCTCTTCGCAGCTTACCAAGCGTTTGCCGGTAAGGTGAGCGGCAGATGACACGTACTTGTCTATCATTGTATATCCGCGTCCACGGCGGTAGTCTTTATCGCCCATCTCTTCGCCCAAGCGGTGGCGCAGCCAGTTGGTTGTCCACGATTCGCCTTCGGGAATATCGCAACTTAGTGATGACTCCAATGGGAAGAAACCACGACCGTAAGCCTGTGCACGCAACTTTACATCCTTCTCCTTACACCATGAAGTAAAGGTGTTGGTGCAGCGCTCTTGTAGCAGTTCGGCCTTGGTAAGCTCGAAGTCGTAACGTACGCGGTCTACCTTGTTCTTAAAGTCGGGACCCTTCTTGGCTCCAAATACATAGCTCTCTACGTCGCCCAGTCGGCCCACCTTGAACATGGTAAACGGTAGCCATGGCACAACATCGTAACCGCGGCGGCGTAGGAATTCCTCGCGGAAGTCGTCGGTCCAGTTGGTTCCTTCTAGTTCAATACTGTCTACGAAGAACGAGCGTAACCAGCGCGACAGTGGACCTGTCTTGGCTTGAATAGTATTATACATATTGTCCAGATAGCCACGCACGGCACTGGTGTTCATATGGTCGAGTATGCTTCCGGCAGCTCCAGGAGCACCGTTGATAACCGAGGCAAAAGAATCGAAGCGCACCATGGCATAGAGTTGGTACTTGCCTTTCTCGGGAGTATCTACCGAGTAGTTACCCTTCTCAAATTCGGCGGTAACATCCTTGGCCTGGCTCAGATCGTTGATAGAGTCGGGCACAAGATAGGCTATCTCCAGTCGGGGGGCGCGTGCAGAGTTGGTGATAGTAACTCCAGGGTCGAGGCGTTTGAAGAGATCGAAACGCGAGAACTCGTAGTGGCGGCCCGGAGTAAGGGGTATGGCAGCGGTGAGCAATACCGATGCGCGGTCTTTCAGCGGCAGCGTTTCGCTACCGAATGGCCATCCTGAGCCTATAAGCAAGTCGCACGTCATACCTATGCGGCGAGCTTCGGTAAGTGTAGTGTCAAGGGCTTCTAACCACGGCGTGCTAAGCCAGTTTAGCTGTTTGTATCCGTGGCGGTCGGCTCCGTAGGGTAGCGATATGGGGTTAATCTCTACGCCACCAATGCCCGCATTGCGAAGCAGGTGAAGTTCGCGTACAAGTTCTTTTCCTACTACGGCATCGCCATTCCACCACCAGCGAACAAATGGGCGGTAGCGGTTGTCGGGATTCTGAAACTGTGCATACAGTTGCTGAGCCGAAAGTTTAGTTGTGTTGTTGCCAGCATGAGCAGTTACTACCATTGCCGACAGAATCAAAGGTAAGATTATTTTTCTCATAGTACTCGCAAAATTAAATTGAAACGACATTACTGCCCTTTACTTAATGTTAAAACACGCTAAAATATCATTAATTAATGGTGAATAACAAAAAATAGAGCCTATACTATGGCGGTATAAGCTCTATTTATATATAATATAATAAGGTGTCGTTTATTTATCTTCAGCAAAGAGAGGGTCTTCGGGCATTACCATTATAGGCTTTTGGTTAGCCTCGTTCAGCAGTTGCTGGGGAACATACTCTTTGTTGACTACCAAACGGAACATAAAGTCGCGGAACCAGCGGTCTGTCATAATGAAGCAACCGTTGAAACCATTGTCGGCACCCCAACTGTTTTCTACTTTCCATTTTATGGGAGTGCCGTCTTTATCCAAGTCAACTGCGGTAAGGGTCATGGCGTGAGTAGAACCACTATCGAAAGTCTCAATGCGCTGAGCTTTGTTCATGCCGAAGGTAGTACCGAAGAGCGAACCGTAGTCATAGTTCTCGGTATCCAGGTATCCACGCTTGCGGTCGAGCTGCTTACCTACGTCGTAGCTTGAATACATCTTGTTGCCGCCCTTGATGCTGGCAATGGCCAATTGCTCTATATCGTCCATGGGCAAGTTCAGGTATTTCCAGTTATGTCCGTCGTAGGTATGGCGGTCGTACTCTACCTCGTAAGTCTTGTGGTAAGGGCGTCGAGGGTCGTTCATCACCATGATAAACGAGCCGTTGAGTTCGTGGCCAACGGTTTCTTCGTAGAACGATTTAGGGGTATATTTCTTGGCGGCGGTCATAGTTTTGCCGTTTTTGTTGGTAAAGGCATAGGTAAACTCTTGTACAGGCTCACCTATGGTGAGGGCCAGAATATGGTAGATAGTACCTAACATCTCGGTCTTGCGCTTGCAAATTTCCTTCTGCTTCTTTCCTGCGGCTACCATTGAGCGCAGTTCCAGTCCGAATTCTCGCAGTTTAGACGAGATAATCTTTGCCATCCGACTGGTATTATCAGACGAGTAGGTCTCTGGCATTACGGCCATAGGTACAAGGCCATATTTCTCGGCAAGGTCGGCCACACCGCAGAAGGTACCGCCATCGCTTATGGGGTGCTGGAAGAAGAAGCGTACACGCTGGTCGTCTATGGGTTTGCGTGCACAGTCTATAACTCCCTGCAGCATAAGATTGGCTTTCTCCAGTTGGTCGTAGAAGAAAAGATATGCCTGCGAGTATTCTACGCACAGCGTATCGCAATGCTGCTTGGCAAAGTTAGCGCGTAGCACGTTAAACCCAGAGAACATCCAGCAACGCCCCGAACTACGCTGGTTGTGTATCGACTGTTTAGGGGTTTCGTTGCTGAAGTACGTGTCAACAGGGCGCTTGGCGGAGTAGCTCTTGGCCAAATCGTCGATAGAGTTGGCGGCAATGGCGTTGAAGAGTGCCTTGTCTTGTACTGCTGTGGGCTGAGCCTTGCGTATGGATTCGAGCATAGTAGCGCTCAGGGCTCCGTCGTTCTGTTGCGCAGCGGCAGTAAGGGTTGTGGCCAATGCTAGCGCAACAAGTAGTGTCTTTTGTTTCATCATATAATAATTAATGGTTGTGTCTACAGTGTAAAATTAAGTAAATTCCCTGTCAATTCCTCAAAAAAACGATACTTTTTTGGAATTGGATAAAGAAAAGGCAAATATTAAGGGTGGTTCTATAATCAGCTAAGGCTAATTTATAGAATCACCCTATACTATAATAATTAAGTGTTGTGCTTATTCTTTAGTTTGCTCTACGTCGCGGCGAGATTTCGACTTGATAACAAGCCATACGCCCGTAAAAACCAAGATAACGGCTATGCCCTGATTTAGGGTGAAGGCAGCTATGCCAGCCATTACCGATACACTTACCGAAACGATAGGTTGTACATAATTGTATACGCTTACCACGGTGGGGCGCAGTATCTGTTGTGCTTTCATCATAAGCAGGTAGCTTACAAAGGTGCCGAAGAAAACTACGAAAGCAGCTTCGCCCCATGCACCTAGGCTAACTGCGGCCCAATTGTTGGCTACCAAGTGAGGTGAGGCGATAGGCAGTATATATAGTGACGACCAGAGGAACATCCATTTATTGACCGTAACTACCGAGTAACGGCGAACCAGTTTGCCAAACAGAGCCAAGTAGAGTGCAAACGATAGTTGAGCAAGCATACACAGAATGTCGCCCCGTATATCGCCTACACGGTCGCTTGTGGCAGAGGCACTGCTCATAATCAGAATAACGGCTCCACCACACCCCATAGCTACGCCTAAAGCCTTCTTGGCAGAGAGTGGTTCGCGCAGAATAAAGAACGAGAGTATCATGGCAAAGATAGGCATTGATGTGGTAACAATGCTCGAGTTGACGGGCGAAGTAATGCTAAGACCAATGGTGTACATGCACTGGTTGAATACGATGCCGAACAATGCCGCTACGGCCAATGTCAGTATATCGCGGCGTGCCATTTTCTCGCGCGGCATAAATAGCGATGCCGTCCAAAATAGCAGGGCGGCTCCAGCTACTCTGAGCGATACCATACAGATACCGTCGATACCGCTACCCATGGCATCTTTGCCTAATGGTGCCATCAAACCCCAGAAAATTTCGGCCAAAAGCAAACTAATATGAGCTTTCGGCGCTTTGTTGTTATCCATAATCTTATCAATCGTTAAAAATTGTGGCAAAGGTAAACAAATAACCTCAAAAAGAGTAGCATGCGAATGGATTTTTCGTAAATTTGTACGAAAACTTAACCTGTTTTATCTATGCAGAAATATGCCGATTATATTAAGGAAATAGAGATAGAATCGCTCTGGAGTGGCCAGCGCCACATACTATGGCAACTTGACCGTAGGGTTAATGTATTGAGTGGTGTAAACGGAGTGGGAAAGAGTACTATTCTGAATAAGGTAATCAAGGGCCTTTCGGCTGGAGGCGAATTTCCCAGTCATCTGCTCAAGGGCGTACACCTTACGGTGAGTCCGGCCGATGCCAAGTGGATACGCTACGATATTATCCGCTCGTTTGACCGCCCATTGCTTAACGCCGATGTTCTGACCAAAGTAGATATATCGCTGGTTACCGAATTAGACTGGCAACTATTCCAGCTACAGCGACGTTATCTGGATTATCAAGTAAACATAGGAAACCGCATTATCAATGCCCTGCAACAGGGTGGGGCAGAAGCAACTGTCGAGGCTCAACGTATAAGCGAACCCAAGAAGAAATTCCAAGACATGATAGATAGTCTTTTTGCCGATACTGGCAAGAAGATAGTGCGTACAGAGAACGAGATACGCTTTACGCAGATAGGCGAAACGCTGTTGCCCTACCAACTATCGAGCGGCGAGAAACAGATACTGGCCATACTGCTCACTGTGCTGGTAGAAGACAATAAAAACTATGTGTTGTTTATGGATGAACCCGAAGTAAGTTTGCACATAGACTGGCAGCAACAGTTGATAGACCTTATACTCGAACTGAACCCTAACGTGCAGATAATTCTCACTACCCACAGTCCGGCAGTGATAATGAATGGATGGACCGACCGTGTTACAGAAGTATCAGACATCATAGTAAAATAAAGCATGGGTAAACGCCTTAAAGACAATATTACATCTACCTATCTACAGGCCGCCAACAGCTTAAACTCTAAGCAGGCCCGTCACCGTATAGTGGCTTATGTAGAGAGCTACGATGATGTGTTCTTTTGGCGTACAGTACTGTCGGCTTTCGAGACAGAACACTATTATTTCCAGGTAATGCTTCCTTCGCGTGAACGACAGTTGGATCGTGGTAAGAAAGCAGCCCTTATGCGACTAATGACAGGTAACATGGGTAGTGATATGATAGCCTGTGTAGATGCCGACTACGACTATCTGGTACAGCGAGCTACGGGTGTGTCGCGGCAGATTCTTGATAGTCCGTATGTATTTCATACCTATGCCTATGCCATTGAGAATTTGCAGTGTTATGCACCGTCGCTACACGATGTATGTGTGGCGGTAACCCTTAACGACCATAATATATTCGACCTGGAAGATTATCTGCGCCGATACTCAGAAATTATCTATCCGCTCTTTGTATGGAATATATGGTTCTATCGAACATCTCGGCATGGTGAGTTCAGCATGGGCGATTTCCTTTCTGTTATAGAAATTGGTAATTTCTCGGTTGTACATGCCCGAGATATGCTAACCCGACTGTCGCACAAGGTGAATACACGCATCCGGCAGTTATGTAGTAATTATCCCGAAGGCGTAAAGGCATACGCCGCGGTTGATGCCAGTATGCGGCAATTGGGTGTTACACCCCAAACTACCTATCTATATATTCAGGGACATCATCTATTTGATAGGGTAGTAAGTCCGGCTATGACTCGCATTTGCAGTCAGCTGGTGCGCGAACGTGAGAGCGAAATTGCGCGAAGCGGAAAACACTCTACCCAACAACGCAACGAACTGAGTTGTTATACCCATAGCATAGAGAATGTAGAGTCTATGCTCAAGAAGAATATGGGTTATGTATTGTCTGATGCCTTTCAGCGTATCAGAGCCGATGTGCGGCAGTTTCTTGATTGTTATCACAATGACGATAACGATAAAAAATAAAAGGGTAGTACATAGAGTACCACCCACGGCTCTTTCATTTAAAAATGCTTTGAGATTTCATTTTTTGTGCCTTCTAGGCATTTAGAAACACCCCAACGTAACTATTGACAATAAGTTTAATTTAGGTTTTATATACTGCCCACGGCCGTAAGCCGGTTGGTTGATGGCCGTGGCCCAATTGGCTGACGACCGTCAACTTTATTGCCGACGGCCGTGGGCAATATAGAAAATATTACAATAGTAACTATAGAACTCACAAATATGTTGAAGAATAGCTATATCGGAGATAAGTGTGGTATTTTAAATGAAAGAGCCGTGGGGTACCACCCTTTTTTATATTCTTTATCTTTATACTTTATACGTAAGTTTCGAGAACCTTAATAGTACCCTCAATCTTTACTATATTGGTAGTTGCCGGTACAAGTACTGATTCGCCAGCGCTTATGCTTGTGGTGTTGCCCTCATCGTCGGTAATGGTGCCTTCGCCCTTCAGACCGATAAGGATAACAAAGCTATCAAGTTCGCTATAGTCTAATGTCATTGGCTCGCTCAGATCGTATACAGCTGTGGTAAAGTATGGACATTCTACCAGTGTTACACCCTGATTCTTCTTGGGCTGATAGGCGGTGCGATAGTCGTCTTCTACAGTGTAGTTGATACACTCTGCAGCCTCTTTGGTATGCAGTTGGCGGTAGTTGCCGTCCTTATCCTTGCGCTTGAAGTCGTATATGCGGTAAGTAACATCGCTGGTCTGCTGAATCTCGGCAAGGAAGCAACCTGTACCGATGGCATGTATACGACCGGCAGGCAAAAAGAAACAGTCGCCTTCTTTTACTTCGTACTGGGCAAGAGCATCGGTTATGGTGTCGTCTTCAACCATAGCCTTGTATTGTTCAGGAGTAATTTGCTTTTTCAGACCACTGTAGAGTTTGGCGTCGCTGTCTGAGTCCATAATGTACCACATCTCGGTTTTTCCGCGCTCCTTACCTTGACGCTTAGCTATCTCGTCGGTAGGATGAACCTGTATAGAGAGATCTTGACGAGCGTCGATAAACTTGATGAGCAGTGGGAATTCATTACCGAAACGTTCGTAGTTGGCTTTTCCTACTAGCTTGTCTTTCAAGTCTATTACCAACTCGTTGAGTTTCTTACCGGCATATTCACCATCGGCTACTACAGTTTCGTTGCCAGGAACACCAGAGATTTCCCAACTTTCGCCTACATTCTCAAGCTTATCGTCAAGGTGCTTGAAAGGGATGATTTTGTCACCACCCCAAATGGTCTGCTTCAGCAGAGCCTTAAACTTTAATGGTTTCATACGATTTATTGCTATTGTTTTATATTTTTAATTGTCTTTCCAAAACGATGGGGCAAAGATTACCAATACGGTAAATATCTCCAAACGACCAACCAACATCATAAAGGCGCAAGTCCATTTTGCTAGGTCTGGCAGCATGCTCCATGACATGGTAGGACCTATCTCCAAGCCCAACGACGGCCCCACATTGCCCAAACAACTCAGGCAGATGGTTACAGCATTGGTGTGGTCTATACCGCAGGCTATCATAATAAACGCTACTACCAGTAACATTATAATATAGGTGGCCAAGAAAGCCAGCAGAGTAACCCGCTTCTGCATAGGTACGTTTACTCCGTCTACGCGTAGGGGTAATACGGCATTAGGATGAAGTATCTGTCGCAATTCGTTGCGTATCACTTTTAGTACCATCATGCTGCGTATGCTCTTAAAGGCACCGCTGGTAGATCCCGAACTGGCTCCCACAAACATACATACAGCCAGTACTACCCAGGTAACATGAGGCCACAGGGCAGCATTGTCGTTAAACAGTCCTGTAGTAGTGATGAAATTCACCACTTGGAAGGCGCTGCAGCGGAAGGCACGCTCAGCATCGTAATTGCAATGTACCATCAACTGGAACATCACGAACGCCGTGCAGATGAGTGACATAAAAAAGTAGAACTTAAACTCGTCGCTCTTGAAGAGCATGCCGATACGGTGGCGGGCTACGCTGAAGTAAAGCAATGTGAAATTGATACCCGAAAGAAAGCAGAATGCCGTGCAAGTATATTCCAATGCCGCCGAACCGAAGGTTTCCATGCTTCCGTTGTATATAGAGAAGCCGCCTGTAGCGGTAGATGTCATGGCAAAATTAATGCTCTCCCATGGCGACATACCGAAGAGCCAGTAACAGCCAGCGCATGCAAATGTAAGGAAGAAGTACACCATCCATATATATTTGGCACCCATCGACAGGCGGGGATGCAACTTGGTGTGTATAGGTCCGGTAATTTCGGCAGAAAACACCTTTACATAGCCACCATCGAGCGACGGCATTAGGGCAACGGTAAAGAATACTATTCCCAAACCTCCTATCCACTGGGTGAATGTGCGCCAAAACAATAATCCATGCGGTAGCGACTCTACATCGTCTATCACCGTGGCACCAGTAGTGGTAAAGCCAGACATGTTTTCAAAGAACGCGTCGGTAAAGTTGTTTACGTATCCGCTCAGCATGAATGGCAGAGAACCAAACAAACTGAATACAACCCACGAGAGTGTTACCACCAAGTAGGCGTCCTTGCGCGAGAGTCTGTTGCCTGCCTGCAATCCGAAATATCTGAATATAGTAGCCGCTAGAATAATGAGTCCTACAGAGGTGATAAATGCCGGAGTGTCGCCCTCGCCACAATAGACCGAGATGCCCAGACATATAGACATGAGGGCGGCTTCTATGTATAGAAGTGCTCCCATAATCTTGCTTATCATGTTCCAGTTTATCATATCGGTAGCTTCTGCATGCGGTTAAATAAATAACTTCTCTATCTTTTTCAGGTTTAGGTTGTGGCAGAATACCACCACCGTATCGCCAGCCATAATCTGGGTGCTTCCCGATACCAACATACCTTTTCCGTTGCGTACCAATCCGCCTAACGCCATACCCCGTGGTAGACTAAGTTCGCATACGGGCTTTTGGGTAATCTTAGAATTTTCTTTGGGTACAAATTCGGCTATGTCGGCATTGGCAGACATAAGGAAGGTTACGTTGAATACATTGGCATCGAGCATCATCTGATAGATGCGACTGGCGGCTATAGCTTTCTTGTTGATGATAGTACCTATATCCAGACTGTCGGCCATGCTTACATAATCCAAGTTTTCTACCATGGCCACGGTTTTTCTTACGCCCATACGCTTGGCGGTAAGACAGGCCAGGATATTGGTTTCGGCGTTACCCGTAAGTGCTACAAATGCTTGGGTATTGTTGATACTTTCTTCGGTGAGCAACGAAAGGTCGCGTCCGTCGCCGTTGATAACCAGTGCTTTGCTTCCTGTAAGCAGATTGTTTAGCTGTTCGCAACGCTCCATATCGCTCTCTATTACCTTTACGCCCAGATATTCGGGCATATCCTTGATAGCGGTAACGGCGGTGTTGCCTCCACCCATTATCATTACGTTCTTGATATCGGCATATTCTTCCTTGCCTACTATCTTGCGTATGTATGGAATAGATTGACGTGTAGTCATTATATAGGCTAGGTCGTAAAGTTTCAGCTCATCGTTACCACCCGGTATTATGGTTTCACCCTTACGTTTTACGGCTACTATATAATAAGGTTCTTTGGCGGTACCCAACTCGTATAACGGGCGGTTTAGAATTTCGCATCCCTCGCGTAGCTTGATGGCCAACAGTATAAGTGCCCCATTGTGTACATCCCACCGTTTGCGCACCCACGACATTTTCAGTCCGTTGTTGATATCTTTTGCGGCAAGCACTTCGGGGTAGATAAGCTCGTCTACCCCCAGTCGCATAAAGAGTTCACGCTTGTCGTCTTCTATATATTCGGCTCGGTCTATACGAGCCACGGTTTTGTGGGCGCCCAGTGCTTTGGCCAACATACAACAGTTTAGGTTGAGGCTCTGGTTAGGAGTTACGGCTATGAATAGGTCGGTATGCTTTATGCCGGCTTCTATCAGTGCTTTTATACTATCTGGCTCGGCCACCATGGTAAGTAGGTCGTAGTCGCTACCAAGACGCTCCAGACGTTCGGGGTCGCTGTCTATTAGCGTAATGTCTTCGTGGTTGCGCGAGAGTAGGCGAGCCAAATGAGTACCTATGGCGTATGCTCCTGTAATGATAATTTTCATCCTTTGATATGTTGAACGATAGAATCTTTGTCTATTCCCACAATGTGGCGCAGTTCACTTACCGTTCCGTGCTCTACAAAGTTGTCGGGCAGTCCCAGTCTTGTTATCTCGGGGGTATAGTGGTGATCGGCCATCCATTCTGTTACAGCCGACCCTAATCCGCCGCATTTTACGCCGTCTTCTATGGTGATTATGCGGGTAAAGTTTCTGCCTACCTCTTCGAGTATCTTGCTGTCTATGGGTTTAAGATAGCGCATGTCGTAATGGGCCACGCTTATCTTTCCTTCGGCTTCTACTTGGGCTATGGCTTGGGCCGCTACATTACCGATAGGCCCTATGGTGATTACCGCCACATCGGTTCCCCGGTGCATGCATCGGCCTGTTCCTACCTCTATGGCTTCCAGTTTGCAGCGCCAGTTGCAGTGTTCGGCGGCTCCGCGCGGATAACGTATCACTACCGTTCCCATTCTGGGCAGCTGGGCGGTGTACATCATGCGGCGCAGTTCTTGTTCGTCCATAGGCGAACATATAGTAAGATTGGGTATTGGGCGTAGGGCAGCCATGTCGAATGCTCCGTGATGGGTAGGTCCGTCTTCGCCTACTAGTCCGCCACGGTCTAAGCATAGTACTACGGGCAGCGAGAGTATGGCCAAGTCGTGTATAATATTGTCGTACGCCCGTTGGGCAAACGAACTATATATGTTGCAGAATGGTTGAAGTCCGTCTTTGGCCATTCCGCCTGCGAATGTCACGGCATGACCTTCTGCAATGCCTACATCGAAGGCTCTGTCGGGCATGGCGTTCATTAGTATGTTCATAGAGCAACCCGTGGGCATGGCTGGGGTTACGCCTACTATGCGGTTGTTTAGCTGGGCCAGCTCTAATAGTGTTTCGCCAAATACGTCTTGGTATCTTGGGGGAGTGCCGGGCTTGGCGTTGCTTATGCGCTCGCCTGTTTCGGCATCAAATCGGCCTGGTGCATGCCATATAGTTGCCTCATCTTCGGCTGGCTTGTACCCCTTTCCCTTTACGGTATGCAGATGTAGAAGCTTGGGACCTTTCATATCTTTCAGCTGGCGTAATACACGTGCTATCTCTTTTACATCGTGCCCGTCGAACGGACCGAAGTAGCGTATGTTCATACCTTCGAATATATTCTGCTGATGACTCAATACCGACTTGATAGCGTTGTTCAAGCGAATAATACTCTTTCTGCGTTTGTCGCTTAGATGACCTTTCTGTTCCAACCACCGTGCCATCTTAAACCTTATTTTATTATAGGTGGCATTGGTGTCTATGCTTAGCAGATATTTTTCCATGCCGCCTACGGCGCGGTCTATGCTCATATCGTTGTCGTTTAGTATGATGAGCAGGTCGTTAGGCGTCGATGATACGTTGTTCAGTCCTTCAAAAGCCAATCCGCCACTCATGGCTCCATCGCCTATTACGGCTACTACATGGCGGTGTTCGTTGCCCGTATGGCGGGCAGCTACAGCCATGCCTAGTGCGGCTGAGATAGAATTAGAGGCGTGGCCACAGGTAAACGTGTCGTATTGGCTTTCTTGTGGTGAGGGGAATGGGCGTATGCCGTGCAGATGGCGGTTGGTACAGAATGTATCGCGCCGCCCGGTAAGTATCTTATGGCCGTATGCTTGGTGGCCTACGTCCCATACTATGCGGTCGTTGGGGGTATCAAATACATAGTGTAGGGCTACGGTTATTTCTACCACGCCTAAACTTGAGGCGAAGTGGCCTGGATTAACAGAAACCTCGTCAATGATATCTTGGCGCAACTCGCTGCATACATCGGGCAATTGGTCGATGCTCAGCTTTCTTAGGTCTGCGGGGTATTTGATTTGGCTTAGTAGTCCGAATTTATTCTTGTTCACAACTATAGCTTGTTATAACCATGCAAAAGTATCAATTTTTTTTGAAATTTAACTTGATTATCGTTAAAAAAAAGAAACTCGCCCATAACTATATTTGGGCGAGTTGGTATTTATTAAGGTGTATAACTATTAGTTTTTGGTGCTTATCCATGTTGCAATGGTATCCAGTACTTTGGGCGATATAGTTTCTTCTATCTGCTGATATTCTACCAGGCTACCCGTATTGCAGTGCTGGAACAGGTGGTTAAGGTCGTCAATGGCCTTAATGCTGTGGCTACAGTTGGTAAGACCCTCTTCCAGGGCCTTGATGTTGGAATTACAGTTTACTTGCGTATCTTTCTTGCCGTTTAGTGCCAGCACGGGGCATTTAATAAGTGGCAACTTTTCTCTTACATCTATTTTCAGAAAGTGCTGTATGTAGGGCACCGATAGTTGTTCTTTTACCTTTTCTATCATAGGTTGTAGTGTGGCGGGTATATCGCCAAAGTCTGTCTGGCTTAGACTTTTTCCTTCTGCCGTGGCGGTGAATACTTTGTCTAATAGAGCGCAGTAACTGTCTATAGTTTCTGTGGGTAATCCAGTGGAACTTAACGCTATTCTGTTCTGCCAAAGTAGCGTCTCTTTGCCCGATACGGCCATACCGGCCAATGATACTATAAAGTCGGCCTTCTTTTCGGCGGCCAACATCAGCGCAATGGTACCGCCCTCGCTGTGCCCCAGTATGCCTACTCTGCTAAATCTGCTGCGCAGCGTACTGATGGCTGCCTCGGCATCGTGCTTGAAGTCATCGGTAGTAAAATTGGTAAACGTTACCGTCTTGTCTCCATATCCGCGGTCGTCGTACCGTAGCGAGGCTATGCCCCGTCTAGCCAATGCGTCGGCTATTACGGCAAATGGCTTGTGGCCGAATAGTTCTTCATTGCGGTTCTGCTGCCCCGAGCCGGTTACCATTACCACTACGGGGGTGGCTTTGGTATATTCTTTGGGCAGGGTAAGAGTGCCGCTGAAAGTAAACTTGCCGTTGGTAAAGCTTATATTCTCTTCTTGATAGGGATAGGGGGGTGCTGGCGTTTGCGGCCTTTTAGTCTCTATGGTGCCGGGGGTAAGAGTAAGGGGCAGCTGCATGCCGTTCTGACAGAAAGTGCCGCTGATGCTCTTGCCTAAGGTTACTCCCTCGAACGTGGCGCCTATGGCCGATATTTTTACGGTTACCTTGCCATACTGTACGCTCTTTTCTGCCTTGAGCCCGGTAACGCCTTGCGATGGCGAATCTATGGTGCAGCCATTGGCAGTAAAGTGGAATACCAGGGGTAACTTAATGCCCTGCACGTTTAGTTCTCCCTTCCAACTGCCCTCTTGGGCTTGTGCTACTATGGCCATTAGGGTGAGTAGCAATGTCAAGATATTTTTTCTCATAGACTACTGTTTACATCCCAAAGTTAGTGATAAATGGCATAAACGCCAAACGGTTTGCTCGATTTTTTAGATGCGCAATAAACCTTTCAGTGAATACATACTTGTTCACGTAAATTATTCACCGAAAAGTCTAAATGAGCTTTATTATGCTTTTGTCCCCCTTTGGGGGTGCGACAGTAGGCATCACAAATTTATTGATGATAATTATTGCTGTTACCAAATAAAGATTTTCTGATGGTTGGCGGCCGCCAACCAATTGGTCTACGGCCATGAACCAATAAGTTGACGGCCGACAACCGGTTTGCCGATGGCCGTAAGCAACCCAGAAAAGAACATCGCTACATAGTAGTAGGCGTGTCCTTACGTCAACATCTCGTTAATAGCCAAAAGGGTGCGGTGAGGACACTGCACCTGCTAGCATCTTCTATCTACGCATTTAACTGACGAGCCACAAAAAAAGCCGTGTGGAGAGAGTACACACGGCTTTTGTTTGGGTGATAGTGCCCTTTATTCTACGGTATCTACGGCATCGTTAGCAGGCTCTTCGATCTTGTTTTTAGAGAACTGCCATTCTATGATAAACGAGAGGATCAACCCCAGCCCCGCCCCAATTATGGTGCTAAATACGGTGGCAAAGTCGTCGGTCCCTAACCATTGGCCTACTATTGCGCCAATGCCAAGGAATGTAAATGGCAGCCCTATGCGCAGTGTGCTGAAACTAAGCGTTGTTTTGCCATTAGGTGAACTTAGCAACAATTTGGCGGTTTCTTTGTCTATCCCGCTGTTTACAATTTCGCTGTTCAGCTTGTACTTACAGCGAGTTTTGATTGTTAATGCCCATATGGATGCAATAATGGCAACAATGGGAATTGCTACAAATAGTATAGCTGCAAAATCTTTCATAATAGTAAATATTTATTTGTTAATAACTTGTTTATCTAAAGACGGCCTATCTGGCATATTATTACACGTCGGTGATAGAAAAATTACAGATTAGGCTTATTACCGATGCTGCGAAAATCAAGCCGCTCATAATGGTGGATATGGCTGTGATAGGGGTGCTCATATCGGCTATGCCTATAGCCATGAATGTGCTTACAATAGTAAGAGCAGGCACACCAAAGGCAAAGGCTACTATGCGCGTCCATTGGCGTATCTTCTGTTTGCGGGCAGAGTGGCGTATCTCTGCCATTACGCTCTTGTTGATGCCATTGAGTAGTTCTTGGCGTTGTATGGCTTGCTTGATAAGAAGATCAAGTTCTTGATTATTTATATTTTTCATTTTCCAGTTGTTTTTTTAGTTGTTGTCGTATGCGGCGCAGGCGTACTAGTACGTTGGCTTGCGATATGCCTACCTGTTGGGCTATGTCTGCAGTGCTCTTGTTGTCGTAATAGTGCATGTGTATGATGCTTTTGTCAGGCTCGCCCAGTTGGGTTATGGCTTCTTCCATACGCTGTAGGCGGTGTTCGTGTTCGGTAGAATATTCTTCGGCCATCATGTCGCCCTCTATAGCGTGGCTGCGTCGTCGCCGAGCTTTGTCTATATAGGTAATAGATAGTCTTACGGCTATGGTGGCTAGCCACGGGGCTATCGACTCTGTGCCGTGCCATTCGGCTAGCCGCATATAGGCTCGCACAAATGTTTGCTGGCTTATCTCAGTAGCCAGATCGGTACACTTTACAACACCCATAGCCTTGGCAAATACCATGGCCGAGTAGCTGTCAACTATTTGGCTATATAGCTGAGTCTTGCCGCTTAGGATGAGTGTTACCAGTTGTCTGTCTGTCATTTCTTGCTCTTGTTTTATTATATGACGCTCTTCTGTTGTTATTATTACATGCGCCAGCCATTTTTTTTGGAAAATATCGTGGTTTTGTAGCCACATAACGACTACTTAATAGCAAAAATATGTATATTTGCAAACGGGCAAAGAATTAGCTCTGGCTGATTTTTACAAAGTATAAAAAGTTTGGCATGGAAAATAAAGAATTGGTAAATATAAATGATGCTGCCTATCAACAATTGATAGACAGTATAACCTCTTTGTGGGGTGAAGCCAAGGCTAAAGCTGTTATAGCGGTTAATACAGAATTACTCGATGCCAATTGGCATACAGGCAAGTATATCGTAGAATATGAACAAGGAGGAAAACAAAAAGCAGAATACGGAAAGAAGCTTATCATAAACCTTTCTAAAGATTTAACTGCAAGAAATGGTAAAGGATTTAGTAGGTCAAATCTTATCTATATGCGTAAGTTTTATCTTACATTTCCAAAAAGTGAAACAGTGTCTCACCAATTGACATGGAGTCACTATTTTGAATTATTGAAATGCGAGAATACGCTTGAACTACAATTCTATTTTAGGGAATGCATAAAAGAGGGATGGAAAGTTAGAGAACTGAAAAGGCAGATGAAAAGTTGTCTTTTTCAGAGGCTTGCATTAAGCACAGATAAAACGGGGGTCTTGGCTTTGGCTAACAAAGGGCATCAAGTACAAACCCCACAAGACATTATTCGTGACCCATTCGTACTTGAATTTGCTGGACTTCCTAAACAGAAACGTTACAAAGAGAGTGACTTGGAAAAGGCGTTGAAAGACCACATGGAGCAGTTTCTCTTGGAAATGGGACGTGGCTTTGCTTTTGTAGGCAGACAATATGCAATGCAGATAGGTAGCAGACAATTCAAAGTAGATTTGGTATTCTACCATTGTATACTGAAATGCTATGTACTTATTGACTTAAAACGAGCAGAGATAAAACATGGTGATATTGGGCAGATGAACCTCTATCTCAACTACTTCAAAACAGATGTGTGCCAACCAGACGACAATCTACCTATTGGTATAGTATTAGGGGCAAGAAAAGACGAACTTTTGATGGAGTATGCCTTAGAAGGCATTACCAATCAACTGTTTGTTGCGCGTTACCAACTATATCTGCCAAAGCGTGAAGAACTACAAGCACAGCTTGACAAGTTATTGGACGAAACTGTAGAATAAAATAATGAGCGGAAAGTAATTATACTTGTTGTTATTATTACATGCGCCAGCCATTTTTTTTGAAAAATATCGTGGTTTTGTAGCGTCTTTATGCGTACCTTTGTGGCGCTAATTGTACAGGAGCATGGCAAAACGTAGTGAATTGTTGCTTGAGAAGATACGCATGGGCGGCGTAATGTCTATGCGCGATAAGTTGTTGCTGATAATAGACCTTAGTGTGCCGTCTATGTTGGCGCAGATTACTACTGTACTCATGTTTTTTATCGATGCCGCCATGGTGGGTCATTTGGGTGCCAGTGCTTCGGCAAGCATAGGACTTATAGAGTCTACTACGTGGTTAATGTGCAGTGTAATGAGTGCCGTGTCTACGGGCTTTTCGGTTCAGGTGGCTCATTTTATTGGCGCAGCCGATTTTACCCGTGCCCGCCAGGTATTCCGCCATGCGCTGGTATGCGGTTTGGGGGTAAGTCTGGTGCTTATGCTCATTGGCGTGGCTATACACGGGGCGTTACCTTTGTGGTTGGGTGGCGGTGTAGATATCGCCGAAGGTTCGTCGGCTTATTTTCTTATCTTCTCGTTGGCGTTGCCCTTTGTGCTGCTTTTCCATCTTAATTCGGCTATGCTCAAGAGTTCGGGCAATATGCATGTGCCCAGCATGCTGAGCATTATGATGTGCGTGTTCGATGTAGCGTTTAACTACCTATTTATATATATAATGGATTTGGGCGTGCGTGGTGCAGCGTTGGGCACACTTTGTGCTTATATAGTGGTGTCTATGGCCATGCTGTATCAATCGGCTGTTCGCAGTACTATCCTCTCGCTTCGTCAAGATTCCCAGCCTTTTCGCTGGATATGGTCGTATGTAGGGCGGGCGTTACAGATAGGCTTGCCTATAGCCGTACAGTCGGCACTTATGAGTGGTGCCCAGGTGGTTAGCACCCTTATTGTGGCGCCGCTGGGCAATGTGGCTATTGCAGCCAATTCGTTTGCCGTTACGGCAGAGAGCCTGTGCTATATGCCCGGCTATGGTATTGGCGATGCAGCGTCTACCCTGGTGGGGCAGACTTATGGTGCGCGGCGTGTAGACCTGTGTCGCAACTTTGCCCATATGACCGTAGGGCTCGGTATGGCGGTTATGGCGTTTATGGGATTGGTAATGTATATCTTCGCTCCAGAAATGATAGGACTATTGTCGCCCGTTAGCGAGATACGGCAGTTGGGTGCCGACGTACTGCGTATCGAGGCTTTTGCCGAACCCTTCTTTGCCGCATCGATAGTTACCTATAGCGTGTGCGTGGGTGCCGGCGATACCATCAAACCCGCCATTATGAATTTGGCATCTATGTGGTGCGTTCGCCTTACGCTGGCAGCGCTGCTCTCGCCAGTATATGGTTTGCGTGGCGTATGGGTGGCTATGGCTATCGAACTTACCTTCCGTGGGTCTATCTTCCTGTATCGCTTGCTGCGTGGCAAGTGGATGCGCGGACTATTGGTAAGTGCGCAGAAGGCAGCGTAGATATAGTGGTGATTTATCGCCGGTTTATAAAATTGCGCAAAAATTGTGCAACAATTTTGTTACAAAACGAAAAAAAACTGCAGAAAGTTATTCTCTTTTATGATTTTTTAGTAGATTTGCTCGCAGATTGTAGTTTTTGTATTGTGGTGGCTCGTGTAGTACTCTATATGGAAGCTCGGCTTAATCTACCTATTATTATATATATAGATAATAACTTAAACGACGAGTAATACGGACAAAACATTACACAACTCCTTATTGGATGGCTTACAGGGAGTAAAACAGGTGTACGTAAAGCCATGTGTAAAGACTCGCGGATTGGAAGCAGAAAGTCTGCTCAATACTTCCGTCGACTCAACAATTGATTCTGGTGATATGGATCACAATGGCGGTGGTGCTCTTGCTCCTCGTGACGATTCTAATATGTGGGAGGAATAAGCTATGGTTAAGAAATTAATGTTCCTCGTTGCCATGGTGGCAGGTTTGTTCGCCTCATGTGCAGACAATAACGTGATAGATGAAAATCAGAACGATGGTGATAAGAAAGTTAAGCTTTCTATCAATGCCGACCTTGGTTCTGCTTCGCGCGTAGGGTTTACGCCTAATGGCGATGGTCTTAAGACCTCGTTCCAAGAGGGCGACTATATGATGGTCTATTTACGTAAGGCAGGTGGTAAGTGGCTTGGCAAGACCGCTGTATTGTATTACGTGCCCGGTTCGGCTAATGGTACTAAGGGTACATTCGCCGGTTCTATAGACGAAATACCCGAAGAAACTGGCTTGCTGCATATCCTTATGGGTTCTACCAAGGGTGGTACTCCTTATATTGCCGCTGCCGCTGGCGAGTGTAAGCTTATTGATGATCTGAGTACACAAGAGGGAACGCTCGAAGATGCAGCCCTGCACAGCGTATTCCAGGCTGACCCCTATACCGAAGGCAATCTTACTATAGACGAAGCTAAGGGTACTGCTACTATCAGCAATGTAACCTTTGTGCCTAAAACTTCGGTTGTGAAGATTCAGGCTACCTTCCCCGACGGTGTTACCGTAGCCAAAGGTACCGAACTTACAGTATCTACCACTGGTACTTATAATAAAGTAGAGATTTCGGGTGGTAACCCTGGTGGTAATAGCACACCTGCAAGTGCCACAGCTACTTCTACCTTTAACGTTAAGGTAGCCGAAGTAAACGGCAATGTGGCTACAGCCTATATGACTATTTGGCCCGGTAGAGCCGATAATGAATTTGGTGAGATTACTATTGGAACCGAAATCGATGGTAAACCTTATCAAGATACTTATGTCAAAAATCATGAAGGCAAGTTAGAAGCTGGCAAGCTATATACTATAGAGACTTATCTGGGTAAGGCTATGCAGTACAAAACTATTTGGCTTAACGACGATGCTGCCGACAATGTAGTAACCGTAGAGGGTACAGGTGCTGCATCAGATGTTAGCTGGATGACTGTAGAGGGTGGTAAGATTAAGGTTGAGGCCAATACCACAGGTGCTCCACGTACAGGTAAGGTAGTTACCGATGAGTATACCTATACTGTAGCTCAGCTCGAAGTAAAAGACTTCAAGGGAAGTTATACATTTACCACCAAGGCGTTTGCTGGAACAGGTGCTTATAAAACGGCTGCAGATGCATTAGCATTTGATGTAACTTTGGGTGACCCACGCAAGGCCGTTACCCTTACCGATGCAGATGGAACTACACAACATTCTAATAATATAGGTATCACAGGCTTGTATTATAATGCAGTGATGGATGGTTGTATAGAGATAGATTATGACAACCATACTGCCAAATTGGGTGTATTCTTCGATGCACGTCCTACCGAGGCTCAACAGATTACCGAAGAGGGTACGGCTAAGGGATATTATGCACGCTTTATTCCAGGTTTGGCCACTCGTTCAGCTTTAGCTTGGTCTAGTCCTTGGATATACAACGAAACCAACCTTGGTGACCCCAACTATGCATGGGCTTGGTTCACTATTGCTTCAGATTTGAATACTATTATCTATTACAATCGTTCTAATAATAATGTAGAGTTCTCTACCTTGAGCCAGTATAGCAGTGAAACCATGAACCAGATAGTTGCTATAAGTGTAGTGAGTACAGCCACTGCCGATGCTACTCCTAGTGGTTATGCCAATGTTTATCAGGTAAATGCCAAAAATACTGCTGGCATGAATTTTGTACGCAAATAAATTAATAACTCATTAAGAAAAATACTGCAGGCACCTGCTTGGAAAGTAATCGCTTTACAAGAAGGTGTTTTTTTACAAAGCGCAGGCTATCCGCAGTCCAAGCCATCAATAAGTGGCTACGGCAGCCTGTATAAATATAAATCATTAAATAACCTTGGCACCGATACCCTTACCATTAGAGCCAGTGCCCATTACAAATACAACATGAAAAAGAAAAACAGCGAAACCTCTTTTACCCGTGACGCTTATGTAAAGCCTAAGCGCAAAACACGCGCCATAGAGTCTGAAAGCGACTTGTGTAATGCCTCGGTTCCCGATGTAGAACCCGGTGGCGACATGGACCGCACAAGCAGTAGTTTACCCGATGAAGGAAAGGAAGTACTATGGAACTGAAGAAACTCTTAGGCTGCGTGGGTATTGCCGCTATTATGGCTGCCTGCTCGTCTGACAATGTAGAGCCGGAAACTCCTGCCACTAATGGTAAGTTAACTATACGTACATCGCTCACTGCCCCTACTCGTATAGGGTTAAGCGAACAGGGCGAAGCTACTAGCCCCAGTCTTAAAGCCGTATGGCAAAATACAGACAAACTGGCTGTAGACTGCAACTGTTTAGCAAGTCCTACCCAGTTTGTAATATCTACCATAAGCGATGATGGGCATGATGCCGCATTTACCGGTACGCTCTCTCCCTCACCCACAGAGAAAACTACATTACGGGCTATAGCCATGACGTCAGCAGTGTCGTTATCTAGCCATGATGCCATGATTGACCTTACTTCGCAGACCGGACAGATAGACGATTTGGGTAAGTACGATGTGCTAACCGGGCAATGCGAATATGCCCCCAGTAGTACCTCAAGTTTAGACATGAGTATGGCACACCAAGTGGCATTTATCCGCGGTACTATAGTTCTGCCTTTTACGCCTACAGCAGAAACTTATGCACTCAAACTAAAGGCAGACAATCTACTGTCTAAAGCTCGCTTCTCGCTACTTGATGGCACTATTAGCGATAATACCTCTGCCGGTATCAATGTTACAGCAGCCAAGGTAGAAGACAATAAAGTTACATTCTATATAGCCGTACTGCCGGGTACGCTTACCAATCTGCGTGCCGACGTTACCAGTACCAGCGGTGAGGCATATAACGACCTGCTGGTAACCGATAGCTACACCGTAGAGGCAGGCAAACTGTATACCGTAACACGTAGCAACGAAACGCTGGAAGATGTTACCCTATGGACCAATAATGAGGCTTGGAACAAAACTTACACTGTGTCTAACTACAAGATAGCTACTGTAGAGCGTATACCCGCCGAGGGTAGCGACTGGCTTACAGTTACATCTGATGGCAGCAAGGTTACCGTATCGGCTACTGCCAACACCACGGGCGCACCCCGTCAGGCTAAGCTGGTGTTTGGCAACGGTAGTCAGACTACCACCATAGACCTAACCCAGATAGAAGAGAGCGACTTTGCCGGTAACTGGAACATGACGGCATACAAGGCTTTCTATACCACAGGTACTCCTACTATGAGCAATTACGATAGCAAGTGGGGCGCCGTAGGAACTACTCCCGGTGACGGACGTGCCGATATGAAAGTAGTAGATGGTGTAGACTATAAGAACAAGACCGAACTTACCCTAACCAATGCCACCGGCAAGACCGTTACGGCTTACGAATGTAAGACCTATACCAGCCAGAAGGCTACTAATAATATAAGTATACAGGGCTTGTTTGAGAATATGAAGGTTGAAGCGCTGTCAAAGGTAAACCATTCAGCCCAGTCGGCTACGGTATCAATCTTTTTCGATACTAATGCCGCTACCAAGGCTCAGCGTCTATATACCGGCCAGTATGCTGGTCAGTATGTATGTTTGATGCCCGAACTAAGTACAGGCATAAACAGTGGCTGGTCGTTCCAGTATGCTACCATCGGCGGCTCTAATTATTCGTGGTATGTAGGTACGGTAAGCGTTACGGGCCATACCACCACCGTGCGTTGGGATGCCAATACCAGTGGAATGCAGAAACTCAAGACATCGGCAAGTGATCCCTCGCTTTATATTTGCGGTCTGCAGGTAATGCGTTATTATTCGCCTACCATTTCTTACATTTATATGGTGCGCCAGAAGGCTGGCGGATATACTTCCTCTAACTTCGGTGCTTATGCTATTACCTATCAGGGTGATATAGTAATCAAGCGTACCGCCTCGGGTTATAAAGACATCGAGATAGGCGGAGGAAATAATTAATTCTAACACTCATACACGAAACAGATATGAAGAAAATAATATTTTCGCTGTTGGCAACAGCCTTGATGAGTGCTTGCAGCAATGTAGAAGAACAAGTAATTCCGGGCAACGACCCTGGCAGTGACTTTGATGTAACCGCCTGCAAGATAGCTCCTACACGTGTGGGCTATACCGAAGACGATGGCGCTGTTACAGCCCAATGGGAACAGACCGACCTTATTAGTATCTATGCCGATGCGGGTACTAACCCCAACCGTGGAACACTAAAATTTGTGAGCTATACAGGCACCGACAAGAGCAATGCTAACTTCAAGGGCCATTTTGACCGCGATGTAGAAACCGCTACTCAGGTGTATGCCTATGCACAGTACCCCAATGTGTATAACCAGTCAGACGCTATTGTCAACGACTTGCACTTCCAGACCGGTAAACTTACAGGCGAGGGTAGTGCCACAACCCACGATGTACTCTTTGCTACGGGTACTTACAATCCCAACGCTACCGAGCCCTTGGTACTTACCTTCCAGCGTAAGATGGCATTGGTAAAACTCGTGGCAACTCTGCCAGATGATATTACCACCGTACCCTCTGACGTAAGCATCGTGGGTGGAGGCTTGTACAACAGTGTATCGCTCAATATAGCCGATGCATCGTTGCAGAGTGGCGAACTAGGTTCTATCACTATAGCTACCGATGGGCTCACCCTTACCGACCATAAGCTAACCGTCTATGCCGCCCTCTATCCCGGCCAGATTGATGGTCTGAGTGCTACGTTCAAGGTAGGAACTACAACCTATGTGGCCGACTTTGGTGATGTAACCCTCACCGCTGGCGGTTACAAATCATTTGCCGCCTCATGTACCCAAATGGAATACGATGTTAACGGTAGAATTACCGATCAAAACGGTAACGCCATCGAAGGTGTAGTAGTTAGCGACGGTTACACCTGTGTAAAGACCGATGCCAAGGGTAAGTATGCCTTTAACCGCAACGCCAGTGCCAAGTTTGTATACTATACCGTACCCGCCGACTGTGAAGTACCAGTTCATTCGTCAACCGATAATACAGCCAACTTCTACCAGTCGCTCGCCGACGGTACATACCAGTACGACTTTAAGCTTACCAAACTTTCTGGTGGTAAGGAAAATAGCTATATGATGATAGTTATTGGCGACCCACAGGTAACCAATAAGTTTAACCCCTATTACGAGAGTGCCGACGATAACGCCATCAACAAGAGCGATGTAATGCGCTTTGCCGACGAAACCATGGCCGATATTAAGAAGACCATAGCCTCGCTGCCAGCCGGAACTCCTGTTTACGGACTTACCATGGGCGACGATGTGCAGTATTATGGTGGTTTCAACGCTACCCTTGAGGCTGAAATTCGGGCTAAGCTGGGTTCTTCGTCTATGAAACTCTTCTCTGTTATTGGTAATCACGACCAGGATGGCAACGCCATTTACAAGAGCAAGTGGGAAGAAGCATGGGGACCAACAGACTATTCGTTCGACCGTGGCGACGTTCATTATGTATGCTTCAACAACGTATGGTTCTACTCGGGTGCTTCGTATTATCAGCCCGGCGAACTTACCGATGCCCAGATAGCATGGCTCGAGAGCGACCTGAAACTTGCCGACAAGAGCAAGATGGTAGTACTTAGTTATCATATACCGCTTACCTTTGGTAATCGTCCGCTTTCAGGTGCCAGCAGTATAGGTGATGGACATTATGCCTCAAATCGTCTGCAGAAGATACTCGACCTACTTGGCGAATTTGCCGACTACCGCCTCTTCTGCGGTCATACCCACTTTGCCGTGAACAACGAGATTACCTTTAACGGTAAGCAGGTATACGAGCGCAGTCATGCCGCTGCCTGTGGCGATATTTGGCAGTCTAACATCAATATCGATGGTGTGCCTAACGGTTACTATGTATACACTATGGGTGGTGCCGCTATTACCAATTGCTATTATAAGGGTACCAATTGGGATAAAGACAAGCAGATGTCTGTATTCCGTGCCGATACCGACTTTAATGGCGAAAGCTATGCTGCCGACTGGTCGCTTACCAAGGGCAAAGGCGTGGTAGTAGCTAACGTATTCAATGCCGACTCTAAGTGGAAAGTATATGCCATAGAGAATGGCGTAAAGACAGAGATGACCCGACTGGAAAAGACTCCAGGTCAGGATGCCTTTGCCGTAGGTTATCATAAGAAGTATGCAGTGGCTAACAGCTATAGCTTCTTTAGTAAGCAGAATACTTATCTCAAAATGAACCACTGGTATTCGTATACACCCAATGATGCCGATGCCGAGGTTACCATCGAGGCCACCGACGCTTACGGCAATACCTATAAGGGTAGTACAGCTACAGCCATTACAGAGCCGTATTATAACTATGCTCACTGGTATAAAAAGTAAGTTATCTGCTATAAACAACCGAATTGATATGCAAAAAATCTCACAATGGGGGCTTGCCACTGCCCTGCTGCTTACCGGGATACTGCTGCCGGCAGTATCTATGGCGCAAACAGTAGCAGCCCATGCTCCCTTTACCGGAACCTTTACCGACGAAAAAGGTAAACCCATGGCTGGCGTAACGGTGAGCAATGGCTTTACCTGCGTACAAACCGATAAAGAGGGGCGTTACTCGCTGCCCTATAATAGTGCATCTAAGTTTGTGTACTATACCGTACCCGCTAACTGCGAAGTACCAGTACACTCTGATACCGACAATACGGCTTGCTTCTACCAGCAAGTGGTTGATACCGTATCGCAGTACAATTTTACCCTCAAGCGGTTGCCCGGTGGTAAAGAGAAGAATTATAAACTCATCGTAATAGGCGACCCTCAGGTTACCAATGCCTACGGTCCTTACTATGCCGGTCCTAACGATAATGCCATACGCAAGAGCGATGTAGAGCGCTTTACTGATGAGACTATGGCCGACATCAAGAAGACTATAGCCTCGCTACCCGACGATACTCCCGTTTACGGCATTACCATGGGCGACGATGTGCAGTATTATGGTGGATACAACGAGAAGTTGGAGAGCCAGATACGCGCAGTGCTCGGTTCTTCGCGTATGCGATTGTTCTCGGTTATAGGTAATCACGACCAAGACGGCAAAGCCCTGTTCAAACAGAAATGGGAAGAAGCCTGGGGTCCTACCGATTACTCTTTCGACCGTGGCAATGTACACTACGTATGCTTCAACAACGTAATCTTCTACCGCGGTGCAGCCTATTATCAGCCCGGCGAACTTACCGACGAGCAGATGGCTTGGCTTGAGAGCGACCTTAGCCTAGTGCCCAAAAACAAGCTGGTGGTACTCAATTATCATATCCCCCTTACTTTTGGTAACCGCACCCTCAAACCCAATGCCAACGATATGGGCAACGGCCATTATGCCTCTAACCGTTTAGAACGCTTACTGCAGATGCTTAGCAAGTTTAAGGGCTACGAACTCTTCTGCGGTCATACCCACTTTGCCGTGAACAACGAGATTGACTTCAAGGGCAACCACGTACTTGAACATTGCCATGCCGCTGCCTGTGGCGATATATGGCAGTCTAATATCAATATCGACGGTGTACCCAACGGTTACTATGTATATACCGTTAAGGGCAATACCATTCGCGATAGTTATTATAAAGGTACACAGTGGGATAAGAGCAAGCAGATGGCGCTATTCCGTGCCGATACCGACTTCAATGGCGAAACCTATGCTGCCGACTGGAACTTGCCCAAAGGCAAGGGTGTAGTTGTGGCCAATGTGTTCAATGCCGACTCTAAATGGAAGGTATACGCCGTAGAAGACGGGGTAAAGACAGAGATGACCCGACTAGAGAAAACGCCCTGTCAAGATGCTTTTGCCGTAGGTTATCACCATAAGTATGTAAAATCTAATAACTACAACTTCTTCAGCAAGCGCAACGGATATCTAAAGATGAACCACTGGTATTACTACCAGCCCCGTAATGCCAATGCTCTTGTAACTATTGTAGTGAAAGACCGTTATGGCAATACCTATACCGAAACCACTGACCATGTAGTAACCGAGCCGTTCTACAACTACGCCCATTACTACACCAACGAAGATTAATAACGAAGGTTCTGCCAGCTAGGGCAGAACCTTCATTGTTACTTGTCCGCTGAAGAAAGCGTAACGTTTACGCCGCCTTCAGCGGCTTTTTTTTGCTCATCTGTTAAGGGTGTAGATAGAATAATTGTAAAGATGGTAGTAGGTGCAGTGTCTCACTGCACCCTTGTAGTTGTTAACGAGATGTTGAGGGCAAGTCAACTACTATATCTTTCTTACTTGATAGAGTGAGTACACGTCAACTACTATGTAGCGATGGTCTTTTTTGGCTTGCTTACGGCCGTCGGCAAACCGGTTGTCGGCCGTCAACTTGTAGGTTCACGGCCGTAGACCAATTGGCTGGCGGCCGCCAACCGTCAGAAAAACTTGGTTGGTAACGGTAATGTAGACTACCCCAGTATTTTTTAGAACCACCCTTTACGTGTTACTCAGCGTAGTCCCTGTGGGTGAGCTGAGTAGTTACAGGGCGACTTCTGTGCTAAAATTTATGTAAATAATTTTGAATACCTACTTAAAAACCACTACTTTTGTACCGTATTTATGTGTATATGAAAACTATGACAAAGATAATGGGGCTCTGTATGGCCCTAACGCTTATGATGGCAGCCCCCATGATGGCGCAGAATGCGGATACTGTAAAGGCAGATGACAATGTAACCCTTGCCGATACGGCACTTGCCGCCACCAATGCCTCTACCCAGTTGCAGACCATAGCCGACGACGAGGCTCCCAGCTTTCATCAGATACTCAAAACCAAGTTTATTGAGGGCGATGCAGGCTTTATGTCGCTCGTGGCTCTAGCACTTGTGTTGGGTTTGGCGTTCTGTATAGAGCGCATTATCTATTTGGGCCTTTCTGATATAGATGCCCGCCACTTTGTAGATACGCTCAAGAAGCAGGTAGAAGCGGGCGATACCGCTGCTGCCCAAACCCTCTGCGCTACCACTCGTGGTCCTGTGGCAGCCCTATGTAAACAGGCGATAGACCGCATGGGCGAACCTATGGCCAATATAGAGCGCACGCTGGTAGCTTTTGGCAGTGTACAGGCAGCCAAACTGGAAAGAGGTTGTTCGTGGATAGTACTGTTTATAGCCATGGCGCCCTCGTTAGGATTCTTGGGCACGGTGATAGGTATGGTAATGGCTTTCGACCAGATACAGGCAGCCGGCGATATTAGTCCGGCCATTGTAGCCTCGGGTATGCGTGTGGCACTTATCACTACCATCTTTGGTATTATAGTAGCCCTTATACTGCAGGTGTTCTATAATCTTATCTTGTCAAAGATAGACCGTATTACCTGCCAGATGGAAGAAACGGTTATCGACCTGCTCGATATGATAGCCCGTTATAAAGGAGAGAAATAATGAAACTCAAACAATTGTCGGCTTACGGTATCTCGCGCCTTGTGCTCTATGTAGTGTTGGGCGTGGCGGCAGTAGTTTACGCCCTGTTCTTACTGATAGGCTACAGCGTGCCCTCAGAGGTTAACCCCTCGTTTACAGCCCCGCTGCTTACTCCGCTACTCATAGGTTTTGTAGAGCTTATGGTAGTGGTGGCTATAGTCATAGCCGTATGGATGGGTGTGGTGCGTGTGCGTAGTCTTAAGGCTCGTTCGGCTGGCAGCATAACCTCTATGCGCATAGCGCTGGGCGTAGCTCTTGGCACCATAGTGCTCTTGGCGCTCTGTTTTGCCCTGGGCAGTACCGCTCCTATTATGGCCAACGGCACGACATATACCGATAGTCTGTGGTTGCGCATGGCCGATATGTTTATCTACGCCGGTGCCGTATTGATTATAGTGGCTGCCGTGGCTGCCACCCTGCTCAAGGGTAAATGTATTAAGAAGTAATCAGAAGAGCCTATGTTTACCCGTCGCCGCCGAACCGCTTTCGGACTCAATACCACCTCTACAGCCGATATATCGTTTGTGCTGCTCATCTTCTTTCTTGTTACCACATCTATGGATCAGAACCGTGGCTTGGTACGTCAGCTGCCGCCTATGGAGCAGCCTGATCAGACTCCGGCAGAGGTAGATACCCGCGATGTGCTTACCTTTACCCTTATGGCCGATGGGCGAGTGGTGATAAACGGGCGCACCATAGCCCCCAAAGAGATAACCCCGCTGGTAGAGCAACATGTACAGCAGCGTGGGCCGCGCCATATCATAGCCATCGATATCAGTCCCGATGCCGAATACCAAAGTTACTTCACCCTTCAGAATAATATTGTTGAGGCATACCGCAACCTGCGCAATGCCGAGGCTCGCCGCCGTTATGGTAAGTCTATGGGTGCTTGCTCTGAGGATGAACGCCAGCAGGTACGCCTGGCGTGCCCACAGCGTATAGTAGAAAACTACATGCAGAAAGGAGGTACACAGCAATGAGCATTATCCGCCGCCGTCACCGCGATGTACCCGGACTGAATACGGCATCGCTGCCCGACCTTATCTTTACCGTACTCTTCTTCTTCATGATAGTTACCCACATGCAAACCAATGTAGTGCGAGTGCATTATCAAGTGCCTCAAGGCAAGAATCTTTCGCGGCAGGTAAGCAAGCAGAGCGTTACCTACATCTTTGCCGGATTGCCTACGGGGCATCCGTCGGCACCGCCACAGATACAGTTGGGCGATAAAACCGTTACCGTATCTCAGCTTGCCAACCTTGTGGCAGCCCAGCGCAGCAGCATGTCGCCCGACGAGCAACGACGCCATATTGTAGTTATCAAAGCCGACCGCCATCTCCCCATGAGCTTGCTGCGCCAGATTAAGGATGCACTGCGCCAAGCCGGGGCTACAAGAGTAATCTATACCGCAAATGAGAAAAAAGGTTAAAAGTAATATTTTGTCACATTTTTTGCCCTAAATCAGGTGAAATAGTGACCCTTTTTGTTAACTTTGCATATAAATCATAACCTAACTATGGCATATCGTAATTTAGACCAACTAGACAAGAAAATCTTAAATCTTGTTGCCGATAACGCACGTCTGCCCTTTCTCGAGGTAGCGCGTATCTGCAATGTTAGCGGTGCAGCTATCCATCAGCGCATAGCTAAAATGACAAAGATGGGGCTTATCAAAGGCTCAAAATATGTAATCGACCCTGAAAAACTCGGCTATGAAACCTGCGCCTACGTAGGCTTGTATCTCAAAGACCCTGCCGCTTTCGACGAAGTAGTAGAAAAACTAAGACGCATACCCGAAGTAACCGAATGTCACTATACCACGGGTGGATATGATATGTTTATCAAGCTTTATGCCCGCAATAATCACGACCTTCTTAACATTATTCACGACCGTTTGCAGCCTCTGGGCCTATCGCGTAGCGAAACTATCGTGTCGTTCAACGAGGTGATAAAGCGCCAGTTGCCCGTGCCCGAAGATATCATCGCTTCTGACGACGAAGATATTGACGACGACATTGATGATGCCCTCGATACCCCCACTGCAGAGTAGGGTATCAGTGCTGGGATATACAGTATATGGGTGGCTCTATAATTAGCTTAGGCTGGATTATAGAGCCACCCATAATTCGTAGATTATGTATAAAGAAAGTTTTTTTTGTTTCTGAGTTACAAATATTTTAATTGCCTTTTGCACATTTTAATGAGTGATTAAAATATAGCAAAATGCGGTAAAATAGAGGATATGTTAAGTTTTAGACAAGTTTTTAGTTGCATTTCCCGATGCAGCATATTCAACACTTTCTGTATCAGCCTAAATTGCCTTAAACGGTAAGAGGTTTCATTTCCTCTTGTTTTTCAATTGTTTCCGAGGCGCAGATTTAACGTATTTAACCTTCGTAAACACGGTGTAGGGCACTTATCTTGAAAATTGTGCCGACGAAAAGAAAAAGCGG
>CAVKSZ010000012.1:0-48741 GCA_963659135.1 Bulleidia sp. | reverse complement strand
TGTAGCGGGGGTGGGACCCGAACCCACGACCTCCGGATTATGAATCCGACGCTCTAACCAGCTGAGCTATCCCGCCGTTTGGCATGTTTGCGGGTGCAAAGGTAATCATTTTTTTTGTGCTTGCAAACAAATCTGATACTTTTTAATCTTCTTGATGCGTTTTTTTTATTTTTGCTGTTACCTAATAATGCTTTCTTGGTATGTCTGCGGCCGTCAACTTACTTGCCCACGGCCGTCAACTTATCAGCCCACGGCCATCAGCCAGTTTGCTCACGGCCGCAGACAAACCCATAAACCACCCTTTAGGTATGCAGTAAGTAGGAGTTCAAAAACCAAATCTGTTGACATTTTATTTATATACGAATAATTTTGAACACCTACTTAGCAATAATAAAAACTGATAAAATAAAGAGAATCTGAATATTTTGTGCTAATTTTGCATTGCAATTATGTGCAAGCGTATATCACCACTGCGTACATTATGCTGCGAATAAAGAAATTAGATATATTTATCCTCAGGCAATTCAGTCTGCTCTTTTGCGGTACTTTCTTCATCAGTCTGTTTGTGCTGATGATGCAGTTCTTGTGGAAATTTGTTGACGAACTCATAGGTAAGGGTCTTACCCTTGATATCCTGGGCCAGTTTTTCTGGTACATGGGTTTGATGTTTGTTCCCCAAGCACTACCGCTGGCACTGCTACTTTCTTCACTTATCACTTTTGGAAACTTGGGCGAAAGCAGCGAGCTTACCGCTATCAAGGCAGCGGGTATATCGCTTATGCAGACCTTTAGGTCGCTTATCGTATTTGCGTGTGTTACCGCGGGGGTAAGCTTTGTTTTTCAGAACCATATAGGTCCGATGGCCAACCAGAAAATAGCCCAGCTACTTATTTCGGTAAAACAGAAAAGTCCGGAGCTGGAAATTCCCGAAGGCATATTCTACAACGGCATACCTAACTGCAACCTGTATGTGCAGAAGAAGGATATGAAGACCGGTAAGCTCTATGGAATAATGATTTACCGTATGACGGCCAGCTATGAAGACCATGCTATAATTCTGGCCGATTCTGGTATGCTGCAGTCTACGGCAGAGAAAAAACACCTGTTGCTTACGTTGTGGAGTGGTGAGTGGTTTGAGAATATGCAGACGCAGAGCTTTGGTAATGCGGCTTCGGTACCCTATCGGCGCGAAACGTTTACCGCTAAGAGGATAGTGTTAGATTTTGATGGCGACTTTAACCTGATGGATGCCTCTAACCTGTCGCACAACGCCAAGGCCAAGAGCTTGATGGAACTGCAACGCGGAAGAGACTCGCTGGAGTTGCATTACGACAGTGTAGGTGTAGACTATATGGACTATGCCCGCATGGCGTACTACCGCCAAGACAGCATTACGCCAACACAGGTGAAAGCTGTGGCCAAAGTGATAAAGGCCGGCAAGGTAAATTTTGACTCGCTATGCGCCAAGCTTACGCCCGATGCCCGCAGAGGTATGGTAAACCGTGCCCTCTCTGATGTACAGAGTGCTAAGGTAGACCTGGAGTTTAAGAAGCTGATAACCAACGATGGCGACCGATTGATACGCGAGTACAAACTGGAGGCTATCAAGAAGTTCTCGCTCGCCCTTTCGTGTCTGATATTCTTCTTTATCGGGGCTCCGCTGGGAACCATCATCCGCAAGGGCGGACTGGGTATACCTATTATCGTATCGGTATTTGTCTATATCATCTATTATATACTTGACAATACCGGCTACAAGATGTCGCGTACCGGAATATGGACTATATGGTATGGTTCGGCACTAGCTCCGGCGGTGCTCATACCTACAGCCGCATTCTTTACCTATAAAGCCTCGCGCGACTCTATGGTGCTCAATATCGACCTGTGGCGCAGCGTGTTTATGCGTATGCTGGGCCTGCGTATCAAGCGGCATATGCCTATAAAAGAGGTGATAATAGAAACACCCGATTACCGTGCCGATGCCGAGAAACTGAAGCAGATAAGCCGAGAGATATTCGAATACTCGCGTAGCCATAAGCTGCTGTCGCCTCCCAATGTGGTGAAAGTATTCTTTAAGTATCAGCCCGACCACGCCATAGAGCAGATTAGCGCCCGACTGGAAGAGGTGATAGAAGACCTTTCGAATACGCGCGACTTGGTAATAAACCGCGAAATGAACTTCTATCCCTACATGGCAACCAAGGCCCATACACGTCCATTTGAAAGCAAGTGGAAAAACGTATTGGCGGCACTGTGCTTGCCTCTGGGCGTATTCCTGTATATACGCATGTGGCGGTTCAGAAAGCGATTGTACAACGATCTGCGCGATATACAACAGGCCAATGCCAATATCATATCAAGAATAGAAAAAATAGTATAATATATAATATAGGTGTAAAAGCCCAAATGAAGATAATACAATGACCGATTTCAATACAGCCAACATAGAGGCAGCAATCAAAGACTTCGCAGAAGGGAAATTCGTGATAGTAGTAGACGACGAAGATCGCGAAAACGAGGGCGACTTGATAGTAGCAGCCGAGAAAATAACCCCCGAAAAGGTGAACTTCATGCTGAAAAATGCCCGCGGCGTACTATGCGCTCCTATCACTATCAGCCGATGCGAAGAACTGGATTTGCCCCATCAGGTGTCTGATAATACATCAATGTTAGGCACGCCGTTTACCATAACGATAGACAAACTTGAGGGATGCTCAACCGGAGTTTCGGCCCATGACAGAGCGGCTACCATACTGGCCTTGGCCGACCCTAAGTCTACACCGCAGACCTTTGGTCGTCCGGGTCATATCAATCCTCTCTATGCTCAAGACAATGGGGTGTTGCGTCGTAGTGGACATACCGAAGCCGCAGTAGATCTGTGTAAGTTGGCAGGACTCTATCCCGCAGGAGCATTGATGGAGATAATGAACGAAGACGGCACCATGGCTCGTATGCCCGAACTGCGCAAAATGGCAGAAGAATGGGGTATGCGCATAGTATCTATCAAGGATCTTATAGCCTATAGGTTGCAGAAAGAGTCGATAATAGAAGTGGGCGACGAGGTAGAAATGCCCACAGAATATGGCAATTTTAGGCTTATCCCCTTTCGCCAGCAGTCTAACGGACTAGAGCACATGGCTCTTGTAAAGGGCGAATGGCAAGCAGACGAACCTATACTGGTAAGAGTTCATTCATCGTGTGCTACGGGCGATATACTGGGAAGTAAACGCTGCGACTGTGGCGAACAACTGCACAAAGCCATGCAGATGATAGAACGCGAAGGTAAGGGCGTGGTAGTATATATGCAGCAAGAAGGTAGAGGCATAGGCTTGATGAACAAGATAGCTGCTTATAAGCTACAGGAAGAAGGTTACGATACAGTAGATGCCAACGTACATCTAGGTTTCAAGCCCGACGAGCGCGACTATGGCTGCGGTGCGCAGATGCTGCGCCATCTTAACGTACACAAGATGCGTCTGCTTACCAATAATCCTGTAAAACGTGTGGGTCTCGAGGCTTACGGACTGGAAATAGTAGAGAATGTGCCTATCGAGGTTACTCCCAATATCTACAACGAGCGGTACCTTAAGACCAAACGCGACCGTATGGGGCATACCCTGCATCTTAAATAATAAGGTGTAAGTTAAGTGGTAAGGTATCAGCCGAAAAAAGTGTTTACATGAAGTGATAAATAGAAGATTATGATGAAATTGTCTGATTGTGTCAACCGTCTGGCTCCCTCGGCCACGTTGGCGATGTCGCAGAAAAGCGGCGAAATGAAAGCCAAAGGCATAGACGTTATCAACCTTAGTGTGGGCGAGCCTGATTTCAATACGCCCGACCATATCAAGGCGGCGGCAAAGAAAGCTATAGACGATAACTTTTCGCGTTACTCTCCTGTAGCTGGATACCAGTCGCTAAGAGAGGCTGTGGTGCGCAAGCTGAAACGTGAGAACGGACTGGACTACACACCTGCGCAGATATCAGTATCTAATGGTGCCAAGCAGGGCGTATGCAATGCCGTTATGGCGCTTGTAAGCAAGGGCGAAGAGGTGATAATTCCTGCCCCTTACTGGGTTAGCTATCCGCAGATGGTAAAGATGGCCGACGGCAATCCCGTAATTGTAGACACTGGATTCGAACAGAACTTCAAGATGACGCCCCAGCAGTTAGAGGCTACTATCACACCCAAAACTCGTCTGCTTATCCTCTGTTCGCCTAGTAATCCTACCGGTAGCGTTTACAGCCGTGAAGAACTGAAAGCTTTGGCCGAGGTTATTCTGCGTCATGAAGGTTTGTATGTTCTGGCCGACGAGATATACGAGCATATCAATTATACTGGTCATCATGAAAGTATAGCCCAGTTCGAAGGTATGCAAGAACGCACAATTATAGTCAATGGTGTATCTAAAGCCTATGCCATGACAGGATGGCGTATCGGTTATATAGCCGCTCCCGAATGGATAGTAAAGGGATGCAATAAACTGCAAGGGCAGTATACCAGTGGTCCCTGTTCGGTAAGCCAAAAGGCGGCCGAGGCAGCTTACGATTCAGATCAGAGTTGTGTAGAAGATATGCGTAAAGCTTTTCAGCGTCGGCGCGACCTTATAGTAAGTTTGGCCAAAGATATTCCCGGACTTGAGGTCAACTGTCCGCAGGGCGCATTCTATCTGTTCCCCAAGTGTAGCAGCTTCTTCGGAAAGAGTAATGGTGAGCAAGTGATAAATACTTCTACCGATTTGGCTATGTATCTGCTTGAAGAAGCTCACGTGGCAACCGTAGGAGGCGATGCTTTTGGCGATCCTGACTGTTTCAGAATGAGTTACGCTACCAGCGATGGCAATATCCGCGAGGCAATGAGTCGAATCAGAGAAGCCTTGAGAAAATTGAAATGAAAAAAGGCGTGTGAGGAGTAAAAAAATATCTTGTTAAAACTTCTTAATTAGGTGTTGGATATGCATTAATTTGCTATCTTTGCTCGTCAGAATGCGCCTACAGTCGCTTTTGCTGAATGAAGAATTGCGGTAGGATTAAAGACAAAAGAATTAACTTATAACATTTTATTAATAACCAAAAATTAATTGTAACATTATGGCAACTACAAAAAAAGCAGCCCCCAAAAAGGGCTTTCAGGGAGTTAGAGATGCAATTTGGATCATCGTTGTGTGCTTTGCACTGGCTGTAGCCTTCTATGAGGGCTTCCTCGGTAACGGAGCAAACTTCCATGGTGGTGACAACAGTGGTGAACCCGCTAACCTGCTCGGTACTATTTATAAAGGTGGTATCGTAGTACCTGTTATCTTTACTCTTTTGTTTACCGTTATCGCACTTGGCGTTGAGCGCTTCTTCGCTCTCCGTTCAGCTTTCGGTAAAATGTCACTCGCTAAGTTTACTGCAGAAGTAAAGGCAGCTGTTAAGGGTGGTGATTTCCAGAAGGCTCATCAGCTCTGCGATAAGATGCAGGGTTCTGTAGCTAACGTGGTTAACGCTTCTCTTACGACATACGAGGAGATGGAGAAAATCTCTGGCGTAAAGAAGAGCCAGAAGGTAGCTAAGATTCAGCAGGCTCACGAAGAGGCTACTCAGCTTGAAATGCCTACACTGCAGATGAACCTTCCTATCGTAGCAACTATCGTTACACTGGGTACTCTTACCGCTTTGTTCGGTACCGTTGTTGGTATGATCCGTTCATTCGCCGCTTTGGCAGCAGGTGGTGGTGCTGACTCACAGGCACTTTCTACTGGTATTTCTGAGGCCTTGGTTAATACCGCATCTGGTATCTTGACATCTTGGTTCGCCGTTGTTATCTACAACTTCTTCACAAACAAGATTGACAAGCTGACTTACGCTCTTGATGAAGTTGGTTACACTATTGCTCAGACATACGAAGCCAACCACGAAGAAGCTTAATTTTTGCTAACCCTTTAAAATTTTATCGCTATGGGTAAAGTAAAAATTGAGAAAAAAGATGTCTGGATCGACATGACTCCTATGTCCGATGTCATGGTGCTCCTTCTGACATTCTTCATGTTGACCTCAACATTCGTGAAGAATGAGCCAGTAAAGGTAAACACCCCTGGATCGGTATCGGAGATTAAAGTGCCCGAGAAGGACGTGCTCACAATAAGTGTTGACAAATCTGGCAAGGTGTTTATGAGCATCGAAAATGCCAACGATCTCGTTAGCATTGTTGATGCCATGACTAGCCGCTTTGGTGTTAGCTTGAATGGAGCACAACGTGAAGCCCTCAAAAAGCATTCAATGCTTGGTGTGGGTATAGAGAAATTGCCAGCGTATCTGAGTCTTCCAGAAGATCAGATGTCAGAAGCAATACAGAAAGAGGGAATCCCTACCGACAGTATTGAAACCGATGGCAAGAAAGGCATGAGCGAGTTCCAGTTGTGGATTACTGAAGCCGTCGCTGTTAACGAGGATATGAAGATAGCCATCAAGGCCGATTCTGATACTCCTTACAAAACAGTGAAGACTGTAATGTCAGAGCTGCAGGATATGAGTCAGAACCGCTACTATCTTATCACTTCTTTAAAGAAAGGGGAGGACTAAAGAATGGCAAAAAAGAAAGCAAGTAAACAGAAAAAAATGACCGTACGCGTAGACTTTACGCCTATGGTGGATATGATGATGCTTCTTATCACGTTCTTTATGCTCTGTACATCTTTGGCTAAACCTCAGACAATGGAATTGAGTATGCCAAGTAATGACAAGAACCAGAAAGATGAAGACAAATCGGTTACCAAAGCCTCGTATACCATTACTATATATGTAGGTGCTGATGACAAGATCTTCTACATTGCTGGTCTGCCTAAGTACGACGATCCAACCTGCCTAAAGGAAACAACTTGGGGCAAGGATGGTATTCGTAAGGTGCTCATTACCCACGTTACAGAAGATGGTACTCAGCCTGTACAGCAAGTGATGATGGCTAAGGCTAAACTTGATGAGAAAAAACTCAACGACCCTAAATTCCCCGATACTCTGTATAACAGTGAATTGGCTAAGATTAAGGGTGGTGATTTAGGAAATGGTGAGAAAATCTCTACCATGACCATCATTATCAAGGCTACAGACAAAGCTAGCTACAAGAACTTGATAGACGCTCTCGATGAAATGCAGTTGTGCAGCATCGGTAAGTATGTGATTGATAAAGTTAACCCAGACGACCAAAAACTGCTTGATAAAGCGGGCGTAAAGTAAGTCGTTATTGTTGAATTATTAAAATTAAGAAGACTATGTCAAAAATTGATTTGATTTCTTCAGACTGGGTTGATTTGGTATTCGAAGGTCGAAACCAGGCTTATGGTGCTTACAAGCTCCGTAAGAATACAACCAGACGTAATATATATGCAATGCTTGCAGTTGTATTACTGTTGATTGTTGCCTTTATCATCCTTACAGTCAAGAATTTTGTTGATGAACAGCGCGCTAAGGTAGCTGTAACTCAGGTAACTGAGCTTACCGCTCTTGAGCAGCCTAAGAAGAAAGCTGAGGTAAAGCAGAAGAAGGTTGAACTGGAGCCCGAAAAGGTGGTAGAGCGTGTAAAGAGCTCTATAAAGTTTACAGCTCCTGTTATCAAGAAAGATAATGAGGTTAAACCCGAAGAAGAGCTTAAAACTCAGGACGAGTTGATGAATACCAAGACTGCTATCGGTACTTTTGATGTAAAGGGTAACGATGATGCTAATGGTGAAGTTCTCAAGGCTAAGGAAGTAATTGCCGAGCCCGAACCACCTAAGCACGAAGAGGAAAACAAGGTATTCGATATCGTAGAACAGCAGCCTATGTTCCCCGGTGGTCCTTCAGCTTTGATGAAGTTCCTCTCAGAGAATACTAAGTATCCTGTAGTAGCACAGGAGAATGGCGTACAGGGCCGTGTAACGGTTCAGTTCGTGGTTGAGAAAGATGGCTCTGTTTCTGATGTTCACGTATTGAGAGGTGTAGATCCCTCACTGGACAAAGAGGCTGTGCGCGTGGTTAAGTCAATGCCACGTTGGACTCCTGGTAAGCAGAACGGTATCACTGTTCGTGTAAACTATCGAGTTCCTGTATTATTCAGATTACAAAACTAATTGTTTGAATAATAATGATTAAGAACTTATTCTACAATTTTGTAGGATTAACACTGTTCGTCTGCTTTTGTGTAGCTTGTAACCATAAGAGCAAAAGCGGACGAACAGATACATATTCGTCAGGGGTGGCTAGTTTCGCCTCTGACGAAAGTTTTAGCCCCATTATTGATGAAGAGGTAGAACTTTTCCAATTTACTTATCCACAGGCAAAACTAAAGCCTATTTATACCAACGAATCGGATGCTGTTACTATGTTGCTGCAAGGTAAGATTTGCCTGGCTATAACAGCTCGAGATTACAAAGAAAAGGAGCGTCAGAGTCTGCGTGACCAACGCTTTAATCCCCGTGCCATACCAATAGCCTATGATGGCTTGGCGCTTATTGTAAACAAGGCCAACAATGATACTTGTATATCGGTAAAAGATATTGCGGCTATCATGACCGGCAAGATTACCCAATGGAAGCAACTTGATTCTAAATCGGACAAAGGCGATGTTGTTGTAGTTTTTGACAACAAGAAATCAAGTACAGTCCACTTTGTAGAAGACAGTATACTCGGTGGGAAACCCATTACCAACCCTAATGTGGCTGCTACTAATAGTACAGCCGATGTTATTACTTATGTTGAGAATAACGCTAATGCTATAGGTATCATTGGTAGCAATTGGCTCAATGATAAGCGTGATACCACCAATCTTACTTTCAAGAAGAATATTCGTACGATGTCGGTTTCAAGACTGGATAAGGCTACGCCTGCTAACAGTTGGAAGCCGTATCAATACTATATATATAATGGCAATTATCCTCTTTCGCGCACAGTCTATGCATTGCTCAACGACCCCCTGCGTGGCCTGCCTTGGGGATTTGCCAATTTTATGCATTCACCTAAGGGGCAGCTTATTATCTTTAAGTCGGGCCTTCTGCCAGTGCAAGGCAATATAACAATTCGTGATGTTAATATAACTGAATAACCGTAACCTCTGCTTACAGATAAACGTCTTACCTAATATAAACCTTTTAAAAAATGAATTATGAAGTCGATTAAATATTTATTTATCGGAGCCATGCTGATGGGTATCAGCGCTCCTGCTATGTCACAGGATATGAAGAGTGACATCGAAAGCATTAGTAAACTGGTAAAAGAAAACAAGGCTGATCCCAATGCTATCAAAGATCAGATTAAGACCTTCCGTAAGACCTATAAGAAAAATGCCGAGGCTCTTACAGCTTTGGGTCGTGCTTATCTTGATGTAAAGGATACTGCTAATGCGCAGATTCTTGGCGAAAGTGCTTTGAAGGTTAATAGCAAGTATGGCCCTGGTTATGTACTTATGGGTGATATAGAGGTAGCTAAAGACAATGGAGGTGCTGCTTCAGCCTGGTTTGATCAGGCTACAATGATGGACCCTCAGAATATCGAGGGCTATCGTCGTTATGCTCAGGTTAACAGCAAGGCTAATCCAACCATGGCTGTTCAGAAGCTTGAGGAACTCCGTCGCATCCGCCCCGATTATCCTGTAGATATTATCTCTGCAGAGATTTATGATAAGGCTGGCCGTCTGGAGAAAGCCGTGTCTTATTATGACAAGGTAGATAAAGCACAGATGGAGGATTATCAGTTGGCAAGCTATGCTACCGACTGCTTCTTGCTGGGTAAGTACGACAAGAGTCTTGAGATAGCTCAGTTTGGTACAAACAAGTTCCCTAGCAACTCGGCCCTTAACCGCCTTACCATGTTTAATAATACCGAGTTGAAGAAGTATCCCGAGGCTATTGCAGCCGGTAAAGCTCTCTTTGCTTGCGAAGGTGCCAAGATTTCTGGCAACGACCACCTGTATTTCGGTACAGCATACAAAGGCAACAAAGAGTATGATAACGCTATAGAGCAGTATCAGAAAGCTCTTTCTGTAGGTGCCGATGACAAAGACTTGCAGATTTCTGTTTATCGCGACCTTTCTGAGGTTTACGGCTCTAAGGGCGATATAGAAAAGGCTGTTGAAAGCTTTAATAAGTATATAGAACTTTCACCCAAGCGTACAGCATCTATGTACGGTCAGTTGGCAGTTCTGTACAAGAACCAGGCCTCTAAAGTAGAGGGTTCCGACAAGGAAAAATACCTGATGGAGGCCGATAAGGTTTATGCCACTATCGCCGAACAGTATCCTACCTTTGCCGATTTTGCTACTCTGCAACGTGCCCATATCGGTTACGAACTTGACCCCGAGACCAAGACTGGTGCTGCCAAACCTCATTACGAGAAGCTAGTAGAGTTGCTTAAGAGCCGCGAGTCTTTGAGCGACCGCGACAAGGCTAATCTGCTTGAGTCTTACAGATACCTGGGTTACTATTATACTCTGTCTAAGGAAGATGCCAAGGCTTCAGAGTATTGGCACATGGTACTCGAAATAGATCCCGAGAATGCCACAGCTAAGGCCGCTCTTGGTATCAAGTAAGTAAAAAATGATATAACATTGTATGTTAGAGCGGGAGTAATCTATGTTATTCCCGCTCTAATTGTTTCTAGGAGGATATAAATTAGCTTTGAAAAATTCCGATGTTATTTTTAAGAACAAATTGTAAGTGAACGAAGAAGTAATGCAGACAATGCGACGGAGATAACTTACCATTTGAACTAAAAAGAAACCCAAAAAAATGACAAAACGTCATTCCTAAATTAATAAACTTACGGTGCTAATTTATAGAACCACCCTCAAAACCTTTTTAAGTTCTTAATTTGTTTTACTATGAGTGCAGAAGAACAGTTACAGAAAGACCAATTATATATGGCCAAAGCCCTGGAAAAGGCTCGCGAGGCTTACGATTGCGGCGAAATACCCGTTGGGGTTGTAGTGGTGTGTAACGACCGCATTGTGGCGCGTGCCCACAACCTTACCGAGGCGCTGGCCGATGTTACAGCTCATGCCGAGATGCAAGCCATTACCTCGGCTGCTAATCTGTTAGGAGGCAAATATCTTACTGACTGCACCTTTTATGTAACCGTAGAGCCCTGCGTGATGTGTGCCGGAGCTCTTGGATGGTCGCAGATATCCCGTGTGGTGTATGGGGCTGCCGATGCCAAGCGCGGTTATAGCCTCTATGCGCCTCATGCCCTGCACCCCAAGACTCAGGTTACTGCAGGCATAATGGAAGAAGAGTGCCGCCAACTTATGCAAGATTTCTTTAAAGCGCGGCGGTAGTATCGCCTTGTAATACACTTTCAACGATTAATGAGTTCTTTCTGATATAAATTCTTCACATTTGGTTTGTCGTGCGTTAAGGCTTTCCCTCTTTACCTGCAAATATAAGGGTTGTTGATGGTTGATGGCCGTGAGCCGAATGGTTGACGGCCGTGAGCCGATTTGCCTGCGGCCGTAAACCTAATTGCTGACGGCCGTTGGCAACCCATAAAACACTATTCTAGTGAAGATAAAAACTATGTAGAAAAATGTATTATACGTTGATTGACAGAGTGTAGAAAAAACTACGGGTATAAGAAAATAATCAAAGAAAGCGAAGCGGGCATACCTCTTAGCCATTGAAGAATAAGCATGAAATCAAGCAGCCAGTATGCTGACCCACTTGATTTATTCTTCTTATTCGCAAAATTAATACGATGCACAACAAATTTATTGTGGTTAAGGAAAAAGAAAAAGGCTACATCACTGAGCGTAAACTCTATGACATAGCCTTTTACAATGTTTGTCGGGATTACTGGACTCGAACCAGCGACCTCGCGCCCCCCAGACGTGTGCGCTACCAACTGCGCCAAATCCCGAACTTGCGACTGCAAAGGTACATACTTATGGTGGATTGACCAAATGTTTTGGTTGTTTTTTTCAGCAAAACATTTTTATTGCCTGTTTGTTGGCAGCCATATTCTTACACTATACATTATTCTATGCCCACAATAAATGCAGTGGGCATATCCCGGTGGATTATGTGTCGAAGTAATAGGTAAACTGATATTCATCCAGGAAGTCGAGTAGGGGCTTGGTAACATTTACCCCTTTCTGTGACCGCATTACTATCTCGCCTTGCTGTTCTGTGCAGTTGCAGAACTTAATCTGCAGCGGTGTCTGACCTTCGTTTTCGCTAATCTGTGTGGTAAGACTTGCCTCTTGTTGTTCGTCAAAGGTGTCGCAGTTTACGCTTATGGTTATGCCGTTGATGCCACGCCGCTTTACGTCGTTTAAGAATTCTACGTTGGTTATGCTCAACCGGTAATTGCCTGTACCTCTGAATCGCTCGGTACACTTTGCTGTAATGCGTATGGTGTATTCGTTTTTCAGTATTCCGTTCCACTTGGTCCACTCTTCGTCGAAAAGTGTCAGCTCGCCTGTACCGCTGTAGTCTTCTATCTGTATTATGCCAAAGGGCTTGTTGGTTTTAGACGAGAAGCGCTCTTTTACATCGGTTACAATACCACCGAAGGTTATTTCTTGTAGCTTGGAAAGAGCGGTCATGTCGGTGTCGCGCCCGCGTATGTCAATACACTGTGTGTTGCATAGGTGTTTGAGCACTACGTTGTAGTCGTCAAGCGGATGGGCCGACAGGTATATGCCTACCAGTTCGCGCTCTCGGTTTAGTCGTTCTATGGTGTTCCAGCGTTCGGGTTTTGATGGCTGCGGATGAGCTATCTCTACTTCGTCGGCTCCGAAGAGCGAAGTTGCCGCCTCGGCTTGAGATGCCTGGAAACGCTGACCATAACGAACTATGGCATCAAGGAAAGTTTCGTCTTTGCCACATGGAGCCAGATACTGTTCACGATAGAGTCCAAAGCTGTCGAATCCGCCACTGTAAGCCAGGCTTTCAAAGGCTTTGCGGTTAACGTTGCGGTAGTCTATACGTTCGGCAAAGTTGTAAATATCGGTATAAGGTCCGTTCTTTTCGCGCTCGCTGATAATTGCAGTGGCGGCAGCTTCGCCCATACCCTTGATAGCAGCCAATCCGAAACGTATTTCTCCGCGTTGGTTAACACCAAAGTTCTCGTAACTTTCGTTTACATCGGGCCCCAGTGTAGGCACTCCGTAGGTTCGACATTCGTCCATTAACTTGGTAATCTCCTTGATGTCGTTTTTTCTACGGGTCATGATGGCAGCCATGAATTCTGCCGGATAGTGGGCTTTCATGTAAGCCGTCTGGTAGGCTACCCATGAGTAACAGGTGGCATGCGACTTGTTGAAGGCGTATGATGCAAATTTCTCCCAGTCGCCCCATATCTTTTCCAGTATTTTCGGGTCGTGTCCGTTATCCTGTCCCTGCTTGATAAATTTAGGCTTCATAGCGTCTACTATGGCCTTCTTCTTCTTACCCATGGCTTTACGAAGCGCGTCGCTCTCACCACGGGTGAAGCTGGCCAGCTGGCGCGACAGGAGCATCACCTGCTCTTGGTATACCGTAATACCATAGGTGTCTTTCAGATATTTCTCCATGCAGGGAATATCGTAGGTTACTAGCGATGGGTCGTGCTTACGCTTGATAAAGTCGGGTATATAGTCCATAGGGCCTGGACGGTACAGGGCGTTCATGGCTATCAAGTCTTCGAATACGGTAGGGTGAAGTTCGCGTAGATATTTCTGCATACCCGGTGACTCAAACTGGAATGTTCCTATGGTGCGCCCTTCTTGGTAGAGCTTGTAGGTTAGCTCGTCGTCTATAGGTATGCTATCTATGTCTATGTCTTCGCCAGTAGTAAGTTTTACATTCTTTACGGCCTCCTTCAACTCCGATAGCGTTTTGAGTCCCAAGAAATCCATCTTGATAAGGCCGGTCGATTCGATTACGTGTCCGTCGTATTGCGTTACGGCTGTCTTGAATTCGGGAAAGTCGGGGTCGTCGGCAGTAGATACCGGCACCCAGTTGCTGATAGGGTCGCGACAGATAATAAAGCCACAGGCATGCAGGCCCACACCGCGCACAGTACCTTCGAGCATCTTGGCGTATTTTATGGTGTTGCGCTCCAGTGGGTTGGCAGAAGCCTCGGCGTCGCGCAGTTCGGGTGTGGCCTTGATGGCATTGGTAAGATTCATCTTCATGCCATCGGGCAGACGGTCGGGTATAGCCTTACATAATGCGTTGGCCTTATCGAGTGGTAACCGTTCTACGCGCGCCACATCCTTGATAGAGTTCTTGGTGGCCATGGCCTGATAGGTAATGATGTGGGCACAGTTTTCGTGCCCGTATTTATCCATTACCCAGCGTAGAACCTTGCCTCGCCCGTCATCGTCGAAGTCGGTATCAATATCCGGCAGGTTTACACGGTCGGGATTTAAGAAACGCTCAAACAGCAGGTCGTATTTCAGGGGGTCTATCCTTGTTATTCCCAGACAGTAGGCAACTACCGAACCGGCAGCCGAACCACGCCCTGGACCAACCCATACGCCCAACTCGTTGCGGGCTGCGTTGATAAAGTCGGATACTATGAGGAAGTAGCCAGGGAAGCCCATGGTCTTCATCACGTGTAGCTCAAAGTTTATATGTTCTCTTACTTCTTCGGGTAGGGGGTCGCCATACAGTTTCTTTGCACCATCGTAAGCCAGATGGGCCAAATAGTCGGCTTCGTATTTTATACGGTATATCTTGTCGTAGCCTCCCAGTCGGTCTATCACCTTTTGACCTTCTTCGGCAGGTAGCGTATTCTGTCCGTTTTCGTCGGAGGTAAATTCGTGAAAGAGTTGTTCTTCAGAGAAGCGGTTGCGCCATTCTTCTTCGGTTCCGAAATCCTTTGGAATGGGGAAGAAAGGCATAATAGGCCCGTGGTCTATACTGTATATTTCAACCTTATCTAATATCTCGGTGGTGTTGGCCAGCGCTTCGGGTATGTCGGCAAAGATGTCGTTCATCTCCTGTCGTGTTTTAAACCACTCTTGTTTAGAGTAGCGCATACGGTTAGGGTCGTCTAGGTCTTTGCCTGTAGATATACATAGCAGATGGTCGTGCGCCTCGGCAGTATCTTTGTCTTCAAAGTGGCAGTCGTTAGTACACACCAGTTTTATGCCATATTTGCGGGCAAACTCTATAAGCACCTTGTTGGCTTTCTGCTGCAGAGGGTAAGCCTCTCTGTTGGCCAAGATGGTGGGGTCGGTTACTTCGTGGCGCTGTAGCTCCAGGTAGTAATCGTCGCCAAATACGCGGTGGTACCATTCGCAGGCTTCGCGTGCGCCCTCTATATCCCCCTGCAGAATCTTGGCGGGCACTTCGCCGGCTATACATGCCGAGCATACAATTAAGTCTTCATGGTATCGTTCCAGGTCGGTGCGGTCTGTACGTGGTCGATAGTAGTAACCGTCTATCCAGGCGTTGGATACCAGCTTGATAAGGTTCTTGTAACCATTATAGTTCTTGGCCAGCACTATCAAGTGGTAGCCACTATTGTCGCCGTTTTCTTTTACTTTATCTTCTTTGCGGTGGCGTGCTACATACATCTCGCAACCAAGGATGGGCTTAAAGGGCTCCAGTCCGTCTTTCTTGCGTTGCTTGTTTATGCCAGTGCAATAGTCGGCCAGTTCTTTGACACCATACATTACACCGTGGTCGGTAAGTGCCATGCCTCGCATACCGTCGGCTATGGCCTTGTTAACCAGATTGGGAATCTTTGATTGTCCGTCAAGTATAGAATAGTGAGTGTGAACGTGTAGATGTATGAAGTCTTCCATAATGGTAATAAAAAACGCAATTTGAATTTCAAAGTTACACACAAATGCCGACTTGTGCAAAAAAAAGTTTAGCAATATTTGTGCTATCCCGTGAATTAGTGTAACTTTGCAAAGAATATAGATTAACCTTATGGGCGATAGAATAAAAAAGATAAAAAAGATAAGAATTCACCGCGAAGGAACCGATGCCATCATCTATGGTTTCATTTTCATTGCTGCTGTAGCGCTGATACTGCACAGATCGTTTGAAACCAAGGTACCATTTTGGTCGTTCCTTATTATATTTGGGTCTGTATATGCCGTAATTCTCAATTTCTTCAGATGTCCTATCCGTTATTTTGGAACCGACGATACCGACCGTTTGGTGGTAGCTCCTGCCGACGGAAAAATAGTGGTTATAGAAGAAGTTGACGAAAACGAGTATTTTCACGACCGCCGCTTGATGGTGTCGATATTCATGAGCCTCTTTAATGTTCATGCCAACTGGTTTCCTGTTGACGGTAAGGTAAAATTTGTAAACCACCGCAATGGCAATTTCCATAAGGCGTGGCTGCCTAAGGCTAGCGAAGAGAACGAGCATGCCGACATTATGATAACTACCCCAAGTGGTACTGATATCCTTTGCCGACAGATAGCTGGTGCCGTGGCACGCCGCATAGTGACTTATGCTAAGCCAGGCGAAGAGTGCTTCATTGACGAACATTTAGGTTTTATCAAATTTGGTTCGCGTGTAGATGTCTATCTGCCCTTGGGTACCGAGGTGTGCGTAAAGATGGGTCAGGCTACTACTGGCGACCAGACCGTGATAGCCAAACTTAAGGACTGATAAGGATATGCTGCATACAGTCAAGAAAAATATTCCAAACACCCTAACATGCTGTAATCTTATAGCAGGATGCGTGGCCACCAATTATGCCTTGGCAGGAAATGTAGAAGTAGCTCTTTTGTGTATAGTAATAGGTGCTGTATTCGATTTCTTTGATGGTATGAGTGCTCGTTTGCTGCATGTATCATCGCCCATAGGTAAAGAACTTGATTCCTTGGCTGATGATATCACCTTTGGCTTTGCTCCTGCGGCTATCGTGTTCTTCGAACTTCAGGTGGTAGAATATCCCGATATACTTCTTCCTTTTACAGCCTATATCCCTTATGTAGCCTTTATTATGGCAGCCTTCTCGGCTCTGCGCTTGGCTAAATTCAATCTTGACGAACGCCAGTCTATGGGGTTTATCGGGTTGCCTACTCCAGCCAATGCCCTGTTTTGGGGTTCGTTTGTTATAGGCTATGCTGACTGGATAGAGAATTCTGCTTGGGCTTTGCCCGTGCTGTTATGCATGGTAGCTTTAAGTAGCTTCTTGCTGGTGTCTGAGATACCTATGTTTGCCCTAAAGTTCAAGCATTGGGGTTGGGCCGAAAACAAGTTTAAATATATCTTTATACTCTGCTGCATCCCTATCTTAGTGTTGTATGATGTGGCTGGCATAGCGCTTATTATAGTATGGTATATACTGCTTTCGGTATGTAAAACTATGTTAGACAAGTCTAAACAAGTATGATACTTTTCAAATTACTTGCCTTTATCTTTATATTTGGCCTTATAGCCATCGTGGTAACGGTTATAGGCTTTTGGGTGCGCGTGCGCAACATGGTCGACCAGCTACGTGGTGGAGCAACGCAGAATACCCGTCGCACTGCTACGCGTAACGATGGCGAAGAGGTGATAGATAGTCGCAATAAGCAGCAGACCGACCGTAAGATATTCTCCAAAGACGAGGGCGAATATGTAGACTATACCGAAGAAGAATAACTCAATGGTGGTGGCTATTTTTTGAACCACCGTATTATATAATAAAGCGGTCTGACCGATGGTTATTAAGTCCATGGTCAGACCGCTTTGTTCGTTTTATACGCCTATTTAATTGTGAACCAGTGTGCCTATCTCTTCGCCCTCCATTACACGCTTAAGATTGCCCACTACATCCATATTGAATACATAGATGGGCAGATTGTTCTCTTTGCACATGGTGGTGGCGGTAAGGTCCATTACACGCAGGTTGCGAGTGTATATCTCGTCAAAGGTTATGTCGTGGAACTTGGTAGCAGTAGGGTCTTTCTCTGGGTCGGCGGTATATATGCCGTCTACACGAGTACCTTTGAGCATCACGTCGGCCTCTATTTCTATTCCGCGTAGCGACGAGCCCGTGTCTGTGGTGAAGTAGGGACTACCCGTACCGGCCGAGAAGATACATACCTTTCCGTCTTCCATTGCCTCTATGGCTTTCCACTTGGTATAGAATTCGCCAATGGGTTCCATACGTATGGCGGTGAGCACCTTGGTTTTTACACCTTCGGCTTCGAGAGCCGAACTAAGAGCCAGCGAATTGATTACCGTGGCGCACATACCCATTTGATCGCCCTTTACACGGTCGAATCCCTTTTGGCTGCCACTCAATCCGCGGAATATGTTGCCGCCGCCGATAACAATGCCTATCTGCACGCCCATTTCGTGTATTTCCTTGATTTGTCGGGCATAGTCGCCCAGTCGCTCAGAGTCAATACCGTAATTTTGGTTTCCCATCAGACTCTCGCCAGAGAGCTTCAGAAGAATTCTTTTAAATCTTGCCATAATCTTGTTGTTTATATTTTTAAATTATAAATTCTACTTCCTTGAAGGCATAGTTGCGTAGCTGCCCTGTAGTATCGCGCAGTGTGAGTCTGCCATCGTATGCTACGCCTATAATCTCGGCTCTGAACTCGCCCTTAGCATCTCTGTATTGGTATATTCCTTCACGCCGGTATAGCGCATTGTGATATGCTTCGCTTATAGCAGCATAGTTTCCTTCTATGGCCATACCATAGTAGTGGTAGAAGGCATCTAATATGTTGTGCAGCAGAGTGTCTATGCTCTCTTCTTTTCCTGTTATTTGGCAGAGTGATATGGGGTTGGGCGCATCGCTGCAGAAACGTTGCTGGTTTACATTGATACCTGTGCCCAGAATCATGCGCTTCAGTTTGCCGCCACTTACCGATGTCTCAATGAGTGTTCCGCTCAGTTTGCGGTTGTGATAGTATATGTCGTTGGGCCATTTCAGCTTTATGTCGGTGGTATATGCGTCGAGTGCCGATTTCATTGCCAACGCATCGGCCATGGCCAGTACAAACTGGTGATCTATAGGTACGGCATAGGGTTTTACCAGTATAGAGAACAGCAGATTCTGCCCTTCGCTGTCTTCCCATGTGTGACAGCCCTGGCCTCGCCCCGCCGTCTGATGGCGTGCTGTAACCACTACCATATCTTCGTTGCCCGTGTACGTGCGTAGAAAGGTGTTGGTAGAGTCTATTGTGTCAAGGCGTATTATATGCGGATGGTTCATCTGTTTAGTAGTAGAGGGTTAAAGGCGTCTTCTATGTGTTCTACGGTGCAGTGGTTTTCGTCTATGCCTACTACCGATATAATATCAAAGCGCACTTCGGCATCTATAGCTTTCTGCTTGACATAGGAGTTTGTGGCAATGGCCAGATTGCGCATCTTGGCTTCGTTTACAGCCAGTATGGGGTCTAAGGCTATATTGTCGGTGCGTGTCTTAACTTCGGCTATAACCAGCACATCGGCTGTATCGTTAATTGCCACAATGTCCAAATCGCGTTTCCCGGTTCTCCAGTCGCGGTCTTTTATTATGTATCCTTTTGCTTCCAGGTATTTTGCTGCCACCTGTTCGCCCCATTTTCCTACGTCGTTGTGTGCTGCCATAATTGTATGCAAATGTAATACTTTTATGGGGTATTCTATAATACTCCTTTAGATTTCTTGCTGTATTGATTGCTAATCTTGATAGATCAGCTTTGGTTGATTTATTTACAACATGTCCTAAATGCTGCGCGTATTTGTTGGCGTAAATCCACACAATCAGTGGTTATCAGTTAGTTCTGAGTTTTACGTCACTAAAGTTTAATTTATGTTTTATATACTGCCCACGGCCGTAAGCAAGTTGGTTGATGGCCGTGGCCCAATTGGCTGACGACCGTAAACTTTATTGCCGACGGCCGACGGCAATATAGGAAACCTTATAATAATAACCATAGAACCCGCAAATATGTTGAAGAATAGCTATATCGTAGATAAGTGTGGTATTTTAAATGAAAGAGCCGTGAGACCTATAGTTATGTATTCGCTATATGATGTAGAAAAATAGCGAAAGTATACTGTTGGGTATCGCAATTCTTAGTACTAAAAATCTACAAAAGTTAGTTTTTCCTTGTTTACTTGTTTACATATCACTAACTTTGCAAAAGAATTAGCATATAACAAGCAAGATGGAAGTAACAATTACTAACGAGAATTTCAAGAGCTATCTGGATGGCGAGTTGCCATTGGTAGTTGACCTGTGGGCTACATGGTGCGGTCCTTGCCGTATGCTGGCCCCCATAGTATCAGAACTGGCCGAAGAGTACGATGGTCGAATAGTAGTAGGCAAGTGCGATATTGAGGAGTATGATGAAATAGCTACCGATTATGGTGTACGCAATATCCCTACCATATTGTTCTTTAAGGGTGGAGAATTGGTAGACCGGTTTGTAGGCGCAGCTAAGAAATCGGTAATCGACGAAAAGTTCAAGGCTCTGCTCTAAATCTCTTAGAGCTATATATAAGGCAAGCCGGGCATGCAGTAGTTAGCTGCGTGCCCGGCTTGTTTAGCTTTTAGGGTTTATATCTATTAATCTGCCATAAGTTTGGTTTAGAACTCTAGCATACGGCTGCCGTCGGCAGCTACACTTATCTTTACACGTACGGCATCGTCGGGTAGAATTTCTTCTATCAGTTCGGGCCACTCCAGCAGACATAGATTGCCGCTATAGAAATAGTCTTCGTACCCCATGTCGTATACCTCTTCTAAGCGCTTAATGCGGTAGAAGTCGAAGTGGAAAATGGGGTTGCCCTGCCTGTCGGTATATTCGTTAACCAGGGCAAAGGTGGGCGATGTGATAACATCTTCTACCCCCAGATGCTGGCATAGTGCCTTGATAAAGGTAGTTTTACCGGCGCCCATGCTGCCGTAGAATGCTATTATTTGGGCATCGCCTATACTGTCTATAAACTGTTGTGCCGCTGTGCCAATGGTGTCGAGCGACTCAATTTTAATCTGTGTCATATTGTTTTATCTTTTCTTGGGTTTCAGTGTGATTAGTGGTATAAGCATCTCTTCCATTGAGATGCCACCGTGCTGGAATGTATTCTTGTAGTAAGATACGTAGTAATTGTAGTTGTTGGGGTAGGCAAAGAAGCTGTCGCCCGTGGCAAACACATAGCTGGTACTAATGTTGGGCATAGGCAACTGGGCCTGCTTTGGGTCAGGTATAACAAATACCTCTTTGGCGTTATAGTTAAGATTCTTGCCCAACTTGTAGCGCAGATTGGTGTTGGTGTTTCGGTCGCCAACTATCTTTATGGGGTTGGTGCAGCGTATCGACCCGTGGTCTGTAGTAACCACTACGGTGCTGTCTGTTTGTGCGAGTGCCTTAAACAGGTCGGCTATTACCGAATGGCGAAACCACCCGAGTGTAAGATTGCGGTAAGCCGACTCGTCGTTGGCCAGTTCGCGTATCATCTTTGATTCGGTACGGGCATGAGATAGCATATCAATAAAGTTTACCACTACCACATTCAGATTGTAGTTGCGACATTCGTTCAGGCGCGATAAGAATTTCTCGGCTGCAGCGCTGTCGTTTATCTTGTGATAACTAAAGGTGTCGTGGCGGCGGTAGCGGTCTATCTGGGTCTGTATAAGCGGAGCCTCGTTTAAGTTTTTGCCCTCGTCTTCGTCTTCGTCTACCCATAGGTCGGGAAACATGCTGGCTATCTGCGTAGGCATGAGTCCGCTGAAGATGGCGTTGCGCGCATACTGCGTGGCAGTAGGCAGTATGCTGGTATACATGTCTTCTTCTATTTCGAAGATAGTGTTTATTTCTTGCGCCAGCATGCGCCACTGGTCGTATCTGAAGTTATCGATAACTACCAGGAATACCTGTTCGCCTTGGTCTAACAGGGGGAATATACGCTTGCTTATTACATCGTTGCTCATCAGCGGGCGAGTAGTGGCTCCAGGCTTTACCCAGTCAAGATAGTTCTTGCGTATATATTTGGCAAATCCCAGGTTGGCTTCCTCTTTCTGCATTTGCAGCATCTCGGTCATATTGCTGGCTGTATTGCTCAGTTCCAGTTCCCAGTGGGTAAGTTTGCGGTATATGGCCATCCAGTCGGTAAGTGTTTGGCAGTCCATAATCTGCATCATCAGGTTCTGGTAGTCCTGTTGATATCCCGTCTGTGTCATTTCGGTTTCTATCTCGCGGCGGTGTATGTTCTTTTTGAGCGTAAGCAGAATCTGACTAGGGTTAACGGGCTTTATCAGATAGTCGGCTATCTTTGACCCTATGGCTTGGTCCATAATGTCTTCTTCTTCGCTCTTGGTGACCATAACCACGGGTGTAGATGGGCAAATCTCTTTAATGCGTTGCAGGGTTTCCAGTCCGGTAAGTCCGGGCATCATCTCGTCGAGCAGTACCAAGTCGAAAGTGCGCTGACTACACTGCTCTATGGCATCAGTACCATTGGTTACGGTAACCACTTGGTATCCTTTTTTCTCAAGAAATATAATGTGGGCGCGCAGTAGTTCTATCTCGTCGTCTACCCATAGTAATAGTCCATTCGTCATATCTTCTGTATGTATAATGGTTTAGAATCCCTCTAAGTCGTAGTACTCGTCTTCTAGGTCAAATTTCTTCTTTGTCTTGGCCTCTGCCTTCTTTGTCTTGGTGGTGTCGGCAGGAGCTTTTGTAGTTTTGTCGCCAAAGTATATACCCGTTTTGCTTACCGGCTTGGGTTTAGCTGCTGCGGGTTTAGTTGCCGGTGTAGCGGTTTTTACCGTTTGCGTAGAGGGCTTTGCTACTGGCTTTTGGGTATCTGCCTTTTGAGCAGTAGGCTTTGCCGAAGAATTCTTTGTGGTTTCTATCTCGGGCAGCTTGATAACAGTACCTGTAGATTTTGGAGCCTCTGTCTCCGGTAGAGTGATAACAGTGCCCGTAGATTTTGTGGTTTCTTCTTCTGCGGGGGTAGCTACTACAGTGCCGTTGGTCTTACTTTCGTTTGTCTGTTCTTCGGGCAGCGTGTAAGTACCGCCTTGCGTATTGGTGGGTTGGTCGTTATCGTCTATTATCATGCCTTCGCCCAAGGCGTTGTCTATATCTTCTACTGTGGGTTCTTCGCCCTGCCGGGTAACTATCTCTTCAGGCTCTGCCAGCAAGCGGAAGGTGCTAATCTTGAGCGGTACAAAGTGCTTGTTGTAGAATGTATCGTAGTCGTTATAACTGTATGGATGACCAATAAGTTCCAGATTGGCGTTGCTGATAACCAGCGTACGTATGCCGGGATAGCGTTGCAATATATTCTGATTGAATAACTGACGAGCATATTGCAGCGCCTCGTCGTAATTGCGGAACCCACTTATTTCCAGGTGATATATACCATGATTGTCGGTTACTGCTATGCCAAAGTTACGCACCATAAAGTTGGAGAAATTGTATCTTGCCAAGTCGAACAATAGCTGGTTGGTATTTACAGAATCTGGGTGGCTGGCAATTACAAACTTAAAACTTATGTCGCGCTCGTTGGTAAATACGGGTATCGAGTCGGGGTTCTCGTTGTTCAGTGTCTCCGTACGCCTGCTCCACATGTCGCTCACATCGAATTTAGCGCTGCGCAGTTGTCTTCCGCTGTTTACCCCGTTGATAATCATTCCCGCCAATTTACTTATGGGGCTTTGCGGATATCGCTCTACTATGCGCTTTAGGTCGGCCACGCAACTATCGGGTAGCCCGGCGTTGAGCTTAGTTAATGCCCCAATAAACATAAACTTATCGCGGTTGTCGCCATCGGGGAATCGGTGCTCAGAAACCTCAAGATTGTTTTCCACGGTGGTCATACGGTCGGCCTTGAAGGCCTCGTAGGTGTTGGCATAGAGCGAATCTTCCAGGTGTACACCATATCGGGCGTTCTCTTCGAAGTAAGGGTCGGTAAGCAGCGTGGTCCAACTGCTTTGGGCAAAGTCTTTCTTTAGTAACTCCAGATAATGGTTGGCCATATCCTTACGGCCGCTGCGCATATAGAGTAGGTACAGGTGATAATATACCTCGTCCATCTTGGTATAATCGGGATACTGCTCTACTATGCGGGTAAGGTATTTCTCGCCCAAACGCAGATTATCGAGTTTGTCTTTGAATATTACGCCGGCACTATACAGCTCGTCCATTATAATACTGTTGCTTTTGGCTATTTGTTCGGGCGTAAAGGGAATCTGCGCCATGTAATATTCACGCTTGTGAGGGTCGTTCTGCGGATTATCGGCTGCATTGTCAATTGAATCTTTTGGTGTTTCTTCTGCGTTGTCTATAGCTTCTGCCTGTTGGTCAAGCGTTTCCTGGGTGTTGTTTATTTCGGCAACTACCGTCTTGTTAATGCGCTGCCAGTTGTCGGTGTTTTCTCGCTTTCCCCATAGCTTTTGGAAAGTGGCTTTACCTTGACTTACTGCCACGGGGTTATAGAAATACCATTGTCCGTTGCCTGTGGTATTGCCCTGGGTTGTATTGTTTTTCTGCTGTTGATTTTGGCTATTTGTATTTTGTGCTGGGTTATCGTCTGATAGTCCGGTTTGGTTCTGCTGGGCTTCGGCTTCCTGCTTGTTGCGACGCTCTTCGCGTTCTTTCTTCTTCAGTGCGTCTATCACCCGGTCAATGGCTGCGTTGCGGTCAGTCTCGTTCATGTTTGCCAAGGTTTGAAGCGAGTCTTGTAGGTGTATCGATTCGGTATGCGGAACCAGTTCGTCTAATATCTTTGAGCGAATAGAGAGTTGCTTATAGTCGTCGCGGTCTTGGTCTATCAGTCCTATGGCTTGGTTGTAGCAACGGCGAGCATCGCTGAATTTCTCTTTGTCCCAATATATGTTACCCAACCGTAGCAGTAGTACGCCCTTCTCTATACTGTTACGGGTAGAAAGGGTAGCCCCCCGTTCGTAGGCACTGATGGCGTGCGTAGTATCACGGTCGGCCAGATAGATATTGCCAATAGCGTAATATACTTGGTCCAGGTATTCTTTGTTATTGTCTGATGCCGCCATTCTGCGCAGTTTGCTTATCATCTTGCGCTTCTGACCGTGAGCCATCACCTCGGTCTGAGCTATGCGGGCATTGAACTCCAGTTGGTAAGGCGGATTAAGGCGTATTACATGGCTGAAGGCACGATAGGCAGAGTCGCGCTGGTTGATAGAGGCATATAGCTGACCTAACAAGAACCATTCGCGTGCACGCTGCTTACGGCGCATTTCATGGCGTATTACCCGACGCAGATAGGGTATGGCGCGATGATAATCGCCAGCATGTATATAGTAGTCGGTATAGGTGTAGTCCCACTCCTTTACGGCTCGCCAATCCATAGAGTCGCGTGCCATATTTCGTATTACGTCTTCGGCATCGTATAGCCATCCTTCCTGCGTATAGCATTTGGCCAACCATGCCCGAGCTTTGCCATAGATAGCGGGCTGGGTAGCATATAGACGGCTCATATATGAAAAAGTTGAGGCGGCTTCGGTAAACTGCCCCATGTGAAACTGCGACCGCCCCATAAGCATCCATGCTTTCCATAGAAACGGGTTGTATTCGCGCCTGTTTAGCCACTCTATATCGCGGGCAGTCTTGCGCCGCTGCTTGTCCCATACGGGTCGCCGCTTGATGCTATGCTGATGTATGGCCTTTTCGGCCTTGGTTACCGCCCGCTCAAAGTTAGACTTTCCCAGCTCTTTGCTATTCTTGTTGTTTACCGTGTATAGCGGTATCAGTTCGGTATAGTTGTCTTGGTTGCCATCTTCTTTTTCCAGCGCCCCGTCGATATACGCCATAGCCCCATTGTAATACGTATTGTAGCGGGCTTTAAAGGCGTGCCACCAGCGCGACGACGATGTGTTCTTCTGGGTAGAACACGACGTAAGGGTAAGTACAGCTACCAGGGCAATTATCATCAGTGCATTGCTGTGATAACGCTTTACTATGGCCTTGGTGGCTCGCATAATGCCATAGACAATAATGCTAACAAATATGATAGATGCCCCCGAGGGTACATTGAGTGTGTACGATACGGCCAGACCTGCCAAGCAGTCTATCCACCCGAATACTATACTCAGTAGTATCATGCGCTTGTAGCTGTAGGTAAATATGTTGGCCGTCATCTGCGGAATGGTAAGCAGACTTATAGCCAGTACTATGCCTACCATGCGCAGTGTGGCCACAATGGTCATGGCTATAATGGCCATAAGGGTATATTCTATTATGCTGACAGGCAACTGCTGGGCGCGAGAGAATACGGGATCGAACGCTACGCTCACTATGCTGCGAAAGAATATTACGGTAAGCACGCTTACAGCCAGAGTGAGCATGCCTAACAGCACAAGGTCGGCCGTACCTATGGTAAGCAGACTGCCAAATAGGTATGAGTTAAGGTCGGGCATGAACTCGGGCGAAAGAAAGCAGCATATAATGCCAATGCTCATGCCCAACGTCCAGAAGAAGGCTATGGTAGAGTCTTCGCGTATATTGCCGCGGTGTGAGAGCCACTGTACCCCCAGACTGCTGGCTACGGCGAATACCATGGCCGAAACTACCGGGTTGATGCCAAAGTATACCCCTAGCCCTATACCGCCGAAAGAGGCATGGGTAATGCCACCGCTGATAAATACCAACCTGCGGGTTACAATATAGGTGCCCACAATGCCGCAGAGTATGCTGGCCAACAGCGAACCTATTATGGCGTTTTGAAAGAATGTGTATGTGAGCAGTTCCATATTTATTTTTCTATCAGCATGATTACTTCGTCTTTGAGCGCATTGGGCAGATTAATGCCGCGCAAGATAAGACTGCGGTTCCATCCGGCTACTTCATCGGGCCGCATGGTGTAGAGCACTTCAGCGAATTCGGCTATCTCGTCGTCGGTATATTGGTCAGACTCTCTGCCTTTATACCTATCCAGCTCTTCATCATCGTAATACTCTATCTCTTTGGTGGCTGCCTCCATCATACATTCTTGTTCGCATTGGGTGTTGTTGCCGTTGCATGTGCCGCAGCTGGATGCCGGTATAGCCGTAGTGGGTGCCGACTCGTTGTCGCCACTTTTGCGTAGCGAGGTTAGGGCGGCTACTATGCCCAGTACTACAAGCGGGAGTACAAGATATATCATGGGCATTCGGTGATTTGGAAACCAGCCCGGCGCAGGTCGTCCCAGTAATGTGGGTACGACTTAGATACCACTTCGGGGTTGTTTATAGTAACCCGACCCAAGGTAAGGGCCGCGGGGGCAAAAGCCATGGCCATGCGATGGTCTTGATAGGTGTCAATGGGTTCCATAGTGGCGGTGCAACGCTCCAGATTCCATAGCAGTTCGCTATTGCCACGCGAAGTAAGCACTACGCCCAGTTTGCGTAGCTCGCACTTCAGGGCTTCTATACGGTCGGTCTCTTTAATCTTAAGACTTGCCAAACCCGTAAAATGAAAGGGTATGCCCTGCATGGCGCACGTTACGATAAAGGTTTGAGCCAAGTCGGGCGAATTAACAAAGTCGTACTCCAACCGTGGCAGCCTGTGCGGATGGCGTGTGAGTACCACCTCGGGGGTAGTACTCGAGCGGAAAGTGGTTTTGATACCCATAAGCGAGCCTATGTATCGGCATATAGAGTCGCCCTGGCGCGACCCATCGGTGAGTCCGGGTAGCGTGATACGTGGTTCGTCATCGTGGCATAGGGCCATAATTTCGTACCAGTAAGAGGCTGCACTCCAATCGTTTTCTACGCTGAAGGCCGCGCTTGCATATGGTACTGGTGGCACGCTTATGGTGTCTACATCGCTCCACTCTGCTTGAGCGCCGTATTCTGCCATAGTCCATAGCGTAAGGTCTATGTATGGGCGCGATACTATTTCGCCTTCCAGGTGCAACTCTAGTCCACGACTTAGCATTGGGGCTATCATAAGCAGTGCCGATACGTATTGCGAACTCACGTTTCCGGGGATAGACAGGCGTCCGCCCTCAAGCGCGCGACCTGTGATAGACAGTGGGGGATATCCCTCTTCGCCCATATAACTGATGTCGGCTCCCAAGCGGCGCAGTGCATCTACCAGCACGCCTATGGGTCGGTGTAGCATACGCTGGGTACCGGTAATGATATGATGTCCGCGGCTAACGCTTAGATAGGCGGTAAGAAAGCGCATGGCTGTACCTGCAGCACCAATGTCTATCACTTCGGGCATATTGCGCAGGGCTGAAATGATAACGCGTGTGTCATCGCATACCGACAAATTATCGGGCGGCATAGCTCCGCCTGAGAGTGCTTGTATTACCAAGGCTCTGTTGCAGATGCTTTTTGATGCCGGTAGTGTAATGGTAGTGTCTATATGTTGGGGTGGCAGTATGGTATATTGCATATATTATATTATAGTTAAAGAAGGGGCGGTAAGAGATAGTTTTACTCTCTTAACCCTATGCTATATCTACTTTACTACCCGTATAGGCAGATTGGCTATACCTGTGTAGGGCTCTTCGGCAGCCGCTGAGCGGCTCTGGGTGCGCAACCTCTGTTTTGGTCCGGGTATTAGCGGACTGTTGTAGAGCACCCTGCGTATGCGGGCTTTCTGCTGGGTAGTAAATTCGAAGGCGTAGGTATAGCTGTAGTCCATAATATTGGTCGATAGGAACGTATTGTTTTGGCAGTCGGTACGCTCTGCTAACGTTTTGAACGATACGCTTTGGCCTTCGGCATTGCTAAGTATATTTATCAAGTAGTTTCTGTAGCTTGACCGGTTGTAGGTAGGGGTGTCTGTGCAGTAGTCGGTATCTGAACAGGCATCGGTAACGGTGTTTCCGTCTTCATCCTGCTCTTCGGTAAAGGCGTGCAGCAGTCCTAGGTAATGACCCAGTTCGTGAGCCAAGGTTACATTGATATCGTATTGCGACTGGTTGAGCGTGCCCGATACTATATTGTGCGTAGCATTGGTGTAGCGGTCTATCTCGTAATCTATATAATTGCTGTTGATAGAGGTGCAGTAGGCAAACGATAGATTCTTTTTGCTGATGTTGGTGTACTTGGATTCTAGGGTGGTAAGACCGTCGGTTTCGTTTACATCCTTTAGTGTGAAGGGTAGATGACTTACACCCAGCGTAACCTCCGACCCGCTTTCGGGTGCAAAGGGATATATCATTACGTTGATAAAGTCGTTAGGCTCCCATAGATATTTGGCATAACCCTTGTCGTTGCTGTTCATAAAGTCGGCATGGTCTATGGGGTAAGTGCCGCTCCACTGTACGTATTCTACACCGGGGGTGCTTAGCTGGCGGTCGCTTTCGTCGTGGGTAGCCATCTCGAATTTCAGATTTATATTCTCTCCGGTGCCTATATCGGTGCTATAGTATCCGGCACTATACAGCTTGTTTACATGGTCAAGAATTTCAGCCAGGCGAGCCGGCGTTACTTTCTGCTTCATTTCGGCCTCGTTACTGGCAGAGTATAATACGTGGAATATTACGGGCAGTTTATAGGTGTAGCTTTCGTTTATTTGGGCAGTGGTATTGTCGTCGTCCTGGTCTATCTTCGACTGAAACTCACTGTCGCTCGAACATGCGCCTAATGTTATTGCCAGTGCTGCAAGCAGCATGCTGTATAAAGTATGTTTCATATTTACTATATGTTAGGTTTGTGATAGCCGCCTTGGGAAAAAATCCTTGTGCTGCGGTGTAGTATATAATTATCACAAAGTTAGTGTAAAATAGAAACATAGCAAAATAAAGCTACCTTTTTTAACCTTTAAGGCGGCTCTATCAATAAGCCAAAACCAATTTGTGGAGCCTCTCTATAGAATTATTGTATGTGTAATTAACGGGCGTTAACATAGTTAGGGTGGTTTTTAGTTAAACGATATTAAATTTTGTGAGAAAAATACGTGCAGTTTTGTGCATAAAAAATCGTCAAAATCAGGTCGATTCTGGCGATTACAGAGGGTAAATGTCACTATGTATTTTCATTGTTTTATCCTATTACCTTAGATTTTTGGCAAATAGTGGTAATATGTGGTAAAACGAGGGCTGTTTTTGCTCATTTTTTCATGAAAAGTTGCGCCGGCAGAGATTTATTTTGGTCGTATAAAGACTATCTCCAGCACGCTAAAGCTTATCTCCAGCCGTCTAAAGATTAACTCTACCGTTGTAATGATAGTCTTTAGCTCATTATTGCCTTATTTTAGAGCCTTATTAATGGGCGTATTTGCAGCCAATCTTTTGTTGTACGAAAATATTGCATTCTTGCCGTGTTTAAAAATTAACGGTGATTAACAAATAGGCAGTTCTATTTTTTTCACCGATTGGTTATCGCCTATCAGTCCATTATTTGGCGTAGGGGAATCATTACAAAGTCGCGCTGGTGCATCAGTGGGTGCGGAATATGCAGGTCGGGCTCGTTGATATGCAGGTTGTCGTAGGTAAGAATGTCTATGTCTATGGGGCGGTCGTGATACTGGCAGTTGGCAGACTTCTGTATACGCCCCAGCGAGTGCTCTATCTGCTGGGTGGCATGCAGCAACTGGCGCGGAGTGAGCGTAGTACGGCAGCGCACGCAGGCATTGAGAAACCTATTGGGCGAGTCAAAGCCCCAAGGTTCGGTTTCCAAAAAGGCCGACTGGCGCTCTACGGCGCCAATCAGCCTTCCTATTTCTGTTATGGCTCGGGTTAGGGTGGCGCGGCGGTCGCCCATGTTAGAGCCAAGCGAAAGATATACGCAGTGATTAGTCATTCATAATAAGCATGGCGTCGCCGTAACAGCCAAACATGAACCCATGATTCAGGGCTTGCTGGTAGGCTTCCATTACAAGGTCGTAACCGCCAAAGGCGGCAGTCTCCATAAGTAGCGTAGAGTAGGGGTGGTAGAAGTTGGTTATCATAGTATCAGAGAAACCAAAGTCGTAAGGCGGGAAGATAAACTTATTAGTCCATCCGGCATACTCTTTCAGCATACCGTCGGTACCTACAGCAGTCTCGGTGGCCTTGACTACGCTGGTGCCTACGGCGCATATATGGTGGCCGGCTTTCTTGGCTGCGTTTACCTTGTCGCAAGCTTCACGGTTGATAAACATCTGCTCAGAATCCATCTTGTGCTTGGTAAGGTCTTCTACCTCTATGTTGTGGAATGCGCCTAAACCGCAGTGCAGGGTAACAAAGGCCGACTCGATGCCTCGTATCTCCATACGCTTCATCAACTCGCGACTGAAGTGCAGACCCGTAGCGGGCACAGTAACACCGCCTTCGTGCTTGGCAAATATACACTGGAAGTCGGTAAGGTCGTCGGCAGTGGCATGGTGGTCTTTGCGGCGGTCTATAATATAGCGTGGCAGTGGCGCCTCGCCCAGCGAGAAGAGCTCGCGCTTGAATTCGTCGTGTGGACAGTCGTACAAGAAACGCAGTGTACGGCCGCGACTGGTGGTATTGTCTATCACCTCGGCTACCATGGTTCCCGATTCGTCGAAGAACAGCTTGTTGCCGATACGTATCTTTCTAGCGGGCTCTACCAAAACATCCCATAGGCGCATCTCTTGGTTCAGCTCGCGCAGAAGGAATACCTCTATCTTGGCATCGGTCTTCTCTTTAGTGCCGTAGAGGCGTGCGGGGAATATCTTGGTATCATTGAATACAAAGGTGTCGCCCTCGTCAAAGTAGTCGAGTATGTTGCGGAAGTCCATGTATTCACCCTCAATAGGGTTGCCGTTCTCGTCTTTCTTGTAAAGTTCTATGGTCTGCGATTTACGGTGCAGAACCATGAGCTTACATTCGTCGTGGCGAGTGATACGCGATGTTATCTGGTTGCCGTTTTCATCGGTAATGTCGTGATAAACGCTGTGAGGATAAAGGGCTATCTGCTCCTCGGGCAGTTTGAACTTAAACTGTGACAGTTTCATTGCTTGTATCTATTTCTTGTTTGTCTAACCATTCTTGAAAGTGGTTATACTCTATACATTTATCTATATTAAATTCTCCAACACGTGTGCGGCGCAGATAGGTGAGGTAGGCTCCGCTGTCAAGAGCCCGGCCAAGATCGCGAGCCAAAGCTCTAATATAAGTACCTTTGCCACAGACTATGCGTAGGGTGAGTTGCATGCTTTCGGGGTCGAAGCCAGTTATCTCGATACTGTCGATATGTATGTTTTTGGGCTTGAGCGTAACGTCTTCGCCTTTGCGGCGCATGGTGTAAGCCCGTTTGCCGTCAACCTTGCATGCACTGAAGGTAGGAGGAGTCTGCTGTATGTCGCCCACAAACTGTGGAATGGCGTCTTGTATGGCCTCAAGGGTGATGTGGCTGGTAGCATAGGTGTTGTCTACCGGGTGTTCCATGTCGTAACTGGGTGTGGTGGCTCCCAGTTGCAGCGTAGCTTCGTATTCCTTGGTATGGGCCTGCAGTGTTTCTATTAGCTTGGTACACTTGCCGGTGCAGAGTATCAGTACACCTGTGGCAAGAGGGTCGAGCGTTCCTGCGTGGCCTATCTTTACTTTATGCCCTAGTGTGTGAGAAAGCTGATAGCGCACGTGCGCCAATGCCTTGAAGCTGGTTATGCCGTAGGGCTTGTCGATGGCAAATATTTCTCCTGTCTTGAAATTCATATCGCAAGATTAGCAGAACGACCATACCAATGTGGCAATTCCTACCACGGCGCAGTAGATGGCAAAGTATATCAGCTTGCCGCGCTTTACTATGCTAATCATCCATTTGCAGGCTATGCAGCCTGATATGAATGCAGCCACAAAGCCTACTGCCAGCACTCCCAATGATATATCGCCCATTACGGCAGCCGTGCCGTGCTTTACCATCTTGACGGTATCAAGAAGAGCTTCGCCTAGTATGGGGGGGATAACCATGAGGAATGAGAACTGCGCCAACTTGGCCTTGTTGTTGCCTAACAGCAAACCAGTGGCGATGGTAGTACCCGAGCGCGACAGACCCGGTAATACGGCTACGGCTTGTGATAGACCTATGATGAAAGCATCTTTCAGACTGATATCTTCCTTGATGCGAGGCTTAGCGTAGTATGAGAATGTTAGCAAGAGTGCCGTAACCAGCAACATAGCTCCTACAACGGCAATGCCAGCACCGAAAATCTCTTCTACTTTGTCTTTGAAGAAAACGCCTACTATGCCTACTGGTATCATTGAAACCACAATGTTGGCTACGTAGCGAGTCTCGGCATTGTTTTCAAAGCGGAAGAGCCCCTTGAATATCCATGCTATTTCTTTCCATAGGATAACCAGCGTGCTGAGCACAGTGGCCACATGGACGGCTATGGTAAACGCCAAATTCTCTTCGGCCTGAATACCAAAGAGGGCAGATGCTATAGTAAGATGTCCGCTACTGCTTACGGGTAAGTATTCTGTGAGTCCCTGGATGAGTCCCATCCACAATGCTTCAAACCAATTCATCTCTATTGCTTGTCTTTTTCATCGGTGTTGTCCTTAGGTTTGCGGGCTACGGCATAAATCATAGATACAAACCCTACGAAGCATACTACTGGGGCTACCTTGATGCGCATGGCACTGAAAATGTTAGGGTCGTAATGAGTCTCTGTTGAGCCAGAACCAGACATAAGGATAAATCCCAATACTACTATCAGCATACTGATAGCCATGAGGATGAAATTGACTTTGTCGAAAGCAAAATTTCTTTTTTCCATATTGTTGTTTTTTATATTTTATATAGGTCGCCCGCCTTCATCTTCAAGAACTTGTTAACGGCAATAGTAGCGCTGAAGACGGTAATTAGGATGCCGAATAATATTACGGCTGCGCCCGTAATGGTAATGGTTTGCCACGTGATAACGGCCATTACCTCGGGGGTATAATAGTATATAGCATAGATGCCACTACCCAAAACTGCGCAAGCTATCAGTGCGGCAATAATGCCTATAACGACAGCTTGACTTAAGAATGGGCGGCGGATGAAGCCCCAAGAGGCTCCCACCAGTTTCATTGTGTGAATAGAAAAGCGGCGTGCATATACGCCTAAACGTACGGTATTGCTAATAAGCGAGAACGAAACAAAGGTAAGCAGTACGGCTATGGTAAGCAATACTATGCTTATCTTAGCCAAGTTTTGGTTTACGCTTTCAACCAAATCTTTCTGATAGGTAATGTCGCTTACCTTGGGATATTTTTTCAACTCGGCAGAAATCCAGCGCAAAGAGTCGTTATTGGCATAGTCGGCCTTAAGTGTTATGTCTGCCGATGGCAGATAGGGATTTTCTCCGTTGGTAAATTCAGTTGGGTCGGTTCCCAATACCTTGGTTTGCTCTTTCAAGGCACGCTCTTTGCTGATAAAGTCGAGTTTGTTAATATATGGTCTGGTTTTTAATCGGGTGCAGAGCTGGTTGCCCTCGGGTGCAGTCATGTCTTGTTCGAACATAACGGTTACCACCAAATTTTCTTTAACGAATTGTGATGTATTGTGTGCCACCAGTACGGAAAATATCACCAAACCCAACAATACAAGCACCATGGCAGTGCTTATGCAGAGGGTCACGGCTTGCAGCCCATGACGATTCCGCGCTTTAGTATGTCTTTTAGCCATTTGCCTATAGGATATAATATGCCAATTTTGGTGCAAAGAAACAAAAAAAAATGCTAACCTACGACATTTTAACCACCATTAACGCGTTATGCATGAAAATACCTGTACCTTTGTGTTGTTTTTGCTTATGGATATGACTACACAACTGCACTCGTCGCCCATTTATGGTCCTGTACACAGTAGGCGTCTGGGCCTGTCGTTAGGTATCAATCTGATGCCGGCAGATGGTAAATACTGCACCTTTGACTGCATATACTGCGAGTGCGGGTACAACAGCGAACGCATTACCCATACGCCTCGGCCAACGGTAGAAGAAGTGACGCAGACGCTTGAGAGTAGACTGCAAGCTATGGTAGCTCTGGGCACTCCGCCCGATGTGCTTACCTTTGCCGGTAACGGCGAACCTACGGCCCACCCCCACTTTTCAGAGATAGTAGATGCAACCATAGCTTTGCGCAATAACTACTGCCCCAAGGCGCGCATATCGGTGCTGAGCAATGCCACAATGATATATCGTGAAGCGGTAAGAAAGGCACTGGTGAAGATAGATAATAATATTCAAAAACTTGATGCGGCTGACGATGAATACATTCGCCTGCTAGACCGCCCGGTAAGCCATAACTATAGTGTGAGCGATGTAATAGAGAATCTGCGTCTCTTCCGTGGGCATGTTATTGTGCAGACTATGTTCTTACGGGGAACAATTGATGGGGTAGATGTAAGTAATACTTGCCCCAGGCTGGTAGAGCCGTGGCTAGAGGCTATACAGTATATTCGTCCCGGTGCAGTAATGATTTATACCGTAGACCGACCTACCCCCGATGAGGCTCTGCAAAAGGCTACGCCCGCCGAACTAGACGATATCTGCCGTAGGGTGAAAGCCTTGGGCATAGCTTGCTCGGTATCTTATTGATGATTGAAACAATAAAGAAAAAATGATGAGTGATTTTGAAAAGAGAGTAAGAGAGAATCTGCTAACGTATCTCGCCGCCAGGCAGGAGATAGATGTTCCTATGCCAGAATGTCCAGATGTAGAAGAGGCATGGAGCAGTGTGGGCGAAGACTATATGCCCGACGGTATACGCGAGTTTAATGCCTATCCTACAGTGTCGTTGGGGTGGATTATGTTTATAGGCATGGCCATGGCTAAGTTTTGGGATACCGATTGGGAACGTACCGCTGCCGATTCACATATATATAATACGCTACGTGATGTGCAAGGTTTCGACCGTACCGATGATTATATCCTTGACCATGTGCTTGGGCTTGACACTAAGGGTCATGCGGTCACTTCGTCTTTGGTTAACGATTGCGCCAATCATGCTCTCTCATTGCTGTATCATGAAGGGCTTACTCCGGGTAGTGCCGAGGCATTTCGTGCCTACATAGCCTGTTTGCACCAGCTCTATCTTGCCGGTATGGCTGTGCAACTGCATCGTATGGGGTATCATATGACTAAATTAGGATAAACTGCGTTGCCCGTATATATACATTATTTGTAATGGTGATTTGAACAGGAAAAGCACTTGTAAATACAATTGCTAATTTTTGGAACCAACCCATAAATTACGACTCTTTCATTTAAAAATACTTTGAGATTTCATTTTTGTGACTTCTAGGCATTTAGAAACAGCCCAATGTCACTATTGACAACAAGGTTATTTAGGTTTTATATACTGCCCACGGCCGTAAGCCGGTTGGTTGATGGCCGTGGCCCAATTGGCTGACGACCGTCAACTTTATTGCCGACGGCCGTGGGCAATATAGAAAACATTACAAAATAACTATAGAACCCACAAATATGTTGAAGAATAGCTATATCGGAGATAAGCATGGTATTTTAAATAAAAGAGCCGTGCCCATAAATGAATGTAAATGCTAAATCATTTCAAGAAAAATACATGGTTAACCCAGAATATGTTGCCAATTTGTTGCCAAAAAGATAAAAGTAAAAATCCTAACTACTTACATTCAAGTAGTTAGGATTTTTCTATGTGCGCCTGATAGGACGCAAGCAATATCTTTGTATTTGATTGATTTCCAGATATTTGCCGATTTTCTACAAGAAAACGGTAAACATTTTTCGGTAAACTTTCCAAAGAACTACTTTAGTTTTATCGATACAAAGGTAATCACTTTCGGGCAATCGTCAAACATTTTAATGTAGCAAAATGAATTTTATTTTTATTTGAATGGAAACACACATTATTATATATGGTTTGTCTGCAATCTGGTAAGTTGAGGCTAAACAATGAGTTATCACGCAAAATAAGGATGCAGACATTACCACTTTACGACACATCCAGACTGTACACAACACAAAAGCCGTTACCGTTCAAATGAAAACGAAAAAAATAACAGGGTGGGTGTGCCTTGTGGTGTGGTTTCCCTATATATATTTTGGTCGGAAAATTGAATTTCGTTTTTGGGGTAGCCTACAAAAGTTAAAAAGCCTATATATCCATTGATATACAGGCTTTTGCGTGTTGATAAAATTAAGTAATCTAATTTTGTATGGCAGTTAAATAATTGCCTTCAAAATACAAATAGCATCCTATACCATAAACCCACTGTTCATGTACTCTATTGCGTGTTATTGTACGGTTTATATCTTGTGGCTCTCCCCATGCCTCTACACACATTTGTTTGGTAAAACCTATTTCAACTTTTTCATCAAGAATAAGTTGGGCGTTACGTTTACCATATTTTTTTATCAGTCTGGCTTTTTCTTGTGCCTCTTCTTGTGCAAATATTGCTTGTTGTTCTTTTTCTTCTCTTTCTTCCTTTTCTTTTAATAGTCGTTGTTCTTCTCTGTAATCGTCTGCTAAAACAACATTTTTAATAATATTTTCCGAAATAGGTTGTTTCTTTTCTTTGCCATCTTTGGTTAGTTGCATTACATATTTATAATTAGGGGTTTTATAGCCTGTATTTACAATTTCTATTTTGCCGCATTGATAATAACCACCATAACCTCCTTTTATGTAAACTTCTTTGTTAGAAAACTTCTTTATGAAATTTTGGATAAGAACACTATCAATGGATTGTTTACATTTACTTATTAAGTTTTTCTCCAATTTTATATCTAAAAAGCATCGCTCTAATGGTGTTTGTGTATATTGTTTATCGGAAATGTTTGTAACATAGCTATCAAATGTTTCTTGCTTTGTTTTACCATCTTTGGTATATTCATAATACATAGATGTACCGTTAAACCCGAACCTTTGGAACTTGCATTTTTCGTTACTATTTGGGTAATAATAACTTGTATTTTCCATGTTTTTTTGAAAAGCCGTTTGTTCATCCAAATCATAGTATTTGATACAAATATGTTCTGGTGATACGAAAAATTTATGTTGGTATTTAAAGCCGTCATAATATGTTTTTCCCAAAGATACTTGCAATATACAGTCCCTTATATCATTCTGTAAGAATAGGTAAAGTTTTTGTGGTTTTCCGTTTTTACTGTATGTAGCATATACATCATTGACATAAAATGGTACACCTATAATGTTATCTTTGTATATATGATTTTTACTACAATCATTAGTATTAAATGCTTTTGTTTCATAAAATTCGTATTTACCCCACTTGTCTACTGTTGGAAAAGTTAAGGTAATCTCATTTGAGGCAAGTATAATGTGTTTCCCCTTTAATGAAAATACACTTTGTGCCATAATTGGTATTATTCCAATAAACAGAAGAAAAAGTAACAATGTTTTTTTGGAGTTCATTTGAAATAATTATGCCCAGACAATCCCCAACAGGCTTTATTATTAGACATAGGTAAGGCGTGGGAACTGTTAGCTATTATAAATCGGAGGCTCTGGACTGCCTTACAGCTATAATAACAACAGCCCACGCCCCTATATTGCATATCTTTTGAATATACAATCATAGAGCGTAGGCACGTTATGTTATTATCTTGCTGTATGGAAATTGTCCAGATTTCCGATTAAGATAAAACTAAACGCCTACACGTTAAATATGCCCTTTCCGTAAGGGCATGACAAAGTTAATGCTTTTTGTTGGGAAAAGTGAAACAAAGAAAGGATTTTTGCAAATAAGCCTTATTCTTTGTCTTGGTAATAGTAATAATCCTCTGCTGTCATTTGTTCTTCTGTCATTTCGTTATCTGGCATAGTATCGTAATGCACACGGTTGTTTCTTCTTGGTGTGTACCGTCTTTGCTGTTTCATCTTGGTTGTTTGCTTTTCCTGTATTGCTTTTCTTATGTAAGTACACGGAACAAGAATACATAAAGTAATAACAGCTATAAGGACAAATCCAAACATAGTAATAAGATTTTCTACAAAGGTACAAAATTTTTTGTCTATTTGTAAACTTGACAAATGCAAAATAGCTATTCGTAAGCGTATTAATAAATAATTTATAGCAATGAATATAAGTGGAACAGGCTTAAAGCCTCAACACAAAGCCTTTTTAGTATGGCTTGTAAGTGAATACGGTTATACCATTAATCGTGTGTCAATGGCTGAAATTGGTGTGCAATCAAGCAACAACAAACAGACGGTATGTAATTATATTAGCCGTCTGGAGAAATGCGGATGCCTTACAGTTGACAAACAAAGTGCCTACAAATGGGTAATAACAATCTCTAAAAGCAAATATGAAGATGTTATGAATGAGCAACGAAAGTAATAAAAGGTATGTTTTTAGCGATGATGCCGAATGGTCTAAAGTTGCACGGTGTATGCCTTGTGTTCTTCATAAAATAGAAATAGAAATAAAAGATACCAAAGGCAAAACGTATAAAACCAACTTAAACGGTAACGAGCGTGATATTTTAATGTTTATAATATTGTCGTATGATATGAACGCTTTGCAGTACAAACAGGCAGACGAATGTAATGTGCTGCTATCCTGTAAAGATATTGCAGAATATTTTGACTTTAGCCGTACAACTGCTTACCGTATTTGTAACCGTTTAGTTGAAAACGGATTATTGAAATGTACCAATAAAGGCAAAAGAAAAGGCACAAGTAAAAGTGCATATATTCCAAACGTGGAAACGCTACAAAAGCACATAAAAGACTTTTTGGAAAAGCATCCAGATTTCAAAATATAGTGCTTAGTGTTTCACTAAGGAATGAAACACAGTGTTTCACATAAGAATGAAACAGTAGACGGCTTTAGTGTTTCACAAAGGAATGAAACAGTAGATAGGCTTAGTGTTTCATATAGAGTGAAACAGTGATAAAATACAACTAATTGATTTTCAAAGTATATTCCAAATATTAAAAATACGTATCTATATATAGTCTTTGTCTACAAAGACTATTATAAGAAAGGAAGCCAAAAGTAATGACAAGAAAAGAAACAGTTAGCAAACAATCTGGCGAAACGCCCGAAAAAGTTATACTGTCATTAGATTGCGCCACAAAAACAGGTTATGCAATCTGGCGAAATGGCGCAATCGTGGTAAGCGGTACAAAGCAATTTAACCGTAAGAACGGCAAACGGCTTAATGAATACCGCAAATGGCTGTTAGACACAATAACCGAATGGCAAGTAACTGACATTATAGCGGAAGATATTTACAGGGAACATAATCACTTTATGGATAAAACCTATAAAGCATTATCCCAGATACAGGGTATTACAGAAATGGTAAGCGAAGAAACGCACATAACCCCCACATTTGCAAACCCACTCCAAGTAAAACGCTATATGATTAACGGCACGACACGCAACCGCACAACAGATAAACAACGTATGATAAACCGTGTGACCGCTTTGGGGTACACTCTGGAAACGCCAAACGCTGACGATGAGGCAGACGCAATAGGCATAATGTTGTATTATCTGGATGCCCACAACTTACCAATAACACACCCGAAAAAATGAAACGCAAACTTACTCCCAGACAATTAGAAATAGTAGCCAACTACTTGCACATATCTTTTGCAGAGTTTATAAGGTATCGTAATTTGGGAATTTTGAACACTCCCAGACTTTACGAGTTATGGCAAAACGCCTTATACAAAAAGGGCATAACAAAGCGTAAAGCCGTACACCGTTGGCAATAATGCCCAGACATACACAAAACAGCCTCAACAAGCATTATGTTAGCTCGTTGAGGCTGTTTGTATTAGTGTTTGTTATACTTCATCCCTTTGCGTGTTATTTTGCCTGTCTTATAGTATTCTCTTTTCACACCACAAAGTTTGTCATAGTCTTGTAATTTTAGTTTGCCTAAATCCTCAAAAGTAATCGTAACACCGTCTTTGAGTTGTCGGAAATACAGATTGTTGCAAGTTATGCACTTTCCAGAACACGCATAATGTATGTTTGGCGCACTCACACCGAAAGCGGATGCAGCACTATTTAGTGAACTGTACACGGCTATAAGCCGTTTTAAGGGATTGAAAACCAATATTTGTGTAGGCGGTTGTAACAATAGCTTCATAGTCTTGTATGTTGTTTTGTAGGGGTGTACCGCAATGGCACACCCCCAGAATGTTATATTACATTTGAAATGCTTGTACTTCTGCAAATCCTAATCGTGTCGCTGTATGTATTTTCTATTTGCAACATAGATGTTTTTGCGTATTCTGCTATTAACTTAATGGGCATACCGCTAATAATAGCATTTGTAATAACCGTATGGCGTAAATTGTACATTGATAGGTTTTCAATATTCCAATTATAGTACTTATCTATTTCAAGCATAAATGAGCGTATCTTTTCCCTAACGTGCATCACATCTGTGTCACGGCTTTTTGTTTCTGCCTTTTGGTTTACCTTAAATGGCAACAGATAGCCTTTTTTGCGACTGCCTTTATACTTCTGTATTATCTGGATGCAGTCTTTATGTATTTCAACAGGCGCATTTTTCTTTGAAAGGTTTTTAAATTCGTGGTTGCTTAACTTCTTGGGGCAATATTTCCAATATAATTTTCCATTGATAGTTATAATATCCTCTATACGCATAGAAATAACATCGTAGGGTCTGGATAACTCCTTATACATTAACAAACAGGTATCTAAATACAACTGCTTTATTTCCTTTGATATTCTTGGCTTTATGCATGTAACATCAATCCCCCAGAACTGCTTTAATTGCTCGTCTGTAAATGTTTGTTGGTTGTTCTTTCTTTGTGGTTTTGGCGTTTCTCTGGTAAACGCTTTGTATTTGAACTTAAAATTTGGGTTGTCGTTTTCTTTCTTATGGAAAAATCTAACCACGGCAACAAACGCCTTTACCGTATCTTTATAGCCTATATCTGTTTTCTTCATTCTGTGTTCCTTTGTGCAGTATAAGGCTACAAACTTACAGAAACTTTTATAGGTATCGTCATTTATGTTTGTAATTGGCATATTAGCAAACTCTTTCATCTGCTTTGCCCACGACATAGTAACACCGTACTTTGTACCGTTCAACTTGTTTATAAACTTGTCGTATATACGGTAATTGCTGCTTGGTACATCGTAGCTGACAACATCCCCAGATTTCCACAAATCACGGTAATACACGGCATATTCTAAAAGGGTTTGTTTGCTTGTGGGTGCTTTGCAGACAATACCCAAAGACGCTTTATAAGCCGTGCAGATATCATCTGGAGTGTAACACGGTGTACTTTCCAGAATACCTTTAATAGTGGCTTGTAGGCTCGCTAAACGTGCGTTATCCTCTTGTGCTGCCTTTTGTCTTGCTTGGATAAGTGGCGTTTTGCCTTTTGGTGGTATAAAACATTGTTGTTCTTTGTTCCAGTCTGCTATATCTGATTGGAGTTTGTAAGAATTACCCCAGAAATTATCTAACGCTCTTCTTGGCGTTGTGTTGTTGTCTGGAATGTGAACAAATAACCTTAGTGTTTTTTCGTACTTGTTGAAATAAACGTGTTGAGGCTGTAAACGTAATTTTCCCATAGTGGAATTGTTTTGTTTGATTAGATGGGAAGATTACCAAAAGAAAAAGGGAAATTAAAAAGGGAAACTTTGACGATTTTATTTGCCTTTTCTTAGTGGAAAAGAAAAACAGATAGCTAAATGTATTCTAATGAAAACAATGTAACTATCTGTTATTCAGTCAATTTAAGCGTTATTTGAAACAAAATGAATTTTGTTAAACGCTGATATGCGTGCGCCTGATAGGACTCGAACCTACACGACATGAGCCACTAGATCCTAAGTCTAGCGCGTCTACCAATTCCGCCACAAGCGCAATAATAATGCAAAGGTACTATAAAAATATGAAATGCCGCAATTATACGCGGCATTTTTTTATTGATTATTTAATTTTTGGCGTGCAGTTTCTATTATTGTGTCTACTCCGCGTTGCATATCGGTATCGGTAATGCTCGCCTTATAGTGGGGTGCTATGCCGTCTTCTGTACTCTGCTGGTTGCGGTCGTAGATGGGGCAAGCCGAGAATCTAACACTCCATCCGCAGGGCAACTCGCTGCTGAAGGGCATACCGGCGCCACCTCCCGTATTATCGCCAACGGTTATTACGTGAGGACAACACTGCATGTATTTCACGAACTCGTTGGCAGCGCTGAATACCGTACGGTTGGTAAGTACGGCTACGGGCTTATGCCACCGTATACCCTTGCTGGGTCGAAGTCGCTGTTCCTGCATGGCCGAGAAATCGTTGTGTCCCAGTCCGGTCTTATGCTGTACATATCCTACAAGGATATCTTCATCGGTGAAGCGGGCTGCCAGTTGTTCGGCGGCACTTATCAGTCCGCCCGAATTACTGCGTATATCGATGATGAGACCACGGCAGGTAAGGAAATAACTCATGATGTCGTCTAGGTTGCCTTCGCCAAAACCATTGGCAAAGGTGGCACAGCGCATATAACCTATATTGTCGTCTAATATGCGGTAGTATATACCCGACGCTATGCGATAGTCGGTACCTAGATAGCGCCTAGATAGCGTATCAGAGTAATTAGCAGGATAGTCTTCGCGCCAGCTCCAGTTACGACCTACATCAAAGGTAGAGTAGAGGTTTACGTGCCCGTCGCGCAGTTCGCCCAGCATATTACAGAGTACTTCGAATAGTTGACTCTCTGTCATATTCTGGTCTATCTGCCGTGAATACCGCAGGTATACTTCGTTCCAATCTATATCTTTTTCATTGAAGAAGCAGTAGTGCTGGTCCATTATTTTCCAAAGGGCTTCGAAGTTGCCTTGTGGAGAGTCTGTATATTCTTCTTCATCTACACAACTTGTAGCCGTAAACATAATGGCTAGATATGCTATACATAGGCCGAAGAAATGTGAAATACGTAGGTGGTTCATGGTTGCTTAATCTTTTTTACACCAAACTTGCGTACTACACCTATTACCAATGCATGGGTGTATATGTGTGATTTTAGACTGTTTACTTTGGCTTGCTGATAGTCGCCCAGATAACCTATCCTGCATGTAGTACCCCATACGTTGTAGTCTACAGTGAGAGCCTGTCTCATTGAAGGGGCATTGCCTATCCATGTAGGAACTATGTTGTGGTCGTAGTTGCCTTCAGAGAAAATTTCGTAGTACGACTGTCCGTAGTTGGGTGAGAACATAACGCCCGCTACGGGGATGCCTATCTCGTATCTTATAGCTACCGGATGCCGACCGTTTAGCGTGTATACCGCAGCAGCCGTTGGGGTTATATTGAGATTGGCTTTGGCCTGAGCCGGATTATTGGAATTGCGGGTGTTGTATATAAACCCTATGTTGGCGTCTATGTTTCCGCCGGCACTGATACTGAGTGAACTACTGCTGAAATGATGGTTGTATAGATGCCAGTGCCATCCGTACTGAAAATTGTAACTACCCGCCATCTCGCCACCATAGCCACTCTTGTTGTCAAGTATAGATAGGTTGCCCTGATGTATTATCTGGTGAAATAGCCGCACGCTGTCGTTTCTTTCACGTAGCGTATGCGATATAAATCTTAACTCTTGTCCACTGTAGTGCAGTGGCGACAGATATGAATCAAGCACTTCTGCTCCACCAATACCTATCATGCGGGTATTGGTAACTATGCGGTCGGCCTGTGCCCAAGTATATACGGCAGGCAGAGCCAAGAGTAGCGATAGTATGATGATTTTAATTGTCTTCATCGGGGAAAAGACTTAGTTGACCGGTTATTTCGTCTATTACCTGTTGCTGGCTTTTGCCGGCATCGGGGTCCAGATTCTCCTCCTCTTCAGTATATTCGGCCTCCTCGGTATCCTTCTCGTCTTGTTCGGGCTTATGGGTAGGCTCTAGTTCTTCTACCTTATTTACTTTATATAATGTTATACGCTTGCCGTGTGCTTTAGCCGATCGCATAGTTACAAAGTCGGCAGCCTCGATATCCATTGGCGCTCTATTTTCGTCGGTATCGCCAAATGTTACGCGCAGGTGTGGATAGGGTGTATCGGTAAGCAGTACCATCTTACTCTTGGGGTTTTCACCCATTATGTTGAGTGGCTTACGTGTGTATTCCAGCATAAACCGCTTGATGTATAGCTGCTTGTTGTTATCGGCATCGTAGAGAACGGCAGTCCATACTTTATCCGGATCCCACTTTTCTATAATAAGTATACCCTCGCCATAGTGGTTGTTGGCATCAAAGTTGGTAAAATAGTAATCGTAGTTGTCCAGGATTATCAGTATGCGGTCGTCGTCGCTGAACTCTCCCAGGTAGTTGCCACGCTCTTCGTAGTTAATACGACGTACGTAGGGGTCGTACCACACCTTACGACCGCCTAAGGTAGAGTGACCGCGACTCTTGAGCGATATGCGGTGTACGAGCTTCTTGGTAAGCAGATTTCCACGGGCTGCACGACCCTTAATCAGTATGTCAGAGAAGTCTCTTTCCAAGAATATGTTTGCCTTCTTTCTTGCTGTGCAGTCGGGTTCAAGCGTTATCTTTATAACTTCAGCCTCGCCGTTGGGGTTGGCTGTAAAGTACATTACTCTCGACCCTTCGGTACCCTGCGTCAGGTCGTATTCCTTGTCGCGGGTACATCCGTTTACAAAGAATCGCTTAATGTAGCACATACCCTTGAGGCCGTCGCGGTATACCACGTTGAATATGGTGCGCACATCGTTCTTCTTGAATACTTGCGCCCATATTACGTTTTTGCCCACAAATACCTTTTCTGATACCTTTATTATCTTATACTTACCACTGCGGTAGAATACTATAATGTCGTCTATCTTTGAGCAGTTGCATACAAATTCGTCTTTCTTCAGACTGGTTCCCATAAAGCCTTCGTTGCGGTTTATATACAACTTCTCTGTGGCTTCTATTACCTTGGTGGCTTCTATGGTGTCAAAGTTGCGAATCTCTGTCAGGCGGGGGTGCTCGGCGCCGTATTTCTCTATGATAAACTCGTACCAGTTGATAGTTACATCGGTCATATGGGCCAGGTCGTGGTTTATCTCTTTTATTTCTTTCTTGATGCGAGCCAGTAGTTCGTTGGCCTTATCCTTGTTATATTTCAGTATGCGCTGCATCTTGATCTCCAGCAGACGCAACAAGTCGTCGCGCGTAATGGCGCGTACCAAGGTCTTCTTGTAGGGTTCAAACTTTTCGTCAAGAAACTCTACTACGGTATCTTGGTTGGCTGCTTGCTCAAAGCGTTGCTCCTTGTACATGCGCTCTTCTATAAATATCTTTTCGAGCGATGTAAAGAAGAGTTGTTCTTGCAGTTCGGCTCGGCGAATCTCCAACTCCTGCTTAAGCAATCCCTTGGTGCGTTCGGCCGAGTGGCGTAGTACGTCGCTTATGGTAAGGAAGCAGGGTTTGTTGTCTTTGATTACGCAGCAGTTGGGCGATATGCTGGTTTCGCAGTCGGTAAAGGCGTAGAGTGCATCTATGGTCTTGTCTGGACTAGTGCCTGGTGCCAGATGTATCAGTATTTCTACTTGGGCGGCGGTGTTGTCGTCTATACGCCGTATTTTTATCTTGCCTTTCTCGGTGGCTTTGGTAATGCTGTCTATCAGCGTAGATGTAGTCTTGGTAAAGGGAATATCCCGAATGGCAAGGGTCTTTCCGTCTATCTGTTCTATCTTGGCTCTTACCTTTACGGTGCCGCCTCTTAGTCCGTCGTTGTATTTCGATACGTCTATCGAGCCGCCAGTGGGGAAGTCGGGGTATAGTGCAAATTCCTCGCCACGCAGATAGGCTATGGCAGCCTTGCATATCTCTGTAAAATTATGGGGCAGTATTTTCGACGCCAAACCTACGGCTATACCTTCGGCACCCTGTGCCAGCAGCAATGGGTATTTTACCGGCAGGGTGATAGGCTCTTTGTTGCGCCCATCGTAAGATAGTTGCCAATCGGTAGTTTTGGGATTGAATACCGTATCAAGTGCAAATTTGGTGAGGCGGGCCTCTATGTATCGCCCTGCGGCAGCGCGGTCGCCGGTAAGTATGTTGCCCCAGTTTCCCTGTGTGTCTATTAGAAGATCTTTCTGCCCCAGTTGTACCAGAGCATCGTTTATCGACGCATCGCCGTGAGGATGTAGCTTCATGGCTTCGCCCACTACGTTGGCCACCTTATTGTATCTGCCGTCGTCCATACGCTTCATGGTGTGCAGAATGCGTCGCTGCACGGGTTTCAGTCCGTCTTCTATATGGGGCACGGCTCTGTTCAGAATTACGTAGCTGGCGTAATCCAAAAACCAGTTTTTGTACATGCCCGAAAGCTGGTGTACGGCAGAAGCGTCGAATCTGTCGGCAGGATGATAGTCAGAATGTTGTGTTTCGTCTATCAGCTCGTCTGTTTCCTCTTTGGTCTTGTCGTCGTCCATAGTTATAGTTCTAAATTACAGAGATTATACAAAATTAAAGTATTTTTTCGGTTTATGCAACGAAAATCGGGCAAAAAAGCGCTAGTTGTTGTCAATGAATGCCTTTTCGCTAACTTGTTAGTTGATATGCGGGGCGGTATGGTTATCCGTTTGTAGGCTATACTTTCAAATTGTAAGTAATGTTCAAAAAATAACTTCCGCAGAAAAAACTGCGATCAAGAGCATTTGATGAGATAGTTCCATTTAGGAAGTTCATCATCAAAGACGATACGTCTGCTCTTCTCTGATTCGTAAGATTCTTTAATGGGTCTTTTCGTTTCATACGTTCTTTGATTTATTGTAGCGATAATGGAAAGTCCTTTCTTGGTGGTAGTTGCCTCGGCTCTGTTCTTTGCGTTCTCAATAGACATGAGCGGTGCTCCGCTCCAACTTCTTGAAATTGGACCAAACATACAGTGTTCTATAGGGTTGTATTTAGAACAATATGGTGGGTAATGAAGCATTATGATGTTGACACCAATGGTAGAGGCGAGTTTCATAAGAGACTGCTTGACAACATGGTGTGAGCATGCATTAGAGCCACCTCCATCACAAAGGATGCATATTGTGTCTGTGTTTGGATATTTCCACTGAAGATGTTCTTGCCATACCTGTACAAAATTGTCACAGACAAACTCTGCTGTGTCATGGCTTGTACCCAAGGTGAGATATCCGGTATTTGCCCCGATGTCATAGATGCCTTGTGGCACAATGGTTCCATCAGAAAAGGTCTTGAAATCATGGTCATAGGCTTTTGGATATCCTTTGCATGAAACGGTTCCTTGCCGTTTGAAGTTTCCAACCATCTCCTTTTTCTTGGTGTCAATACTGAATATTGGAATGTCGTGGGATTCGCATTCGGAGCGAACTTTCTGAATCTTTTCAAATTGTGCATTTCTGTCTTTTACATCTTTCAGGGTCAGTGCTTTGGCAAAGGAACGTTCCTTAAAACCTCTTGCCTTTTTCATCTGATTGACGGTATATCTGGACACATTGATGCCTTGCTCCTTGAACAACTTGATAATTTGAAGTACAGATATGGTTAGCCAAATTACGTTTTCGTCTTGTGGCAAGCCTGCAGTATATAAGGAAGCAATCTTGTCAAAAATGTCAAGGTACCCTGGGTGTTTCTCCAACGTGGGAGTTCTTCCACCGCCAATAGCTCTAATACGTCCATCAGGAAAGGCGTCATTAGCATCAGTCTCAAGCTCATGCTTGCCACGATACAACGTGTCACGACAAACGCCAACTGCATTGCACACATAGTTCACTCCATGATAGCCCAAAGAATCAGCCTTGCTTGCAAGAAACTGACGACGTTGGCGCTCGTTGCATGTTCTCAGACACTTCATTTCTTTGTCGCTTAAAATATAATCTGTTGGAATCTTCGTGGCTTTCATAACGGACTGGTAATCAGTTATAAAGGTACGAATTTTCCTTCAGATTTTAGAATATAAACAGTTAATAATCAACAAGTTAAGTAATAAAATACATGCTACACATGAGTAT
>CAVKSZ010000011.1:0-50002 GCA_963659135.1 Bulleidia sp. | reverse complement strand
TGCAAAGTTACTTATAAATAGCCGTAAACAAGAATATTAACCTTATATTTTACACAGCTCTTTCATTTAAAATACTACGATTATATCCGATATAGCAATTCTTCAACATATTTATGGGTTCTATGGCTATTATTGTTGTTAGCAAATAATGTTTTCTATATTGCCCACGGCCGTTAGCAATATAGTTTACGGTTGTCAGCCAATTGTGCTACGGCCATCAATCAACCGGCTTACGGCCGTGGGCAGTATACAAAACCTAAACTTTATCTAAAGAAGAATTCTTCAAAGTTTATGCATAGTTTTACACTTGCAGGTTGACTCTATAGATACACTTTTTCGATGATAAGTGGTAAAAAGGATAGTAATTTGATGTGGATTCTTGCTATTAGATTTGGATACAGAGTGGTTCTAAAAAAAATGGCATACCCGAAAGTATGCCATAATTATAATATAATAAGTTGTTATTTTACTGTTACCAGGAAATAATTCTTTTTGCCACGCTGTACCAGCAGGTACTTTCCGTCTATCAGGTCGGCTGCGGTAACGGGCTGGTCGAATGTTGCCAAACGTTCTTTGTTGAGCGATACTCCGCCGCCTTGTACTAGCTTTCTCATTTCGCCCTTACTGCTAAAGATGTTTACATCTGCACGGGTAAAAAGTTCTACTGCTGGCTGTCCCAGCTGGTCTTTGTCCAGTGTATAGTGTGGTACTCCGGCAAATACATCCAGTAGCGTTGCCTCGTCCAGTTTTTCCAGATTCTCTTTGGTTGCTTTGCCAAAGAGTATGTTGCTGGCCTCTATAGCCATCTGTAGGTCTTCTTCCGAGTGTACCATTACGGTAACTTCTTCTGCCAATCGGCGCTGCAGTGTGCGGCGTCCTGGGTCTTGGCGATGCTCGGCTATGAGTGATTCTATAGTTTCGCGGTCAAGCGAAGTAAATATCTTGATGTATTTTTCAGCCTCTTCATCGCCTACGTTGAGCCAGAACTGGTAGAAGGCGTATGGTGTAGTGCGGTTGCGGTCGAGCCAGATGTTTCCGCTTTCGGTCTTACCGAATTTCTTACCATCGGCCTTGGTAATAAGTGGGCAGGTAAGACAGTAGGCCTCGGCTTCAGAACCCAGCGTACGACGAATAAGTTCGGTACCTGTAGTCATGTTTCCCCACTGGTCGTTACCGCCAAGCTGCAGGCGAACACCATAACGCTGATATTGATACAGAAAGTCGTAGCCTTGCAGTAGCTGATAGGTAAATTCGGTGAACGAAAGACCATCGCGGGCTTCACCGTTCAATCGCTTCTGTACACTGTCTTTAGCCATCATATAGTTTACGGTGATGTGCTTGCCTACCTCGCGGGCAAAGTCAAGGAAGGTAAAGTCTTTCATCCAGTCGTAGTTGTTTACCATCTCTGCCTTGTTGGGCTCATTGCTATCAAAGTCTAGGAATTTAGAAACCTGCTTTTTGATGCACTCTTGGTTGTGATATAGCGTATCAGCGTCAAGCAGATTACGTTCTTGGCTCTTGCCCGATGGGTCGCCTATCATACCTGTGGCTCCGCCTACCAATAGATAGGGTTTATGACCGCATCGCTGCAAGTGGCGCAGCATCATAATACCACACAGGTGACCTATATGCAGTGAGTCTGCCGTAGGGTCGGTACCCAGGTAGGCCGAAACCATATTCTTCTGTAAAAATTCTTCGGTTCCCGGCATTATCTGTGCCAGCATACCGCGCCATTTTAGTTCTTCTACAAAGTTTTTCATCTTATCGTATTTTTTTGTTTTTATTGTTTCTGTTTGATTTATGGTACGGGGTCGTATCCTGATCCGCCCCAGGGGTGACATCTAAGTATACGCTTCAGGGCTAACCATAATCCGCGTAGTGGTCCGTACTTGATTATGGCCTGTCTGGCGTATTCAGAGCATGTAGGAGTAAATCGGCACGAAGCCGGAGTATAGGGCGTAATAAATTTCTGATAGAATATTATAGGTAAAAGCAATGTCCATGACATAGCTTTTACACACATGTTGAGTATAGTCTTGCCCATGGTCATAGGCGCTCGCTGATACGGGTCAGCAGGCTGACCATACGGTTTTCTACTTCGGTGGTGGCCATGTGTTCGTTAGAAAGCCATACAAATGCCATGGCCACGGCTTCTGTAGGTGTATTTAGTGGGGCTGTAACTGTATGCTTATTTCGGCGAAAAGCCTCTCTTACCTGTCGCTTTATACGATTACGGTCTACGGCGTGTTTGAAGTAGCGTTTAGGCACGCTTACCAGTATTTCGGCCTGTGGCTGACCGCTGTCTATGGTGCGCTTCATATACACAACTCTTAGTGGGAATGCCGTCATCGAACGTCCATTTCCTGTAAAGAGTTCGTTTATGAGCTTCTTGCTGCATATACGCTCTTTCTTAGACAGCGTTAGTTTCTCAGCAGCTGGCATCAAAATGAGAGTATTTTGCTTACTTTTTCTTGGCGAGATATGCTTTGAGGGCACTTGTCATTGACGGATATTCTTTACTGGGTGCCTCAAGGTCTAATCTTAGTCCTTCGTCTGTAACGGTCTTGGCTGTGGCGGGTCCGAAAGCTGCTATCTTTATATCGCCCTGTGTAAAGTCGGGGAAATTGCTTTTCAGTGCCTTTACACCAGTAGGACTAAAGAACACCAGCATATCAAAGTCGAATGCCTTTTTCTCTTCTTCATCAAAGTCGTTGCTCACGGTGCGATACATTACACACTCTTTGTGTATCAGTTTCTTTTCGTTGAGCATTTTTTCTACATCGTCGTTGTGTACATCGCTCATAGGCACAAGATACTTTTCTGTCTTGTGCTTGGCCATTACCGGTACCAAGTCTTTTATCTTTCCTGTGTTGGTAAAGAATACCTTACGTTTGCGATATTGTATGTATTTCTGAATGTAGAGTGCTATGGTTTCGAGTACGCAGAAGTATTTCATCTCTTCGGGGATGGTTATGCGCATCTCTTTGGCCAATTTGAAATAATTGTCTATGGCATGGCGTGATGTGAATACTACAGCGGTATAATCAAGAAGGTTCACTTTCTGCTGACGGAACTCTTTTGCCGATAATCCCTCAACCTTGAAGAATGGTCTGAAAATACATTTTACTCCGTAGTCTTTCTCAATGTCGTAATATGGAGATTTTTCAGTGGCTGGCTTGGGCTGTGAGATTAAGATTTTCTTCATCACTTTGTCCTAAAAATTTATTTTCAAATATCCGTTAATTGTAGTTAGTCCTCCCCATAGCATGAGTAAGGGTACTATTTCAAGGGCACAAAAGTACAAAAATATTTGGAAATTAAGGGGATTCTTACTGAAAAAAATGGTGTATTGCTTGAAAAGAGTTAGCATTTTGCCTACTACTACGGTAATACATATATATAATAATGTAATGTATAGTGGCATTTCAAAGAATGTTTGTATCATGATTATAGGAAAAAGCACTACTCCTTCGGTGGCAGTAATAAAGAGGCTTGACTTCTGTATTTGTAAATTTTCTTTACTGTCAAAGAAGGTTAGATTTACTACCCACGACAGGGCGGTCTTGGTTAAAAAGTATCCCAAAATCAGGGCCACGTATATGCCTATCACCTTATAGGTATCTATTGCAAAGGCTTCGCCTATGCGGGTTCTGCTATAGAAAAAGAATCCCAGTGCCAACATTAGGCAGGTTTGCAACACCAGTATCATCTGAAATCGTATCTCGGTAGATGTTTCGGGTATCACGGTGGTGCCATCGCTGTGGTCGGTGTAGAAGAATTTCTTTATCTGTCGCATAAAGAATCCTTTACTCTGGGTAAATGCCACGGCTATCAGTATAAATCCTCCCAGCAGTACGCTTACAAAGAAATCGTCGGTAGCAATGGCGTATGGTACGGGTGTTCCGGCCACTCCTAAGCGGCCTCCTTTTAGTTCGGGGTGAAAAAGGGAATCCTTCGCAAAGAAGGATTCCTTGTAGTATTGTGGCAGACTGGTCTGGCTATAGCTCTTGCCTGCGGGCCATCCGGGCAGATGCAGCGTGTCTGGACACTCGCTCCATGTTATCTCTGATGGCTTGATGTGGGCTTGAATGGCCGAATCCATCTGTGCGGGTGTTGCCGTTTTGGGCAACCAGCTCAATACCTCTTTCGGGGTGAGTTCGTGCCTACGGGCGGTTTGTTGTACACCTGCCGTGTCGATGGTGTGTGCCAGAGTATCGGTCTGCTGTTGGTTCATTTCAGATTGAATGCTTGGCGTATGGCGTCTACGCTATCCAGTTTTTCCCAAGTAAACAGTTCTACCTCAATAGTACGGGTCTCGTGGTAGTGGCTGGTAAAGGTCTTGGTTACAGTTTCGTTCTTGCGGCCCATGTGTCCGTATGCGGCTGTTTCTAGATACATAGGCTGGCGCAGCTTGAACTTGCGCTCTATGGCCTTTGGTCTTAGGTCGAACATCTCTTTTATCTTTTGAGCTATTTCACCATCGGTCATGTTTACGTGGCTACGGCCGTAGGTGTTTACGTATACGCTTACGGGCTGTGCCACGCCTATGGCATAGGCCAGCTGTACCAGTATTTCGTCTGCCACGCCTGCAGCTACCATGTTCTTGGCTATATAGCGGGCGGCATAGGCTGCCGAGCGGTCTACCTTGCTGGGGTCTTTGCCTGAGAATGCACCACCGCCGTGAGCGCCCTTTCCGCCGTAGGTGTCTACTATTATCTTACGGCCGGTAAGACCGGTGTCGCCGTGAGGTCCGCCTATCACGAATTTACCTGTTGGGTTAACGTAGTATTTTATGTCATCGCCAAAGAGAGCCAGTACCTTTTCAGAGTGTATCTGGGCTTTTACCCGTGGCATCAGTATATTGATAACATCTTGCTTGATGCATTCCAGCATAGCGTTGTCGTCGCTGGCAAATTCGTCGTGCTGCGTACTTACCACTATGGTATCTATGCGCTGCGGAATATTGTCGTCGCTGTATTCTACGGTTACTTGGCTCTTGGCGTCGGGGCGCAGATAGGTCATTTCTTTGCCCTCTTTGCGTATGTCTGCCAGAGTGGTCATGATAAGATGAGCCAAGTCTAGCGATACAGGCATGTAATTTTCTGTTTCGTTGCAGGCGTAACCAAACATCATGCCTTGGTCACCGGCACCTTGATTTTCTGCTTCTTCTCTACTAACGCCGCGGTTGATGTCGGCGCTTTGTTCGTGTATGGCGCTCAGTATACCACACGAGTTTCCGTCAAACTGATATTCGGCTTTGGTGTAGCCTATCTTTTTGATGGTTTTGCGGGTAATGGTTTGCAGATCTATGTAGGCTTCCGACGTAACTTCGCCCATGATTACCACCTGTCCGGTGGTTACAAAGGTTTCGATAGCGCAGTGCGATGTGTCGTCGTAGGCCAAGAACTGGTCTAAGAGAGCGTCTGATATCTGGTCGGATACTTTGTCGGGATGTCCTTCAGATACCGATTCGGATGAAAATAGATATGACATATTTTTTATTAGAGTTGTAAAAGGGCGGACCTGCTGGCATAGACTTCATTTCTATTGCCCCCAAGTCCGCCGTTGATATTATTCCTTAAAGTCGGCAGGAAGCATTACCACCTCTAAGCGGTTGTCCTGCTGTATAAATTCTTTCATAAAGTCGCAGACATCCTGTGGCTTCAGGCTCTTCAGTGTATTAACCAGCTGGGTATGCCACTCTATGCCATACTTTTCGTATTTGTTGATAGTGCTTACCCAGTAGCTGTTGGTCTTTACCGAAACCTCGTTCTGCTTGAGCATCTGTTCTATTACTTTCTGGAATTTCTCTGCCTCGCAGGTCTTGGCAAGGTTTTCCACTTCTTCCAGCAGAATGGTACGGGCGGTGTCGGCCTTGGCTGGCTTTACGGGGCATTGTGCTATAATCTGAGTCTCTGTAAGTGCGTCTTCGTCGTGCTGCTGTCCGCCGTATGCGCCTACCGAGTAAGCTGCGCTGGCGTCTTCACGAATCTTCTTCAGATATACCATGCTCAGAATCTTTCCGGCTACCTCGGCACATACGCTGTTCTTCAGCGTCCAAGCCATCTTGTCGTTGTGCCACAGGGTGATATTCATAGCCTTAGGTGTCTCCATCTTGCGGGTAAAGTGGTTCATCACCTCGCCCTTAGCCATATCGCCTATGCGATGACCCTTCTTGGCTTTAGCCTTGGCAGGTAGTGCACCCAGATACTTACAAACCAGGTTGCGCAGCGTGTCTTCGTTGAAGTTACCTACAAAGGTAAATCTAAAGTTACCGGGGTTGGCTGTAACCTCTTTGGCTATCTGCAGTATGCGGTCGTAGTTTACATCCTTCAGGTCGGCTTCCTTTATGGCGCGCATACGTGGATTGTGTCCATAGAAGGTAGCTGTTATAGAATCAGAGTAAGCTGTCATTGGGTCGGCAGCGCGATTCTTGAGCGACAGAGCCATGGTGCTCATCAGATTGTTGAACGATGCTGTATCTTTCTTTATGTTGGTAAGATACAGATAAGCCATCTGCAACATTGTCTCCATGTCTGTAGGTGTAGAGCTACCGCTAAGGCTAACGTTGGTTTGGTCTATAGCTAAGTTGGCATTGGCTATCTTTCCGGCTGTGGCTTTGATAAGCTCTGTGCTGGTAAAGTTGCCCAGTCCGCTTACGCCTATCACGTTGTCAAACAGCTGTACGTTAGCCCAATCGTTCATACCGTAGAGCGATGAACCACCGATACATCTTCCTGACATTTGAACCTCGTCTTTCTTGAAGTCGGTCTTCTTGTAGATTACCTTGATACCATTGCTCAGCGTAAGCTCTTTGTAACCCAAAGTCTTGTTTTCGCTTTCTTTCTTTATCTTGCCGGCTTTAGGCATTGTGGTTATCAACGGTTCGTTCTTTACGTTGTCTACGTAGGCAGTAATTTCTGCCTTGCGGGCAGCGTCTACGGCAGCCAACAGACTCTCTTTGGTAGGATACGTGTTGCCTTCTTTTTCAACGTTCATGCTCAGTATTACCATGTTGCTGTCTTTCATGGTGATGAGTTCTTTGTACATCTCGTTAACCATGTCAACAGTGAGTGTGGGCAATACTTGCTTCATCATCATGTATTTCAGGTCTATCGATGGCAGACTGTTGTTGTACAAGAAGTTGCCCAAGATTTCGTTATACAGCTGACCGTTGGTGCGCTTGTCGCGGTTGCTATATTGTTTTTCCAGTATACTCATAGCGTCTTTACGAGCGCGCTCAAATTCGGTAGCGGTAAAACCGAACTCAGCTACGCGGCGTGCCTCTTTCAGAGCGGCTGTTATAGCGGCTTCGGTTTTTCCTTCTTTAGGTGTAACGCTTATATCGAAGGCATCTTTGGTTTTTGAGAAGAGATAAGTGTCGTCGCTGGCATCGGCCGATACGTATGGGCAGTCGGCTTTCTGTGCAGCCTCGTTGTATCGGTTGCTAATCATTTGGTTACCCAGGTTTAACAGTTCTTGGGTAATCATGTATACTATGGTTGGGCGCAGACTGTCGGGCATGGCTTCGTGCTTGAACATGATGTCTATGCCGTTGGCCATCTGTTCTTTGTCTTTCTCAATTACTACTATTGGAGTAGCGTTGTCTGGTACAGGCTCGTCTACTACCTTGCCGGCTCCGGCTGTGGCCTTGATACCGCCAAAGAGTTTCTTGATAAGCTGCTCGGTGTAGTTTACGTCTACATCGCCCACTACTATAATACCCTGGTTCTCGGGGTTGTACCATTTCTCGTAGTAGTCGCGCAGTTCTTGATACTTGAAGTTGTCTATCACGCTCATCAGTCCGATAGGCATACGCTGACCGTACTTGCTGCCGGGATAGAGTGTAGGCAGAGCGCGTTCCAGCATACGCATACTTGCGCTCGAACGCAGGCGCCACTCCTCGTGTATTACGCCGCGCTCCTTGTCTATCTCTGTGGGGGCAAGGGTGAGAGCGTTTGCCCAGTCGTACAGTATAAGCATACAAGAGTCAAGTGCTGTCTGGCGTGTGGTAGGCACGTTGTTTATGTTGTATACCGTCTGGTCTATGCTGGTATAGGCGTTAAGGTCGGCACCAAAGCGCACGCCCAGAGTCTCCAGGTAGCGAATCAGCGAATCGTCTTTAAAGTGTTCGGTACCGTTAAAGCACATGTGCTCTAGGAAGTGGGCCAATCCGCGCTGGCTCTCGTTTTCCTGCAGCGAGCCTACCTTCTGTGCAATGTAGAAGTTAGCACGATGCTCGGGCCAGTTGTTGTGGCGGATGTAGTAGGTAAGTCCGTTATCCAGCTTACCTGTGCGAACAGCGGTGTCCATAGGTAACACCATGTTCATCTGTGCCTGCGCCATTACTACGGTAAGTAGCAGTAACGCCAGCGTAACATACTTTTTCATCATAATAGTGAATTATTAATAAAACGTTTTATTTTTTCTCTTTTGTGCAGTTGGCCCTCTGTCGTGTGTGTAGGGCTTTGCGTTATCTGTCTTTATGCTATATACACGCTTATGCTTCGCGTGTGTGTATATTATATCAAGGTACAAAGTTAGATATTTTTTTCAGAAGTATCCGTAATACAGTGTAAGTTTATTGTAAAAGAGCACATTTTTATGGCTTATCTCAATATTGTCCTAAATAATAATTATGCACGGCAATAAAAGTAAAATATACAAAAATGTTATTTATTATCTTGAAAATTAATAATTTTGCGTTTTATTAAACTGAAATAAAACAATAATACTATTATGAACAAGAAACTCTTTTATCAGGCCCCCAATACTATAGTAGTGGCCGTTAACGTAGCTCAGAACATTGCTGCTGGTAGCACCGGAACTGTAACCTCACCCTCAGATGGCAAGCAGATAGAAGACGCTACTTGGGACTCTGAGGAAGTAATTTAACCCAGCTTACATCATGAATATCAATTATATTAACTGAAAAGCGCCACAGAATGTGGCGCTTTTCTTTGGTATATCCCTTACTGCTGCTTGTTCCAGCGATGAGGATATCACTACCACTACTTAGCCTAAACTGGTAATCATCACTGTAAGTGTAAAAGCATAATAGATATGTTGCGTCATCATTGCTTTTATCATTAATATTAGTGAAAAATGCGGTAAGGGGTGGGCTTTCTAGAAATATTGTTATATCTTTGTCAAGTGATAAGATAAGAGCCACCCTAAAAACCGTTATGAACAATATTTGTTGTATAGGCCATATTACACACGACCGCATAGTTACCACCACCCGCACTATGGAGATGGCTGGTGGCACTGCCCTCTACTTTTCGTGGGCACTGCATGCCATTGACCCTGCTTTTGATTTTAGCATGGTAACCAAGGTGGGCAAAGAGTCTATGGCCGAGGTTACGCGCTTAACCGCGGCTGGGGTAGACGTTACCCGATACGCTAGCCAGCACTCGGTATTCTTTGAGAATGTGTATGGCGCTAATCCTAACGAGAGGCGGCAACGGGTGCTTGCCAAATCAGAACCCTTCACGCTAGACGAGTTGTCTAAAGTAGAGGCAAAGGTATTCCACCTGGGCACGCTCCTACCCGATGACTTTACGCTGGATGCTATAGAGAGTCTGCGCAGCCGGGGTACGGTTTCTATTGATGTGCAGGGCTATCTCAGACAAGTGGTAGGAACCGATGTGGTGCCTATGGACTGGAGTCATAGTCACTCGCTGCTAAAAATGGTAGATGTAGTAAAGCTAAACGAGATGGAGATGCGCGTAGTAACGGGTACCGACGACCCCTACGAGGCTGCCCGCCGTATAGCTGCCTACGGTGTAAGCGAGGTACTGCTCACCTTTGGCAGTATGGGTTCGCTTATCTATGCCGAGGGTAATTTCTATGAGATTCCTGCTTATCGTCCACATAGCGTGGTAGATGTTACAGGTTGTGGCGATACCTATTCTGCCGGATATCTGTATGGTAGGGCTACGGGTATAGATTATGCCGATGCCGGTAGATTGGCTGCCGCTATGTGTACGCTAAAGATAGAGCATGCCGGCGTGTTTACCGGAAAAAGAAGTGATGTAGATAAAGTAATATTAGATGTTAAGTAAATAATTTTGATGTTTTGTGGAGGTTAGTTTGCAGTGATGCACGCTAACCTTTTTTTATTGCCCCAACATAGCGTCAATGCACTGACGCACCTGGTTGGCGGTAATGGTATGGATGTGTTGGTGGTTTATCTCCAACAGATGGTCGGCTATGCGGGCTGCCAATTCCATATCGTGGGTACTCATCAGTATGGTTTTGCCCTGATTATGTGCCAGTGTAGAGAGCGTTTTCATAATCTGTACTTTGCTGGCGTAGTCAAGAAAGGCGGTGGGTTCGTCAAGTAGTATCACGGGCGTTTCTTGTGCCAGTGCTTTGGCTATCATTACCTTTTGCAGTTCACCGTCGCTTAGCGTACCCATACGTCGGTTAGCCAATGCGGTTATGCCTACAGTGTGCATGGCTTGCTCTACTTGCAGCTTGTCTTTAGTGTGAATAGAGCCCCAAAAGCCGGTGTAGGGGGCTCTGCCCATGGCTACCATCTCTGCGGCAGTGAGTGATGGTGTATCAGGTCTATGGGTAAGCACTACGCTCACCAGGCGAGCCATCTGGGTGGGTTTAAGTTGGCTAATGTCTGTGCCACCTATGCTGGCGCTTCCGTCTATGGGCGGTTGAAATCCACAGAGCGTGCGCAGCAGAGTAGACTTTCCGGCACCGTTAGGGCCCAATATACACGTCATGCTACCACAGGGCAGTTGCAGGTTTACATCTTCTACCACGCTGTGGCCGCGGTAGCCTACCGTTAGGTGGACTGTGTCTATAGCCAGCATGTTATTTGTTTTCGGCTTTACGGTACTTATCGTTGTTCTTGGCCTCTATCACTTTGGCAATGGATATAAAGCGATAGTAGGCATCCAGCGAGGCGTTGATAAGTCCGGGTACACCCTTCAGAATTTGCCCCTTTAGGATATAAGCCTTAAAGAAGTAGAAGGTAGGTATCATAATAAGCTTCATGGCACCATAGTTACGCCCTGCCTTCTTTATGGCCTCGTTGTCACTGTATTCGTTGTTCTTATATATGCGGGTGCGAATAGAGTCGTCGGCTCGGTGAATAAGCGCCAGTTCACGGCGGTTGCGTGGTATATGTTCTACCCTACCCTGTATGGTAGGAAAGGTATGTACATAGGGAGGCCATACCGTACCTTCGCGTACAAAGAAGCGCAACTGATAATCGGGATAGGCAAAGAGTCGATGCATAAAGTAACCTTTGCGCGGTATATACAGTCCTTGTGGACAATCGTCTTCGGCTATACGATGGTATAGATACTGGCGCAGCTCAGGGGTAACTATCTCGTCGGCATCAACTACCAGTACCCACGGGTTGCAGGCCGATTGTATGGCAAAGGTGCGGGCAGGTTCGGCACTCTTGTGGTTGGCCTTAGGGAAGGTAACTACCCTTGCCCCCAAGCGTTGGGCTATTGCCACGGTGTTGTCGGTACTCTCCATATCGCACACCAATACCTCGTCAAAGTCTTTTACCGCCAAGATAACCTCTTCTAACAGGGCTTGGGCGTTGTAGGTATTAATTACTACCGATATTTTATGGGGATTGGTATGAGTAGTCATAGACTGATATGTGTTGATTATTGATTTTTACAAAGTTAAGTCAATATTTCGGTTCAACCAAGCGTTTCCCGTGTTTTTCTACCTTGGCACACGGCTCTTTCATTTAAAAATGCTTTGAGATTTCATTTTTGTGACTTCTAGGTATTTAGAAACAACCCAACATCGGCATTGATGTAGTATTTATTGTGTAACTTTGCCACCAATATCAAGCCAAAGATGTATAGACAAGCAATTATTTCGGCCCTGGTACTGCTCACTCTGGTAGCTTGCAACCGCCCGGCGCGCCCGGTAAAGGCCAACCAATTTACCGACGAGATACGGCTGCCCATAACTCCGGTAAAAGACCAGGGCGCAAGCAACGTGTGCTGGATGTACGCTATGCTCTCTACCATAGAGACCGACCGTATAGCTCAGGGCGACTCTATACACCTATCGGTGGCATACCCGCTGCGTAGATATATGGAAGACAGTGCCGTAGAGGCTATGATGTGTGGTAATAGCCACCCGAAAAAACTGCGCGGTACAGCCATGATGGCACTGACACTTACTGATGCTTATGGCGCAGCTCCCTACGATGCTTATCCCGCCCAGGGAGTAGGTTACGATGCGCTATATCGTGGTATAAGGGCTATGGCTCACCGTACCCAGAGTATAGACATATTGCGTAGCCATGTAGCAGATATGTTGGACAGTCGTATGGGCGTACTGCCCCAACGGGTATATATGCTACATGCCCAGTATACTTTTGGCGAGTTTGCCCGCAGTATCTATGCCGGTTCGTATAGAGCCTTTACCAGTTTTACCCACCACCCTTTTGGACAGCAGGTGCCGCTGGAGTTGCCCGACAATTATAGGCACGACACCTTTGAAAATGTGCCTATAGATACCCTTATGACCTATATAGACCGGGCATTAGCGCACGGCTATGCCGTATGTTGGGAGGGCGACATCTCTGAACCCGGCTTCAGTTTTAGTAAGGGTATAGCCACTCTACCCCACTCTACTAAGTGTACCCAGCAGTTGCGCCAGCGGTGGTTTGAATGCCGGCAGACTACCGACGACCATTGTATGTCTATTATAGGCCGGGCACACGATAGAGAAGGCAAGCCGTACTATATAGCCAAAAATTCGTGGGGAACGGATAATGCCTACGACGGATTGATGTATCTATCGCGAAACTACGTAAAAATGAAAACCATAGCAATAATTATCAATAATGAAGCTTGTAATATTCGACTTTGACGGCACACTTGCCGACACCGAGACCCTTATCACCCAGACTATGATGAAAACCATAGAGGCCATGGGGCTGCCACAGCGTAGTAGAGAACAGATAAGGGCTATGATAGGATTGCCTCTTAAAGAGACCTTTTCACGACTGATACCCATGACAGATGATACTGCCGAACGGTGCAAGGAACTGTACGAAGAGATATTTGCACGCGACAACCGTAAGGGAGCTGTTAGTATGTTTCCCCATGTAAGAGAAACGCTACAGCAGCTGTACGATGCCGGACTTACGCTTACCATAGCCACATCGCGGCAACGCTTCTCTCTGCTCCAGTTTTTGCAGGATATGGAGATAGAACACCTTTTTAACTATATAGTTACGGTAAACGATGTAGAGCATGCCAAACCTGCGCCCGACATGGTACTGCAAACGCTGGAACATATGGGCATAGCCGCAGAAGAAACCATGATGGTGGGCGATGCCGTGTACGATATAGCAATGGGTGTAAACGCTGGCGTACATACTACGGCAGTAACCTACGGCAACGGGTCAAGAGAGGATTTGACTGCAGCCGGTGCCCAACACGTAATAGACAGTTTTGACCAACTAACAAATATCATATTATAATAATGAAGAAAATTACAGTGATTATAGCCTTTATGGGTCTGGCCATAGCGGTACAGGCGCAGAATGTAAGGCAAGAGATGAAGAAAAACCGTGCCGTATCGGGCAGTGGTTATCTGGCATATCCCGGTCCGCAGCATAAGCTTACGGCTGCACCTAAGGGGTACAAGCCTTTTTATATTAGTCATTACGGTCGTCATGGTTCTCGTTATCTTACCGATGCTGCTCCTTACGATACCGTGTACAGTATACTGCAAAGTGCCGACAGTGCAGCCCTGCTAACTCCTACCGGTTGCCGTGTGCTTGACGCGGTTAGATTTATTAGGCAAGAGGCTATGCACCGTTATGGCGAACTTACCCAGCGCGGTGCCGAACAGCACAGGCAGATAGCCCGAAGAATGTACAACAGATTTCCCGAAGTATTTGCTGGTGAAACCCACGTAGACGCCAAGAGTACTACCGTAATACGCTGCATACTGTCTATGGAGAATGCGCTGCAAGAACTGTGTGTGCTTAACCCCAAACTAATAGTTACCCACGATGCCAGCAAGCATGATATGTACTACATGAACCAGACAGACAAGGCACTATACAAGCAGAAACTATCTGGAGGCACTCGCGAACTACTGGATAGCTTTAAGCAGAAGCATCGTGACGACAGCCATCTGCTTGCTACCCTCTTTACCAACCCTAACTGGATAGAAAAGAAAAGGGCTAACCGCCTGACAGATGAACTGTTTAAACTGGCTGCCAACGTGCAGAGTACCGAACTGCGCCATAAACTTTCGCTCTACGATATATTTACCGACGACGAGGTATACCGCCACTGGCTCTGCAACAATGCCTTTTGGTATCTTACCTATGGACCCAGCACGCAGAATGGTGGCAACCAACCTTTCTCGCAGCGAAATCTGCTGAGTAAAATTATATCAGAGGCCGACAGTTGCATAGCTCTACCCCACCCCGGTGCCACGCTGCGCTATGGGCACGATACTATGGTGATGCCGCTGGTATGCCTGCTCAACCTAAACGGATACGGACAGCCCGTAACAGATATAGAGCAACTGCCCGCTGTAGGATGGGCAGACTATCGCATATTCCCTATGGGCTGTAATGTGCAGTTTGTGTTCTACCGCCGCAGTACTACAGATAAAGATGTATTGGTAAAAGTGCTGTTAAACGAAGACGAGGCACGGCTGCCTATAGCTACCGATAGCGTTCCCTATTACCACTGGAGCGATGTGCGCAGTTATTATCTGAATAAGTTGGCCTCTTATCACCCTTGATTACTATATGGTATAAACAAAAACAATCGCCGTTATGTCTATTTATTGACGTAACGGCGATTGTGCTTTATTATATAAATGTATTGTTAGCTGTTTACGGCTTGCTATTATGGGCTATAACGGCCTTTATGCGGTGTACAATAGTCTCGGGCTTAATATCCGTCATACAGGCATAGGTGCCGAATAGACAGGGCTTGTTGCCATATATGCTGCAGGGGCGGCAATGCATATCTAACTGTACTGCGTTAGACAGTTTCTGTTCCCACCCCATGAATCCGGCGTAAGGATGGGTAGCGCCCCAAATACTTACCACGGGCGTATTGACCAGTGATGCCAGATGCATATTGGCAGAATCCATAGAAACCATCACATCTAGATGGTTAATGAGTACCAATTCTTCTTGCAACCCCTTTACAACCGTAGAAGCCACGATGCACTGCTTGTGCTTCTTGGCTATATGGGTTATCTCTTTGAGCTCTTCGTTACCGCCACCGAAGAGGAAAATGCGGTAGTCAGGATTGTTGGAAATGAGCTGCTTGACTACGTGCTCCATAAGTGGCATAGGGTATATCTTGCCCTGGTGAACAGAGAATGGTGCAATACCTATCCAGTGTTCGTTGGTGGACTTAGTACCTATCTTCTCTTCTATCAGGGCAGAGGGAATATTGGTCTGACTAAAAATAGAAGTAAACTCAAGGTTTACAGGAAATCCCAACTGCGCCAGCACATCGGCATAGTTCTGAAACGAAGTAGGTTGTTGCTTAAGTATCTTGTTTTCTGGTTTGGTCAATAAGCGTTTACCCTTACGGTGCTTATTGATATGGGCAACCTTGAACCCACCCATGGCGAAGCGCAGTCGAAGGTACTTGGTACGCAGTACATCGTGTAGGTCGGCCACGGCAGTAAACTGCTTGGCTACCAACCGCCGGTATAGCATATTAAGGCCGTGCAGACTGCTAAGTTCTTCGTTAGAAGCCTCCATAAAGCCCACGTTGGGCGCAAGGTTATCGAAGAAAGCATGGGCAAAGGGGCGGCTTAGCACCGTGATATGTGCGTGAGGGTATTGGGTTGCCAGCGAATACACCACAGGTACGGTCATGGCCACGTCGCCTAGGGCCGACAGGCGTATGATGAGTATGTGGTCTGTTTTCACTTCTTGCCGTAGAGTATCGGGTTGGTTGATGGGTCGTTGTACATCTTCATCTGTCGGTATACCTTCATATACTTGCGACCGGCAGCTATATCGTCGAGCAACTGGTCGATAGCAGTTCCAAGGTCTTTCTGCTGTTCGTTGAGCACGTTCAACTTGCTTTGACATTTGCTGCGGTGCTCGTCAGAGGCATCGGTACGCTCTGCTTGTTCGCGCATGTGGTATATCTTAAGAGCCAATATACTAAGGCGGTCTACAGCCCAAGCCGGGCTCTCGGTGTTGATGGTAGCATCGGGGGCTACATTGACATCAGAATACTGCAAACGGAAGTAAGAGTCAATCTGTTCTACCAAGTCGGTACGGTCTTGGTTGCTGCGGTCAATGCGGCGCTTAAGCTGGAGAGCATCGATAGGGTCGATATGTGGGTCGCGTATAATGTCTTCAAGGTGCCATTGTACGGTATCAATCCAACATTTCAGGTAGAGGCGGTTATCTATCGAATCTCTGTCGTAAGGGTTATTGATTGGGGTGTCTACATCGTTTTTGATATGATAATCACTAATAGCCTGATTAAAGATGTAGTTACACTTTTCGGTAAATGAAGCCATGTTTTTAGTAATTTGTGTTGTTGTATGTTTGCTTGTAAATTGTTCAGAATTAATATACATAACTAATGTATGCAAGGGATGTATGTTTTGCAAAGATAAAGTAAAATGAAGATAGTGCCAAACAAAAGGCACTTTTTTTTAATTTAGGTTTTGTATACTGCCCACGGCCGTAAGCAAGTTGGTTGACGGCCGCCGCACAATTGGCTGACGAATGTAAACTTTATTGCCCACGGCCGTGGGCAATATAGAAACCACCCTTAGAAAGAGCCCCTACGTATATCCGTAGCCAATGAATAATTGCTATTTATTATATGGTTAATTATCAGAAGAATAGCCAATTTATTGCACAAATATATGGGTAGTGTGCATAAGTTTGGTGTTTTTATACAAAAAAATTTGCGAGTATGATAAAAAATTAGTTCCTTTGCAGCCAAGATTTTTAATAAATACGGATTTTAATAACTAAATTTTTACAATTATGTCAGAAATTGAAAGCAAAGTAAAGGCAATTATCGTTGACAAACTTGGTGTTGAAGAAGAAAATGTAACTGCAGAAGCAAGCTTCACCAACGATCTGGGTGCCGACTCATTGGATACTGTAGAACTGATTATGGAATTCGAAAAGGAATTTGGTATCAACATTCCTGACGACAAGGCTGAAACTATCCAGACTGTAGGCGACGCTATCAATTACATCGAGGAGAACGCTAAGTAAATGGAGCTTAAGAGAGTAGTAGTAACAGGTCTTGGCGCCGTTACCCCTCTGGGCAATACTCCTGAGGACACATGGAACGCCATGTTGGCCGGAAAGAGCGGCGCAGCCCCTATTACCCAGTTCGATGCTTCTCAGTTTAAAACACAGTTTGCTTGCGAGGTAAAAGACCTTAATATAAACGATTGGATAGATCGTAAGGAAGCTCGCAAGGTAGACCGTTACACCCAATTGGCCCTTATCTCGGCTATGCAGGGTGTAAAGGATTCGGGTATCGACCTGGAAACGGTTAACAAAAACCGCGTAGGTGTAGTTTTCGGCGTTGGTATCGGTGGTATCAAGACTTTCGAGGAAGAGGTAACTTACTATGGTAAGAACCAGGAGAACGGTCCTAAGTTTAATCCGTTCTTCATTCCTAAGATGATAGCCGATATCGCCTCTGGACAGATATCTATCCACTTTGGTTTCCACGGTCCTAACTACACCACAACATCGGCTTGCGCTTCTTCTACTAATGCGCTGGCTGACGCCTTTAACCTTATTCGTCTGGGTAAAGCCGACATGATAGTAAGCGGTGGTGCTGAAAGCGCCATCTGTGCTTGCGGTGTGGGCGGATTCAACGCCATGAAGGCGCTGTCTACCCGTAACGACGACCCTGAACACGCTTCGCGTCCGTTCAGTGCCAGTCGTGATGGATTTGTGATGGGCGAGGGTGCTGGTTGCTTGATACTGGAAGAACTGGAGCATGCTAAAGCTCGCGGAGCAAAGATTTACGCCGAGATGGTAGGCGAGGGCGAGAGTGCCGACGCTTATCACATTACAGCCTCTCATCCCGAGGGCTTGGGCGCAAAGCTCGTGATGCAGGCAGCTCTTGAAGATGCCGGTTTGAAACCAGAAGATATCGATTACATCAACGTACACGGTACATCAACACACGTAGGCGACATTTCTGAGGCTAAGGCCATTAAAGAAGTGTTTGGCGATGCAGCCTACAAGCTCAATATCTCGTCAACCAAATCAATGACGGGTCACTTGTTGGGTGCTGCCGGTGCTGTAGAAGCCATGGCATGTGTGCTGAGTGTAAAGAACGACATTGTACCTCCTACTATTAACCACGAGGAGGGCGATGAAGATCCAGAACTTGACTATTCGCTGAACTTCACGTTCAACAAGGCACAGAAGCGAGAGGTGCGTGCGGCTCTGAGCAATACGTTCGGATTCGGCGGACACAACGCCTGTGTTATCTTCAAGAAATATGCTGAATAATTTTATTGACCGAATAAAGCTCTCTTTCTGCAAGGATAAAGAGCTTTATTCGTCTTTGTATGCCATATTAGGCTTTTATCCCCGCCATATAGAAAACTACAAAATGGCGCTCATGCACAAGAGCGTGATGCACCGTAACAACAAGGGCAAGCCCGTAAACAACGAGCGGCTCGAGTTCTTGGGCGATGCTATACTCGATGCCATTGTAGGCGATATAGTGTATCAGCATTTTCCCGGTAAGCGCGAGGGATTTCTTACCAACACACGCTCTAAACTGGTGCAGCGCGATACGCTGAATAAACTATCGCGAGAGATGGGTATCGATAGGCTGATATTGTCTAACGGTCATAGCGCATCGCACAATAGCTATCTGGGCGGCAATGCCTTTGAAGCACTGGTTGGTGCCATCTATCTGGACAAAGGTTATAAGGGATGTATGGACTTTATGCAGCAGCGCATCCTGGGCAAGATGGTCAATATTGACAAGCTGGCCTATAAGGAAGTAAACTTTAAGAGCAAGCTGCTGGAATGGAGCCAAAAGAACCGTGTAAAAATAACTTTTGAACTGGTTAACCAGAAGATTGACGGAAACGGCAGTCCTATGTTTGACTATCGAGTAGTACTCGAGGGTGTGAAAGGCTGTTGTGGTGAGGGTTACAGTAAGAAGGAGAGCCAACAAAACGCATCGAAACTTACACTGGAAAAGTTGCGTCGCGAACCCCAATTTATTGATAAGGTGTTTGCAGCCAAGACCAACCGTACCAAGATGGAGGAAGAGCCCGTAGAGACGGTGCCCGATACGGCAGAAAATCAAGACTTTATCATCCCTGTAGAGGTAAAAAAGCCTCAGGAGCCAAAGCGTAAACCACGCAAGGCTACTGCCGGTAAGAAGCCTGTAGCTAAAGTGCAAAAGGAAGACTCTGACGAGTTTGATTTGAGCCACATTACCGCAAGGGCTATGACTCGCGAAGAGATAATAGCCGCCGCCGAGCAAGAAGCCTTCGGTGAAGGGTAGGGCAGGGATGTCACGCAGAATTAGGGATTTGGTGCCACAGAGCGCATTAACCTACAGCCCCAGAACAGACTGCTTATATGCGGCCGTTCTGGGGCTGTTGCGCGTTAAGTAATTATTTTATCATCACTTAAAAATGGTAAATAATATTGATTTCTGAAAGAAATGGTCTACCTTTGTAGATTAAATTGGTAATTATATACTCATGAGTTTAACCCATATAGCAAGTCTGGCGTTTCTGCCTCGGCAGAAGAGTCTAGAAAAGCATTTTACCACCCCCGAAGAGCTGCAACAACGTGTGCTCAAATATCTTGTATCTAAGGCTAAAGATACCGAATATGGTGCCAATCATAATTTTGGTAGCATAAAGAACTATCACGATTTTGCCGCCAATATCCCCGTAAACAGCTACGAAGAACTGAAGGGCGATATAGACCGTATGCGCCATGGCGAAAAGAATATACTGTGGCCGGGTGCGGTAAAATGGTATGCCAAATCATCAGGTACAACCAATGATAAGAGTAAGTTTATACCCGTATCGGCCGAAGGATTGAAGAACGTACACTATAAGGGTGGAACCGATGTTGTTGCCTTTTACTTGCAGAATAATCCTAAAAGTAGGCTATTTGATGGTAAGGGGCTAATATTGGGCGGTAGTCATTCGCCCAACTACAATGTGGCTGGTTCGCTGGTAGGCGACCTTTCGGCCATATTGATAGAGAATATCAATCCGCTGGTTAACTTGATTCGCGTACCTAAGAAGCAAACGGCACTGCTATCCGACTTTGAGGTAAAGCGCGACCAGATAGCTCGGGAAACAATGAACCAGGATGTTACCAATATCTCGGGCGTGCCCAGTTGGATGATGTCGGTATTGGTGCGTGTATTAGAGCTTACGGGTAAAAAGCACATCAACGAGGTTTGGCCCAATCTGGAAGTTTTCTTCCATGGCGGCATAGCCTTTACACCCTATCGTCAGCAATACGAGCAGATAATTACCTCGCCCGGTATGCGCTATATGGAGACTTACAATGCCAGCGAAGGATTTTTTGGTATACAGAACGATCCGGCAGACAAGTCGATGTTGCTGATGCTGGATTACGGCGTGTACTACGAGTTTATCCCTATGGACGAATTTGGTACAGATAACCCCACGGTAGTGCCTCTGAGTGGGGTAGAGGTGGGCAGAAATTATGCCATGCTTATCTCTACATCGTGCGGCTTGTGGCGCTATCTCATTGGCGATACGGTACAGTTTACCTCGATACGTCCGTATAAGTTTATTATCACCGGTCGTACCAAGTACTTTATCAATGCCTTTGGCGAAGAGCTAATTATGGACAATGCCGAGAAAGGTCTTCAGTATGCTTGTGCCCAAACTGGGGCGCAGGTTAGCGAATATACAGCAGCTCCGGTGTATATGGATGCGCAAGCCAAGTGCCGCCACCAGTGGCTTATTGAGTTTAGCAAGCAGCCTGATAGTATAGAGCACTTTGCACATGCCCTTGACCAGCGTCTGCAACAGTTAAATAGTGATTACGAAGCCAAGCGTTTCCACGATATAACATTGCAGCATTTGGAGGTTATAGAGGCTCGTGCAGGTCTTTTCAATGACTGGCTAAAAGCCAAAGGAAAATTTGGCGGCCAGCATAAAGTGCCTCGCCTAAGTAATAGTCGCAAAAATTTAGACGAGCTGTTGGCTCTTAACTCTTAATAATACCCCAACCACAGTGACAATGAGAAATAAAAGGTTTACCTCCAGTACTCTTGCCGTAGCGTTGTGCGCCCTGGGCATAATCATACTTATGGCTGCGTGCGCCCGTATGGGTCAGCCCGATGGTGGCTGGTACGACGAAACGCCTCCGCATATTGTATCTACGTCGCCAGCAGATAAGTCGGTTAATGTAAAAGCGAAGAAGATATACATCAACTTCGACGAATTTATCCAGATAGAGAACGCACAGGAAAAGGTAATCGTGTCGCCACCACAGATAGAGCAGCCCGAAATAAAAAGTCAGGGCAAGCGCATTGTGGTATCGCTTAAGGATAGTCTGAAGGAAAATGTAACCTATACCGTAGACTTCTCTGATGCCATTACGGATATCACCGAGAACAACCCCTTGGGCAACTACACTTATAGTTTCTCTACCGGAACGGTTATAGACACGCTCGAGGTGAGCGGCTATGTGGTAGATGCGCAGACCTTAGAGCCTGTGAAAGGAATATTGGTTGGATTGTACGACTGTGTGGAAGACAGTGCCTTTACTACCCGTGCCATGACGCGCGTGGCCCGAACCGACGGTACTGGTCGCTTTGTGGTTAAGGGCGTTGCCCCAGGTAGCTATCGTGTATATGCACTAGAGGATGCTGATGGTAACTTCTATTATAATCAGAAGAGTGAGCGTATGGCGTTTGATACTACCATTGTAGTGCCAACTTTCAAAGACGATATACGGCAAGACACCATCTGGCGCGACTCGCTGCATATCGACTCTATCGTACGGGTAAATTATACGCATTTCTTACCCGATGACATCGTGCTGAGAGCCTTTACCACAACCCTTACAGACCGCTATTTGGTAAAGAGCGACCGTACCGATGCCAATCATTTTACCCTCTTTTTCAGCTACGGTGATACACTGCTGCCAAAGGTTCGCGGACTCAACTTTGATACTTCAACTTCGCTCTTGACAGAAACTAGCGTAAAGCGCGATACAGTAACCTACTGGTTAAGAGATACGGCGCTGGTAAACCAAGATACGCTGCGCATGGAACTGCAATATCAAATGACCGATACTACGGGCATACTGCGTATGCAGACCGATACGCTGGAATTAGTGGCCAAGACATCGTATGCTTCGCGTATCAAGGATATACAGAAGAAGAAAGAAGAATGGCAGAAAACGCAAGATAAGGCTCGTAAGAAAGGAAAACCATATCAAGAAGTGATGCCGGCAGAAACGGTAGAGGTAAAATACGATAATGTATCGCAGATAGACCCCGACCAAAACGTACACTTTACCTTTACTACGCCTATTGAGCGTATAGATACATCGCTTATACACCTATATGCCAAAGTAGACACTACGTGGTACGATTCTAAGTTTAAGTTGAGGCAAGTAGCCGACCGTAATCGCACCTACGAGATAGTAGGAGAATGGCGTCCCGACCGCGAATATAGTTTGGAGATAGACAGTATGGCCTTTACCGACATATATGGTCTGCAATCAGCAGCCAAGAAGATAGGTTTTAAGGTTCATTCGCTCGACGATTACGGTTCGCTCTTTGTGAATATCCCTAGCATGAAGGGTTGTAACGTAATCTGCCAGCTACTTGACCAGCAAGACAAACCCGTAAAAGAAGTAATTACTGCCAACGGTACTGCCGAATTCTTTTATATTAAGCCTGCCACGTATTATCTGCGTATGATAGTTGATACTAATGGTAATGGCAAATGGGATACTGGCGATTTCTACAACCAGATTCAGCCCGACCAAGTGTATTATTATCCCGAAGAGATAGTATGCAAGGCCAAATGGGACGTTACCCAAACGTGGAATCCAGAGATGCGTCCATTATACAGACAGAAACCGGCTAAACTGATAAAACAGCAGAGTCAGACGCGGCGGAAGATAAAAGGACGAAACGCACAGCGGGCAAAAGATATGGGCATACAATACAACCCCAAATAAAAACAGTATAACCCCCCAAAAATAATAATTAGGATGATGAAACATTACAGGATAGCCACCGCAGTACTGGCGATACTGTTTGCAGTGCAAGCAAACGCACAGTGCAGTTTTCACAACGATGCCTTTAAGTCGGGCGAGTTTCTTACCTATAATCTTTATTACAACTGGCAGTTTGTATGGGTAAGGGCCGGTAGTGCATCGATGTATACCGTACAGAGTAGATACAATGGGCAGCCGGCTTATCGTGCCAGTCTTACCACCCGGGGTAACGACCGTACCGACCAGATGTTTGTACTGCGCGATACGCTGCTTTGTTATAGTTCGCTTAATATGGAACCGCTCTATTTTCGTAAGGGAGCCCGCGAGGGAAAGCGTTACGGTGTAGACGAGGTTTTCTATAGCTACGCCAACGATAGGGTACACCTGCGCCAACATCAGATAACCAGTAGTGGAGAGCACCTGTGGGCAAATCGCAATGTAAGTTATTGCGTATACGATATGCTGAATATTTTTCTGCGTGCCCGTTCGTTCAACCCCGAAGATTGGAAATCTGGCCACGAGATAGATTTTCCTATTGCCGATGGTAAGAATATAAGTCCGGCCAAGTTGCGCTATGGCGGAAAGATAAAGATTAAGGCCGATAACGGAGTTAAATATCGCTGTCTTAAACTCTCATATCTTGAGAAAGAGGATAATAAGTACAAGCGTATAGCCGACTTCTATGTTTCTGACGACAAGAACCATATCCCTGTACGACTTGATATGTTTCTCAAGTTTGGCTCAGCCAAGGCTTTCCTAGTAAGTATGAAGGGACTGCGTAACCCCGTAAATTCTGTGGTAAAGTAAGTGTCTATGGCTAAAGACGACAAGGGGCTGACCCCGATGATGAAACAGTTTTTTAACCTCAAGGCAAAGCACCCTGAGGCGGTGATGCTGTTTCGTTGTGGCGACTTCTACGAAACTTATGGCGAAGATGCCGTTACGGCCTCGCGTATATTGGGCATTACGCTTACACGCCGTAATAATGGTGGACAGTCGGGAAGTATGGAGATGGCTGGTTTTCCCCATCACGCCCTGGATACCTATCTGCCCAAACTGATACGTGCCGGTAAGCGCGTAGCCATCTGCGACCAGCTGGAAGACCCTAAGAAGAAGCGCGAACAACTCAAGGGTAAGAAAGGGCTGTCTGAAACCGACAAGATGGTGAAGCGTGGCATTACCGAACTAGTTACCCCGGGTGTGGCCATGGGCGACAATGTGCTTAATTATCGCGAAAACAACTTTCTTGCTGCCGTTCACTTTGGCAAAACCTCGTGTGGAGTAAGTTTTCTGGATATCTCTACCGGCGAGTTTCTTACCGGTGAAGGCAATTACGACTACGTAGAAAAACTCTTAAGCAATTTTCAACCCAAAGAAGTGCTTTACGAGCGCGACCGTAAGCGCGACTTTGAAACCCACTTTGGCAACCGCTATTGCGTGTTCGAACTCGACGATTGGGTATTTACCGAGCAGACTGCCCGTCAGAAACTGCTTGCCCACTTTGCTACCAAGTCGCTTAAGGGTTTTGGTGTAGAGCATCTACATAACGGTGTGGTGGCCTCGGGAGCCATTCTTCAGTATTTAGAGATTACCCAGCATACTCATATCTCGCATATTACCTCTCTTGCCCGTATAGAAGAAGAAAAGTACGTGCGTCTCGACGGCTTTACTGTACGTTCGCTCGAACTGCTGCAACCTATGCAGGAAGACGGCCGCTCGCTACTCGATGTGATAGACCGCACCGTAACCCCTATGGGGAGCCGTATGCTGCGCCGATGGACGGTTTTCCCCTTGCGCCATCTTGACCCCATACGCAAGAGGCTCGATATGGTAGACAGTTTCTACCGCAATCCGGATTTCAGAACTTTAGTCAACGACCAGCTGCACCGCATAGGCGACCTTGAGCGCATTGTCTCTAAGGTGGCTGTAGGCAGAGTGTCGCCTCGCGAGGTAGTGCAACTCAAGAATGCTCTTGCAGCTATAGAGCCTGTAAAGAATGCCTGTGCGCATGCTGATAACGAAACGCTGCAGCGCATAGGCGAACAGCTGAACCTCTGTGAGAGTCTGCGCTTGCGTATTGAACAGGAAATTCAGCCCGACCCGCCACAACTAGTTGCTAAGGGCGACGTGATAGCCTGCGGATACAATGCCGAACTCGACGATCTGCGTAATGTATCGCACAATGGCAAGGAATACCTTATGCAGATACAAGAGCGCGAAATACAGCAGACGGGTATCAGTTCGCTCAAGGTGGGTTACAACAATGTGTTTGGTTATTACCTTGAGGTACGCAATACCTTTAAGGATAAAGTGCCAGCAGAGTGGGTACGCAAGCAAACCCTGGCTCAGGCCGAGCGATACATAACTCAGGAACTCAAGGAATACGAAGAGAAGATACTGGGAGCCGACGAGCGCATATTGGCCCTGGAGCAACAACTCTTTGCCGAACTCATTGGCGCCATGCAGGAGTTTATACCCCAGATACAGATTAATGCCAACCTCATTGCCCAATTAGACTGCTTGGCAGGCTTTGCCCGTGTGGCAGAAGATAATGGTTATGTTCGGCCTATTGTAGACGATGGGTTGGAGTTGGACATTCGTCAAGGCCGCCACCCCGTAATAGAACAACAACTGCCCGTTGGCGAAAGTTTTGTGCCCAACGATATATTCCTGGATAACGACAAACAGCAGATAGTTATCATCACTGGCCCAAATATGGCCGGAAAAAGCGCGCTGTTGCGTCAAACGGCACTGATAGTACTGTTGGCCCAAATGGGATGCTACGTGCCGGCAGAGAGCGCGAAAATAGGCTTAGTGGATAAAATATTCACCCGCGTGGGTGCTTCAGATAATATTTCGCTGGGCGAATCTACCTTTATGGTAGAAATGACCGAGGCTGCCAATATACTTAACAACGTTACCGGGCGCTCGCTGGTACTCTTTGATGAGTTGGGGCGTGGTACGTCTACCTACGACGGCATAAGTATAGCGTGGGCCATTGTAGAGTATCTTAACCAGAGTGCCAAGGGCCGTCCGCGCACACTCTTTGCTACCCACTATCACGAACTCAACGAAATGGAGCGTCAGCTTACAGGCATTAAGAACTACAATGTAAGCGTAAAAGAGGTGGGCGACAAGGTTATCTTCTTGCGTAAACTGGTGGCTGGCGGTAGCGAACATTCGTTTGGTATTCATGTGGCAGAGATAGCGGGTATGCCTAAGAGTATAGTAAAGCGAGCCAAAACTATACTTAAGCAGCTCGAAGCCGATGGTGCCAGTGTAGGCAGTGCGGGAGGTTCGGCCGTTAAGCATATTGGTGACAACCGCGAGGGAATGCAACTTAGTTTCTTCCAGCTCGACGACCCTGTTCTTTCACAGATTCGCGATGAAATACTTGGACTTGATATCAATAATCTTACTCCCGTAGAAGCACTCAATAAACTTAATGAGATAAAGAAGATTATTGGCGGCAAGTAACGGCCTGTTCATGGTAATCCTCAATGTAAAACTCCCATATTCCGCTCTTGGAATATGGGAGTTTTATGGTTTCTATGGTTATTATTGATGTTAAGCAAATAATGTTTTCTATATTGCCGACGGCCGTCAGCCATAAAGTTTACATTCGTCAGCCAATTGTTTGACGGCCATCAACCAACTTGCTTTCGACCGTGGGCAGTATATATAAAACCAAAAAGACTAAGTATTCATCCCACGATAAATACAAACGTTACGTAGGTCAGCTTCTAAATGCCTATTAGTCACATAAATTGAAATCTCAAATCATTCTTAAATGAAAGAGCCGTCGGAGTTTTTTATTGTTACTAAATATTCTAAAAATATTCGATTTTAGTTAACAAATATTAATGAAAAATATTTGCAGTAACCAAAAATAGTATATTATCTTTGCAAATATAGTGGTTATGCGGAACTATCACCTGCAACACAGGGAGTAAATTTAGATGCTGAAGGGCGTTTAGTTTATCGTTCTGCATATACAAATGTTAATGAACACTATTATATAAAAATTATACCAAAGTATTAACACTTAATTTTATTTGCTTATGAAACGATTGTTCGTATTTTTGATGTTTGCCATAGCCAGCATATCATTGGCAAACTATGTTGCAGCACAACAATGTGTGAATGTAAAAGTTAGTTCAGGTTCGTGTAATGGGGGTAAGGGTAAGTTGCCGCCTCGCTGGTTGCTTAACAAGGTTACACCTTCGCAGTATGATACATTAACTATACTCAATAGGCTCTGTGATGTAGACTATTCTATGCTTAAGGGATATAATGTAACGCCAAGCGATGTGGCCCAAGTGATGACACAAGCTCGTGAAAATATAAACAAAGCGCTTAATAACAATAATGGCATCACTCCGCGTGTGGGGTGGAAAAAGGCTCTGATGATAACGGTATCTCCATGGAGGGATAAGGTAGAAAAAGGCCAGCGCAAGGTAGAATACATGATATATTCATCAGTAGACGGCTATGATGTACATCTGTTGCTGCGTGCTACCTTTAAGCGCGATCGTCAGACAGGTGGCTACCGCTCTGTGGCTTACGATGTAGTGCCTTATAGCGTTCAAGGCATACCTGTAAAAATAGGACAAACCCGTGTGAGCACAAACGGCATCGACACGGTAGAGTGTTTGGATATAGCCAAAGGTGGCAAGTCTTCTTGCTATGTTGTAAATACCGCGGTTAACTTTACCGACCCTCTGGGAAACAAGCATTTTGAACAGGTTGATATGAGCCTTTGGCTTACTTTAAACAATTAACTAATAGTAGTATTTAGAGATATTGTGTCTAATATGACCCTATAATTAAAAAAGCCCCGGCTCTACAGAGTCGGGGCTTAATAGTTATGTAAGGGTTTTAATATGTTGTCAGCGTCTTACTGCCGTGCCTTCTTTAGTCCTCGGTACATGCACACTATACCTATGATGATAAAGGGTATAGAGAGCAGCTGCCCCATATTGAGTACCATATTCTGTTCAAAGGCTTCTTGTATATCTTTGGTGTATTCTACAAAGAAGCGGAAGGTGAAGATTAGGGTAAGGCAGAGTCCAAAGAAGAAGCCTGTGCCTGCCCACTGCTTATGCCGCTTGTAGAAGTGCCAGCCTACAAAGAAGAACAGGAAGTAGGCTATGGCCTCGTAGAGTTGCCCGGGATGGCGTGGCTCTTTGTCTACCCGCTCAAAGATGAATGCCCATGGCACATCGGTTATCTTGCCTATAATCTCTGAGTTCATCAGATTGCCCAACCGTATAAAGCAGGCAGTGATGGGCGTGGCTATGGCTATATTGTCAAGAACCTGCCATAGATTAAGGCGAGTGTGGCGATAGTAGCACCATAGGGCTATCATCAGACCTATGGTTCCGCCGTGAGAGGCCAATCCCTCGTAGCCCGTAAATATTACTTTACTGCCAGTTAGGTTGTATAGTATGCCCCCGGCTGCCGCTGAGTTACTATCTATAAATTTTATGGGTAAAAACATCTCTATGAAGTGCTGCCACGAGGTAAGAAAGTAATGGGGTTCATAGAATATGCAGTGCCCTAAGCGGGCTCCCGCCAGTATACCTACAAAGCAATATAGAAATAGTGGGTCAAAGTATTCGTCTTTGATGCGCTGGTCGCGGTACAGCCATTTTACTACCATATAGGCTATAACCAGTCCGGTAAGCCAGCACAGTCCGTACCAGCGTACGTCAAACGGCCCCAGGTGCAGGGCTGTAGTATCAGGATTCCATACTATAAAGTTGAGCAGTGCGGTCATAGGGTAGGGTGTTTATACGTTGAAACGGAAGTGCATAATGTCGCCATCTTGCACTATATATTCTTTTCCCTCGATGCCTAGCTTGCCGGCTTCGCGCACGGCGGCTTCAGAACCGTATTTTATATAGTCGTCGTACTTGATAACCTCGGCACGTATAAATCCTTTTTCAAAGTCGGTATGTATTACGCCAGCACACTGCGGAGCCTTCCAACCCTTATGGTATGTCCAGGCTTTCACCTCCATTTCGCCTGCGGTGATAAAGGTTTCCAGGTTTAGCAGACTGTAAGCTTTCTTTATCAGTCGGTTTACGCCGCTTTCTACCAGCCCCAGTTCGTCAAGAAACATCTTCTTGTCTTCATAGGTTTCCAGAGAGGCTATATCCTCCTCGGTCTTGGCGGCTATCACCATGGCCTCGGCACCCTCTTGAGCGGCTATTTCTTCTATCTTACGCGAGTGGGCATTGCCTTCGCGGGCGCTGTTTTCATCTACGTTGCATACGTAGAGCACGGGCTTGGTGGTAAGCAGAAACAGGTCGTGGGTGGCCTGCTGCTCTTCTTTGCTCTCAAAGGTTACCGACCGTGCATTTTTACCCTGCTCCAGGGCGGCCTTGTAAGCTTCGAGCACGCTTACCAGCACCTTGGCATCCTTGTTGTTGCCTATGGCGGCTATCTTTTGGTTTTTAGCCAGCTGCGCCTCAATGGTGTCAAGGTCTTTCAGTTGCAGTTCGGTGTCTATTATTTCTTTGTCTTGTACGGGGTCTACGGGCGCACCGCCTTCGCGTACTACGTTATCGTCGTCGAAGCAGCGTATTACGTGTATTATGGCGTCGCATTCGCGTATATTGCCCAAGAATTTATTGCCCAGTCCTTCGCCCTTTGAGGCACCTTTTACCAGTCCGGCTATGTCTACTATCTCGCAGGTAGCGGGCACTATGCGTCCGGGATGAACTATCTCTGCCAGGCGTGTAAGTCTATCGTCGGGCACGGTTATTACGCCCAGGTTGGGCTCTATTGTACAGAAAGGAAAATTGGCTGCCTGTGCTTTGGCACTCGACAAACAGTTAAACAGCGTAGACTTACCCACATTAGGAAGGCCTACGATACCACATTTTAATGACATATATTGTTATAAACGTTTATTTTCAGTTGCAAAGGTAGTGCAAGTAGAGGGGAATACAAAATAAAAAAACTTTTATTTTTATTTCCGAGGCGCCGCCTATAACTTATTTTTTAACGTCACTTAGATTTTTTTTCGAGAAAAATTGTAATTTGTTTTGAAAATATTGTAATTCATATTAATTTTGTCAATAGTATGGCATTGGTAATGCTTACTTTGCTATATAGCGGGGGCTGAACAGTGCCATTGTTATTATATTAATTATTTTAAATCAATAGTTATGGACGCACAACAAATTAACACGTTCCTTCTTACTAACAGTAAGTATTTTCCAGAAGACAAAATGCCTATGCTTCGCGAGCAGTTGAAGAATGTAGGCGAAGAAAAGTATACTACATTAGTTTCGCTGCAATTTAAGAATCCTACTGTGGTTCTTATCCTCTCACTCTTCTTAGGAGGTTATGGAGTTGACCGTTTCTATATAGGCGATACTGGTTTGGGTATAGGTAAACTGCTTACTTGTGGTGGTTTAGGTATTTGGGCTATTGTAGACTGGTTCTTGATTATGGGTAGCACTCGCGAGAAGAACTATAACAAACTGTTACAGTATATCTAACTATAAGTTATATTTATTTGTAGCCTTAGGCTATATCGTTGTAGCGGTATGGCTTTGGGTGGCCGTGTTCTGCGGCACTGACATGGGTTTTACGGTATGTCCATCTAAGTGGATATACCATATCCCGTGTCCAGGATGCGGCATTACTCGGGCTATGGTATTGGTATTAGGCGGGCGTTGGGCTGATGCTTTCCGGTTAAACCCCAACGTACTGTTACCCTTGATATTGTTGCCCGTAATACCCCTTATTTTACTTCACGATTTGATTACCCGCCATTATTGGCTATCCCTTAATTATAACCGGATAGAAAGCCTACTACACCGCAAGTGCATTATTATACCTATACTTGCGGTAGAAGGGGCAATATGGATAGCCAATATAGTGCGTGGAATATAGATATTTTGTCGGCTTCTGAGCCTTGTGAAGGGTAGGATAGGGGGTTAGTGGGCTTCAAGCCAGTTATTTCCCCATCCTGCGTCTACTGTTAGTGGTACGCTTAAGGGGTAGGCATTCTGCATCTCTTGGGTTACTATGCGTTCTACCCGTTCGCGTTCGTCGGGATATACGCTGAAGTTCAGTTCGTCGTGTACTTGCAGAATCATTTTTGAGCGTATTCCTTCTTCCTTGAAACGCTTATAAATGCGGTTCATGGCCACTTTTATTATATCGGCTTCAGAGCCTTGTATGGGAGCATTTATGGCGTTGCGCTCGGCAAAGTTGCGTACGGTAGCATTTTTCGAGTGTATATCCTGCAGGTATCTACGGCGCTGGAATATGGTTTCGGCATAGCCTTTCTCTCGGCAGATGGCTATGGCTTGGTCCATATAAGCTTTTACCCGTGGGAAGGTAACAAAGTAATCTTCAATGAGTTGTCGTGCTTCGCCGTTACTGATGTTCATGCGCTGGGCCAGTCCGTATGCGCTTATGCCGTAGATAATACCAAAGTTGGCTTGTTTGGCCTTTTTGCGCTGCTCGGGCGTAACCTGTTCTACGGGTATGTGCCATATCTTGGCGGCGGTGGCGGTATGTATGTCGGTGCCGTTGGTAAAAGCCTCTATCATGTGCTCATCCTGCGATAGATGAGCCATAATGCGCAACTCTATCTGTGAATAGTCGGCAGAGAAGAACAGGCATCCTGGTTCGGGCACAAAACTCTTGCGTATCTCTTTGCCGTCGTCGTCGCGTACGGGTATATTCTGCAGATTGGGGTCTGATGAACTTAGGCGTCCGGTGGCGGTTACGGTCTGGTTGAAGCTGGTATGTATGTGGCCCGTGTGTGGGTTTATAAGTTTAGGCAATGCCTCTACATAGGTGCTCAGTAGCTTCTTTACCCCTCTGTAATTCAGTATACTGTCTACTATTGGTGCGCGGTTGCGCAGTTGGGCAAGTACTTCTTCAGAGGTTACGTATTGCCCGGTTTTGGTCTTCTTGGGCTTGTCTACTATCTTCATTTTTCCAAAGAGAATATCGCCTACTTGTCGGGGGCTGGAAATATTAAATGTCTCTCCGGCTAGAGTGTATATAGTCTGTTCGTACTCAGATAGTCGGCGGTTAAAGTCTACTGCCGTTTGTGCCAGCGCATTGGTGTCCAGGCATACGCCTGTAAGTTCCATTTCTGCCAATACGGGCACCAGAGGCATCTCTATATTGTAGAACAAATACTCGCCGCCCACCTCTTTCAGTTTCTGCTCCAGTATGTTTTTCAGACGCAGGGTTATATCGGCATCTTCGGCGGCATACTCGTATATCTCTTGCGGCTGCAGATCGCGCATAGATCGCTGACCTTTACCTTTTGAACCTATAAGTTCTTCTATGTGTATAGTTTGATAACCCAATAGCGTTTCGGCCATATAGTCCATGTTGTGGTGCAGTTCGGGCTGAACTATGTAGTGGGCTACCATGGTATCGAACATGGGTCCGCGCACCTCTACTCCGTAACGTCGCAATACCTCGTAGTCGTATTTTATGTTTTGTCCTACTTTCAAAATTTTCTCATCTTCGTAGAGAGGGCGAAAAATTTCTACTATCTGTTGCGCCTCGTCGCGGTTGGCGGGCACAGCTACGTAAAATGCCTTAAATTCTTCTACGGCGAAGCTCAAACCTACCAATTCGGCATCAATGGCGCTGGTCGAGGTGGTTTCGGTGTCAAAACTTAAAATTCTTTTTGTCAAGAAAAAATCACAAATTTCTTGTGCTTCTTCTTTTGTTTCAATAAGTTTGTATTCATGAGGTGTGCTTTTCAGCCCCAAAATACTCGCATTTTTTGGCTCGTCTGTACTCTCGGGCGCAAATTCGGTAAATAAATCGAGCTGTTGATTATCGTTTTTTGGCGTATTTTTAACCTTTTTAATAATCTTATCACTCAGCGATTTAAACTCGAGTTCTTTGAAGATAGCTTCCAGTTTTTCGTCGTTGGGCGAGGTAAGCTTCAATTTTTCCAAATCTAGCTCTATGGGAACATCGGTACGAATGGTTGCCAAGAATCGGCTCATGCGAATGTCGTCGGTGGCACTTTCAACTTTCTCGCGCAACTTACCTTTTATTTCTTCACTATGGGCAATCATGTTGTCTATGCTTCCAAACTGAGCTATGAGTTTTGCGGCTGTTTTTTCGCCCACGCCCGGACAGCCAGGGAAATTGTCGGCAGAGTCGCCCATCAGTGCCAATAGGTCGATAACCTGCTGGGTAGACTGTAGACCATATTTCTCTGTCACCTCTTTTTCGCCCATTTTATCGTAGCCACCACCGTGTCTAGGGCGGAACATATATATGTTAGGACTTACTAGCTGGGCGTAGTCTTTATCCGGCGTAAGCATATAGGTTTCTATATTCTGTTTGCCAGCGCTGGTGGCAAGTGTGCCTATAACATCGTCGGCCTCGAAGCCATCGGCTTGCAGTATGGGTATATTGTATGCCTGCAGAATCTGCTTGATTATGGGTACGCTAGCCTTGATATCTTCGGGAGTTTCTTCGCGTTGCGCCTTGTATTCGGGGTAAGCCTCGTGGCGGAAGGTTTTGCCGTGGTCGAATGCTACGCCAAGGTATGTAGGATTTTCTTTGGTAATCACCTCGTTAAGAGTATTTACAAATCCCATTACGGCCGACGTGTTGAACCCCTTGGAATTGATGCGGGGATTCTTTATAAATGCGTAGTACGACCTATATATTAGCGCATAGGCGTCAAGAAGAAACAGTTTGTCCATAATTGTGTTGATTTTTGCTATTGTAAAATTACCAAAAAAAATAAGATAATGACAGAAAATATAAGTAAATTTGTATCAAAATACTCATTATCATGGATTATCAATCAGTTATCAAGGCTCCTATAGCGTCAGAATTGGCCGATTTCATCGTGATGTTTAACCACTCGCTCGACCATGAAGACGGTATGTTGGCTCAGGCCTTGAACCATATACGCCAACGTGGCGGTAAGCGTATGCGCCCTATTCTTATTCTGCTTATGGCCAAGAACTTTGGACAGATAACTGATGTTACCCAGCATGCTGCTATAGGTTTGGAACTGCTGCATACGGCTTCGCTGGTGCACGACGATGTAGTAGACGAGAGTGCCGAACGTCGCGGACAAGCCTCGGTAAATGCCGTATATGATAACAAGGTGAGTGTACTTGTGGGCGATTATATCCTTTCAACCGCCTTGCTGCATGTATCGTATACCCATCGCGAGGCTATAATTCGATATCTGGCACAGTTGGGCCGTACGCTTTCTGACGGCGAGATACTACAGTTATCTAATATCTCAAGCAAGGATATATCAGAAGAGGTATATTACAATATTATAAAGGGTAAGACGGCTGCTCTCTTTGAGGCTTGCGCATCGATAGGCGCCCAGGCTTCTGATGCTACCCCTGAGCAAGTGCAGGCTGCTGCCCAATTCGGTCAGAATCTGGGTATTATATTCCAGATACGCGACGATATATTTGACTATTACGACAATACTGAGATAGGAAAACCTACGGGTAATGATATGCTTGAGGGTAAGTTGACCCTGCCAGCCATTTATGCGGTGAACAATAGTGTGTCTGAAGAGATTAAAGCACTAGCATATAAGGTGAAAGACCGCACCATTACGCCCGATGAGATAGCTACGCTGATAGATTACACTAAGCAAAACGGAGGTATAGAATATGCCGAGAAACGCATGTGGGAGTTCCACCATGAGGCTTGTATGTTTATAGATAGATATGTTACTCAGCTAGATATTAGCCAAGCGCTAAAGGCTTATCTGGATTATGTTATACAGCGTACAAGATAAGCGTAAAATTGTAGATTTAATCGAAAAAAACAGCCATGTAAAGTATATTTCACATGGCTGTTTTGCTTATAGTTTCTTGCCCCTTATTATAGGGGGGTGATCCTTTATTGTTATCTGTAACCGGAGCTTAGAAGTATTTAACCTCTGTACCTACAATGGCGCTAACCAGCAGATTGGTAAGGCGACTGGTACCCAGGCGGAACCACTTGTTGGTGAGCCATTTTTCGCCCAACACCTCTTTAACAATGGTGTAATAGGTTACTGCATCCATTACGGTATTGATGCCGCCAGCGGGCTTTAGACCTATCTGAATACCGGTTTCTTCGTAGTACTCCTTGATAGCCTGGCACATAACATATACGGCCTCTGGTGTGGCTGAAACTTTCTCTTTGCCGGTAGATGTCTTGATATAGTCGGCACCAGCATACATAGCCAAGATAGAGGCGCGCTTTACGTCGGCCATTGAGGGCAGATCGCCTGTTTCAAGGATAACCTTGAGAGGCACGTCGCCGCAGGTATCCTTAATCTCGCTTATCTCGTCGGCCACGCCTTCGTAATCGCCCGATAGGTACTTGCCTACGCTCTGTACAATATCTATCTCGGTGGCACCGTCTTTCACGGCAAGGGCTGTTTCGGCCACTTTCACCTCGATAAAGGTCTGTGAAGAGGGGAATGAAGCGCATACGTTGGTTACTTCTACGCCGTCTACCTCAAGGCTTTGGCTTACCAGCTTGGCAAAGCAGGGATAGGTGCAGATGGTAGCCACGTGGGGCAGGTCTTTATAGTCTTTGTCGAACTGGTTTACACGCTCTACAAGGGCCAGAATGCTCTCTTCGGTATCGGTAGTGTGGAGCGAGGTAAGCTCTACGCTACCCAGCAAGAAGCGTTGTACATCGGCAGTATTGTTCTGGGCTGCCTTTTCTACTATTTTACTTACTTCTGCGGCAACCTGGGCATCGGTGATGTCTAGGTTGTACTTGCTTAATGCTTGCTGATACTTGTCAGTGTTTTTAATTTCTGTCATATTGTTTGGGTTATATTATTGTTACTTATTGAGTTTGGGGTTGTTTACGTGTCGTGTGGCATCGCGCTGGGTTTTCTTTCGGAAACTCTTCTCTAGTTCGGCAGTCAGATCGGTGCCCGTCTGGTTAGCCAAGCAGAGTAAAACCCACAGAATATCGGCCATTTCTTCGCCTATATTGGGCTTTTCACCCGGCTTGAAACTCTGGTCGCCATAGGTGCGTGCTATTACTCTAGCCAGTTCGCCCACCTCTTCGGTAAGGCATGCCATATTGGTAAGCTCTGAGAAATAGCGTACGCCGTATGTTTTAATCCAATGGTCTACCTGCTCTTGTGCTTCCTTGATAGTCATATTTATTGTAATGTATATCTTATTATCAATCCTGCTGCCAATGCAGCGGCAATAGCAGCACTTGTGAGGGCTTTACGGCGGTCTTCGCGGCGGCGAAAGGCGCTGATGGCGAAGTATATAACGCACATGATACCACCCGAAAGGATGGCCCATTCGTGGTGATATATTATGCCTACTATGGCAAGCAGTACTATGCCGGCAATCTCAAGTAGCCACAGGGTGGTTTCTAATACTTCGTGTGTTACAAAATGTTTGTCCATCAGTGTTTTTAGTTTATTGTAGGGGTGTAAGTTTTATTCCTTATTATGGGTGTCCATACAGATGGTTACAGGGCCATCGTTGATGAGTTGTACCTGCATATCGGCACCAAATTCGCCTGTGGCTACGGGTTTGCTTATAGCCTGACTCATACGTGTGCAGAAATACTGGTACAAGGGTATGGATATTTCGTGTTGAGCGGCGCGAAACCACGATGGGCGATTGCCTTTCTTATAGCTTGCCATGAGTGTAAACTGCGATACAATAAGTATCTCTCCGCCTACGGCCTGTATATCGAGGTTCATTACGCCCTGTTCGTCGTCGAAAATGCGCAGCGCGGCTACTTTTCGTACCAACCAGTCGGCATCGTCGCGTGTGTCTGTGGCTTCTATGCCAACCAATATAAGTAAGCCTTTGCCAATAGCGGATTTCACGCTTTGGTTGATGCTTACAGATGCGCTAGATACGCGCTGGATAACTATTCTCATGACGCTGTTAGAGATATATTATTGCAAATTTACTAATTTCGTAACATTTTAGGTAATTACCCGCTTGCTTTTTTCTATTAAGTGACGATAAAAAATAATTTGGTCCGATTTCTATTGTTTATTTTTAATATCTGTGCAGTTTGTCAGACTCATCTTTTTTGACTGTGTTCTTCAGCCCTCTTCAGGGCGCAATATTTAGCATCAACAATTGATGTATGATTATTGTCAAAAATAGTATTAGGAGAATAGTATATCTATCAATTTGTAACTGCTAAATTATATTAAAGCAAGCGCAAGTATGGTTGTGATATTTACACTAAAAATCCTCGTTGTAGGCAAATATTTGGCCCATAATGCCCCTTTTTGTGGCTAGAGATTACCTTTATCGTAGCTAGTGATGGTCTTTACGGAACTGGAGTTATCGTTTAGAAGGTTGGAGCTAGATTTTATCCTCCAAAATGATTATGTCTAGCGGTGATAAAATTGTCTATATATTGGGCAAAGATATTCACAGTTTTGCCAAATATTAATATTATTCGGACAAAAAAACTAGTTCTTGACTCAGTTTGCATCATCACAACGGCATCGATGAATTATAATATTATGGTTTTATGCTCGAATCTTCCCTAATTTTGCTCCACTTATGTGGCGAAAAACAGGGTGAAAACAGTCTTTATATTAACATCTATTAACTATAATATAGCGGTGTTAGTTAATTATTACAAACAACAAAAAGAGGCTACTTACAATTTGAAAGTAGTATGCTTTGGGTGAGGGCTATAAATGTAAATGTACTGACAATAAACTTCACAATTTTGCTTTTGCCGCTTGCGGGGTAATAGAGATATAACTTGTTTTATTCCAAGGGTGTTGCCCTGGACAGTAGGTTTTTAACCCTTGAGCCTGCTTTAATGATATTTCAAGTTAAAATAGTTATTAAGGTTCGGTTTATTGGTAGAAAATGGCTTTTTCTATCTTTCTTTATTCTTTTGTGTAGTTTTTTCTATTGACTATTGCTGGTTCTGTGCGCCATCAGCTTCGGTTTTCTTATCTTGAAAGTAAGCGTATACTATGCCTGCTTTGGCTTGCCCAATGGCGGTGGTAAGTGCGTCTAATGAGGTGTTACCGATGGCCTTGACGGTTTTAAACTGTTTGAGCAGCGTGTCACGCGTTACGGGACCTATGCCCTTGATATCGTCTAGTTGAGAGTGTAGGGCGTGCTTAGAACGCTTGTCGCGGTGAAAGCTGATGGCGTAGCGATGAACTTCATCCTGAATGCGGGTAAGGGCGTGAAACAGTTCGCTCTTAATATCAATGGCCACGGTGCAAATAGGGTTGCCAAAGAGCAATTCGTTAGTGCGGTGGCGGTCGTCTTTAGCCAGTCCGGCAACGGCTATATCTAGACCTAATTCGCCGTTTATAACAGCTCTTACAACGTCTATTTGGCCCTTTCCACCGTCGGTTATTATCAAGTTGGGTAGGGCTTGGCCTTCTTCCTTCATGCGGGTGTACCGGCGCCGTACCACCTCTTGCATAGATGCATAATCGTCGGGGCCTACAACGGTCTTTATATTGTACTTGCGGTAGTCTTTTTTAGAGGGTTTCATGCCCTTGAATACCACGCAGCCTGCCACAGCATCGGTTCCAGAGATGTTAGAATTGTCGAAACACTCTATATGATACGGCATCTTGTTGAGCTTAAGCTTGGCTTGCAGTTCCTTCATCAAGCGTGTTTGCTTCTGCTCGGGGTTAAGTTTTTCGGTTTGTTTCAACCTGTCGAACTTATACTGCTTGCTATTCATCTCTGAAAGTTCCAAGAGGTGCTTTTTATCGCCTCGCTGGGGCACGGTAAAGGTAATGCCCTCTATCTGCCAGTCTATCTCGAAGGGAACTATAACCTCGCGGGCGGTGCTATTAAAGCGCTGGCGTATCTCGGGAATGGCATCAATGAGCAATTCTTGGGCGGTTTCATCCAGTTTTCGCTTATATTCGAAGGTAAAACTCTGGTTAATGGTGCCATTCTTTACATGTATATAGTTAATGTAAGCATTTGGCGACGCATCGTCGCAGATTATGCTGAATACATCGACATCGGTTATGGTATGGCTTACTACCTCGCTCTTGCTTACAAAGCTCTTTAGCAATAAATATCGCTGTTTTACCTGTTCGGCTTCTTCAAATTTGAGTGCTGCGGCTAATTGTTGCATTTGCGCATACAGAAGATCGCTAAGTTCACGAGTATTACCCTTTAGAATTTCGCGAGCCTGGCGAATATTTTCTATGTATTCATCGTAAGTCTGGCGGTTAATACAGGGCGCGCCGCAGTTATGTATATGATACTCTAGGCAAGGTTTGTATTTACCAGCGGCTATCCCTTCGGCAGTGATGGTGAAATTACACTTGCGCGGCTTGTATACTTTGCCGATGAGATCGAGAATATTATACATACTGCTGATATGACTATAGGGACCAAAGTACTGTCCGCCCCGGCGATTAATGGTGCGCGTTTTGAATATTCGGGGTAGGTATTCTTTGGTAATGCATATGCTGGGGTAGGTTTTGCCATCTTTGAGAAGCACGTTGTAACGAGGGTTGTAACGCTTGATAAGACTATTTTCAAGCAATAGGGCGTCTTCTTCGGTATTGACCACAGTATAGGTTATATTACATATTTTTGATACCAATACTTTGGTCTTAAATCTATCTACTTCTGTGTGAAAATATGAGGAAACACGACTTTTCAACCGCTTGGCTTTGCCTACGTAAATAATAGTATTATCTTTATTATAGAACTGATAGCTTCCGGGTTTTTCGGGCATATTAAGAACTATGTTCTTTAACTTAGCTAATAATTCTTCTTTATCTTTCTTCATATTAAAGCTATTGGAAACGAGATAGATACGTGCTTAAAGTTTCACGTGAAACTTTAAGCGGCTTTTAATCTTTACCTTTAATTGTTTCATGATAAAATCTACAAATTTTATATTTTTAGTTTTATAGATTCTAGTCAAGAAAATAAAAGTAAAAGATTAAAAGCCGCTTAATGGGGAATTATTAAATCTTGATAAGAGAAGTTACTTCAATATCTTTATCAAAGGCATCTCTTCCGTTAAGTCCTTCGTTTACTAATTCGATAATAAAATTGCAGTATACTTTCTTGGGATGGAATTTTTTTACAAGGTCGCAAGCGGCCTTCATTGTGCCTCCTGTAGCTAAGAGGTCATCGTGTAGCAGAACTACATCGTTTTCGTTGATGGCATCCTTATGAATTTCTATGGTGTCTATACCGTATTCCTTGGCATAACTTTCTTGTACTGTCTCGCAGGGTAGTTTGCCAGGTTTGCGACAGAGTACTATGCCGGCACCTAATTTCAAGGCTACCGCTGACGACATGACAAAACCTCGACTCTCGATACCTACAATTTTGGTAATTCCCTTGTCCTTGTACATGTCTACCATTTCGTCTGTGATAATTTGTAGACATTCTGCGCTTTTGAATAGGGTGGTTACATCCCTAAAGTTTACGCCCTTGATAGGCCAATCGGGGATGCAGCGCAAATTCTTAATTAATACTTCGTTGTTCATATTATGTTTATAATTTGTTATTTTGTCTTTTGTTTCACGTGAAACTATCTTCCTAGAAGTATCAATAGTACATTGATATCGCTTGGTGATACGCCTGGGATGCGACTGGCTTGTGCTAGGGTTTCTGGATTGATACGCTCTAACTTCTGTCGGCCCTCGGTAGATATCTCGTGCAGTTGGCTATAGTTAAATCGGCCACGTATGCGTATATCTTCTAGTCGGTGCATCTTATCGGCTATTATGCGTTCACGTTCTATATAACCTTTATATTTTATCTTGATTTCAGCCGCCTCGCTTATTTCTTCATGGCGGTTGGGTAGTGCATTGATAACTTCTGCTAATTGTGGTATGGCTTCGGTCATCTGGTTAATGTTAATCTGTGGACGGCTTATCAGTTCGGCTATCTTGCATCCCATGCGTAGTGGGGTAGTACCAATGTGTTCTAAGAATCCATTGATAAGGGCTGGCTTTACGGGGGTATTGTTACAGAAATCTATAATGCGGTCTATCCCTTCTTTTTTTTGTAACCACCAGTCGTAACGTTCTCTGCTGGCAATACCCAGCTGGTAAGCGCGCTCGGTAAGACGTGCGTCGGCATCGTCTTGTCTTAGCAGAATGCGGTATTCGGCTCGAGAGGTAAACATGCGATAGGGCTCGTCTACACCTTTAGTAGTAAGGTCGTCTATCAGTACACCTATATAACTTTCATCGCGCTTCATCACCAAGGGTTCGCCTCCGCTGCATTTAATGGCAGCGTTGATACCAGCAACCAATCCTTGACCAGCAGCTTCTTCGTATCCGGTAGTTCCGTTAACCTGTCCGGCAAAGAATAGGCCATCAATAACCTTAGACTCTAAAGAATGATTAAGCTGGGTGGGGTCGAAGTAGTCGTATTCTATCGCATAACCAGGGCGATAGAAGCGTGCTTCACGAAGGGCAGGGATGGCATGTAGTGCTCTTAACTGTATGTCGACAGGCATACTCGATGAGAAACCATTGAGGTACATCTCGTTGGTATTTTCGCCTTCGGGTTCAAGAAAAAGAGGGTGTTGTTCTTTGTCGGGGAAAGTAACCAACTTGGTTTCTATCGAGGGGCAGTAACGTGGGCCTGTACTCTGAATCTGCCCGTTGAATAGGGGAGAGTCGGCCAGTCCGCTACGGAGTATGTCGTGCGACTCTTTGGTAGTATAGCAAGTCCAACAGGGCAGTTGGTTGAGCGTACGGTGATGCGCCATGTAACTAAACTGATGGTTCCCCTGGTCGCCTGGTTGCTCTTCGGTGTCTTCGAAGTGTACGCTGCGGCGGTCTATTCTTACGGGAGTACCTGTTTTCATACGGTCTACACGTATACCGTGGCGCGATATGCTTTCGCTAAAGTTGTATACGGCAGGTTCGGCACATCTACCACCAGGCACTTTGTTTCTACCTATATGCATTAGGCCGTTGAGAAAAGTTCCGGCGGTAACTACAACCGAGCGGGCATGAAAGGTAACGCCCCAGATGGTGGTTACCCCTATAGCTTTGCCGTCTTCTACCAAGAGTTGATCGGCTTGGTCTTGCCAGATATCAAGATTATCGGTGTGGTCGAGCGCCTCGCGCCATTTCCATATAAACTTCTCGCGGTCGCACTGGGCTCGCGGAGACCAAACGGCAGGACCTTTGCCCTGATTTAACATACGAAACTGTATGGAAGTGGCATCGGTAATCAACCCTGTTTGGCCACCAAGAGCATCGATTTCTCGTACTATTTGTCCTTTGGCTATACCGCCTATAGCAGGGTTGCAACTCATCTGTCCAATCTTGTTCATGTCCATAGTAATCAGGCAGGTTCTAGCACCCATTCGGGCAGCAGCTGCAGCGGCTTCGCATCCCGCGTGTCCACCACCTATTACTATTACATCATAATCGAATTGCATTACGTTCATTTATTTTCGGCAAAAGTAAGAAATTAAATCCGATTTTTTGTGGGTTTTGCTTTGAATTGTAATAAAAATATAGTATTTTTGCACCTGCCGTTACTGTGTCATACCTTATAATATGTAGAGCTCTATCATGTTGTGGGGTATGCCGGTAGGTTTGCGGTATTGTCGAGACACAACATTACTAACAATTAAATAATTAAATTACAATCATTTATGTGGTTAATCAATTCATCTATTGGTAGAAAGGTAGTGATGTCTGTAACTGGCATTGCGCTTATCCTTTTCTTAACGTTCCATTGTTGTATGAACGTTGCTGCCCTGTTTTCGGGTAAGGCCTACAACATGATTTGCGAGTTGCTTGGCGCTAACTGGTATGCCATTGTGGCTACTTTGGGCTTGGCTGCACTTGCAGTGTGTCACATCGTGTATGCGTTTATCCTTACAGCGCAGAACCGCCGTGCTCGCGGAGCTTCTCGTTACGAGGTAACCGTAAAACCCGAGAAGGTAGAGTGGGCTTCGCAGAACATGCTGGTGCTGGGTATCATTATCCTGCTGGGTATGCTGCTTCACCTCTTCAACTTCTGGTTTAACATGATGTTTGCCGAACTTACAGGTATGTCTGTTGGCCATATGCCTTCAGATGGCTTCGCTTTCATCCTGGACACCTTCAGCAATCCTGTTTATGTAGTGCTGTATTTGGTGTGGTTGGCAGCTCTTTGGTACCATCTTACCCATGGTTTCTGGAGTGCTATGCAGACACTGGGTATCAGTGGCAAGGTATGGTTTAAGCGTTGGCAGTGCATCAGCGTAGTTTACACTACTCTGTTGATACTGGCTTTTGCCGTTGTAGTTTTGGCGTTTGCTTTCAAGGTTGCTCCCAGCCTGTGCTGCGGTGCCTAAGTAATTAATTCGTGTAACAATTGAAAAAGTAAAAGTAAAGTTATGGCTAAGACTTTAAATTCTAGAATACCCGAGGGTCCGGTAGCTGAGAAATGGACCAATTACAAGGCTCATCAGCGCCTGGTAAACCCCAAGAATAAACTTAAGCTCGATGTTATTGTTGTAGGTACAGGTCTGGCAGGTGCCAGTGCTGCTGCCTCGCTTGGCGAAATGGGCTTTAATGTGCTCAACTTCTGCATCCAGGATTCACCCCGTCGTGCTCACTCTATTGCTGCACAGGGTGGTATCAATGCTGCCAAGAATTATCAGAACGATGGCGACTCTGTTTATCGCTTGTTCTATGATACCGTAAAGGGTGGCGACTACCGCGCCCGTGAGGCCAACGTATATCGTTTGGCTGAGGTTTCAAATAATATTATCGACCAGTGTGTAGCTCAGGGTGTACCTTTCGCTCGCGAGTATGGTGGCATGTTGGCTAACCGTTCGTTTGGTGGTGCTCAGGTATCACGTACCTTCTATGCTAAGGGTCAGACAGGTCAGCAGTTGCTGCTCGGTGCTTACTCTTCATTGAGCCGTATGGTTCAGGCCGGTAAGGTTAAACTCTATACTCGTTATGAGATGGAGGATGTAGTTATCGTAGATGGCCACGCCCGTGGTATCATCGCCAAGAACCTTGTTACTGGTAAGCTGGAGCGCTTCTCTGCCAACGCAGTAGTTATAGCTACTGGTGGCTATGGTAACACATATTTCCTTTCTACCAATGCTATGGGTTGTAACTGTACCGCAGCTGTACAGTGTTATCGTAAGGGTGCTTATTTTGCTAATCCTTGCTACGTACAGATTCACCCAACTTGTATCCCTGTTCATGGCGACAAGCAGAGCAAGCTTACCCTTATGTCGGAGTCGCTGCGTAATGATGGTCGTATTTGGGTTCCTAAGAAAATTGAGGATGCCAAGCGTCTTCAGGCTGGCGAGATTAAGGGTTCTGATATTCCAGAGGAAGATCGCGACTACTATTTGGAGCGTCGCTATCCAGCTTTTGGTAACCTTGTTCCTCGCGACGTGGCTTCACGTGCAGCCAAAGAGCGTTGCGATAAGGGTTACGGTGTAAATAATACTGGCCTTGCTGTATTCCTTGACTTCTCTGAGTCTATCAACCGTCTTGGTATAGATGAGATACTGCAGCGTTATGGCAACCTCTTTGATATGTACGAAGAGATTACCGACGTTAACCCCGGTAAGGTAGCCAAAGAAATTGATGGTGTTAAGTATTACAACCCCATGATGATATTCCCTGCTATCCACTATACTATGGGTGGTATTTGGGTTGACTACGAGCTGCAGACTACCGTTCCCGGCCTGTTTGCTATTGGTGAGTGTAACTTCTCTGACCACGGTGCCAACCGTTTGGGTGCTTCTGCTCTTATGCAGGGCTTGGCCGACGGTTACTTCGTATTACCTTACACCATTCAGAACTACTTGGCCGATCAGAGTCTATGGCCTCGCTTGTCAGTCGATCTGCCTGAGTTTGAAGAGGCAGAAAAGGGCGTACAGACCGAGATTGACCGCCTGATGAATATCCAAGGTAAGCGTTCGGTAGACTCTATTCACAAGGAGCTGGGTCATATCATGTGGGAACACGTAGGTATGGGCCGTACCAAGGAAGGTCTTGAGAAGGGTCTACAGTTGCTTAAGGGTATCCGCGAGGAGTTCAACACCAACCTGTTTATCCCTGGAAGCAAAGAGGGTCTTAATGTAGAGCTCGACAAGGCTATCCACCTGCGCGACTTCATTGTTATGGGCGAGCTTATCGCTTACGATGCCCTGCACCGTGAGGAAAGCTGTGGTGGTCACTTCCGTGAGGAGCATCAGACAGAAGAGGGCGAAGCTAAGCGCGACGATGAAAACTTCTTCTATGTAGGCTGCTGGGAATACCAGGGCGACGATACCAAGGCTCCCGAGTTGGTTAAAGAACCTCTGGAGTATGAGGCAATTAAGGTACAAACACGTAACTATAAGAACTAATAATCATGGCTAAGAATATATCATTCACACTTAAGTATTGGAAACAGAACGGCCCCAAAGACAAGGGTCATTTCGATACACATGAGATGAAGAACATCCCCGATGATACTTCATTCCTCGAGATGCTCGATATCCTCAACGAGGAGCTTATCGCTGGTGGCGAAGAGCCTTTCGTATTCGATCACGACTGTCGTGAGGGTATCTGCGGTATGTGTTCACTGTATATCAACGGTGTGCCTCATGGCAAAACCGAGCGTGGTGCTACTACCTGTCAGCTCTACATGCGCCGTTTCAATGATGGCGACGTGATTACCGTTGAGCCTTGGCGCTCGGCTGGTTTCCCCGTTATCAAAGACTGTATGGTAGACCGTGGTGCCTTTGATAAGATTATGCAGGCTGGTGGCTACACCTCTATCCGTACAGGTCAGGCACAGGATGCCAACGCTATTCTTATTCCTAAAGAGAATGCCGACGAGGCTATGGACTGCGCTACATGTATAGGTTGTGGTGCTTGTGTAGCCGCTTGTAAGAATGGTTCTGCCATGCTCTTCGTAAGTTCTAAGGTTAGCCAGTTGGCTCTGTTGCCACAGGGACGTCCCGAGGCTGCCAAGCGTGCTAAGGCCATGATAGCTAAGATGGACGAACTGGGCTTTGGTAACTGTACCAACACCCGTGCTTGCGAGGCTGTTTGCCCCAAGAACGAGTCTATCGCTAACATAGCCCGCCTGAACCGCGAGTTTATTTCTGCCAAATTGGCCGACTAATAGTGTTTAGCATGCGGTGGTTTCTACCACCTATATAATAATAAGTCCCGTAATGGCGTTTATTTGCCCGTTACGGGACTTTTAGTGTCTATAAAGATCACTGTCCTGCCGACGCAGAAAAAGCCGTAGGCGGGGCGTTTCTTGCGTTTTCTTTCACCGTATCCAGGCTTAAGGGTTGTTTTAAAACTTACGGTGGTAATTTAAAACCACCCTTAAATAAAGGAGCCAGTCCAAAAACAAACTGATTTGTTTTGCGTTTCACTTGGTTTGCACTAACTTTGTAGTGTTATTATATAAATGTAAGGCATTGAGCGATAATTTTGATATAAGAGAACAGATGGCTTCCTCTTCCGAGAAAGAGTTTGAGAATGCTCTACGTCCACTCCGCTTTGGCGATTTTTCGGGTCAGAAGAAGGTGGTAGAGAATCTTGAAGTCTTTGTAGAAGCTGCCAAATATCGAGGCGAACCCCTTGACCACACCTTATTACACGGCCCTCCCGGTTTGGGTAAGACTACCCTTAGTAATATTATTGCCAACGAGTTGGGGGTAGGCTTCAAGATTACCAGCGGACCTGTACTGGATAAGCCGGGCGACTTGGCCGGAATCCTTACATCGCTTGAGCCTAACGACGTGCTATTTATTGATGAGATACACCGTCTTTCGCCCGTGGTAGAAGAGTATCTCTATTCTGCCATGGAAGACTATCGTATTGATATTATGATAGACAAGGGCCCCTCTGCCCGCTCTATTCAGATAGACCTTAATCCTTTTACTCTAGTGGGAGCCACTACGCGTAGCGGTATGCTTACGGCGCCGTTGCGAGCCCGCTTTGGCATCAACGCGCATCTAGAATATTACGACCCCGAAACCCTTTGCCGTATCATATCACGCTCTGCCAGCATACTGCGTGTGCCTATCGACGAAGATGCAGCCCTTGAGATAAGCCGACGTTCGCGTGGAACGCCCCGAATAGCCAACGCTTTGCTGCGGCGTGTGCGCGATTTTGCCCAGGTCAAGGGCAATGGTCGTATAACATCTGCCATCACGCGCTTTGCACTCAGTGCGCTCAATATAGACCAGTATGGACTTGACGAGATAGACAATAAGATACTACTTACTATCATCGATAAATTCAGAGGTGGCCCCGTAGGACTTTCTACCATTGCCACTGCCATAGGCGAAGATATGGGAACGGTAGAAGAAGTATACGAACCATTCCTTATCATGGAGGGATTTATTAAGCGAACACCCCGCGGACGCATGGCTACCCCCTTGGCTTATACTCATTTAGGTCGTACCCCTATGGGTGGCGAACCACTTATGCAAGATTTGTTTGGATAATGAAGACAGCGTTATTTACCGGAACTTTCGACCCCTTTACCATAGGGCATCATTCTGTGGTAAAGCGCGCCTTGCCTCTCTTTGATAGGGTGGTTATCGGTGTAGGCGTAAACGAGCGCAAGCATACCGTATTGAGCGCAGAAGAGCGTTGTAAGGCTATAGAGCTGCTCTATGCCGATGAACCCCGTGTAGAGGTAGTGGCTTATGCCGACCTTACCGTAGACCTTGCCCATCGTGTGGGAGCCACCTGTATTTTGCGTGGTGTGCGTTCGGTGGCCGACTTTGAATACGAACGTACCCAGGCCGACCTTAACCGCCGTATAGGCAATATAGATACCCTTCTGCTCTATGCAGAGCCTGGTATGGAGAGTATCTCGTCGAGTGCCGTTCGCGAACTCGAGCGTTTTGGATATCCCGTAGATTCTTTTATACCCCATAAACTATGATTACATACAATGTAGACGGTGTGCGCATGCCCGCCATCAAGAAGCGTGCCGTAAACGCATGGATAAAGGCTGTTGCGGCTCTTTATGGTCGCCGTGTTGGCGATATTGGCTATATGTTTGTTGATGACGAGCGTATATTGCAGGTTAACAATGAGTATTTGGGCCACAATTACTATACCGATGTTATTACTTTCGATTACGACGAGGATGATATAGTAAGTGGCGATATTGTTATTAGTCTTGATACCGTGCGTTCTAATGCCCAACTCTTTGGCAAAACTTACGAAGAAGAGTTCTATCGTGTGCTTATCCACGGCATATTGCACCTTTGCGGCATCAACGATAAGGGCCCAGGCGAACGCGAAGTGATGGAAGCTGCCGAAAACCGTGCCCTTGCCTTGCTTTCAGAGATGCAGAAGCAGGCTTAGTAGCCCCTCTGTTTACTGCCGAAAGGTTTAGAAAAAAGTAGAATTTTGCGACTTTATATAACGAGTGATGGCCGATGCATATGGTTAGTGTATCGGCCATCACTCGATTTGTTATAACCGTGGTAGTTGCGGCTTTATTCGTCGTCCCCGCTCAGTTGATCTTGTTCGGGGGGGGGTAATTCTTCATTCTTATTTTTGTTCAATAGGTTATGGCGATATTCGGCTGGAGTCATACCCGTGTTGTCGGCAAATACTCGGTAGAATGTTTGCACGCTTGCCATACCACACTCTTGTGCTATGGTTTCTATGGTATAGTCGGGATATTGCTGCATCAGGCTTATGGCCTCGTCTATACGCAGACTGTTAATGTGTGCCTTGAAGGTAGTACCCGTATAGGTTTTAAACATGTTGCCAAACTTGTTTTTGGGTACATATATCTCTTTGGTAACATCCTCGCGCGAGAGGTCTGGTTTCAAGTACAGCTTCTTGTTTACTATTATGTTTATCAGTTTCCAGAATGTGCGCTCGTTTTCTGATACGTCAGGGTGGTTCATTAGCTCTTCCATTGCGCTATGACCATGTGCGGGGTCTGCCAGGTTACCTCTACTTATACCGTATATTAAGCGCTTGTATCGCTGCATACGCTCTATTATCTGCATGCTTGCCTTGTCTTTGCGGCGGTCTCTTATCAGATGGAATACTAAGAATGCCGTTACTGCGACAGAGTATATTATCAATAGGGCACAGGTTATAAACATGGCATATTGCAGTGGCTTGTTCTTATATAGCCCGTCTTTTTCGTCCTTACGGTTTTGCAAATTTCGTTTTGCCGTCTCGCTCAGTTGTTCGGTATGGTCGGGGCGAATTTCCGAGCGCAATGTGCTTTTTCTGTTTATTACAATTATGCGGTGGCCTATGTTGGCAGCCTCTTGATAGCGCTTCATGGCACGGTAGCACTCAAACTGTGGAATCAAGAAGATTTTTACAAATTCTTTGTTCAGCGTGTCTTTTAGGGCGGCATATTGTCTTTCGCCCTCTTGTAGCATTGGTAGTGCTTCAGCGGGTTTGCCCTTCTGTATGAGTCGTGCTGCGCGCGTGCTCATAATCATGCCGTTGTCTGCGCATAGGTGTGGCTCTCCGCCACTAATAATAAAGAAGTTATCAATATTTTGATGATACCCATATAATAGCAATCAATGCTCGTTCTTTCGTGTCTTAAAGCAATAAGATGCAAAGATATAGAAAAAAGGCCATTTCTTATATGTTTCACATTCTTTTTTGTGTTACTTCCGTAACTATTCACCGAATGCCTATTTGCCACTTGTCATCAATAAATTTATGAGGTATAAATAATGCGCCTCAGACGGGGCAAAAGCGCATAGCCCAGAGCATAGCCTCGGGCCCATGGGTTATGGGCTTGCAGCCCGCGTTAATGAAACTTC
>CAVKSZ010000010.1:0-50349 GCA_963659135.1 Bulleidia sp. | reverse complement strand
TAAGTAGGTGTTCAAAATTATTTGATATGGATATGTGCCTTATTTTTGTCTGTATTTTCGGATTGAAGAGGGAGTGTAGCGGGCTACACGACCGATGAAAGCCGGACATATAGGCAAAAAGAAAGTGCAGAGACTTATCACCTCCCAATTCTGTTGACATATTATTTATATACGAATAATTTTGAACACCTACTTATAATTTGCGGTTTATATTTTTGAGATGTTTTTGTCTCTTGAAGAGGGAATATAGCGGGCTGACCGATGAAAGAGGCGAAAACAGCCAATAAGATGAACCGGAAAAATGTGTACATATCTTATGAATATATGATACAAATCGTACCAAGTTATTTTTATCGTCACTTAACGTAATCCCCATTTTTTTGGGGGTTATTTAAAGAGTAAGAAATTAGAAATAGCTTTTTCATTTTTTTATTTATGTAATTAACACTGGTTAACTAAATTATGGTGGTTGTTAGTTAATAGCTGTTAATATTGGAAGTAAAAATAATTTCAATATTGTGCATAAAAAATAGGTAAAAACGGAGTGTTTTTGCCTATTACCTGTCATCCTGCTCTATCTGCTTTTGCCCATTTCTTGCCGATTGCCTGTGATTTTTGATAAATAATGATGATATATGATAAAAACATGAAGATTTTTGCCGAATTTTCTCCTAAAATTATGCCCGTAGAGATGAACTTTAGCTGGGGTAAAGACCATTGTTACAATTGTGGAGTTGGTCTTTATACTTCTAATGATTGTGTTTTTGTGATTTTAAGTTCATTTTATGGCTCTGTGAATGGCTGAAAAAGCAACCAACTTTATCTTTGCGTGAAAATATTGCAGTATTTTTGTGTTCTCTGATTAACGGTAGTTAACTAAATAGTATGGCCAAAATCATGGCTATGCACCCTGAAAATCTTATGCAAATTCCGACATAAATCATCGTTTGTCACTGTCTCTTGCCACCATGTCAAAATCCTGGCCATCCATAAATTTTTTGATGCAATATTTTGTGTGTATGCTTTTTAATGCGTATTTTTGCCATATATGAAGCAGATTCTAAAAAATATTGGCATTATTCTGCTCTTGCAGATGTGTTGTTGCGCTCTTTCGGCACAGCAGTTTGTCAATGTTTCTTTAGATGGTGCTCAGACGGTATGCTCTATCCACCAGGATAAGAACGGACTATTGTGGCTTGGTACCGATAACGGCTTGTTTAGTTACGATGGTTATCATACCTGTAGGCATTATATCGACGGTACGGTTACCAATACGCGTGTCAATGCTTTAGGGCAGAACGGCCCGCTACTGTATATGGCTACGGGGCATGGCTTGCAGACTTTTAATATGGATACTTACGCCTATCAGGAAGTATCTTCGCAGTCTAAGGGTGCCAAGACTCATACCGAACTGCGAGTGGTAGATGCACAGAATAGCGCAGCAGAATATGGTAGCGATGTGTATGCTTTGCTGCATACGCCTAAGGGACTGTTGGCAGGAACTATTCAGGGGCTTTATCTTGGCAAGAAGCAGATAAGCATCTGCCCGGGAGAGCAACCGCTGGTTAACGCCTTGGCTTACGATGCCCGTAGGCAGTGTTACTGGATAGGAGCCGAGGGGGCTTTGTATCGTGCCGATATAGGTTTAACCCAGTTTACACGTATCTCCCAGTTCGATAAAAATTCTATTAAGTGCTTTGCCCAGGCTGCTAACGGCACACTGTATATAGGAACCGATAATGGTCTTTTCAGCATGGCTCCCTCTGGTGCTATTGGCCATTATCTGCACGATTCTCACGATGCGTCGACCATTGCTAACAATATAGTTTGGGCTTGCTATGTAGACAAGTGGCAGAATGTATGGGTGGGAACAGACAACGGGTTGTCGTTCTTACAAGCTTATACCTATTATATATATACACCGTTGTATAAAGTTACGCCCCGCTCTAACGAGGGTAACTGTTTGCATGCTATCTGCCAAACCCATAATGGCGAATGGTGGATGGGTGGCACTAACGGGTTGATACATAACGGCCAAGCATGGTATAAGCAGAACAATGGTGAATTCTCGCTAAGTCATAACCGCGTACGCAAGATATACGAAGACCGCAGCGGCCATGTGTGGATATGTACCGATCATGGTATTAACCTGTATAACCGCCAGTCGCGGCAAATGGTAAACTTTATTGTCTACGATTCATCCCGCAAGTATTCTACTGCATGGGCATACGATATATTGGAAGACCGTATGGGGCGCATGTGGATGGCATCGTATATGGGCGGAGTGTTTGTGATAGACAAGAACAGGCTAATGCAGGCACTCACTGCTGCCGGTAGTGGTAAGGCGGCTTCTACTGTAACAATAGTAGCCGATAGGCATTACTCTGACCGTGGCACGGCTCGTCTATCGGGGCTACATGTAGGTCAACTGGCTATTGATGGGCAGGGAATGATATGGGCATCGTCGTACAACCGCATAGACCGCATCAATACCCGTACCATGAAGGTAGAGGCCGTTAACAATACCGATGTAGTAAACTATCTTATGGCCGATGCCACAGGCAATGTATGGGTAGGCAGCAACGGCGTGGTAAGGTGTTACACCATAGCAGAAGGTGGTAGCCAATGGCTATCAACGCCCCGAGAATGGCATATAGGTGGAAAGGTAGTCTGTATGTGCGATGTAGATGGAAAAACATGGGTGGTAAACGGCCATGAATGTTGCGTTATCGACGTAAAAGGCAAAAGTTTTAGATTTAAGATACCTTCTGTAGTTATGCCGTTGGCCATGTACTATTCTGCGTTGCAGCGTTCTGTAATTATGGGTGGCAACGATGGATATGTAAGCGTTAGTGCCGATGCACCCCTAAGTGGTAAAATGCAACAGCGCCTCTTGCTTTCGGGAGTAGCGGTAAATGGCCAGCAACTGCAGGGTGGCGATGCAACTGGAAAGAAAGGCAGAATACTGCCAGTTGCTCCTTGTAATCTAAAAGAATTGGAAATAAAGAGTAGCGAAAACAATTTCGTGCTTCAACTTACCGACCTGCCCTTCTCGGGTCATCCGTCAGGTATATACGCCTATCGCTTGGAGGGTAACAGTTCAGACTGGCAGTATATAAACCGCGATAATCTGGATATAGCCTACAACGGATTGCCCCATGGCAACTATCATCTTACGGTGCATGTGGTAGATGGCGAAGGAAATATGGGCGACGAAGTTTATTCGCTTGATATATCTATCCTGCCGCCATGGTATCTTACCGTTTGGGCCAAGATGTTCTATCTACTAGCCGTTGCAGGCTTGGTATGGGGCATAGCCAAATTCTTATGGGTGCGCCGCCGTTTGGCTGAAGAGCAACGACAGAAAGCCGAGATATTGGAACAAGTAGATACACGTATAAACTTCTTCAACCGATTGGCTGAAGACTTAAAGACAGCTGTTAGTCACCGTTCGTTTGATGAGATTCTTGATTTGGCCAACAACTGTCTGGGAATAAAGACTGAGAAAAATGAGGAAGAAAAACCTGCCTTGGCAGAGGCAGACCGCCGGTTGTTAAAGGAAATAACCGAGGTGATAGAGGCTCATATGATAGACTCAGACTTTAATGTAACTACACTTCAAGAGATGGTGGGTATAGGCGGAAAACAGCTATACCGCAAGCTAAAGGCCATGACAGGCAAAACGCCCGTAGAATATATTCGCGATATACGTATGCACAAGGCTGCCGTGATGCTGAAAGAGGGTAAGTTTAGCGTATCAGAAGTAATGTACACGGTAGGATTCTCTAACAGTAGCTACTTCTCTAAGTGCTTCAGCAAAGCCTTTGGTACCACGCCAACAGAGTATATGAAGGGTTAATCATCACTCTGTGGTAGTGCTTTATAACCCTAATTATCTAGAACTTGCGGTGTTACTTCAAATTTCGCATCAGATAATTTGGTCACTGATGTCAAGGGTATATTCCTTGATGCTTCCGTCTTTCTTTTTCACCTTGAAAAGAGTCTGTCCTTTTACATCCAATCCTTTGCGTTGTTCTTCCCAAGAAATGGTTTTTACATTTCGGCCGTTAATTTCTACAATTACATCATCTATCTCAAAGCCAGCTTGCTGTGCTTTGCCGTTCTGGTACAGCCTACTTACTATCCAACCCTCGCATATATCTGTACGATCTATGTAACTCATCTGCCAAGTAGAGCTTTCTTGGTAAGAAACCGATGCGTCTGTATTGCGACGAGCGTAGACTGCCTGATTAGGCGCATCGATAATGAAATCGTAATGGCGAAGAATATCGTTACCTATAATTCCGATATAGGGACGCTCGGAAAGAGCACCCTTCTTACTGTAAGAGGCTGAAACTACAATATTTTCCAACTTATCGAGCAACGAGAACGACTCACATCTGAATTTTACTTCTTGTCCATCACCCCCAACTCCATTGTTTTTGATGTACGAAGTGGCTTGTTTCTTTCCGTTGATATTGATTTTGTTCAGTGTTTCGTTGGTTAGTATAATAGGCGAACCGCATCCTAAATCAATCAAGAAGTCACCTTTCAACGTCTGAAGAGAATCTATCTTGAGTTCGCAGGTTATATACGCCATGTTCTTGACAAATTTTGCCGGAAGCTTTGTATACCCCTCAATCATTGCAGGCGTTAGATTGTCTATCGGAAGTAGGTAGCTGTGGGTGTAGTTAATGGCAAGCGGTTTCTTCCACAAACCATTGTTGCCCACCATACCATCTACTTGCTTACCCAATATCTCACGCAGGTTTATGATTGGCGTAATCTTCTCTGTAATGGTTTGATTTCCTAACTTTATAGTTATAGGGTCGATGATAATGGGTATCTGTTTTGCTCCACCATTGCCGGCTCCACCCATTTTGGCATTACCCTTATTAAAGGGACGCTTACCGAATGAAGAATTACTCATGTAGTCTTTGTCCAGATACAGCATATTGGCACCCGTATCGTAAATTAGTGAGACCGAAACGGTATCAACCAACACCGATTTTACATACAGATGAGAATCAAGAATAAAAGGAATAGCTTGAGGGGGGATGGTGGCAAAACAAGTATTGGTAAAGAATAGACTACAACACCATAGCATTCCAAAAACGAATGCAGATAAATGACGACCAGAGTTGTTCATAATAATATTTTTTTAGGTGGTTCTATAAATTGCCACCGTAAGATTATTCTTTATTTTAGGGTGGTGTTTTTATAAACTCATGAATTGTTTGCCAAAGATACGAGCTGTATTTATATTGGTTTGGCGGGCCACTTCATCACTGTCAATACCATAACTCTCTGCCAAACAGCGCATCACGTCGACCACATAGGCACTCTCGTTGCGCTTACCGCGATGGGGCACGGGTGCCATATACGGACTGTCGGTTTCTAGCACTATTCGGCTTAGTGGTACCGCTTGTGGCAGCTCTTCGCGCAGATGACTGCTCTTGAATGTGAGTACACCACCGATGCCTAAACAGAATCGTTCGAATAAGAGAAGTTCTTTAGCTTCGGTGGGATTGCCCGTAAAACAGTGGAAAACACCACCCGTAAGCTTGTCTTCATACTTTCTTAATATGCGAACCATATCGTTCTGAGCCTTGCGGCAATGTATCATCAGCGGCAACTGATATTCTATAGCCCATAGTACTTGTTGTTCGAAGGCTTGTTGTTGTTCTTGCTCAAATTCGCGCGACCAATAATAGTCCAGTCCTATCTCGCCTATGGCTATATACTGTTTTGGCCCACGTCGGTCGGTATCTAACATAGTTTTCAATGTATCTGCCTGATTGCGCCAGTCTTGTTTTACCTCTTCGGGATGCAACCCTATCATAGGGAAGGCATATCCGGGGTTTAGGGTGCTTAGTTCTATTACTGCCTTAGCACTTTTTACATCGATGGCGGGCAGAAATACGGCGGCTACTCCAGCCTCTTTAGCCCGAGCTATCACTTCGGCTCTGTCAGTGTCAAATTCTTCACCGTCAAGGTGTGTGTGTGTATCAATGATTGTAGCCATTAGTATTGCCGTTTCATCATTCGTTCGGTGAAGAGTTTAAGCTCTTGTTTGCGCTTTTCGTCTACGTTCACGGCTTCTAAATATCGGTAACTCTCGTTGAAGTAGTACGATATTTTCTCGGTGGCCATGGCGTCTACGCCAATCTCGTTGTACAGTTGGGTGACGGCTTCTATTTTTTCTTGAGGCCGGTCTGTAGTGACCAACCATTGTTCCAGTTGTTGGCGCTGACTACTGTTAGCTTTGGCAAGAGCATTGATAAGCATGAATGTCTTCTTTCCAGCCAGTATGTCGCCACCTATAGCCTTGCCAAACACTTTAGTGTCGCCGTAAACGTCGAGGAAATCATCTTGTAATTGGAATGCCAACCCGGTAAGTTCGCCAAAGTGGTACAGATTTTCACAATCGCTTTCGGGTGCATCGGCCAACAGGGCGCCCATCTTTAGCGCACAGGCCAGCAGCACGCTGGTCTTAAGGCGAATCATCTCTATGTATTCGGCTTCGGTTACATCGTTACGATGCTCAAATTCCATGTCGTATTGTTGACCTTCGCCTATCTCAAGCGCTGTTTCGGTAAACAGTTTTAGCACATCAGCCAACTTGTCAGATGGACATTGCTGCATACGCTGATAGGCAAGTACCAACATTGAGTCGCCACTTAGAATGGCGGTGTTGGCATTCCATCGGCGGTGTACCGTCATTTGCTGATAGGCAAGTACCAACATTGAGTCGCCACTTAGAATGGCTGTGTTGGCATTCCATCGGCGGTGTACCGTCATTTGTCCCCGCCTTAGGTCGGCATTGTCCATTAAGTCATCGTGCAGAAGTGTATAGTTATGGTATGTTTCCAATGCGCAAGCCGATGATAATATCGATTCGGGGTCGTCTTTATATAGGTTGTAGGCCAACATCATTAGGGTGGGGCGTATGCGTTTTCCGCCCAATGATAGCACATATTTTACCGGTTCATAGAGCGATTGTGGCTTTCTGTTGTAAGGCAGATGATCTAAGTAATCATTGAATTTGGCAAGAATTTCGTCGGCTGTCATCATAATTGTCGATTGTATTTTAGTTTACAGTTGGAATACTATGGGTATGGCAAATAGTGTTCGGCAGGGCTTAGCCTTAATTTTACCGGGTGTCCACCGTGGCATCATGCGTACTACACGCAGTGCTTCGCGATCTAATAGCGGGTGTACCGATTGTTCTATTTTGGGCGAGGATATAGAACCATCACGATTGATGATAAACGATACCAGTACCTTACCCTGTATGCGTCCTCTTTGCGCTTCGGCAGGATAGCATAGATTCTGCGTAAGCCATTTTGTAAATGCCTCCATGCCCCCTTCAAACTGGGGTATCTCTTCTACTACTCTGAAGTTTATGGGCTTGTCGCTCTCTGGAGTCTGCGGTATGGCCTCGCTTGTATGGGTATTGCCCGAGGATTCAGTGGCTTCGGCTGGTGCTATCGAAGGCGTAGTCTGAGTGAAGTCTTCCGTCTGCGTATCGGTAGCTTTTTCTACGGGCTTTACCTGGGTGGTTACGGTTTTTTCTTGTTTAGTAGCCGACACCATACCTTGCTGCCTGGCGGGCATCTGTATATCCAGATCTTGCACCATGTCGTCTATCGACTCTTCGGGGGTATACGGTTGCGTGATAGAGGTATATTCCAAGCCTACATAGAGTATCGACAAGGCCACAATGATACCCAATAGAAAACTGGGGAGGCGCTTGTCGTCGACATTGTTACTTGATGTATGGCTATGATTGTCCAATGCTACGCTATTAAAAATCTTCTGCAAATTTAACTAAGATTTTGAAAAAACTCGTAACTTTGCCAAATAATCAGACATATAGATGAAAAAAAGTTATGTTGTTCTCCTATTGATGTTTTTGCCTTTATTGTGTCAGGCACAGGAGAGTCAGACGGTTTATAATTTTCTACGTCTGCCGATTAGTGCACATGTTGCGGCATTGGGAGGCGACAACATAACGCTTACTGATGACGATGTTTCGCTAACCTTTCATAACCCCGCTCTTCTTTCTTCGGTTAGCGATAAGACAATAGGCTTCAACTATATGAACTATATGTCTGGGGCCAATCTGCTGAGTGCTGCTTATGCTATGGTATTGGGTGATAGGTCTACGCTGGGCTTTGCCGGACAGTATCTGGATTATGGCAGTATGCGGCAGACCGATGCCTCTAATATACAGAACGGCGATTTTTCTGCTAAGGACATTGCCCTTTCAGCCACTTACTCTTATCTTCTTACCGACCGTATTGCTGGCGGTGTAACTGCCCGGGTGGTTACATCGTATATTGGTGATTATAATTCTATTGCGGCTGGGTTCGATCTGGGACTTAACTATTATGATGCCGACCGTGAATGGTCGCTCTCTGTAGTGGCCAAAAATTTGGGCGGACAGCTTAAGGCCTATAACGAAGAGTACGAATCTATGCCTATAGATGTACAACTTGGTGCCAGCAAGCGCATAGAACATACTCCTTTTCGTATCTCGGCCACTATGGTAGACCTTAATCATTGGAATTACAAGTTTATTTACCACTGGGTAGTAGGCCTTGATGTTCTGCTGTCAGACAATATCTATGTGGCGGCAGGATATAATCTGCGTCGAGCCAACGAAATGAAGATAACCAGCAGCGATGACAGTGAAAGTAGTCATGGCGCAGGCCTGTCGTTGGGTGCCGGCTTGCAGTTAGAACGCTTTAAGATAGGGCTTGCCTATGGCAAGTATCATGTATCCAGTTCGTCGGTATTAGTTAGCGCTGCTTATACATTATAATATATATATGAAGAAAATAGTAATAGCCATCGACGGTCATTCGTCGTGCGGAAAGAGCACCATGGCCAAAGACCTGGCACGAGAGATAGGTTACGTATATGTAGACACGGGTGCTATGTACCGTGCCGTTACTCTTTACGCCCTTAGGGCAGGCTTGTTTGATGGCCAGGGTAAGATAGACAGTGAACGGTTGCAGCAACTTATGCCGCAGATAACCATTAGCTTTAAGTTTAATAAAGAAGCAGGCAGACCCGATACCTATCTTAATGGACAGCTGGTAGAGCGCGATATACGCACCATTGAGGTAAGCCAGCATGTAAGCCCCGTGGCTGCCTTGGGTTTTGTGCGCACAGCCATGGTAGAGCAACAGCAGGCTATGGGTAGAGATAAGGGCATTGTGATGGATGGTCGCGATATTGGTACTACGGTTTTTCCTGAAGCTGAACTCAAGATTTTTGTTACAGCTACAGCCGAAGTGCGTGCCCGTAGACGTTTTGATGAACTAAAGGCTAAGGGTATGGATGCCAGTTACGATGAGATTCTTGACAATGTACAGCAGCGCGATTATATTGACTCTCATCGAGAGGTGTCGCCTCTGCGCCAAGCTGGCGATGCAATATTGCTAGACAATAGCAATATGACTATACCCGAGCAGAAGCAATGGCTCATGCAGCAGTATCTTAGTAAAGTTCAAGAATAGCTAATAGTTATCTAGTAAAGCAAGATAATTAAGGGCGGTTCTATCAGTAAGTATAGAACCACCCTTAATTCGTATATGCTCTTACGCAGTTAGTTGGCAAAAGCCTTGGATAGGGCTATAGTTTAGTTTCTTCCCATTCCTGCCATTCGCGCATGGCTTGCTGCCAGTCGGTTTGCTGCCCTCGCTCTATGGCTTGACGTTGTTGCTCGGCCTCATCGCGAGCCCGGTCTCTGGCTCGCTTAGCCTTCATGTCGGCAATAGTAGCTTCGTCTAATATCTGTATGGCACCGCGATTTATAGCAGCCTGCAACTCTTCTTCGCCAAAGGCGTGGCCTGGCTCATTAAAGTCGGATATATTAAACTTGTAGTCTACCCTTAGCTCGTGCCTTATCATTTTCTGTCGGGCACGGTTTACGGTATTTTTCTGTTTCAGTAGCTTAGCTATCTGCGTAATTTCTGTCTGCGAAAATTTGTTTCTTCCCATTTACTTCAGTTGCAGTTCTATCACCTTGTCTATCTCTGTAGGAACTTCGGCAAGTGTAAGCGTTATGCCGCCATCGGTAGGCGTTACCTTTACGGCCTTGCGGGTAACAAAGTCTACAGCGCTCTTCACCTTCTTGTTGCCAGTAGGTACAAAGAGCCCGCGGTCTTTCAGGTTCAGTATGTGTACGTATAGGGTGTTGCCTTTCTGCGTAGTGGCTCCCCAAGAGTGTGGGGGTACTATGCCGCCGCGACATCCCTGTATGGTAGGGCCGTATGTTTTCATCCATTCGCCTATCTCTGCCAAGCGTTGTACAGCCAGTTCGGGCAGATTGCCATCGGCTTGTGGGCCTATGTTGAGCAGTAAGTTGGCGTTATTGCCAGCCGTTTGTACTAGGAAGTGTATCAGCGTTTTGGCATCTTTGTAGTTTTGGTCGGTAATCTGATATCCCCACATGCCGTTCATGGTCTCGCAGGTTTCTAGTGGCAACTTACTTACAGACAAACCTGAGTATCCCCAACGGTTTTCACCGGGCAGGTCACGCTCGAATATCTGTATATCTTCGCCCTCGAATGGAGTTAGGTGGTGGTTGTTACCTATCAAGCAGGCAGGCTGCAACTTATGGATAAGCGCATACTGCTCGGGCAATTGCCAGTCAAAGTTGGGATTCTCGTCTTGGTCCCACCATCCGTCGAACCATATAGCGCCTATCTTTCCGTAGTTGGTTAGCAGTTCGGTAAGCTGGTTGTTCATAAACTGATAGTAGCTCTTCCAGTCGCCCTTCTTGTTGGTACGCCCTGTGCCGCGCCCCGTGCGCCCCCATGGATAGTCTTCGCGATACCAGTCTAGGTGCGAGTAGTACAGGTGAATAGATATGCCCTGACGGTGGCACTCGTCGGTAAGTTCTTTCAGTATGTCGCGCTTAAAGGGTGTAGCGTCTACTATGTTGTAATCGCTGTACTTGGTGTGGAACATAGAGAAGCCCTCGTGGTGGCGCGTTGTAAAGCAGATATAGCGAGCTCCCGAAGCCTTGATGGCGCTAACCCACTTCTTAGCGTCGAACTCGGCAGGGTAGAACCCCTTGGCCTGCTTGGCATATTCTTTATAGTTTATGTTCTTGTTGGTCATTATCCATTCGCCGTTGGCCATCATACTGTATAGTCCCCAGTGCAGAAAAATACCGAAACCCATATCGCGAAATTCGCTTCTAGCCTCCAGATTCTCTTTGGTGGGTTGATACTGTGCGCAAGCCGGTGTGGCTACAGCAATGGTTAGGGCCAGCAAGAGGGCCTTAAGTGTAATTCGCTTGATTTTCATTTTATAGTAGTTTATGTAAGTTATAGGTTTTATCACAAGGTAGATATGTATAAATCTAAAAAGTATATTTACTATACAAATTTACATCTTTATTTTTGGTTCTGCAAGTTTCGCGCCAGTTTTTCGAATAAGGGTGGTTCTAAAAATTACCCCTCTCTGTAGGTTAATCCCTTATTATGGACTGGCGTTTTGTTTTCTTTCGATGTCTTTATGGTTTTATATACTGCCCACGGCCGTAAACAAACTGGTTGATGGCCGTTTATAACACTACCCCTATAATAGTGTAATTTTACATTTTTTTTGTGCAATTCATAATCGGCTTTGGTGTTTTTCTTGTAGCCTTTAACTTTTTGAAACATATTTACGCCGTTACGTTACTATTAAGGAGGGTTATACAAATTAGCTTTGACTTATTTATAAAGCCGCCCTAAAATAATTGGAGCAACGTTAGCCTTGTTCAGAAAAAACATATACTTTTGTGGACGTTAAATCATTAAACCCATAAATCGTAAAACTAAACTATAATGAGTACCCTAACCATTACTATTATTGCCGTATTTATATTCGGCTATCTTCTTATTGCTCTCGAGAGCCTTACCCGTGTAAACAAAGCTGCCATTGCGCTACTCATGTTTGTGGCGTGTTGGACGCTCTTCATGGTAGACCCTGTGGCCTATATAGGCGGCCCGGCTGCTGATATAGCCAATAGAGTAAGCGCAGTTATAGAGCATCATCTGGGTAGCACCTCTACTACGCTATTCTTCCTGATGGGAGCTATGACTATAGTAGAAGTGGTAGACCAAAACGGCGGATTCAATTGGGTGCGTGGCGTAATGCGCACACGTAGCAAGAGGGCGCTATTGTGGCGTATAAGTATAGCCACATTCTTTCTGTCTGCCATTCTCGACAACCTTACTACCAGCATTGTAATGGTGATGATTCTGCGCAAACTGGTATCTGATAGACCTGCCCGAATAATCTATGCCTCTATGGTGATTATCGCTGCTAACTCGGGCGGAGCCTTCTCGCCTATAGGTGATGTTACTACCATTATGCTTTGGAATAAAGGCGTAATTACCGCCATGGGAGTTATCACCGAATTGCTGTTGCCTTCACTCGTGTCAATGGCTATCCCTGCCCTAGTGCTGCAGTATAGTCTTAAGGGTACGCTGGCTGATGATACCAACGATACGGTTACTGCCGATTCGGCTATAGACTTTAGCGAAACGCAACGCCGCATAGTATTCTGCGTGGGTGTGGGCGGACTCATATTTGTGCCTATATTCAAGAGCATTACCCATTTGCCTCCGTTTGTAGGCATATTGTTAGTGTTGGGCGTGCTATGGACGGTTACAGAGGTGTTCTACCGCCAACTACATCGGCAGAACGATAGCGTAGGCATGCAGAAGCGTGTGGCCAACTTGCTGTCGCGTATAGATATGTCTACCATACTCTTCTTCTTGGGTATTCTTATGGCTGTGGCTTGCCTTGAGCAGATGGGCGTGCTTACGGCTCTTGGCACAGCACTCAACGATGTATTTAATGGCAACCATTATCTGGTAACGGGTGTGATAGGCGTACTGTCAAGTATAGTAGACAATGTTCCCCTGGTAGCAGGATGTATGGGTATGTATCCGGTAGCGGCAATGGGCGATATGGCAGTAGATGGCGTATTCTGGCAACTGTTGGCTTACTGTGCAGGCGTAGGCGGATCTATGCTTATCATAGGTTCGGCAGCCGGAGTGGTAGTAATGGGATTAGAGCGCATCTCCTTTGGCTGGTATATGCGCCGTATTAGTTGGATAGCTTTCTTGGGCTATATAGTGGGCATGGTAGTATATGCGCTTATGCGAACATTCTTGATGCCTATGATAATGTAGGAAATAAATAACGCTATAAAGTATATTGCAGATGCTTCATGGGGTGACCGCCCCATGAAGCATTGTTTTTATATACAAATCCTAAGTGGGTATATAGGGCCTCTGCCTTGGGGTTGTCCTGGTCTACCAAAAGCCCTACGGCTGGTATGTTCATGCCCCGGGCTTTCTCTATAGTGGCACGGATAAGGGCCGAGGCTATACCCTGACCTCTATAGGCTGTTTCTACACATAGGCTGTCTATGTAGAGTTCGCCTGCCTGAGTTTCGTCAGCTATATCAGAGAAGTCTCGACCGAATCGTTGCAACGTTTCGCTGATAAAGGCGCGTCTAAGTTGGCGAAGCATGGCTCCGTTGTAGCTTACGCAGATGCCAGCAACGCTATCGCCCGTAGTGGCTACCAGCGTATTGAGATAACTGTATTGACTGTCGGTGCGGGTCACCAACGCCGTCATCATATCTTCAAACTCAGCCAATGTGTGGTTGTTGCCTGTAAAATACTGGCAACACTCGTGGTTCATAGCAGTCATAATTAGCTTGGCTATGGGCCTGCTTTGTGCCGGGGTGGCTATGTTTATATCCATTTAGGTGTTACTTGTTTAGGGTAAATTCAAATCTTATTCCGCCTTCTGCAGGGCATGTGGCGCTAATGGTTCCGCCGTGCATGTTTACGGCATTCTTTACTATGGCCAGACCCAAACCGGTGCCTCCCATCTTGCGACTGCGCCCCTTGTCTACCCGGTAGAACCGTTCGAAGAGGCGTGGCAGATGTTCTGGCGATACGCCTATGCCGTTGTCGCTGAATACAAATCGCCATAATGTATTCTCATTGGTGGCTGTAAGGGTTATAGTAGTGCCCGTGCCGGCGTAGGCTATGGCGTTGTCGGTAAGGTTGCGGAATATACTGTATATCAAACTGGGGTTGCCGTTTATAACAAGCGTTGATGGTATGTCTACTACTATGTGCATGCCTTTCTCCTGCATTTGCAGGGCGGTAGCCTTTACTATGCTTGCCACGGTCTGGGCTATATCTACCTGAGTAAAGTCCATTAGCTGTGCCCCGTCGTCTATCTTGTTTAGTGTAGAAATGTCTTGCAGCAGCGATGTAAGACGCTGGCTTTGGGCGTAACACCGCTCTAAGAATTGCTTGCGCATGGCCTCGTCTACATTGGGGTTTTCCAGTATAGTTTCCAAGTATCCTTGTATGCTTGCCACGGGTGTTTTCAGTTCGTGGGCTATATTCTGGGTGAGCTGGCGTTTAAGTATATCCTGCTCGCGCCGCGTATGTTGCAGTTGCTTGTATATCTTGATAATTTTCTCGGCTATCTCGCCCAGTTCGTCGTTAGGAAAGTTGATGAGTTCTTCGCTGTCTAACGATTCGTTGTGCCCGGCTCTCGATGCAAAGGCGCGCAGTTTAGCGATATTTTTACCCAATCGGTGGGTAAAGTGGTAGAGTAGGGCTATCAGAATGATGATGGCTGTAAGGGCGAACCATATATAGTGCTGGTCGGCCTTTAGCGATTTAGCCAAGTTGTGGTTGTAGGGCAATGCGCTGCGCACTATAAGACTGTCGGCAGGATAGTACGATGCCGTGTAGAAGAAATATCCCTTTAGCGTATTGCTATTACGTTCTACGGTGGCTCCTGTACCGTGGTCCAAGGCTTGCTTTACTTCGGGGCGCGAGGCATGGTTGCCAAAGCGGTTATAGCGTTTCGACCAGTTATCGTAGAACACCTTGCCCGAGGGGCGTATAAGGGTTACACGCAATCCTGGTGCATGATGGCGGCTTACATATTCGCTGTATTGGGCTTCGTTGGTTATGTTGCCGTCGTGTATTTCGTCGGCCATACGGTTGTTAAAGTCTTGCAGCCTTATGTCTAGGGCATCTATCTTAAACTGTTTCTCTCTTGCCTGCTGGTATATAATAAAAGTGGCGGCAAAAACCAGAAACACCGAGATTACGCCTATAAAAAGTTTTTGTCCTACAGTGGGTCTTTTCATGCAGTTACTCTTCAAAGAAATATCCGTAGCCCAGTCGGGTTACTATGTGGGGTGCATAGTCTTTTATCTTTTTACGCATACGGGTAATGTTTACGTCTACCGTGCGGTCTAATACCAGCACATCTTTAGGCCATATACGGTTTATTAGTTCTTGTCGTGAGAATACGTGTCCCTGTTCGCGCAGCAGCAGTGCCAGTAGCTCAAATTCGGTTTTGCTGAAGGATACCTCTTCGCCGTCTATGCTTACGGTTTTGTTGTCAAGGTTCAGCTCCAGGCCTTGGTATTTCAGTATTTGCTTTTCGGTATTGTTGCCTGCCGAGCGGCGCAGTACAGCCCTGACTCTTGCCAGAACTTCGCGTACAGAGAAAGGCTTGGCTATATAGTCGTCGGCACCAATGTTAAGTCCGTTTACCTTGTCGTTCTCGGTGGTTTTGGCGGTGAGAAATATTATGGGGATATTTGCAGTAGCAGGATTTTCTTTCAGTTTTCGGGCCATGGTAAATCCGTCCATGCCGCCCATCATTACATCAAGTAGTAGCAAATCTATCTTCGACAGGTCTTTCTCTAGTGCTTCTTCGGCCGAGTGGGTAGTGGCTACTTGGTAGCCATCGGTTTCCAGGTTGAACTTGAGAATGTCACACAGGTCGAACTCGTCGTCGACTACCATAATTCTGGCTTTTCTTTCTTCCATATCTTTATTCATCGTTGTGGTAAGAGTGCGAACTTTATCTCTTACCATGTTGTTATGCTGCAAAATTATTAATTTTTAGATTCATTCCAAGCGCTTTCCCGTTACAATATTATGACAAATGTCTTCCCAATATTAAGTAGGTGTTCAAAATTATTCGTATATAAATAATATGTCAACAGAATTGGGAGGTGATAAGTCTCTGCACTTTCTTTTTGCCTATATGTCCGGCTTTCATCGGTCGTGTAGCCCGCTACACTCCCTCTTCAATCCGAAAATACAGACAAAAATAAGGCACATATCCATATCAAATAATTTTGAACACCTACTTAAGAATCAACTTGCGGTGGTAATTTATAGAACCAGCCTTATGCTAATTGTCAAAATTACTCTTTCGATGAAAAGTTACTTAGATATTGTAACTATCAGTGAATGCTAATTTTTACAATAATCATCCATCAATTTTTGATGCTAAATATAGCACCCCGAAGAGGGCTGAAGCACACTATTCCAAGAGTGCTGCCCCGAACTAATGGCTTTTGGGCTTGCAGTTCGCGTTAATAAATTTACCTTTTTGGTGTTGCTCACGGCCGTGGGCAATTTGGTTTACGGCCGTCAGCTTATTTGCTTACGGCCACAGACCAGTTGGCTTACGGCCGTCGGCAACCTACAAAATACCATTCGGGGCATACCAATAGTTGTTGCCGTGTCTCACGTTGTAACATTCAAGCAAGAAGAAGATTCTTAAGCTATCGGCCCAAGGTTTATCTATAAAGCAAATATCGGAAGTTATAAGAAAGTTGCCCCATACGGTAGATGCTTATCGTAAAACAATGTTTGCCAAATTGAGGGCCCATACTATGATAGAGGCTTTGAACACAGCCCTGACGTACCAGTTGTTATAATTCTTCTATTTGGTTGTTGCGCCAGTTAACAAGGTATAGGTGCCGCGTGGCTCGTGTAAAAGCAGTATATAGCCAGTGTATATAATCGGGCGTAAGCATATCGTCGGTCATATATCCTTGGTCTATATATACATCGGCCCATTGTCCGCCTTGGGCTTTGTGGCAAGTTACGGCATAGGCAAACTTTATCTGCAGGGCATTGTAGTATGTATCTTGGCGTATGGCTTGCATGCGGTCTGCCTTACGCGGAAGGTCGGCATAATCATCGGTTACACGTTGATAGAGACTGTCGCTCTGTTCGCGGGTAAGTGAAGGTACATCGGTGGTAAGACTATCTAGAATTACGGTAGTATAATATTCGTAATTGTTGTAATCAGGAAACTGAAGCCATACATCGGCAAAGGTAAAACCATGCATTTCGCGCTGATGGCGCACTTTGACCACACGGCAGCAGTCGCCGTTGGCTATGAAGGCGAAGGGCAAACGCTCATCGCATTTTTTTTGTTCTTTATTGGGATAGTGGTTCTTTACTATCATTAGTCTGTCGCCAGTAGAAAGCAGACAGTCGCCACGGTCTAATACGGTAGACCGTATACCCATATTATAAATGCGTGCCGTCTTGTTAGAGCGTGTTATCACTATAGTATCGTCTATCCCGGCATGGTTATAACTATTGGATAGAGCCTCTATAATTTCGTTTCCGGGCACTACGCTTATGTCGGCAAATGCCGAGATGCGTATGCGGGGTAACTGGGTAACCTCATCGTGGGTAATCATGCTGCGTATCATGGTGGCATTGTACAGTATGCCGCTCGTATCGGCTTGTCGTACTACTTGGTTGAGGCTTGCGCTGAATAGGGTAAGGCCATAGCCTGCAAGAATATCTGTAGAGAGCGCAGGCGATAGGTCTTCGCCAACGGGTGGAAGCTGGGCCGTATCGCCAACCAGCATTAGCTGGCAACCACGGCCGCTATATACATATTGTATAAGGTCGTCAAGCAGACAGCCCGAACCAAAAGAACTTTCGCTAAAGCCACTATTGGCTATCATCGATGCCTCGTCGACTATAAAAAGCGTATCGGTGTGCAGATTGTTGTTAAGATTGAATATGCCGCCGCCCGATGCCACTGAGCGTTCGCGGTATATGCGCCGGTGTATGGTAAAGGCATCGCGCCCGCAGTAGTGTGATAATACTTTGGCGGCTCGCCCTGTGGGTGCAAGCAGTACCATCTTTTTCCCAAAACTGCCCAACGTGCGTACAAGGGCCGATAGGAGCAACGTCTTGCCAGTACCTGCCGAACCACACATAACCATAGCCGTGCGCTCGTTGCTACAGGCCAAAAAGCGGGCTATCTGGCTTACGGCATTGTGCTGGTTGGCCGTAGGGGTAAACCCCATCTGCTGCTCTACGCACTGGATAAACTCATCTATAGTCATATACGGGCGTTCAGAAGAGTACTATCTGAATATAGAGAAGTTTACGCTACCGTAAGTTCTGTGTTCTACAAAGTGGGGATGTTGCTCAAAACTGTTGTTCTTGCCGTGTTCGAATACAAATATACCATCGGGTTTGAGCATATTGTGGGCGAATATCAAATCGGGAATGGTGTCAAGATTGTCAAGAGCGTATGGTGGGTCGGCAAAAATCAGGTCGAACTGCCTATTGCAACTCTTGATAAAACGGAATACATCACCCCGGATAAGCACATTTGCGTGGGTACCCAACTTGGTCATGCACTGGCGAATAAAGGCGGCATGGTCGCGGTCGGCCTCTACGCTTACCACCTCGCGGCAACCGCGTGACAGCAGTTCGAGCGAAATACTGCCCGTGCCGGCAAATAGGTCAAGGGCATCGGTATCGTCAAGACAGGTGTAGCCGTTGAGTACATTAAAAATATTTTCTTTGGCAAAGTCGGTAGTTGGGCGTGCTTTGAACGAACGGGGTATGTCAAAGTGGCGTCCTTTGTATATTCCGGTTATAATTCTCATCTTCCTCTCGTGTATAGTGTAACCATGTCAAGTGGTATTCCTTTGATTTCTGTGATAGGTGCTCTGTTAAAATCGGCCGAAGCGTTAACGGCGTATGCCTTGGCAAGGTAACGGCGCAGTTGTTTTAGCAGTTCGTCCTCCTGGTTGGCGTTACAGGCTATGTAAAGTTCGTCTTTCTCGGCATCTAGCTGCAGTAGTTTCCAAACATACAATATATAATATATGCTGTCTTGTATGTGCTTGGCATTGTAGGTATTGCAGAAACTGAAATGGTTCTTGTTAAAGGCGAAGATTCCTACTTTTTCATCGTGGAAATAGGCGTACAATTGGCGGTGCAGATTTAATGGGCTGCGGTGGTGCATATAGCTCCATACGGGTTGCTCTACGGGCATGTAAATAACATCGGCATAATGGTCGTCTATTACCATCTTTAGGTCTTTGTTTATGCCCATAATGGCTACAGCGTTCTGTTGGGGCAGTACGCAGTGTATAACTGTGGTGTTGGGCTGGGCTACAAAGGTATATCGGTATAGAGCGTCGGCCTTGTCTTCGTCGAACTCTTCTATGGGTATCAGCATTAATGGTGCGGAAAGCATTACTTGTGCCCGCTTATATTCTTGACGGGTAAGTAAGGGCGATTGGCGGAAAGCCTCGCGCAGATTGGCAGCTATCGAGAAGCCGCTTTTTACGGTGTAGGTTTCGTAAGCCACTCCCTTTACCGCAGTCTTGTCGGCAATGGCAAAGGCCAGCGAATGGTTGCCTATGCGCAGTGTTATGCGCGGTTGTATTGTTATTTCATTCCCAGTTTCCAGCATTGTTGTCAGGTGTTGTGAGGTCTCCTATTTTAAGTCCGGCATATTGGCCGCTTTCGTTTGCTTGGCGTGTAAGTTGCTCTATCTGTCCTTTGTCCATATCGTAGAGATAGTCGGTATAGTTTGCCCCGCACTCTACCAGGCGCATGGCGTTGCCGTCGGCACCAGTAGCAATAGCCGTATTTATTACAAACTTTCGGCCGTTACTAAAGGGAATAATGGCAGTTTCTTTGCTTATCAGCTTCTCGGCAACAAGCGAATCGATGCTTGGCGCAAAGGTTCCGTGCAGAGTATGATAAGCATCTTGGGCTGCGCGTATCTGTAGCAGGCAGGTTATAACAGCCTGTTCGCGGTGCTTGCGCTCGCGTTCGAAGCGTATGGGCGAACTTATACTTAGCCAACAAAGAACCAAGAGTAATATTACGCATCCGCCCAAGAGCAAATTGTTGCCGTTCTTGATGTGCATATCACTGCAAAGTTAGAAAAAAACTATGATTTGAAAGGGATTGGCGCAAACAAAAAATACGTATGGTTTGCAAAACTTGTGTTCTTGGTGTTTACATCAGTGGCGAGAGCATGCGTATGGCGCCGTCTATTAGTCGCTGACGTATAGTGTGGTGGTTGAAGATAGTATTCTGACTTAGCGGAGTGCAATACTTCAGATCTTCGGTAAATAGCTGCCTCATCTCCAGGGCTTTCTCGGTGTTGTATACAAATAGGTTGGCCTCGCAGTTGTTCTCAAAACTACGGAAATCTATATTGGTAGACCCACACGAACAGAGAGAGTCGTCGCAAACAAACATCTTGGTGTGGTTTATACCAGGCGTATAGAGATAGAATTTTACGCCAGCTTCGTAAGCCTTGTCAATATACTGCCGTGAGGCATGCTCAACAAACCACTGGTCGGTATGTTCGGGCAGAATTATCCGTATATCTACGCCTGCCAGTGCCCTGGTAGTAAGTGCCAGTAGTATAGGCTGGGGGGGGATAAAGTAGGGAGTTTCTAAATACACGTATTTGTGGGCGAGGTATATCATACTGATAAATCCCTGCATAAGTCCGTTCCACTGCATAAGCGGACTGCTTAGTACCACTTGGGCAAGACAGTCGTTAGGGGCAATGGTTGCTGGTGGATAATATTTATCGTCGCACAATTTGGATCTGCTTACTATATACCAGTCGTCAACAAAGGCACTTTGCAGCGAAGATACTGCTGCGCCCTGTATGCGTACGTGAGTGTCGCACCAGGTGTGTCCGCGTCGACCTTTAGCGTATCGTAGGGCAATATTCATTCCGCCTATGTAGCCCGTCTTTCCGTCAATCACGCATATCTTTCGGTGGTTGCGATAGTTTACTTTACCAGTAAGGGCTGGGAATCGAACGGGCAAAAATGGTTTTACATCAACGCCCGCTTTGCTAAGGCGGTTGAAGAAGCTATTTGGGGTTTTCCAACAACCCACATCGTCGTATACCATTCTTACCTCTACGCCCTGTCGAGCCTTGTCTATTAGAGCGTCGGCTATCAGCCGGCCCAAGGCGTCGTCAGAAATAATGTAAGTAACAATGTGTATATGGCTACGGGCTGCGCCGATATCGCGCAAGAGAGAAAGGAAAAAGTTGGCCCCTTCTGTAAGAAACTCTACCTGATTGTTTTTGAATGGGAAGGCCATGCAGGTAGAGGTAAAAAAGTTGATGATACGCTCGTGGCGTGCCGGGATAACAAGGTCGTCTTGCGACACAAACTCCTTGATGGTATGTTCGACCATCAGTAGTTGGGTGCGGTCGCTCATGAGTCGCTTCTTGTGCAGACTCTTTCCAAAGAAATAATACAGTATAAATCCCAATATGGGAACAAATACAATGGTCATTATCCAAAACATTGCCTTGAACGGTTGTAATTCTTCTAACAACACGTTTGCCACAGCTGTAATCACCATGATGATATCTATGGCCAGCAATATGATGATGATAAGGCCAATCATGTACGTTGTTTCATCTTCTGTATATCGGCAAGTTTCTGTATGGCGAAGTCACTGTTGGGAGTGCCATCGAGCATAGTTCGTAATAGAGTCTCAGCTTCGTCGTCGCGGTGCTTGCTAAGCAGATATTCTACCTTGCGACGTTGCAAGAAATAATAGAAGTTTAGGTAGTTCGTGTTCATTTGCCCCATATTCATTCGCTGTTTAAGCGTTTCAAGCGATGCATCGATAAAGCGTAGCGCATCGCAGTCGCCCATGCTTACAATGCAGTTTACATACTGCTCGTTGTAGATAATATTGTTTAGAGGCAGAGTATGGAAAAGGTAGAAATGGGCTTCCTTGAATTGACATAGATGATAGAAGCAACTACCCAATAGATAGCATATTTCATAATAATTGCGTTTCTCGCCATTATTTAGTTGGTCGAACCGTGCTGTATAATCGTTGTATACGGTATCTAAAGGGGGGATGGCTTCAAAGAAGCGATGGTCAAGATAGCGCTGGTGACCAATGCAGATAAGATGGGCCATGTCAGGATTCTCACAAGCGGTAAGCAGTCGCTGTGTGGCGGTGGGATTCTGCAGATTGGCGTTAGCACGTATCTCGCTCCATTGATAGGAAATGGCATCCAGTTGCTTCTTGATAGGAACCAGTTCGTGGCCAGCCACTATCGATACGCATTCGGCTGTCTCGGCTGCCTTCCCTACATTCTTAAATATTGCCGACTTAGGCATAAGTGTTGCCGTTACGCGGTAGTAGAGTACTGATGGCGTAGTTTTCTCGGCTGCAAGGTGTATGCTTATAAAGCGGTTGTTGGTATTGTTGTCATTTGGACTGAATGTAAATTCGGCAGTAGCCTGCGAATGTACAAATTGCCCATTGCTTACCAGTAGCGAATATAGAGGGAATGTGCCTAAACTATCTGCCGTAGCTGGCGGATCAAACTGTTCGCCATCTGCCCAAGTTACCATATTGGTAAAATTGCACTGGTTTAAATCGAAGATACGAGAGAGAATTTCTGCCGGTGTAACGATAGGATTTATTATGGTTTCATGATTGTCGAAAGGACTGCTCTGCTTGCTCATTTCCAATTCGTGCAGCAATTCTAGTTCTCCGCTCCATTCTGCCGAAGCCAACTCTAAGTCTGCACATTCTGCTTTTTGTGCTTTTTCAGTCTCGGTACGCATTTGCACGCTTATCTCACGCTGCATATCGAACATCTGTGCCATAGTTTGCACCAGTAGATCTTTGGCATTTATCTTATTTATAAGCATATTACTTATAATATGTATGTGGGCGCAGTGAGTTTTCTCGTCAATACTGTATGTGGCTTTTACCGGATAGGGCGCAAAGGCGAAATGATTACAAATGGTGCGCAGTATATTGATGTATTCCAACGGTGCTTTGCCTACATAGAACATAGCCAAACGTACATAGGGTATGTCTTTGTTGATGCTTGCCTGGAAGTGAGCACCCTGATAGTTGAAGTGGCACAATTCGCTATCTTCGCATTGTTCCCATGTGGGTTCGCACGAAAGTTGTTCAAGGGCCTTGTTTACGTATTCTTTTAGATATCTGTGTGTTATACCGTCGAGCTTGAGCATGGCTAGCTTCGATCCGATGAATTTATCGTAGAGATACCATATCAGGCATGCGGGCACAGATATGATAAAAACGATGAATACCATTTCGTATAACACTTTCATAAGCGTTTATATTATAATGTTATTTCCTAATTTTTGAGCATATGCGTTGCGTACTTTCTGCATATCTGAATACTCTTTCAGCAGACTCTCCATGCGTGCAGGGTCGGCTACAGCCGATGAAATTTCTTGACTTAGCTGATGCAGACGACGCTCGGTATAGTCCATACGGAAATCAAGTAATAGATGAATGGTCTCGTTGCGCAATTTCTCTTCGGCTTCTTGCTGGCGTGCCAGTAGTTCTTCTTTGCTTGGTGTTTCTTCTACTTCGGTATTTTTTATTAGTTGCAATTGGTCTACACTCAACTCGGCTGCCACCTTGCTTATTTCTATGTCTTGATGATGAACAAAGAATTGAATAGAGTCGAAGCTACCTTCAGCGCTTTGGTTGAAGGCTTCGGTTAGAATACTTGCATACAGAGGATTTGCCAGCGTAAGATTATCGGCCTGCAAGTCGTAATATATATATTGTGCTACGGTAAGATCTATAGTAGAGTCGTTGCCCGCAGGAATATTTTTGAAAGCTGTTTTACCGCCGTTACGTATCACCATTTGCGCCAGCATGCGTTCTACTTTCTCTTGTGTCGGAACAGACGATGCTGGAGCAGCCATTACACTGGTAGAAGTCACTATGCGAGGTGCTGTCGTTTCGCGACGAGCCTCGGCTTTCTTGACTTCCTTTTGCTCGCGTATAAAACTATTCATGGTGTTGATAAGTGTGGCCTCGGCTATGCCTATGTGCTGAACGCATCGCTGCACATAGGTGTCGCGCAGTATGGGGTTCGTAATAAGCGATATACTCTTGATTATCGAGTTGATGGCTTCGGTACGTTTTACCGGATCGGTTTCGTTTTTCAGCAATAGCTTTGTCTTGAATTCTATAAAGTCTGTTTGGTGCTGTTCTATGTATTCTGCTAGCTCGTTGGCGGTATGCTTACGAGCAAAACTATCGGGGTCGTCTCCGTCTGGCAATAAGAGTACTTTAAGATTCATACCCTCAGAGAGTAGCATGTCGGTACCTTTGAGAGCGGCGTGCAGTCCGGCTTCATCATCGTCGTAGATTAGAGTGATGTTAGATGTTAGACGGTGCAGCATGTGTATCTGTGGAAAGCTGAGTGCCGTACCCGAACCAGCCACCACATTCTCTATACCAGCCTGATGCATGGATATTACATCGGCTTGACCTTCTACCAGATATACACGGTCGTTCTTGGCTATCTGTTTCTTGGCTTGATATATGCCGTACAGTTCGTTGGCTTTGTGGTAGATTTCAGAGTCGGGCGAATTTACATATTTCATGTTTACACCCTTGGTGCGCTGGTCTAATACGCGTGCCGTAAAGCCCACCACTTTACCACTTAGTCCTATCCAAGGAAACACTACGCGCCCAGCGTAGCGGTCTATTAGTTCTCCGCGGTCGTTCTGATAGCAGATACCAGTCTTTAGCAGAAATTCAGATTGGTATCCTTCGCTCTTAGCCCGCTTGGCCAGTGCATAGCGGTCTTGCCGGTCGTATCCCAAACGGAATTTGGTTATCGTATCGTCACGAAAACCACGACTGCGGAAATAAGCTAGTCCGTAGGTGCTACCTTCGCCTTCGTCTTGCAGTTGTCGCTCAAAGTATTTGGCTGTCCATTCGTTGACAATAAACATCGATTCGCGCTCGCTCTGTTGTCGGCGCTCCTCATCGCTTATCTCGCGTTCCTTTATCTCTATATGATATTTAGCGGCCAGCCATCTCAGTGCTTCGGGATAGGTCATCTGCTCGTGTTCCATAATAAAGTTAACCGAGTTTCCCCCCTTGCCACATCCAAAGCAGTGGCAAGTACCGCGGGCTGGTGAAACAAAGAAAGAGGGAGTGCGTTCGTTGTGGAACGGGCATAGCCCCTTGTAGTTGGCACCACTTTTATGCAGAGTCACAAATTCAGAGACTACATCAACGATATTGCAAGCCTCCTTGATCTTGTCTACGGTTTGTCTGTCTATAAGCGAACTACTCATGGGCACTATTACGAAATCTCTTGCAAATTTACTTTTTTTTTGTGAAATTCAATTATAGTAATGAAAAAAAACAAGGGCGTAACTCTCAGGTTGAGAGTCACGCCCTGTTTTGATATTTATATACAGTTTATTATTCAGCTATCTCGGGCTCAACTGCACGGAAAGCAACTAAATCTTCTGCTTTGAAGTTCTGTATGTAGGCAGCCTTGCCCTGTACGTTCTCTTCTGCCATGCGTACGTATACGTTGGCACTCTTTTCAAAGAGCTCGGGAGCACGAGAGGCATCCTCGATGATGAGTAGTGACATCAGAATCTCGGCGGTCATATCGTACAGACGGCGACCTAAGAAGTCGTGTACTTCCTGACTTTGTGCGTCTTTTACGTTAATCATGGCAGCCTCGTATTGTTCTACCATCTTGGCTACACGTGCCTGCAGAGGTTTCATGCTCTCGCTAACCTCGGCCTCAAGCATTTCCTTCATAATAGTAAGGTAAGTGCCGTTGGTAATGTAGCGAATAGCGGCTACTACTTGCAACTGTGTGGTACCCTCGTAGATAGAGAAGATACGGGCATCGCGGAACAAGCGTTGGCTCTTGTACTCCATAATGAAGCCCGAACCTCCGTGTATGCTTATGGCATCGTAGGCGTTCTGGTTGGCGTACTCTGAGTTCATACCCTTGGCTACCGGTGTGAAGGCGTCGGCCAAGCGAGTATATTTCTTCAGTTCTGCGCGCTCTTCTGCGGTAAGCTTGCGGTCGCGAGCAATGTCTTCTAGCGACTTGTAGATGTCTACGTAACGAGCTGTCTGATAAAGCAGTGAACGACCGGCATCGAGTTTGGCCTTCATGCGCGACAACATATCGTATACGGCAGGGAAGTTTACAATCTTCTGACCAAATTGGGCACGCTCTTTGGCGTATGCCAGACCTTCGTTGTATGCTTCCTGCTCTACACCTACCGACTGGGCAGCGATACCCAAGCGCGCACCATTCATTAGAGCCATTACATATTTGATAAGACCCATACGAGTGCTTCCGCAGAGTTCAGCCTTAGCATTCTTGTAAACCAACTCGCAGGTGGGCGAACCATGAATACCTAACTTATGCTCTATGTGGCGTACGGTAACACCGCCGTCGCGTTTGTCGTAGATAAACATTGACAGTCCACGACCATCTCTTGTTCCCTCTTCCGAGCGAGCCAATACCAAGTGAATATCTGAGTCACCATTTGTGATGAAACGCTTTACACCGTTGAGGCGCCATGTTCCGTCTTCGTCTTGCGAAGCCTTGAGCATTACGTGCTGCAGGTCTGAACCTGCATCGGGCTCGGTAAGGTCCATTGACATAGTTTCGCCGGCAGCAATACGGGGGATATACTTTTGGCGCTGCTCTTCAGAACCAAACTCGTATAGTGTATCAATACAGCTCTGCAAGCTCCATACATTCTGGAAGCCAGCATCGGCAGCCGAGATAACTTCTGACAGCATAGAGAATACCACGTTAGGGATATTCAGACCGTTGTAGCGGCGAGGCATAGAGATACCCCAAAGACCTGCCTTGCGTGTAGCATCTAGGTTTTCGTATGTTTTGCTGGCATACACCATGCGTCCGTCTACCAAGTGTGGACCTTCCAGGTCTACATCTTCAGAGTTGGGCTCAATAATGTTGGCAGCTACATCGCCGGTAATATCCAGGATGCGCTTGTAGTTCTCGATGGCGTCCTCGTAGTTTACAGGAGCGTCAGCGAACTTGTCTTTGTCTTCATAGTTGCGCTCCTTGAGCTCAACAATGCGTTTCATCAGAGGGTGGTTCAGGTGGAACTCTATCTCTGGATGGTCTGTATAGTAATTTGCCATAATTTTTTACTTGGAGTTCTGCTTGTAATACTTGATAAGTTTGGGCACTACTTCTTCTACGTTGCCTACTATTACATAGTCGGCTATCTTGTTGATAGGAGCCTCTGGGTCGTTGTTAACCGATATAATGATACCAGAATCTTGCATACCGGCAATGTGCTGTATCTGTCCAGATATACCGCAGGCAATGTACACCTTGGGGTGTACGGTAACACCAGTCTGACCTATCTGGCGGTCGTGGTCTACCCATCCTGCGTCTACAGCGGCGCGGCTTGCACCAACTTCGCCGTGCAATTCTTTAGCCAGTACAAACAGCTGGTCAAAGGCTTCTTTGCTGCCTACACCATAACCTCCGGCTACTACTATAGGTGCACCTTTCAGATTGTGTTTAGCTGCTTCTACGTGGCGGTCTAATACCTTTACTACGTAGGCTTCAGCCGATACGTACTTGCTTACCTCTGGGTATACTACTTCGCCCTTGGCCTGGCCCTCATAGATGGCTTTCTGCATAACGCCAGAGCGTACGGTAGCCATCTGTGGACGGTGGTCGGGGTTAACAATAGTAGCTACGATGTTACCACCAAAGGCGGGACGAATCTGGTACAACAGATTGTCGTAGTGTGTACCGGTTTTCTTATCGTCGTAGTCGCCTATCTCTAACTGGGTACAGTCGGCAGTCAGACCTGAAGTAAGTGATGAGCTTACGCGTGGACCTAAGTCGCGACCTATAACCGTTGCGCCCATCAGAGCTATCTGTGGCTGCTGTTCTTTGAAGAGATTTACTAGTATGTCGGTATGAGGGGCCGATGTGTAGGGGAATAGACCCTCGCCATCAAATACAAACAACTTGTCTACGCCGTAGGGAAGAATCTGGTCTTCCACTTGGCCCTTGATGCCTGTGCCGGCAACGATAGCGTGTAGCTCTACACCCAGTTCGTTGGCAAGCTTGCGGCCTTTAGTAAGCAATTCCTGAGAAACCTCGGCTACCTGTGTGCCTTCGATTTCACAATATACAAAAACGTTGTTCATATCCTTAACCTATAATCTTTTCGTCTAACAATTCCTTTACCAGTCCCTCTATATCGGCGTCGCTTGCCGTAAGGGTCTTGCTCTCCTTGGCCTGGAACACGATGTTCTTAACGGCTTTTACCTTGGTGGGCGAGCCAGCCAAACCGCACTGTTGTGGATCGCCGTCTACATCGGCTACAGCCCACTGGTTCAGTGTAAGATAGGGACGCTCTTCGTAGAGTGCCGACCATGGCTCGTCGCCCTTGCGCTCCATGGGGCAGGTAGCGTATTTGTACTTCATTACCAGTTTGGCGTTGCAGGGGCGGCAGGGAGCAGCACTTCCGTTTACGGTAACTACTACAGGCAGAGGTGCTTCTACTGTCTCTACACCACCGTCGATATGGCGGCGAATGGTAGCCTTGCCATTTTCTACCTTGATTATTTCTTCGGCATAGGTTACTTGGTTCAAACCCAACTTTTGAGCTACCTGTGGACCTACCTGAGCGGTATCGCCGTCGATAGCTTGGCGTCCACCTATTACTATATCTACATCGCCTATCTTCTTAATGGCAGTAGCCAGCGCATACGATGTAGCCAATGTATCGGCACCGGCAAACAGACGGTCGGTAAGCAACCATCCCGTGTCGGTACCACGGTATAGACCTTGGCGAATTATCTCTCCAGCACGGGGAGGACCCATAGTGAGCACACCAACGGTGCTTCCAGGATTCTGCTCTTTCAGGCGGAGAGCCTGCTCAAGGGCATTCAAGTCTTCTGGATTGAAGATTGCGGGTAGAGCAGCACGGTTTACGGTACCTTCAGCGGTCATCGCGTCTTTACCCACATTTCTTGTGTCTGGTACCTGCTTGGCAAGTACAACGATTTTCAAACTCATAAATAATATTTTATAATTATATTGATTTTAATGCAAATTCGGGGCAAAATTACAAATATTTTACAGGTTGTGCAAATTAAAGTGTATTATTTTGCACATAATCCCCCGTACTGTGCACAAAGCGCATTTTTTGTGCAATTTTCCTATTTTGTGCAGACAGTAATAGGCTATATATTATAATAGGTCATCTCTCTTTCTACGGTTATACGTTATGATACAAAGTTACGGTTTTCATTTCTATTTGTGAACTAAGTGGTAGAATAATTAAAAGGGTGGCTCTTTTTAGAACCACCCTAAATACTTTTAGTAATCTATATTCTTAGTAATTTATTGTTGCTTCGCCAGTGTTGTTATTTACTGTAGCCCCTGAGCTTTTTTCACCTACATAATGGTTTGCATCGTATTGCGTATCTGTGGTGTAATTTTTGTAATTGTGAGTCTTGTCAACAGTAAGTGTTACATTATTAATAGTGTTGCCAGTTACCGTGCTTGTACCATTGGCGAAACCTACTATACCGCCCAGGTCGCGATAGGCTTTAATAGTAGTACTCTTAACAGTGCAGCTTTTTACGTTAGCGTCTATCATGTAACCTACTATGCCACCTGCCTTATCGCCGTTGTCCCATTTGGTACCTAACCATTCGGGAGTAGAGGTGATAGTAGAGTTCTCTACGGTACAGTTCTCGAAATTTGAGTAACCTTCTGAATATGCTGCAATAGCTGCTGCATAGTGACTACTTGTTACGTTAGCATTATTGATAGTAAGATTCTTAATAGTAGCACTTACCACAGTGCCGAAGAGTCCGGCTGCGGCATTTTCTGCAACAGTCGATTTTACAGTGAGGTTACTGATGGTCTTGTTGTTACCGTCGAATGTACCAGCGAAGTCATGGCCGGGACATACGGTAATGCTATTATCACCTATTGGGAACCAATCGATACCAGCAAGGTTAATATCGTTCATTAGTTTGACGGTCTTTCCATTAAACTGGTTGCCTTGTTTTGTTTGGTAAGCAATCCAAGCTAACTCTTGGCTGTCATTAATTTCGTATACACCCTCGGCGTTTGGTACAACCTTTTTAGCTGTAGGTCCGTCCCATACTATCATTTCGGTAGCAGGGTCGTTGAATGCCGGGTTAATCTGTACGGTAAAGTTGTTGGTGCTGGTGAGCAATGTACCAAAGATATTGGTGCGATAGTTGCGCTGCAGCGGAATGTTGTTGAATGTGCGGGCGTTGGCAACTTCTGTGTTAGCGTCATTATAGTAAGATACTTTTACCGTGTTGTCGGCCTCCTTAGTTTCAGGCATAAGCAGATAGCTCATAGCCAGATACTGGCAACCGGTGCCTGCGGGGAAGGTTTCAGATTGAATGTCTGTGAGAGCTACTGCACCGAATGTAACCTCGGTCTTGTCTCCCTCTACTGCTCCGGTCTTCAGGTTCAGCGCGCTATAAGTAGGCGCGGTTATGCCAACCTTCTTTACGTCTATATCGCCGGCTTTGGCAGCAGCTAAGTCAGACGTACCTATATTGAGCTGGGCAAACGGGCGCTTCAGTTCTACGGTTCTATTCAGTGTTGCGCCATCTGTAGTAAACTCTTCTACAGCATAGAATGCATCGTAAGCCTCATTGCTGCTTGTAGCACTGGCGTAGTTGGCATTTACCTTTATGGCTGTAGCATCAAAAGTGTAGATAGACGAAGCAGCGTCAGCCCAGAACACTACGGCGTATGTCTTGCCGTTAACCAGATTCAGTGAAATGTTGGCTTCTCCAGTGAATGTTTGGTCTGTTTTGCTTAGGTCTGTCAGATAGGTCCACGTTTCACCATCAACCTTATATACGGCATAGGTAAGCGTGTTTGCCGTTGTGCCGTCGGCAAAGGCGCGAGTCTGCATAACGTTGGCCAGTTGTGTGTTAAAGGTTACGGTGCTGGTGTTTTCTTCCGTCACGTTGGTAATCTCGTCGTTAGAGCAAGATGTTGCAAGCATCGTAGATGCAATTGCAAACAGGGATAAAAATTTTTTAATCATAATATTAAACATTTAGTTTGTAAATAAAGGTATTTTTATTTCAGTGATTATCAGTGTATCTCTATGTTGTATTCGCCGTCGAAGTTGGGGTTTACGTCTACACCGCCCGTAGATGTAGAGGTTAGGAATCGGCCCCTCACGGTGGTTAGCTGGCTGCGCTTGAGCGGCACGTTGATAGTGGGCGAGGCTGATACCAGCTGCCCATCCTTATTGTATACCGCCGCTATTACCGACACGCCCGCCTCGGCACCGTTAACAAATACATAGTCGAACCCCATTTCTATTTCGCCGTTGCCTATAGGCTTTAGGGTGCTTTCAAACTGCAGTCCCGTCCACGAGTCGGCAGGCTTGTCGGTAAACATGTTATACGAACAGGGCACAAATTCGCCGTAGTAGAACCTTACCCGATAATCGTCGGGGTTTATACTTGCGTTCTGCGGATTGTTGCTGCTGGCATTGTTTTTTTGCGAAGCCATGCTTATTACGTTGGCTACAAACTCATCGTAGTCGGTAGATATAAACTGGTATTTAGCAAGTGGTCGCTGCATGTTTACGGTCACTTGGTTGTCTACCTGCATAGCCTCGTTCTTCTTTACCGTTACCGTAGCCTTGCTGCTACCCCTAAAAGCGTCGCGGTAGTCGCAGCTGCCCGTATAATTGTTCTTGTCGCTAAGAATTATCTCAGAGAAGTCGGCCGCCATATAGTATTTGTCGGCCAGTGTGCCCTGGTCTACAAAGTCTGTCCATACAAAGAAGTTATAGTCGCCCTCGGGCAGATAGAACTTACGCCTGCAGTTCAGATTTTCGGTATCGTTACAGGTAAACACGATAACCGTATCGGGCGAAGTGCTGTAATTGCCGTCGGCATACAGGCGATGAACGCTTACTATATGGCGCACATCGTAAGCCCGGCCGTCGTTAGCTGCGCGGGTAGTGCTTGTTACCTCTTTATATAGCGGCATATTGGTATCAAAGTTCAGGTGCAGCGTGAATTCGGTAGTTGTGGGCAGTTCGGGAAACTCGTGTACGCAGCTGGTAGTGCCCCAAGCTATTACTACTGCCAGTATAGCCATCAAGAAAAAGCGTTTCATTGTGCGCCTCCTTTCTTCTTTAAGTCTAATGTATAGACTATGGTGGCAGCTGCCTGGTCTATACCTACCCATGCTCCGCTCTTGGTTTCAGTCAAGAGTCCGTTCTTGCAGTTGCTGAATTTATCGTAGTGCGCTCCGTATACCCCTACGCCCAGCGAAAACTCTATACTCCACCGCTTGCTATGCTTGAAGGGCAGACGGTAGCCCGCACTCACGCCGCCACCGAATGCCGGACTGTTGCCCCCGTGGTCTTGTATGCGATAGTCGCCGTTTAGCGCAACGTTGTACCAGCCCAGTCCTAAATGGGCAGCGGCATACAGGCCGTTATTGTCTACCGCATTAATCCAATATCTAACCTCGGGTTGCAGGGTAAAGGTGCGAAACTTTTGGGTATATTTCAAGTAGTTCCATCCCGAGTAGTAGATAGGCAACGCTACCGACCAGTGACGGTCCAGTACTATTTCGGCAGCAATATTGGTAATGCCCATAGCCCATGCTATGCCGTTGGTCTTTATATATAGGTGGCGCCAGGGTTCTGCGGTAGATGTGTTAAGAGCTGTGGGGGGGGTAAAAACAGCCGCAGAGCGAGAGCCGGAGTAGACTTTCGTGTTGCTTGTTTGTGCATAGCCTATGCCCATGCCTACAAGTATAAATACCAATAATATGTACAAGCGTTTGATGTACATGTTTCTCATCGTTTTCATGTATTCTCTTGGTAAGAGATGTAATTAGTTTGTTACAAATTTATTACAAATTCTAATAACTAATTAATATTTGGTTAAAAAATATATTCATATTAACATTATTTAATAATAAAAAGCGCAAAATATTGTCGTATATCGTTGTCTTGTTAATCGGGTATAATGCTAATTATCAATAGGATATAGATGTATTAACCCTCTTATGTCAAGAGGGTTGACTACTCTTACCAAGAGAAGTGTAAATAGTTTCTTGTTTGTATGTTTGTTGCAATGTGAGGTCACCCAGCCCATTATTGCTTTATTGTTCTGCTCACGGCCGTGAGCAGAACTGCTGACGGCTGTAAACTTATTGGCTTACGGCCGTGAACCATATTGCCTACGGCCGCGGGCAATCCACAAAACATGATTTCCATAGCAGTAGAATATTAGAACCAACCTATATAAAAACACCAAGCCACGGTATCAGTGTGTAGATACCGTGGCTTGGCGTATATTGGGGTAGAGTAGGCGGTTACTGTAGATTGGCCAACTCTATAATCTTGTCGATAGCAGCAGATAGACCGTCGAGGTTCTTACCACCGGCCTGTGCGTAGTGGGGCTGACCACCGCCACCGCCCTGTATCAAGCGAGCGGCTTCGCGTACCGCATTACAGAGAGCATGGGTTTATCGTGTGCAGTAGAACCTATGGCGCAGAGTAAATTCTCGGGTAGCGCCTCGCGAATCTTGAACACCAAGTCTTTGGCTGCCGATGGTTCAAATGGGATAATGGCTTTTACCACGTTTACGCCATTTACTGTCTGTGCTTTGCTAATCAACGACTGTGCCATGCGCTCTACGGCCTGGGCACGGAACTGCTCGATGTCTTTCTTCATGGCATCGTGCTCCTCAATGTATTTGGCTATTACGCCTTGCAGGTCTTTGGCGTTGTTAAAGAGCGACTTAATCTGGCGCATACTGTCTTCAAGGGCGTAGAAAGCCTCTTCGCAAGTTTTGCCGGTAAGGGCTTCTATACGGCGTATGCCAGCTGCTACCGAACTTTCGCTAACTATCTTGAACATACCTATGCGGCCTGTACTTGACGCATGTATACCACCGCAGAATTCGCACGACGGACCGAAGCGAACTACACGCACCTTGTCGCCGTATTTCTCGCCGAAGAGGGCTATGGCACCCAGTTCTTTGGCTTCTTCTATCGGTGTATCGCGGTGCTCATCCAGTGGTAGGTCTTGGCGAATCATATCGTTAACCATGCGCTCTACCTGGCGCAGCTCTTCGTCGGTAACTTTCTGGAAGTGAGAGAAGTCGAAACGCAGTGTGTTGTCGCTTACATACGAACCCTTCTGCTCTACGTGGTCGCCCAATATCTGCTTGAGGGCATAGTCTAGCAAGTGGGTAGCGGTATGGTTGGCAGCACTACCAGCCCGCTTGTCGGTGTCTACGCAAGCCATAAACTGGGCGTTGATGTTCTTGGGTAGAGTTTTGGTAATATGTATAGACTGGTTGTTCTCGCGCTTGGTGTCGGTAATCTCTATGGTTTCGTCTTCGTTAACCAGTACACCGGTATCGCCAACCTGTCCACCCATTTCGCCATAGAAAGGAGTATAGTCTAATACCAGTTCGTAGAACGAATTCTTCTTTTGTGTAACTTTGCGGTAACGCAGTATGCGGCACTCGTATTCGGTATAGTCGTAACCTACAAACTGCTGGTTGCCTTCGGCCACTTCTACCCAGTCGCCATTCTCAACGGCAGCAGCGTTACGGGCACGCTCTTTCTGCTTTTGCATTTCGGCATCAAACTGCTGTTCGTCTACTGTAAAACCGTTTTCGCGGCAGATGAGTTGGGTAAGGTCTAGAGGGAAACCATATGTATCGAAGAGACGGAAAGCCTGAACACCATCTAATTGGGTTTTGCCCTCGGCTTTCAGTGCGTCCATAGCGTTTTGCAGCATATTGATACCCTTCTCCAGTGTGCGCAGGAAAGAGTCTTCCTCTTCTTTCATTACGCGACCTATCAGTTCGCGCTGAGCAGGCAACTCGGGGAATGCGTCGCCCATTTCTTGTATCAGCACAGGCAGAAGCTTGTAAATGAAAGCCTCTTTCTGGCCTAAGAAGGTGTAGGCGTAGCGTATAGCGCGGCGCAGTATTCGGCGGATAACGTATCCGGCCTTGGCGTTAGATGGCAACTGTCCGTCGGCTATAGAGAAGGCTACAGCTCTAAGGTGGTCGGCCACTACGCGCATGGCTACGTCGGTATCTTCGTTCTCGCCGTACTTCATGCCGGTAATATGCTCTTCTTCCTTGATAATGGGCTGGAAGATGTCGGTATCATAATTAGAGTGCTTGCCCTGCAGCATACGTACCAGGCGTTCGAAACCCATACCAGTGTCAATAACATTCATTGACAGCGGCTCGAGCGAACCGTCGGCCTTGCGGTTGAACTGCATAAACACGATGTTCCAAATTTCGATTACCTGTGGGTCGTCTTTGTTTACCAGATCGCGACCAGGAATATCGCCACGCTGGTCGGCGGGGCGCGAGTCTACGTGAATCTCGCTACAGGGACCACAGGGACCCGTGTCGCCCATCTCCCAGAAGTTGTCGTGCTTGTTACCATTTATAATATGGTCGGCAGGAACGTGCTTGAGCCAGTATTTGGCAGCTTCGTCGTCGCGAGGAATATTCTCCTCTTCAGACCCTTCGAATACAGTAACATAGAGGTCCTTGGGGTCAAGGTGTAATACGTCTACTAAGTATTCCCATGCATAGTCGATAGCGCCTTCTTTGAAGTAGTCGCCAAAGCTCCAGTTGCCCAGCATTTCGAACATGGTGTGGTGATAGGTATCGTGGCCTACTTCTTCCAGGTCGTTGTGCTTACCGCTTACACGCAGACACTTCTGGGTGTCGGCCCGGCGGCGTGGATCGGGCGACTTGGTGCCCAGGATAATATCTTTCCACTGGTTCATACCAGCATTGGTAAACATCAGCGTAGGGTCGTCCTTGATAACCATAGGGGCCGACGGAACGATAACGTGTCCTTTAGACTCAAAGAATTTTTTGTACGAGTCGCGGATCTCTTTTGCTGTCATCATCTTTATCTTTTCTTATTATTATGCTTAAGGGTGGTTCTGTAAATTGTCACCGTAAGTTTATTCATTATTATGGGCAGGCTTTTTTTAGAACTACCCTTAATTTTCAACATTTTTCGAAAACATTTGCAAAGTTACCAAGTTTTTGCGTATTTTTGCAAGGAAATGGTTAAAAAGCTACAAACAAGATGCTGAAAAAAGACAAGGAACTAAAGTTGTATTACTCTATTAAGGAGGTGGCTCAGCAGTTGGGTGTCAACGAGAGTACGTTGAGATATTGGGAGAAAGAGTTTCCACAGCTCAAGCCCAAAACTCAGGCGCTTAACAAGGTGCGCCAGTACACGGCAGAAGATGTAGAACTGCTCAAGACTATATACAGCTTGGTTAAGGTTCGTGGCTTTAAGTTGGCAGCTGCGCGTAAGATGCTTAACCAAAACCGTAAGGGAGCCGACCGTAGCAGCGAGGTGCTGGAAACACTTATGGCGGTACGCGACCAGTTGCAAGAACTCAAGCGCCAGCTTGGGGGAATGGTGTAACATTAATAAATAGCCCAAGTTAGGGTGTTGACTATCGATTACTTTTTGATAATGGGTTTTATGTGATAACATCTAAACCTCTTGAAGCATATACATTAATTAATTCCATCATAGTATATGAAACATGTTATTTTGCTTATCTTAGCTTTGCTATTTATGATAGCAGGCAATGCTCAAACAAGAAAGTCTCAAATGAGGAAAATGGGACAAATGGTGGCAGAAGACGCTGACAAAGCTAAAGAACGAGAAGTCTGGTTTGATAGGACAGATAAGGGAAACGTGATGCAAAAAGTAAAGCAGAGTTTTTGTGAATGGAATGAAATTAAAGAATTTGAGAAGACTACAGCTTACGAACAACGCTTACAGCATTATTCCAAGCTTGTGTTTGATTCTATGTGCTATAATGCAATTCGAGAAAGGATAGGTCATTATTGGCAAATGAATTTGGAAAAGTATAATGCAGACAAAGAATATTTTCCAATAACATGTAATTTTAAAGGAATAAAAGATACTGTACATGTATCTGTGCCTATAGCGGAAGCTCCTGATTTTAAAAAAGATTTTCTCTGTAATAAGGATTATCAAACGGAGAAACCTATGCTGCGATTTGGCAACTTTGTTTATGTGCAAAATGCTATATGTCCAACAACAGTGTTGGTAAATAGGGTGCCTTATTGGATTGAAGGTAGTAGAGGTGATGGCCATGTCAATAGTAATTTTTTTGTAAATGCAGATACCGCAAGAATCTCTTTTAAGAATGTGCAACCTTTAGTTGTTAGATTTGATGATTTAGGGATAAAGAATAGGTATCTCACAAATTATGTTTATGTGTTTGCCGTATTGCCAATGGACGCAGAAATGCGTGATGTAGATACAGATAAGCTTGTTAGTGTTGGTACCGATAAAGTTTATGATATCGTAGAACAGCAGCCAATGTTCCCCAATGGTCCTTCTGCTTTGATGAAGTTTATTTCTGAGAACTTGGAATATCCCGTAGCAGCACGTGAAAATGGCATAGGGAGACGTGTGACGGTTCAGTTCGTGATTGAGAAAGATGGCTATGTTTCTAATGTTCACGTTTTGAGAGGCGTAGATCCCTTACTAGACAAAGAGGCTGTGCGCGTGGTTAAGTCAATGCCTAAATGGATTCCTGGGAAACAGAATGGAAAATGCGTTAGGGTAAATTATCGTGTCCCTGTACTCTTTAGGTAACTATTCAAAACTTGGAGAAAACCTAAATATACTAAGCTGATTATTAAAGCTTTTGCACTTACAGTGCGCATTGTTTGTAGACTAAATATCCCCAGTGCGCTGCCTTGGGCTTAGGGCTTAGAGGTTTTGGGCTTGCAGCTCGGATTAATGAAACATCAAGTTGGAAACGTTTCAAAGTTCATTTAGCCCCTCCATTTTTGATAATTTTCGTCAATATATTTGTGAGATAGCCGATATTACAATACCTTTGCATCATACAAAGAGCAAAGCCCAAGAGAGAGGGCTTAATAAAAATAAAGGTGTAGCGAATACACCTATTATCAAACATCTAACCACAATTAAATTTATCATTCTTACATGAACCAAATCCATTGTACCCTTGTAGGTTTTCGTTATCACGCATGGCGCGGGATGACACTAAGTAGCCGTATTGCCCAAGCGCAAGGTAGGCAAGTTATACTGATGCGCGACACAGAAAACCGCCGCAATAGCGATGCCGCTGTGGCATGTATAGACAGCGAGGTGGTAGCCTATGTGGCCAACGACGAGTGTCACCGCATAGGCAGCTATATAGACACAACCCCGTACGGACTGCTATACGGGTATATTACCGGTGTAGACGCTATAGATTATCGCTGCACTGCACAGATAGAGGTAGATAAAACCATTGAAGATAGGCCCAATGTTAAGGATATGGGCTTTGAAGCGTGGAATAGCGAATGGAGCTATATACCCGTGGCACGACTGAGTGACGAGGAATTGCGCCTGCACATGCTGCAACGCCATCTGCTTACTCAACTAAGTTGTAAAAGCACTGCTACTGACACGCTATGCCCGGATATAGAACGCTATCTAACAACAATGCGTTACGATATAAGTGCAGAGGCAACAGATATGCGCAGAGAGATAACCCAAATGTTACTGCATAGCGACGACAATGAACTCCGCCTATACGGAAAACGTATGGATGCAGCCATAACCGCTATGGGCAACAACGAAGTATGCACAGATATATCCCGATACCTTACCCAGCATTACGCCAAAAGCAGTGCTGTAAGCGAGATGATAAACCGCTGCGGTACAATAGGGCGAAGCGAATTAGAGCAAGCCCTCATGGCTATGCCCGGTAGTCTGCACAGCGAGTACAATCTATCAATAGCCGATTTTGTATCACGTGCTTACTATCTGCATATACCGCAACGAGCGTTGCGCCGATTTATCTGTGCAGAAATATTGCTTAACCATGCTACAACCGCCACCATAAGCAACGGCATAGAGCAAGATGCCCTAAGCGCAGCTACCGAATATATTAGCCGGATAAACAGCTATATCACTCCCGTATGGCAAGATAAAACTGCAACTCTATGGCACACCATAATAGAGCAATACGGCATACGTATAACCCGACTCAACGGAGTGAAAGACATACCCTTTAATGCCCGTTTTATCTGCCAGGTGATAGGCCGACTTATAGATTTGGGTGTATATAGCCCCACTGTAAGTCAGGCTGAATATGGGCGCATGCTGACCATAAACGGGAAAGACATGCGGTCGTCTATCAATCGCGCCCTGATCGATAATCCCGAGCTAAGAAAAACCATTAGTCAGCTGGTAGACAAACACAAGTAACATAGCGTACACCTTAAGAATCATACTTGTTACAGATATGTAACATTTCATTTCGTCTATATCAGTCATGACATCAAAACAAATGTATACCTTTGCATCGTCTAATCAAAATAACTAACAGGATAATATGGAAATAAAGCTAACACGAATGGCCCGGCAGAAAGGATACACCATAGGCCGGATGGAGATAGACGGTGTATACGTATGCGACACTCTAGAGCCTACATGGCGCAATCTGGCAGGAGGGGCTCGTAAACTAATAGGTAAAACGGCTATACCCGAAGGGCGTTACGCTGTAGTGGTAACCCTATCGTCCAAGTTCAATAAATGGTTACCGCTATTGCTAGGCGTACCTAAATTCAGCGGTATTCGCATACATAGCGGAAACACTGCTGACGATACTGAGGGGTGTATACTGGTAGGGCAAAACCTGAAGAAAGGTATGGTATTGAACTCGCGTATAGCCCTACACAGACTGATGAAGATAATAGACGGACGCAAGGCTGGCGAACCAGCGTTTATAACAATAGAATAGTGCTCTATGTCTATAACACCAATCAAGCCGTATGGTGAGCCATTACGCTCGGCCATACGGCTTGATTGGCTATGGTTAAAGGGTGGTTTAAAAATTACCACCGTAAGTTTATTCCTTATTATGGGCTGTATCTTTCAGTTTCTTTTTAGTTCAAATTGCAAGTTCTCTCAGTTGCAATGCCCGCATTACTTCTTCGTTCACTTACAATTTGTTCTTAAAAATAACATCGAAATCTGCCAAAGCCAATTATTAGAACCACCCTAAAAAGTATATTAGTCTGTCTTATTGCAGGCCTTTAGTTTCTCTATCATAATGCGGGCTGCATTATCGGGAGCCTCATCGTTGCCCAATAGAGCTACTACTTCTGCATAACCACGTTTCATGTCGTCAAGTCCAGCGCCACCAGGGAGGATACGCCCAAGATGGTGCATAATATCGGCCAAAGTGAAACGGTCGGCCAAGAGTTCGGGTACCACCTCGCGATTGGCAATAAGATTAACCAAGCTGATATATCGTACACGGATGATATGGTTGAAAGCAAAGCGGATAAGACGTGGCACAGGAGTCTTATAGCACACTACTTGGGGTATACCAAAGAGTGCCGTCTCAAGGGTAGCTGTACCACTTGTAACCAAAGCTGCAGTAGAGTGAGAAAGCAGGGCGTAAGTCTGATTGCGCACAAGAGCTACATCGCTATGGGTAATAAACTGTGCGTAGTAAGCATCGTCTATAGCCGGTGCGCCAGCCACTACCAATTGGTATTGCTGGGTAAGCTGTAGTTGCTCAAGAAGTTGCTTTACAGCGGTTATCATCATAGGAAGATTATCCTTAATCTCCTGTTTCCGACTGCCGGCAAGTAGGGCTATTATTTGGCGAGAGTCAAGGTTGTGGCGCTGGCCAAATTCCTGCCGGCTCTCGGTATACGAAGCACGGAAAGTGCGCACTTCAGAAGCAGTAGGATTACCCACATAGTGGATAGGATAGTGATGACGCTGCTCAAAGAAAGGCACCTCGAAAGGAAGAATAGAGAATAGTTCGCTAATATCGCGTTTTATGTTGCGTATGCGCCACTCTTTCCATGCCCATATTTTGGGCGAAATGTAATAATACGCAGGTATGTGGGTATGGCGGTGCAGATACTTGGCAATATCTAGGTTGAAGCCCGGATAATCAACAAGGATAACCACATGAGGTTGCCATGTTACAATATCGCGCTTACACATGGCCATATTGCGGAATATAGTGGGCAGATGCATAAGTACTGGTACAAATCCCATATACGCCAGCTCACGATAATGGCGCACACGAGTACCTCCAACGGCGGCCATCAAGTCGCCACCAAAGAAGCGGAATTCAGCCTCGCTGTCGTACTGTCTGAGCGACCGCATAAGATGACTGGCATGCAGGTCGCCACTGGCTTCGCCTACTATAAGATAATACTTCATAACTGCCAGGAGTTAACCGTTTCTATCATACTATACGCCGTAACGTCGACAGTGGTAGGAGTAATGGCTACATAGCCGTGAGAGAGTGCCCACTGATCGGTATCTTCTGAACAGGGCTCAGCATTCTGAAAATAGCCAGCCATCCAGTAATAAGGATAACCAGCGGGGTGCTTACAGGGTACAACCTCGTTAACCCACTCACCAAAAGTCATACGGCAGGCACGAATACCCTCGAAAGTCTTACTGTCGGGGAAGTTTACATTCAAAAAAATACCCTTTGGCAAGCCCTCTTGTAGCACTCGCTCTACCACTCGGCGTACATAGTGGGTTAGATGGCTTTGGTCTGACTGCGGATTGTAGTCGCAATTAGAAAAAGCAACCGACGGAATGCCCTTAAGACAGCCCTCTACAGCCACGCCAACCGTACCCGAATAATGATTGTTTACGGTAGAATTGTCGCCGTGGTTAATACCACTAAGCACAAGGTCGGGACGACGACCATCGCAGAGCTGATCTACAGCCAGTTTTACACAGTCTACGGGCGTTCCGTTGCACGACCATACGGGTACGTTGTCTATATCCGGCCTGCGGTGCAATCGCAAGGGAACTGAAGCCGAGAATGCACGCGAAAAACCCGATCGCGCTGAATCGGGGGCACAGACAATAATCTGACCCATATCGGCAATCATGTCTACAAGTGACCGTATACCTACGGCATCGTAACCGTCGTCGTTAGATATCAATATTAAAGGTTTATTAATTCTCATTATTAATCATTATTTTTCAGCGCAAAAGTACGAAAAAAGGTGTAAGAATACGACTATATCGTATAAAATATGTATCTTTGCAATCTAAATAATTGTTAGATTAACTTGGGAAATGGGAAAAATAATAGCTGTGGCTAACCAAAAAGGCGGTGTGGGTAAAACCACTACCACTATTAATTTGGCAGCCTCGTTGGCAACATTAGAGAAAACCGTGCTGGTAGTAGACGCAGACCCTCAGGCTAACGCTTCGAGCGGTCTTGGCGTGGATATCAAAGAGGTAGAATGTTCGCTCTACGAATGTATAATAGACCATACCGACGTAAGAGAGGCTATCTATACCACCGATATTACAGGACTGGACATTATACCCAGTCATATAGATCTAGTAGGTGCCGAGGTAGAGATGCTGAAGATTAAGAACAATCGCGAGAAGATGATGAAAGAACTGCTTGCCCCGATGCGCGAAGAGTACGACTATATACTGATAGACTGTGCTCCATCGTTGGGCCTGATTACCGTAAACAGTCTTACTGCTGCTGACTCGGTTATAATTCCAGTTCAATGCGAGTATTTTGCATTGGAAGGAATAAGCAAGTTGCTCAATACTATCAAGATAATCAAGAGTAAGCTGAACCCAGGATTAGAGATAGAGGGCTTCTTGCTCACTATGTACGACAGTCGTCTGCGCTTGGCCAACCAAATATACGATGAGGTGAAGCGTCATTTCCAGGAATTGGTATTTAGAACCGTTATTCAGCGTAATGTAAAACTGAGCGAAAGCCCAAGTCACGGCCTGCCCGTAATTCTGTATGATGCCGATTCAACTGGTGCCAAGAACCACCTGAATTTGGCTAAGGAAATCATAGAAAAGAATATGTAACTTACGGTAAAAGTTACACCCTTAAACAAGCAAGCAAGATAATTATGCCTCCACACAAGAAATTCAATATATCAGGAAAAGGTGCAGCTCTGGGTCGCGGACTTGACGCCCTTATCTCTACCGATGATGTAAAGACAAGCGGTTCGTCGACAATCAATGAGATTGCCATAAGTCAGATTGAACCAAATTCCAATCAGCCTAGACATGAGTTTGATCAGGATGCGCTAGAAGAATTGGCCACAAGCATACGGGAACTGGGCATAATTCAGCCCATCACACTGCGACAAGTAGCTGACGATAGGTATCAAATAATAGCTGGCGAACGTCGTTGGCGCGCTTCACAGTTGGCTGGTTTGGAAACCATTCCGGCATACATACGTACTGTAAACGATGAGAACGTAATGGAGTTGGCGCTGGTAGAGAACCTACAGCGTCAAGACCTTAACGCCATAGAAATAGCTTTGGCCTACGAACATCTGCTGGAGGGTAGCGGCATGACGCAAGAGCGCATTAGTGAGAGAGTGGGGAAAAGTCGTACGGCTATAACCAACTATCTGCGTCTGCTCAAGTTGCCCGCACAAGTACAGATGTCGCTCCAGAAGAAAGAACTTGATATGGGGCACGCACGGGCACTGTTATCGCTCGACTCGCCCACACAACAGATAAAACTATTCAAGGATATTGTAAAGAACGGCTACTCGGTACGCAAGGTAGAAGAGATAGTAAAACGCCTTAAAAACGACGAGCTATTGGATAATGCTCAAGGCAACACACAGAAAAGTGAGCTCAACGATAAGATGGGCACGCTGTCGAAACAACTTTCTGGAATGTTCTCTACCAAAGTACAGATGACCTGCACCGCCAAGGGAAAGGGTAAAATTAGTATACCCTTTGCCAATGAGAACGAACTGGAACGTATACTCCTATTGTTCGACAAACTGAAAGGCTAACCCACGTGAAGTTACACTACTGGTCATATCTTGCAATACTGGTGGCTTGCATGGTCATGGCAATGCCTCTTTCCGTTTCGGCACAAAAAACGAAAACGGATTGGGGCTCTAATCCCGTTCCACTGAAAAAAGATACACTGAAAACGGTGACAGACTCGTTGCTGCTCACCTCTAAAGCAGAACCGAAAGAGGAGGGACTAACCATTCAGCAAGTTGTATTGGCTGACACAACCGCAACCATAATACAAGATACACTATCTATAAAAAAGAAGAAAGACTGGAATACATGGCGCCCCGAAACCAAACGGGCCTTATGGCTGTCATTGGTATTGCCAGGTGCTGGTCAGATATACAATCGTAAATACTGGAAGCTGCCCATTATCTATGGAGGATTCGTAGGTTGTGCATATGCCCTGCGATGGAATAACATGATGTATAAAGACTACTCGCAAGCCTATATGGACTTGATGGACGACGACCCAAATACCCAAAGTTACAACAAGTTTCTATACTTAGGCAACCAGATAGATAGCAGTAACAAGGAGTATTACCAAAAGTTGTTTAAAAACCGCAAAGACAGATATCGCAAATGGCGCGATATGAGCGTATTTGCTATGGTTGGTGTATATCTGATATCGGTAGTTGATGCCTATGTAGACGCATCACTGTCTGAATTTGACATATCAAAAGACCTAAGCATGAAAGTTAGCCCAGCGGTAATCAAAGAAAAGAGAGAATGGGCAAGTTACAATCCCGTAAACTCATCGGCAATAGGTCTGCAATGCTCGCTTATATTCTGAGAGCAGACAATATAAACTAAAAAGTAAGGATACCCATATAAAATATAATGAAGAAGATATATACATTTCTCACCGTTTTGGCTCTGTGCGGATGGAACAATACGCAAGCCCAAAACATAGAGACAGAAATAACCGTAAACGACAAGGGCAAAGAGGAAGTAATAGAACTGCCCGAAGGAATGATAACAGAAATGGACAGTCTGTTGCATCAGTATAATGCGAAGACTTATATGAAGCCTTCTACTGACTGCAATATGCCCAATGTTAACCCTATATACACAAAAGAAGAGTATATAGACCGATTAAAACGCATTCCGGCAGTGATAGAAATGCCCTACAACGAAGTGGTACAAAAATTTATTGACCGCTATAGCAACCGTCTGCGTCGTTCGGTAAGCTATATGCTGGGTGCTCAAAATTTCTATATGCCTATTTTTGAACAAGCACTGGAAACCTACGGATTACCATTAGAACTAAAATATCTGCCCGTAATAGAATCGGCACTAAACCCGAAAGCTGTATCGAGAGTTGGTGCTACCGGCCTGTGGCAGTTTATGCTCAAAACGGGTAAAAGCTACGGACTGGAGATAAACTCGCTAGTTGACGAACGTCGCGACCCAGTAAAGGCATCGTATGCTGCGGCTCACTATCTAAGCGATCTTTACAAGATATTTGGTAACTGGAATTTGGTAATTGCCGCATACAACGCTGGTCCCGAAAAGATAAACAAAGCAATTCATCGCGCAAAAGGAAAAGTAGACTATTGGGAGATATACCCTTATCTGCCTAAAGAAACAAGAGGTTATGTGCCCGCTTTTATTGCTGCCAACTACATTATGACATACTATTGCGAACACAATATATGTCCGATGGAAACAGATTTACCGGGTAAAAGCGATACGGTAATGGTTAATCGCGATGTACACTTTGAGCAGATTGCCAAGGTACTCAATATGGATATCAGCCAGATACAAGAACTAAATCCTCAATACCGTCGCAATATTGTCAACGGTAGTTCACAACCATCTTCTCTAAAACTTCCTTCTCATCTAATTACGCAGTTTATCGATAAAGAAGACTCTATATACGCATACAATAGCCAGGAGTTGTTGGCCAAGCGTGAAGAAGTACAGATAAACGATGAAACACCCACATACACCAAACCTACAAAAAGCAAAAACCGAAAGAAAAACAGCCGAAAGAGTAGCCGAGGCGGAAAAAGCGTGACTATCAAAAATGGCGACACACTGTCTGATATAGCCGAGCGACACCACACCACCGTAGCCAAACTGAGAAAACTAAACAAGATAAGCGGTAGTAGCATTAGAGCCGGAAAGAAAATCAGGGTAAAATAAATATTTGTCACCTCTAAAATATTTGGATATGGAAAGTCAGTTACCTAAAACCAAAGAAGAGCTGGACGATCAGATGGTAGACAATGCCTTCCAGCACCTTAAAGACACCTATCTTGCCTCGCGTCATCGCAAGAAGATAGATATTATCAACAAGGCTTTCAACTTTGCCCGACAAGCACACAAAGGCGTAAAAAGACTATCGGGCGAACCATATATCTTACATCCAATAGCCGTTGCGCAGATAGCTTGCGAAGAAATGGGACTAGGGTCTACCAGTATAAGCGCAGCTCTGTTGCACGATGTGGTAGAAGACACCGACTATACCGTAGAGGACATAGAGAATATCTTTGGAACAAAGATTGCCCAGATAGTAGACGGACTGACTAAAATAAGCGGTGGCATCTTTGGCGAACATGCCTCTGCTCAAGCAGAAAATTTCAAGAAGCTACTGCTCACCATGAGTGATGACATACGGGTGATTCTTATTAAGATATGCGACCGTCTGCATAACATGCGAACCCTGGAATCGCAACCAGCCAACAAGCAATACAAGATAGCCGGTGAAACGCTATACATCTATGCACCACTTGCCAATAGGCTGGGGCTGAACAAAATAAAAACCGAATTGGAGAACCTTAGCTTCAAATTCGAACATCCTGAAGAATACGCTAATATTACCAATAAACTTAATTTCACCAAAGAAGATCGCGATAAGCTTTTTGCCGAGTTTACCGCACCCATTCGCCAAGCACTGGATGCTGCTGGGGTGAAATACGATATAATAGCCCGTGTAAAGAGTCCGTTCTCTATATGGAGCAAGATGCAGACCAAGCATGTTACCTTTGAAGAGATATACGACTTGCTAGCTGCCCGAATTATATTCACACCTAAGGTAAGAGAAGACGAAATCAACGAGTGCTTCAAGATATACGTGGCAATAAGCCAAATATATAAATCGCACCCCGACCGTCTACGTGACTGGCTCAACCACCCCAAAGCCAACGGCTATCAGGCTCTGCACGTAACTCTAATGAGCAAGCAGGGACGCTGGATAGAAGTTCAGATACGCTCAGACCGTATGAACGAAATAGCCGAGCAAGGCTTTGCCGCCCATTGGAAATACAAGGAGGGAAATTCTAACCAAGGAAACGATATACAGGAGGATGAAGGCGAACTGAACAACTGGCTACACACTATCAAGGAGATTCTTGACGACCCACAACCAGACGCTATGGACTTTTTGGATGCCATCAAGCTTAATCTCTTTGCATCAGAAATATTCGTATTTACACCGAAAGGCGAGATTAAGACCATGCCAGCAGGTTGTACGGCACTTGACTTTGCCTTCCAAATACACACCTTCTTAGGAAGCCATTGTATCGGTGCCAAGGTAAACCATAAACTGGTACCCCTGAGCCACAAACTACAAAGTGGCGACCAAGTAGAGATACTCTCTTCCAAAGCACAGCACGTGCAGGCGTCATGGATAAACTTTGTTTCTACAGCCAAGGCCAAAGGAAAAATACAAGCCATGCTGCGCCGTGAGAACCGTGAAATACAGAAGAAAGGTGAGGAGATTCTTACTACATGGATAAAAGATAACGGGCTAGAACTTACTACCGCTAATCTTGACAAACTCTGCGAATACCACGATATGCAGAAACACGACGACTTGTTTCTAGCTATCGGAGAGCGCGCAATCTTATTGGGTGATAAAGATATAAACAAGCTAAATGAGAAAGAGAAAAAGACATCTTCCACATCAAGTTGGCGCAAGTATGTACCTTTCCTAAGTCTTGATAAGAAAAAGAAGAAGACCGAGCAGAGTACTGAGCCTGTAACGGTAAAAGAGGGTTTCAACAAGAAAAAACCATGTGTTATTAACGAAGAACATATTAGTAAATATTATTTCCGCAATTGCTGTCACCCCATTCCCGGCGACGATATATTGGGATATATAGACAATAAAAACCACATAGAGATACACAAGCGCAACTGCGCTGTTGCCAGCAAGCTGAAGACCAGTTTCGGAAACCGCATTCTCGATGCCAAATGGGACATGCACCGAATAATGTTCTTTGATGCTACAATTGAGATTAAGGGTATCGACCGCAAGGGTATGGTACTGGATGTAGCCAAGATTATTACCAACGAACTGGATATAAACATTCACAAGGTAACCATAACTGCCGATGACGGCATATTTGATGGCGCCATAGAGTTACGAGTTCACGACCGTAGTGATGTAAAACTCATTATGGAACGACTCAAGAAGATAAATGGAATACAAGAGGTGATGCGAATCAACTAATCCCCGTGAGCCTTTTACTATTAAGAATACCACTCTTACTATCAAGATAGTATAGTACTTATAAGAAATATCCCCCGAATGTGCATTTACACATTCGGGGGATATTGTTTTTAGCGATATGTCACTAATGGGTATAGGCAGAATTGCTTTCCTTAGTCAGCCCAATCCCCACCATCTGCATTATCTATTTTATCTTTATCGTCACCATTATTAATCACCCCAGAACCTGCAAGCAAGGTTGCACTCATATTAACTTTAACAAGAATGGTGGCGGGTTTTGTATATTCTTTCTTCATAGTTATATCTTCCTATTATTTTATTATTGTCTTTTTACCATTCACTATGTAGCAACCAGAAGTCAAGTCGTCAATGTTCTTAGCATTACGCTTAATCTGGCGGCCACTCAAATCGTACACATTATATAGGTTTTCTCCTGTTACCACGCTGCTATCTATACCCGTTGTGCTATCGTCCATAGCCGAAACTCCATTGATAGCCACGGCGAACTTAGTCTTTTCGGCCGAACTTGACGAAGTCTGCAACCAGCCGCGGAATCCTTTGGCATGGCTGGTCTTAGTGGTGTTGTACTTCCATTTATTGCCACTCAGGTAGTATGAGTGAATAGGAATTACATTTTCTTTCTTTACATAAGTACCCATAAAGGTTACCAGGCCATCGGTATTATACACCTCACTGCCTTGGTTGCCCGTTACGTTCTCCTCATAGTCTTTGTCCTGACCATAAGTTCCATCAAGGACGTAATATGTACCTGCGGTAAGGGTGATGCCTTCGCTGGCCGAACTTGTAATATCGCCACCGGTGCTATTATAGTCTACCTTAATAGGCTTGATTACATATAGTTTACCAGCCTCGATACCGCTGGATGTACAGTCGGTAAAGTTTATCCAGTTAGGATGTTCCTCGTCTGTAGCACCTACCAGTTTAGATATCTTTGTACCTTCTCCGAACACCTGTTGTACTACATCGGCACTGATAGCGAAAGGCAATACTAAAGAGTTCCATTTGCCTGCATTGAATGTACGGTGCAGGAACATGGTAGACTGGCCGCTCTTAGCCACATCATCGTTCTGCGCGTTCATGTTATCTATATCGGTATTGTCTTCGTCAAGGATTACCTTGTTGCGCAGAGCACCTAGATAGGTTAGCGTAACGTTGTCTATGCAAGTCCAAGCGTAGTCCTCGCCATCGGCTACGGTAACACCAAAGGTAAGGGGCTTGATGTTTCCATCAGCGTCTTTGCCTACAAATACTTTTACACTAATCTGGTTCGATACCTCGTTAACCAAGCTTTCTGCTTCAGTAAAACTGGTAGTTTCTGCCAATATGGTTTGGGTAGTCTGTGCTTCGGCATAGCCAGCCCCTGTAGTTTCGTTGTCTACTTGCGCAAATAGTTTAACTGCTGCAGCGGTAGAGTTGGTGCCTACGTTAACCGTAACTTTATACCAACCTATGGTGGCAATATCGCTAATGGTCTGCTTTAGGGTTCCGTTACCGAATATATTGGCGGTTCACTGTCCACCGTAAGTAGCTTGGTTGCTATCGTTTACCTCGTAACCATTACCTATATAATAATTTACCGAAGGAAGATTGGTAGACGATGGCACGCTCATTTCGCCCTGGCTATTCACCATCTGTGTAGTGCGCCTAGCCACGCCCCTACGTCTATATGGTTACGGCTAAAGCTATAATCCTTTACCAGATAGGTACACGGCGCATACTGATTTTCAAAGGTAGTCTTAGATTGTACTGCAGCAGTCACAAGCTTTTCTTGGCATTCTTTTTGAGTAACCAAAATCCATACATCCGAGTTGTCGGTTACGTTTGCTATGTCACTCTGCGCCATAATACATATCCGATGGTTCTCGTCGGCACCGGCAGTAGTACCGTCAACCGATGTAGCCACCATATAGTAACTGCCTTCGTCAAAGCTTATGCGATATTGTCCACTGCCAGTTGATGTTTC
>CAVKSZ010000009.1:0-50792 GCA_963659135.1 Bulleidia sp. | reverse complement strand
ATGCTTACTATGACGCATTGGAGCAACTCGATTGTCCCACGACCATTGAGGGACGGGTAACCAAGCAGATACACTTTGCTCTGCCTGAGCCTTTTGTCGCTACATCGCCCGAACCTATCGGACGCACTGCCTTCCACAGGGCTGCCGATGGCAAGCCCGGCTATGATGTAGCCATTGACACGCACGGCAAACTACGTTGGCCAAGCAATGAGCAGCATGGTCAGCCGCTGCTCATCATTGCTTGCGAGGATTGTCCGAAGGAATACTTTGATACGCTCGACAAACAAGGCATTTCATGGATAGCCGTCGGAAAAAAGCGTATAGACTTGGAGAAGGCCGTGGACATACTGAACACGGAGTTTGGCGTGGAGCGCATCGCCCTCGTTGGTGGCGGGCATATCAACGGAGCCTTCCTTGCCGATGGACTCTTGGATGAGGTGAGCGTGATGATAGGCCCCGGCATCGACGGTCGCAAGGGCATGGCAGCCGTATTCGACGGCATAGATGAGCCTAACCGCCCTGCCACCCTACTCCAACTGCAATCGGTAGAGCGCATGGGCGATACCGTCTGGATGAGATACAAAGTGTAAGAAACTAATAAAACAGACTATTATGAAAAGAATTGTGACACTTATCGCAGTATCGGCCGCTACAGTAAGCACACTGATGGCTTGCGGCAATAAGACTTCTACTTCAGAAGCCGCAGTTTCCAACCAAAAGGCAGCCCCAAAGGTACTTGTAGCTTACTTCTCAGCCACAGGCACTACAAAGGCTGCCGCAGAGAAGGTGGCCAATGCCACGGGTGGGGAACTCTTTGAGATAAAGCCTACAGAGGCTTATTCCTCTGCCGACCTCGACTGGACAGAGAAGACTTCACGCTGCTGCCGAGAGAACGACAACCCGCAGGCGCGCCCTGCATTCGAGAAGAGCAAGGAGTCGCTCGACGGCTACGACCTCGTTTTCCTCGGTTTCCCCAACTGGTGGAACGGTGCGCCGCGCATCATCAACACGTTTATGGACACCTACCAGCTGAAAGGCAAGCGAGTCGTAATGTTCATGACTTCCGGCGGCAGCGGCATCAAGAACTCAGAAAGAGTCTTCAAGAAGGCTTACCCCGACGTAAAATGGGAAGCCGGAAAACTGCTCAACGGTATGGCGGAAAAAGAAATTGGCAACTGGGCAAAAGGTTATTTGAAATAGTAACACCATAGGCAAAGTTCCGGCATTTATAAATAGTCAAAACAACCCTCGTGTAAATGTTTGATATACTGCCCACGGCCATAAGCTAATTGGTTTACGGTCGCCGTACAATAGGCCCACGGCCGTGGGCAATCTAGCTGACGGCCGCGGACCATCAAGAAAACATTATTAGCAGAATAACGCACTGTAAACGCGCTATTGAATAAGTATATGGGGGTGGCTATATAAATTGGAGCCATACAATAAAGGGGTGGTAACTTGTAATTCCACCCCTTTATTATTGGGTCTGTATGACAGAGTGACGGTGAAAAAATAAATTGGTATAATTTGCGGTTTATATTTTTGAGATGTATTTATCTCTTGAAGAGGGAGCATAGCGGGCTATGTGACCGATGAAAGAGGCGAAAACAATCAAAAAGATGAGCCGGACAAACAGGCACATATAGTATAAATATAGATACAAATCGTACCAAGTTATTTTTTATCATCACTGAACTAAAGTAAATTAGAAAGGATAACCTACAGCAAGATGTAAACTCTGTGCATCAGCAAAACTGCTTACATTGTAGAAACCGCTCTTGCCGGTATCGTAGGGTACATGCAGACCTATTCCCCAATCTACACGCAAAACAAATATGCCAACATCGTAACGCAGACCAACACCTGTGCCCAAGGCCATCTGCGAGAATAGATTGCGGGCTTCGAACTTACTGCCTGGTCGGTTAGAGCTATCGCGCAGAGCCCATACATTACCGGCATCAATGAATACGGCGCCATAGAGTGAACCAAAGAGTTGTGGGCGGTATTCCAAGTTACCCAGAATTTTAAGGTCGCCCGTCTGTTCGATATATGATAGCTTGGCATCGTCAGGATGGTAACGGCCCGGACCAATACTGCGTACATTAAAAGCACGTACACTGTTGGCTCCGCCTATATAGAACTGCTCGTAGTAAGGAGCACTTTCGGCATTGCCATAGCTAACTATGGCTCCGGCATTGACGTGGCCTAGCAATGCCGACTTGTCGCTTAGGCGCCATTTCTTTACAAAGTCTGTCTGCAGTTTTACAAATTGCGCAAAGGGATTTTTAAACATAGTCTTGTTGCGCTCGCTCCACTTCTCTCCTGCTATGGCGTATCCGGCTGCCAGCACATTACCAGCCTCACTGGCGGTAATCTCCCAACTTATGGGGTGGCGCATAGTAGACGGGCTGTTATAGGTATAGGTGTACGACATCTTGGGTACAAACTGGTCGCGCATAGATACACTGAGATAGGGGTTGCGCTCCAAGAGATCGGCAAAGGCTTGGGTTTGCTGTTGCATATACTCGTAAGAGAGAATGAGCGGGCTGAACTGGTGGCGCGACTGTGGCGATGTTTGGAACGAATAAGTAAGTTCGCCCGAAATAACATGGCGCTTAAAATAACCGCCACGGTTAAGAACATTGGATGAAGCCTTGATCGCAGTGCTGGGTATACCGTAGCGATACCACTTGCCTATGCGGCGCATCTTTACCTTGTTGGGAGCAAAAAGACTTCGCAGGGTTAATATTCGGGGGAATGTTAGCGAGATATCCCCACCATATTCGTACGACTTGATACCACTCTCACTTCCCTCTGCGCTATGCCCTGTCTGTATTTCGTAAGAACCATGGATATTGATATCAAGGAGTTCGCCACCATGAAAGGCATTGCGCTTTACCAATCCGGCTACCAACTCCGGCCCAATACGCCCCGTAGTCTTGCCTTTGGCATTGGCCTCTATATAGAAATCGTATGGTTTATCAATCACCAAATCGAGCTGCAGGTCGAGCGTATCGTTGTTGCGGGGAGTAAATTTCAGGCTATTGTAACTGAAGATTCCCGTATTCTGAATAGATTGTAGCGATAGGGCTTCGTCGTCGCTACTATACAACTGGCCGTGGCGCAGTTTCAAATCGCGCAAAATAATACCGGCACGCACAGGCGGGCGACGACCATTAAAACGAGTGGTAATGTGACGGAAGTGGAGCGAATCGTGGAGTACGTCGCCAAACTGACGGCGAAAGTCGATGGATATGTTGCCTATATGCCATTGCCGCATTACCTGTGGCGAAAGACTGTCGGCCAGTTGTAAACGGATGTCTACCAACCCCGGCTTGTTGATAGTATCGGCAAGATAGCTGGTATAACCAGACTGGTAGTAATAGTATCCATGGGTGCGCAGAAGCGTACTTAGGCGTTGGCGTTCCTGATCGAGCGACGATACGCTAAAGGGATTGCCACGGCTTATAAGCGCTTGCTGTGAAGAAGCTTGTAACAGACTGTCAGCATGAGGTGGGAACCCCATGTACTGTATAGAATCGTAGCGCCAAAGGTGACCCATATTTACGGTATACGCTATCTTGGCCTTCTTGGGATTAGAACTCGTTATTTCGCGCGAGGTGACATGATTATTGAAGTAGCCGTACATCTTTAGATGATTCTCTGCCACCGATACACGTAAAGCAGGATTTACCTCGCTCAGCAGTTTAGGCTTAGAACCAAATGTGCGTGTTACCCATTGCGACAAGGGCGACTTGCTCTGCGAGAAGGCATTCCATATCCATAGTTTGAACTGAAAAGGCGAACGGTAGTAACTGCTTCCAAAGAGCGACCCGTTAGGTGCCGATGCAAGCACCGACTCCATTTCTATCTTGGTATCTTCGGCATGCTGGCATGGTTCGTAATTGGTATATTCTATGGGTTTGAGTCCGGTAAAGAGTTGTTCGCCTTCGGGCAAGGCACTAGTAGACGAACATGAGGTAGCTATCACGACTATTGCAGTAAGCGCAATAGCGCTGGTTATAATCTTATTTTTTGTCATTCTCATTGCCATTTTGACTTGTAGGTTGGGCTGCTTGTTTATCTTCAGACTGTTTAGGTTCGGGATTGGCAGGTATAGTCTGCTTCTTTTCTATAGAGAATATATCACGGAAATGTTGCAGTTTGCGTTTCCATACAAAGCCTACTCCATATTCGCCCAAAGCTCCTTCTAACCAGTCGTACTTGTTGTTATCATAGAATACACGCAGGTATTTGCTGGCGTTTTGGTCTAAGCGGTATTCAAGTTCTACATTATTGAAGAACATATTGTTATCGCCCTGTTGCATATCTATTTCAGAACCGCTGGATACTTTTCCGCCTACATTTACACTTAGGCGATTGTTCCAAAGTCGCTTAGAGAATTTAAAGTTGTAATCGGTATGCATTCCTTCGCTGGTAAAGGTATTGTCGATACTCATGCCAAGGTCTAAGCCAATTGAGCGCATGGCTTTACCTGCCACATTGTTTATTTCGTTTTGAAGGAATGACGACAAGGCATTGTTCATAGTAAACTGACTGGTATTACCATCGGTAAGATACATTCCTGAAGCCAACATGGTAACGGCCACCTTGCTACGCCCCTCGGTAGTGAGCGTCTTGAGCTGATCGCTTATGGTCATGTCGTTAGGAGCATCGATGATAAATTCTAATCCCAGATTATTGAGCGTTTGCGTGAGTTTTACACCGCAGTCGAAGTCAACGGCCCTACTACTGTTTCCCTCGCTTACGGTAGTCTTAACGCTCTCTGTAGCGGTAATGTTTAGTTGAGGATTCATAGGGTCGCCTGTAAATTCGATGTAACTCCCGTCTTGTATAGCGAATGTCTTGAGAGGGATGATGGGGAGCGAATATTTCATTTCTCCACTATAGAGTGTATAACGCCCAGTAAGAGTAAGGTTGTCGGTAGGATTGTAGGCCATACGCAGGTCTCCACCACCTATTACAGATATGTAGTTAGAGTGGTCGGCGTTGAGCATACACATAATGTGGGCACCCTCATCTACCGACATTGTCAACTGCATATCCAGTCCGCGAATGGCGGGACGGTTAACAGGCTCGGTCTTTGTAGTATCACGGAAATTGGTAAAATGTACCAGCTCGCCAAGTTGTGTGTCGGTGGTTAGCTCGGCATCGCGCATTACGTAGGTCATGTCTGTATTTCCCAGTACATCAAGCTTGCCTCTCATACGCAGATTGTCTAACGGACCATTCATCATACCAAAGAAATTAACGAAAGCCTTGCCGTAAGCTTCAGAGCGCAGGTTTTCTTTGGCATCTATTATCTTGAAGTTTTCTGCCCGCATGCGAATATCGAGCATCATATTATTAAGGTCAGAGAAATCCAAATTTCCAGATATATTGAGCGGTGCATCGTTGTTGGCAAACATTTCAAAGTTTTCAAACATCAACTTGCTACCTACTATGCGTACGGGGTCGTCGGCAAATCGCATTTGCACGCCATAGGGTTCACTAAAAAGATAAGTAGAGTCAAGGTATACCTCGCCATCCACAATGGGTTGACTTAGTTTGCCACGTACACTTAAGTTACCTTCACCATATCCACGCAGACCGATAAGACGGTCGGGCACAAAACCATTTATGAGCTGCATGGGTAGGCGTTGCAAACCTAATGTAGCGTCTATCCATCCTTCGTTTTCTGATTTGTATGTACCGCGTATGGTGCTTACCTCGTCGCCATTGTAATACAACATTCCGTCAACATAGTGCGAGCCGTCGTCTTTAGGCATATATACAAATTCGCTGCCCAGATTACCCATAGGGCATTTCTCGTATATCATATTATCTATCGATACCGCCGAAGATACCGACAATTCTTTCTCGGTCTTAACAATATGGAAGTCACCATTCATCATACCTTCAATATCGGGTGTATAGGGAATTACAGACAATACTTTATGTAAATCGAATTTTGCCAACGATAGCGTAAGGTCTTGCTGGGCATCGGTGTTGTCATCGTCAGAGTATAACTGTACACCCATACCATCAGTTGCAGTGAGTTTTAGATTGGCCGAAATGTGCTGGTTATCGCCAAAAAGAATATAGTTGTCTTCGTTGGCAGTAAACTGCTTATATCCTAATATTGGCGGGTCTCCATAGAGATGCAGACGTATACCGTCTGCCTGCATAGCGGCGGCAAGTCCGAGACGAAGGCCCAACTTGTTATCGGCATCAAATACTTGGGCGGCAGCATAGGCGCCACGGTCAAATATACCGCCATTGAGAAGTGCAGTAAAGGTATAGTCGGGGTTCTGCTTGTTGTTGCTTATACGAGCCTGGTATAGGGTACGAATAGAGTCGCTTGTTACGGCTATCCTTACGGTATCTATCAAGAATTTTGCAGCCACTAGCGAGTCGGCATCTATATGTCCGTTTATACCTTTTTCGGGCGAACTGTTTACATCTACTTGCATACGCGCCACCTCGTATCCGTTCCATTTCAGGAAACGCGAGAATACATTGTTGCGACCACAATTTAGGAAGATTCTTGCTTTGGGTAGCAGCTGTCGTATACGTATCTGGTCGATATAGCGGTCGTAAGTCTGGCGTTTTATTTCTTGATTTATCAAGTTGGCTTGGCGTAAAAGCACATTATAGTCGCCACTGGCATCGGCATCAAGACGGAAGTCGCCATTGTTAATCACAGCATGTGTAGTATCTTGCGTAGCCAGGATATCCATTTCTATGTCTTCGGGGTGGTAGGTGTTGCCGTTGGCTTGAAGCGTTATGTTTCCTACGTTACCAAGAATAACGAAACGGTCTTTCAGATTTGTGTCAATATCGATATGTGAGCATACGCCCAAATTAAATGGATTCTTAGTAAAGCCCATTCGGTTGAAGTCGGCATCATCAAGATTGCATACAAAGGTGCCACGTATACGCTTACCATTGGCAATGCCTGTAAACGACGCTTGTCCTTTAAACAGGGCATTGTTGCCATCGGCATCTATTTGAATATTTCCGCCAGCCATATTGATAGTTGCTTGCGTTGTTCCTAAATGCATTCCTGCCACATCAAGTTGGGTTATGTTGGCGTGGGCTTGCATTTGGGTTTGGGGACTTAGCATGTCAATGCCTGTTCCGTGGGCTGTAAGCGAGGCTGTAAGTGTACCTACTCCTGCGGTGGGAACAAAATGGTTGGTCTGCAGATTGCTGGCGGTCATCTGTGCATTGTATGCCATACTGCGGGTGTCTACCGATGCCTTTCCCTGAAGCATTCCCTTGCCTTCGGTCATGTATAGTGTGGCATTGTAGCGTGGTCCGTCGGCCGTTAGATGGCTCTTTATGCGTACACCATAGGGTATTTGTATCTGCTTGGCCAAGGTTGGGGCAAGCGCCTTGGTAATAAAGTTTAGATGATAAGTTTCTGCATTAAGGTTGATATTGGCATATAAATGGTCGGTATCTGTAATATTGCCCAAGAAACCGTTGGCATTCAGTTTTAGCACCGTTGGCCAGTTGATGCCCAACTTTGCAAGATGCGCCTTTTGCATGTTTCCACTCATAGCCACATCTATATTTATTGGCTTACTGGGCAGATTGTTTAATAGAGCCTTTGGCAGCATTGGCGCAGCTACGCATACCATGTCTTTTTTACCCAAAGAGGCTTGCAGGTCTACATTCATCTTTCCAGGATGAGAAGCATCAAAAGCATTGAAGTCGATATCCATCTTTCCCTTTGCATAAGAGTAAGGGGTTGTAAGCGAAAGGCTGGGAATATGTAGCGCCAAAGAGTCTACGGAAATATGCGAATTAAGTGAAGTAAGACTGAACCCACTTTTTTCTGTAAACGATGCATTACGTACCACGGCCTCAATGCGTGGAGCGCAGTAATAGACCGAATCTAACGTCAAAGCCAACTGATGGAGTGCTATGTGGTTATAGTCAAATCCTGGAATAGAGTCTTGTGAACGATTATCGTACGTAAGTCCACTATTTTTTATATCGAGTCTGCTTAAGCGGTATAGTCCGTTGTACAGGTCAAAATACCCTTGCTTGGCTTTGAGCGCACCTATTTGTGCACCTATACGTAGGGTGTCGCCAGGCATATGCAAGGTTAGTGCCGTTTGGTTTACCTCCAGTTTTTTTACCGCTATCTTCCATAAATTGGTTGTTTGGGTAGTATCTGGGGGTACGGTGTCGCTGAGTTCTATATCTAGATTGGCGCCATCGAGTTTTACCCTATCAACAGTAACATTGCTATGGCCTATATCTATGCCGTGCGATGCCAACGTGAGGGCTTTTACACGTCCGCTTATGCGCGCCTCGTGTATTAGCGTGTCGGTATTGAGAACCATGTTACCCAGTGACAGTTCATCTACGTTTACCACACCGCTTAACAGAGGTAACAATTGTACATCTACTATAGTTCGGTGTATGTAGGCTATGGTGTCGCGATGGTTTGTGGCAGGAGTAGTTGACTTAAGAATACGGGTGCCATTAACCTCTAGATCAAGCGGGAAAGCTAACTGCACGTGGTCTACGCCTACTTCCATGCCTAGCGTTTCAGAGGCATAGGCAGATACTTGGCGCACAGCCCAGTTTTGTACAGGCGGGAGATAGAGCAATAAGGTGACAAGCAATAAAAGTGCCAACAACGAGGCCACAAAAATACCTATTGTGCGTAGTGCTATATGTATGTAGTGTTTCAGCGTGTCTGCATTCGCCATACTTCTTGGCTTTTATAGTTTGGTAAGAGTAAATGGCATAGTTCTATCCCGTTAAATAGATAGACTATTAGCCATTATGCAAAATTATAAATTTTCTGCTAAATACAGATTGCATTTATACTGAAATTCACTACGCAATCATAGCTCTTTCATTTAAAATACCACGCTTAACTCAGATATAGCTATTCTTCAACATATTTGTGAGTTCTATGGTTATTATTGTAATGTTTTCTATATTGCCCACGGCCGTAAGCAATATAGTTTACATTCGTCAGCCAATTGGGCCACGGCCATCAACCAACTTGCTTACGGCCGTGGGCAATATAGAAAACATAAATCAAACTTTAGTGACATGAAACTCATAACGAACTGATAGCCACTGATCGTGTGGATTTACACCATCAAATACACGTGGCATTTAGTTCATATTGGGTCAATAGTGACGTTGGGCTATTTATAAATGCCTAGAAGTCACAAAAAAAATAAAATCTCAAAGCATTTTTAAATGAAAGATCCGTACTACGCAATATACCCCTGATTAGTTATTGGCCTTGGTACTGCGGTCGGCTATAAGCATGCCTATCAATATACATGCGGCTCCAACGAGAAAGTAGGGCGTTATTCTTTCGCCCAGTACCCACGAGGCAAATATCATAGTGGTTATGGGGTTGAAGTATACCCAGTTAGTAGCCTTTACTGCGCCCAACTTGGCTATGCACCAGTTCCAAGTAAGAAAGCATATCATAGACGCCAGACATCCCAAAAACAATAGATTACCCAATACAACCGGACTGCTTAACAGGGCTATTGAAGGCATGGTTGGAAAAAATATATAATATGGCATAATGGTAAGAACACCATAGAAGAATACTTTGCGAGTGATAAATGCTGCACTATATTGAGCTGATACCGATTTCATAAAAAGCGAGTAGGTAGCCCAACATAGGCAGGCTGTGAAAGCCAAAGCGTCACCAAGAGGCGAAAGGTGCAGTACAAAACGACCGTTGAGTACTACTATCACCATGCCTATAAAGGCCAATAACGAACCTGTTATCTGCTTGGGGTTAATACTTACCGACGAACGGTATACAAGTCGTACCAACAACATGGCAAACAGCGGACAGGAGCATACGATAAGCGATGTGTTGGTAGCCGAAGTGTAGTTCATTGCCTGATTTTCGCTCAGAAAATAAAGTGAACCGCCTGTAATGCCAAGCATTACCATTTTAAGTTCGTCGCGCCATGAATCGGCCCATAGTTTATGGGGATACAGTGACAGCATCATAACATAGGCTATCAAGAAACGAAGAGTGAATATATTGGCTGGCGACAGTCCGTTAAGCATCAGCACCTTAGTAGAAACAAAGGTGCATCCCCAAATAGCTACGGTAACGAATGCCGTAAGGTGGTAAAACCATGAATGGTTGCAACTCATATTACGTACGGTATATAATTTACCTATTGGCGGTATCTTAAGAATAGTGTATAAATAACAAATGATAAAAATCCCTCTGATAAAGAGTCAGAGGGATTTTGTTATGGTATACTTATATACAATGCTTATTTGTTTTCGGCATCAATAGCCTTGATTTTCTGTCTAATCAGTTCAAGGTCGTCTTTCAGTTTGCTTACTCTTCGGTTCATTTCGTCTACCAAACTGTTGCCTTTCTTGCTGCTGGCGTTGAGGAATCCTATATTGTTCTCGTAGGTGGTAATCTCTGATTTCAACTGCTCGTAGCGGCGCATCAGTCTACTACGCTCGTTGTCAAGCATATCCTCGCCCTGCTTGGCCATATTCTTGAGGTTGTTCTTGAAATTGTCTAAACGCTGCTTGCTAGCAGTAATGTTAAGCTGCTTGTATAGTGCGTCAACCACCTTATGATATTCCTTGAACAACTTGTCTTTCTCCTTGAAAGGCACGTGCCCTATCTTGCTATACTCATCTGTAAGTTGTTGTACGGTGGCTTGGGCATTATCGGCAGCATTTTCTAAAAGTTCTTTCAACTTACCTATAATTTCTTTCTTGCGACTCAGATTCTGCTGCTCTTCGCTCTTGGCTCCGGCTGTAGCTGCATTTCTTGCTTCAAAAAACTTGTTGCAAGCTTCTACAAAGTTGGCCCATAACTGGTCGCCCACTTTTTTAGGAACCATGCCTACTGCCTTCCACTCTTTCTGCAACTTCACCAGCTTCTCTGATGTAGCCTTCCAGTCGGTAGAGGTCATCAGAGTCTGAGCCTGCTCTACCATTTCCTTTTTCTTTTTGGTATTTTCGGCAAACTTTTCTTTCAAGCTTTTGAAGAATTCGGCCTTTCTGCCGAAGAAATCATCGCATGCCGTACGGAAACGCTCGAATATCTTTACATTCATTTTCTGTGGAGCGAATCCTATGGTCTTCCATTCGGTTTGAACTTCTATTATCTGCTTAGTATGAGTTTCCCAGTCGGCAGCATTTTTATTCTCTTCTTTGGCTATGGCTTCCACTTTTTCGCAAAGTGCGGTCTTGCGTGCCAAGTTATCTTCTTCTTTAGCTCGTATCTCTTCGAAATGTTGCTGGTGACGCTTGTTGATTACTGTAGATGCAGCCTTGAAACGAGTCCATATCTGTTCGCGTAGCTCTTTGGCTACAGGACCAATTTCGCGGTATTGTTGATGCAGTTCCTGCAACTGATGGAATGCAGATATAGCATCGGGTTCATCGGCCAGTTTTTCGGCAGTTTCGCAAAGCTGGGTTTTCTGTTCCAAATTCTTCTTGAAGTCGTATTCGCGCAACTCGCGGTTAAGGTTCAGCAAGTCGTAATACTGCTCTACATACAGTTGGTAATTACGCCATAGTTCACTAGCTTTGTCGGCTGGTACGGCCTTGATTTCTTTCCACTCCTGCTGAAGAGCCTTGAAATCGTTGAACGACTTATTAGCCTCTTCGGGCGAAGTAGACATCATCTTTATTTTATCAATGATTTGGAGTTTGCGTTGCAAGTTTTCCTTTTTCTCTTCTTCTTGCTGTTGGAAAACCTTGGCCCTTTTCTCTTTGATGAGTATCATTTCGGCCTTAAACTGCTCTTCGCTCTCATCGGCTTTCATTACATAGGTTTCTGGCGTTCCACCATTTTCAATAAAAACTTTTTGAGCTGCCTCGCGCTCTGCAAAGAGCAATTTGTAGAATGCGGTTTTAAGATGGTCTATCTCGTCTTTGGCTGGAACTTCATCATTGTGTGCCAATTCTTTTACCCTTTCCAGCACTTCTTGTTTCGAAGTATATATCTTCAGTGTTTCCGTTGTATTCTCAGGCTCGCCACTCTGTGTTTCGGGCTCGTTTACGGTTGCCTCTGTTGGGGTTTCTACATTGGCAGGCTGAGCTGCCGTTGCTTCTTCTGTAATATCCTGATTCAGGATGTTGTCTTGAGAGTCCATCATATCACTGCTTAGTTTATGATTATCAGTTTCACTAAATATTGTTATGTAGAATGCAAACTTAAAAAAAAACTTTCGATTCTCCTAACAAAATATAATTTTTCTTATTCTTTGTGTTTATAATAGTCGTTTGAAGCGTAGTATCCACCAGGTAAATCCTGATACAAGTATAGAAATAATTATGGCTATTACAAATCCATAGCTATAGTTTTCCATCCCGTTGATGAGATTCATTCCGAAGAACGATGATATCAGCGTGGGCAACATCATTACTATACTGATAGAGGTGAGCGTACGCATGGTGGTGTTCATGTTGTTGTTGATGATGCTTGAGTAGGTGTCCATGGTCGACTCGAGAATATCTGAGTAGATATTGGTAGTCTCTCGGGCCTGGGTCATCTCAATGTTTACATCTTCTATAAGGTCGGCATCAAGTTCGTCTACCTGCAACTTAAACTTAAGCTTCGACAGCAGATTTTCGTTGCCACGGATAGAAGTAATAAAATATGTGAGCGAGTCTTGCAGACGCGAAAGACCTATCAGACTTTCGTTGTTTACACCGTGATCTAAATTGTGCTTGGCTTTCTCTATCAGTGCGCTTATCTGCTTGAGTCGCTTAAGATACCATACTGCGCTCGACAAGAATAGACGGAAGATTAGGTCTACATAGTCAGTAAATCCTTGTCCACGTTTCTGCTGATACGAAACGAAATCTATCATCATATTGGTTTCATAGTAACACACGGTGATAGTAACATCACGCTTGTGAATAATACCTAGCGGTACGGTGGTATATGGCGTACGCGAACGCACCTCCTTAACATAAGGTATACGCAGAATAATAAGCATCCAACCATCGTCGTACTCAAATCGGGCACGCTCGTCGGTATCGCTGATGTCTGAAAGAAAGTAATCGGGAATGTTGAAACGTTGTTCCAGCTCTTGCTGGTCTTCATCGGTAGGACAGGTTATTTGTATCCAGCAGTTGGGTTGCCATTCTTTAATGGCAGTAAGATTCTTTTCTATATTCCAGAATGTCTTCATGTTGTTTGTCTCCGTAGTTAATAAATGGGTTATTAGTCGGAGCTTGTTTTATACATGAAGTATGCTCCGCCTTACAGATTAGAATTTTCCGCGTGATAATCGTCCATATAATATTGGTAATTGGTTTATTGCCTGCAAAAGTAATAAAAAACTCTGTAACCGTGTAATGTTGTGCAAAATAAAATTTTGTGACAATTAAAAAGGTCACTTAGTGACAACAAAAAAATGCAGCAGGGAAATTATTCCTTGCCGCATATTATAATAGAGGTGATAGTACATGCTATTTTTCGGGTATCTGCTCCAATGTGGTTGTAAGCAGATTCCAGAATGGAACCATGGTAGATATCTGGCAGCGCTCGCTGGTGGTGTGGGGAGAACATAGCGTTGGACCCATGCTCACAACATCCATGTTGGGATACTTGCCCAGGATAACCGAGCACTCCAGACCGGCATGGTCTACTTGTACCAAAGCGTCTTTACTGTTCTGTTCCTTATATATCTTACCCAGCAGGTTCAGTATTTCGCTATCGGGGTTGGGATCCCAACCGCCGTAGTCACCGCTTGTTTCAACCTTCATACCCGCCATGTTGAAACAGCTCTGTAGTGTATTTACTATATAATCCTTCATATCCTCGCGCGAGCTACGAGCCAAAATCTTGAAGGCTGCCTTGCCATCTTCTATATCTATAATGGCCAGATTGCTTGATGTTTCTACTACGTTAGGATATACGGGTATCATACGTACTACTCCATCGTGACAGGCGTAGATAGCATCTATCAGATTGTCTTGGATTTCTACCGGAACTTCGGTCTTTGGTGTATCTACATCTTCTACATAGAGCTCTATACTGCTCTCTATGGTCTTGTATTCGTCTTCAAAGTCGGCTTTCCATTCTGCCACCAATTCTTTGAGAGCAGCTACATTGTCTTTGGGCAGAGTAAGTACCGTTTCGGCCTTGAAAGGGATAGCATTGCGCATATTACCACCATGCCATGTGGCCAAGCGGGCTTCACACTCTTCTACGGCTTCGCGTACAAGACGCACCATTAGTTTGTTGGCATTGGCACGACCTTCGTGAATTTCCAAACCAGAGTGGCCGCCACGCAGACCTTTTAGGGTTATCTTTACTGCTGCATCTTCTGCATCGGTTTCTACTTCTTTATAGGCAAGCGAGGCATCGATGTCTATACCGCCGGCAGAACCGATAACGAATTTACCCCATGTCTCTGAGTCAAGATTGAGCAGGATATCTGCTTTAAGAACACCTTCCTCCAAGTCGTTGGCACCATACATACCGGTTTCTTCATCGGCTGTGATAAGAGCTTCTACCGGACCGTGCTTCAGGTCTTTTGCAGCCATAACGGCCATGATGGCGGCTACGCCAAGACCATTGTCTGCACCAAGAGTAGTACCTTTAGCCTTTACCCAGTCGCCATCTATAAAGGTTTCTATGGGGTCGGTTTCAAAGCAGTGGTTGCTTTCAGGCGTTTTCTGCGGAACCATATCCATGTGCGCCTGTAACGCTACTGTCTTGCGGTTTTCATAACCAGGTGTAGCGGGCTTGCGCATAATGATGTTGTTGCCCTTGTCTTTGAAAGCTTCAACACCTATTTGTGCTGCAAAGTCCAAAAGGAACTGTTGTACTTTCTCTAGATGGCCCGAAGGACGGGGAACCTTGGTCAGTGCATCGAAGTTAGTCCATACGCACTCAGGTTTCAAATTCTTAATCTCACTCATGATATATTAGTGTTTGGTTGATTGCTTTTATTCTTCATAGTACGCCGTGTAAATATAAGCACTATCCAGGCGTAGATTCCCATTAGCACTACCAGCAGGGTTTGTACAGAGTGTACTATAAGTACAAAGTATAAGGCATCTATATCGGCTACTCCATAGAGTATCAGCATGGTTTTTACAGCAAAGTGCCATGGGCCCGCGCCATTGGGGGTAGGCACCAATACGGCTACCGAACCTACTACAAAGGTAACCAGTGCACACGAAATACCAAGGTGCGCCGTGACATCAAAGCAGAAGAAGGTAAGGTAGTAATGCAGAAAGTAACAACCCCATATAGCTAGGGTGTATAAGAGAAATTGTATTGGCCTATCAAGTTTGCGCAGCGAAGTAATGCCCGTCCATACATCGTTGAAAGTACTTTTTACCTTATTATATATAGCCAACTGGCGCAGAATGTATATGGCAAAGCATATAGCCACTACGGCACAGATGCCTGTAACTATGTATCCAGTGGTAGAAAACTGGCATAACAGGGTATCGAGCCTAGTTCCTGTTCGACTGAAAAAGATGTGGAATACCGGAAACTGGTACAGAAAAGTAGACAGTATAAGCAGTCCGATAAACACAGAATCGATAATACGCTCGGTAACTACAGTGCCCAAGGCTTTGGCAAACGATACGCCATCGTAACGCGTAAGCACACCGCAACGGGCCAATTCGCCTATGCGCGGTATAGCCAAACTTACTGCATACGAAAGGAATATAGACCTCACACTGGTAGAACTGCGGGGATGTTCGCCTACAGGATTAAGCGTGAGTAGCCATCGCCATCCACGAAAAGCCTGAGCCAATATACCAAAGGGCAAGGATAACAACATCCACGTCCAATCCATTTGGTGCAGCATTACATTGCCCATCTGGGCAAAGTCGAAACCGCGATACATCCAATATAGTATGGCGCTACCCAGTGTAAGTGAGAGCGTTACTTTTAATATATTAGTCGCCTTGTTCTTCAAGTTCTATTGTTTTAACTGCAAAGATAGTGTAAACTGATAGGAATACAAAATAAAAAGTTTTGTTTTTATTCACCCTTTGCCTTCCGCTACCTCGCTTGACTTGCCACTACCTAAGGAAAGAGATAACAAAAATACGGAAAATAGGTAGCACAAGCCAAGCGAAGCATCTGTGTCAATTACTTTAAGTTTTTTATGGTCATTATATTATTGGTATATCTTGTAAAGTATTGTATTATCGTTCCTGTTTTACATTTGCAAAAGTATTCCACAAATTGTTATCCTGCAAATATCTATACCCTAAAAAATAGTCAAAATGCCTATTTTTAGATAAAATAAACCCTAAAAAACAGTCAATATATTAGGAATATCATTAATTTTGTAATCACGAAATTACATTTTATCTTACTATGGGCAAAACATTATCATCTAATAGCCATTTTATGGCTTTACTATCGCACTATAATACATTTTTAGGCCGTTATGAGTCTACCTACGTAGGGCGACATAGACTTATTATCCTTTCGGTATATTTTATAACCTTAATAGTGTTATTGCTCTCTAATTTATTAGGTATATCAGGTGCTTTTCATCCTTTTTTCAGCGCCAGCAATTCATTATTGGCTATAGTAGCTTGTGTTTTGGCGGTATGCTATTTGCGCAAAAAAATAGATATTGTCACCACCCTTTCGCTAATGACGCTTTCTACTCAATTGTCTTTGTCTGCCGATACCGTTTATAGTGCTTTCGATGTAAGCGTAACCAATAAGTATATGGTGATAATTATCAATATGCTGCTATTGGCATGTAATACTATCGTGTCGCTTTCTACCTATCTAACCCGTGTTACCCAAATCAATACAGCAATGGTATTGATTATTTATACTATATGTGTAGTAGAAACCAACGACCCTATATTGCAGGATTATTATTTTATGCTGTTTATGGTATTATTGTTCTATAGTTTCTTGGGATTTCATATTGCCAAGAATGCCCGTAGGCTAGAGGTAGAAAATAAAGAACTACGCAAGGATGAGGCCCAACTGCTACAAGTATTGCGCTTAAACAAAAAACAGATAAAGGCTTATATCAACCTAGCCTCAGAGAGCCACGACCCACAGAAGACGCACGAATTGTTAGACATGTTGGGCGAGGCATCGCAAAAGAATATCATTGCCAACGTTACCAAGTTTATACGGGTGAGTCGTACCGAGAAATCACATATTGACGACTACTTTCCCGAGCTTACCACCTCAGAGAAAGCTATCTGTCAACTTATTCTTAGGGGTATGAAGTTGGGCGAAATATGCAGCATTCTGGGCAAGACAGAGAGTAATGTAAACACCCAACGTGCCAACATACGCCGCAAGCTAGGTCTGTCTACCTCCGACAGTCTGCAACAAGCTCTTGAAAACCGCTTAAACAGAAGCACCGACCACGCCTAACACTATACTATACACTTCTGCTTAGAAGTGGGCTACCACCTCAATGGCTATCTTGTCGTGCTCAGATGGCTTAACTATGGCTCCCGAAGCATAGAGGTATTTCTCGTAGTTTATACGTATATCGCTTATAAATGGCTTATCCAAACTTAGGGTTACACCGCCCGTGATACGACTTCGTTGATAATCGTTCACTATCAGCTGTCCATCCTCGTTCTTCGCCCCATCGCTATACCTATATCCATCGCTGTGGTTTGACATAAAATCGTAACGCAGTAGTGGCGACACCTTGGTAAACCATTTTTTCTTGAGGGGTATATCGTAGTTTACAAAGGCATTTACGGCGTGTACAGGTTCGAAAGCCCCGTCATCGTAGTGCTTATACAGATATTCTCCCTCTATAATCAATCCTTTATGGTGATAGCTCAAGGCGCCATCGTACATCATAATGCCCGTTGCTTCGGGTTTAGCTTTTTGGGCACTCAATACTACGTTGAGTCCACATGGGAGCATGGCTTGAATTTTAGTAGAGAAGTTGGTACCGTTAGTCCAATAATCTTTCTGGTTGGTTAATCCCGAACCATTGTAAAGACCTGCCTCAACAATTACGGGAAACCCCATTCTGAAGTCGTATTTTACCTTGGCACCTACATCGCGTATATTTCCTACCTGCTTGGCTATAAACGAGCGGTTAACAAAGTACTGCAGATGGGGCGAACGGTGAGCATCAATGGTAAAGGGTACGCGCATCTGTCCTATAGTAAACGTAAAGTTGTTAGTAGGCTTTATGCTTGTATAGGCATCTAGCATCTTAATTGAGCCCTCGTCACAGAGGTCTATCTCGGCTTTGTACGAAACTTTAGCAGACAGGTCGCCCGACACATTGATTCTTGCCGTACGCACCTGGAAACGTCCTTCGTGTTCAGTAGTCTGATACTCATACTTTGTACGCAGCGTTCCACCAATTTTCATGCTTTTATCGGTCTGTTCCTGTGCCGCAGCTCCTGTGGTATAAGCTATACCGCAACCAAGAAGGCATAAACATACGATGAAGTACCTATTAATCATAATTGCTTATTTAGGTTGATACTGTGAATTTTATATTTATCGCCAGCAAAGTTACGATATTAATATTGCTCTTGCATTTCACAGATGTTACAATGTGGTTACGAGAGGTAAAATTATGCGCAAAATTGAGCACAACTAAATTACATAATTGATAGTTTCCGTTGGGAATTTTGACCATGTTATGAGCACTAATTACAAATTGTAAGCATACTTTTTGCGCTATTTGTAAATTTTAAAATATTTAACCAAATCGCCTACATATTTAGTTAACAGATGTTATTCAAGCAACTATTTTCAGGCTATTCATGGTTCAAAAAAATATTGATAAAAATAGCTGATAAATCGCCTACTTACGTCAAAATTTCAACTTCTTCTAATTCGTTTCCGTTCCGTTTTAGAGCGATTATCTATGATATTTGTCCAAAAGATGTGACAATTGGCAAAAACTGCGCTAATGTTTGCCATTCATGTGATAAATTTCTCAGTGCTAGAGATGTTCATTTTTGCACTAATGGCCATCTCTACGTTTCTAAAGTTCATCTCCAGCCCGCTAAAGGACAACTCTACAATAGTAAAGCTTATCTCTAGCCCCGAAAAGAGGCTTTATAAATAGCATATTTGCCAGCGACTCAACTTTCAGACGTAAATATCGCCGTATTTTGCCTATTACTATTTAGCAGTTTTTAACAGTTACACTTTGAACACACATCCATGAATTCACCAAGATATGGATTGGTGCGTAGAATACGCTTTCTGCTTGCTCTGTTCGCACTGCTGCAATCACTATATATAATATTAAGGTGTAAAAAGGGTGCTACAAAATGAATATTAGCTATAAAAAAGTTGTGTAAATGCTGAAAATATATTACTTTTGCGCCCGAATAACACTAGCCAATATATAAATAAAGATAACAGACAATGAATATTTCTTATAAGTGGCTGAAGGAGTATGTTGACTTCAGTCTTACTCCGCAAGAAACGGCCGATGCGCTCACTTCTACAGGATTGGAAGTGGATGCTCTTGAAGAAGTGCAGTCTATACGTGGCGGTCTTAAGGGACTCTATGTGGGCCAAGTACTCACATGCGAACCCCATCCTAACTCAGATCACTTACATGTAACTACAGTAGATTTGGGCAAGGATGCGCCCCAGCAGATAGTATGTGGCGCGCCAAATGTGGCCGCTGGTCAGAAGGTAATTGTTGCCGACTTGGGTTGTGTACTCTACGATGGCGACAAGGAATTTACTATCAAGCGAAGCAAGCTACGCGGCATAGAGTCGCTCGGTATGATATGCGCCGAAGACGAGATAGGCGTAGGCACCAGCCACGATGGCATCATTGTATTACCCGCTGATGCACCTGTAGGTCAGCCGGCAGCCGAGTATTATCACTTGGAGAGCGACTGGCTTATCGAGGTAGATATTACGGCCAACCGTTCTGACGCTTTGTCGCACTATGGAGTGGCCCGCGACCTATACGCATGGTTGCGTCGTAATGGATATGCCACCTCGCTGCATCGTCCTAACTGCGATGACTTCAAGGTAGACAACGAATCGTTGCCCATTGAGGTTGAGATAGAAAATACCGAAGCCTGCAAACGCTATGCTTGCGTTAGCATTAGCGGCTGCGAAGTGAAAGAAAGTCCGCAGTGGCTCAAAGATAAACTTAACACCATTGGTCTGCGCCCCATCAACAATATAGTAGACATCACCAACTATATAATGATGGCATACGGTCAGCCCCTCCATTGCTTTGATGCCGATATGGTAAAGGGCCACCGTATAGTAGTACGTACCCAGCCCGAAGGTACTCCCTTTGTAACACTCGATGGTGCAGAGCACCTATTGGGCGAGCACGACTTGAGTATCTGTAATGCCGAAGAACCCATGTGTATTGCCGGAGTTTTCGGCGGAAAAGGCTCTGGTACTTACGAAACTACTACCAACGTGGTGCTGGAGAGTGCCTATTTCCATCCCACATGGATTCGCAAGAGCGCACGTCGCCACGGTCTGTCTACCGATGCCTCTTACCGCTTTGAGCGTGGCATCGACCCCAATGGCACCATCTATGCACTTAAGCAAGCTGCTATCTTGTGTTGCCAGTTGGCTGGTGGAAAGGTGTCAATGCAGATAAACGATGTATATCCTACACCTATACCCGATGCAAAGGTTAGACTAGATTATGAATACTGCAACCGCCTGATAGGTAAAGCTATAGGCAACAATATGATTCGCCAAATAGCCGAGAGCCTGGAGATGAAGGTAGTAGACGAAGACGCTCAGGGACTTACCCTTGATGTGCCCGCATACCGTACCGATGTGCAACGTCCCTGCGATGTAGTAGAGGATATACTGCGTATCTATGGATACAATAATGTAGAGATTCCTAACCAGCTTAAGTCTTCGCTTACCGTGCAGACCGAGCAAGATGCCGAATATCGTTTGCAAAACCTTATTGGCGAACAGTTAGTAGGTTGTGGCTTTAACGAAATAATGAACAACTCGCTTACCAAGGTAAGTTATTACGAACAGACCGAACTCAACGCCTATCCCTGGGAGCAGACCGTAAAGGTTGTTAATCCCTTGAGTGCCGATCTAGGCGTAATGCGTCAGACTCTGCTATTCGGCGGATTAGAGAGCATTGTTCGTAACGCCAACCGTAAGAACGCCAATCTTCGTTTCTTCGAGGTAGGCAACTGCTACCATTATCTAAAAGACCGCTGGAGCTACGAAGATCCTGCCAAGGCATATGTAGAAGAGCAACATTTGGCTCTTTGGGTTACAGGTAAACGCGTTTCTGGTTCGTGGGCTCATGCCGATGAAGATAGCTCATTTGCAGAGTTAAATGCCTATGTGCAGAATATTTTTGCCCGTGTTGGTCTTGGACGAAACATGACTATAGTAGAGCAAAGCAACAATAATATATTCTCTACCGGACTCAAGGTATTGACCCGTGGTGGAAAGGTAATAGCCGAGCTGGGTATCCTTTCGCATAAAATACAGCGTGGCGCCGACATTGCCAACCCCGTATATTATGCCGACATCTACTGGAATACACTAATGAAGGCCGTGCGTAAGAATAAACTGGAGTATCAGGAAATATCTAAGTATCCGGCAGTAAGTAGAGACTTGGCCCTGCTTATCGATAACAATGTAAAATTTGCACAGATAGAAGAGATTGCTTTCCAGAGCGAAAAGAAACTACTTAAGCGAGTAGAACTCTTTGACGTATACCAAGGCAAGAATCTGCCCGAGGGTAAGAAGAGCTATGCAGTGAACTTCATCCTGCAAGACGACAGTCGTACTCTCAACGACAAGGCTATCGATGCTATTATGACCAAACTGATAAATAATATTAAAAATAAACTTGGAGCCGAGCTCCGATAAAACAACCAAAAACAAATGGGAAGAGCATTTGAATATCGTAAAGCTGCGAAAATGAAGAGATGGGGTCATATGGCCCGTACGTTTACCAAACTTGGCAAACAGATTGCCATTGCCGTAAAGGCCGGTGGTCCTGAAGTCGAAAACAATCCTACACTGCGTGCCATCATAGCCACTTGCAAACGCGAAAATATGCCTAAAGACAATATTGATCGTGCCATCAAGAACGCTATGGGCAAAGACCAGAGCGAATACAAAGAGGTGCCCTACGAGGGATATGGCCCTCACGGAATAGCTATCTTCGTTGACTCGCTTACCGATAACACCACCCGTACCGTAGCCGATGTTCGTTCGGTTTTCAACAAGTATAATGGCAACTTGGGTACTCAGGGCTCGCTCAGTTTCTTGTTCGACCACAAGGCTGTATTTACTTTCAAGATGAAAGACGGTATGAGCATGGACGACCTGATTCTCGAGTTAATAGACTTTGGTGTAGACGACGAGTTTGACGAGGACGATGAAGAGGGAGAAGTAACCATCTATGGCGACCCCAAGAGCTTTGGCGATATACAACACTACCTTGAGCAAAACGGCTATGAGATAACCAGCGCAGAGTTTACCCGTATTCCTAACGATTTGAAAGACGTAACTCCCGAACAGCGCGAAACTATCGACAAGATGGTAGAAAAGCTCGAAGAGTTCGACGATGTACAGAACGTATATACCAATATGAAGCCTGCCGAGGATTAATAGGTATGAAACATTACGACTATATTACCCACGGTACATGCAGTAGACAGATAAGCATAGACGTAGACGACGACGGGCGCGTACAAGATATCAATTTTGTAGGTGGTTGCAATGGTAATCTGCAAGGTCTGTGTGCACTTGTACGTGGCATGAAGGCCGACGAAGTAAAGGCTCGTCTGCAGGGAATTCAGTGTGGAAATAAAAGCACTAGTTGCCCTGACCAATTATCAGAGGCATTGGCTGGAATGGGATTCTAACAGGGCAATATAGATAGAAAAGCAGAAAAGCGAACACGAGAATTTCTCTATGTTCGCTTTTCTGCTTTTTATAATTCCATTCAAGCGGTATAAAGACTTATATTATCGATAGTCTTTGGGGTCAAATCTATCGCGATATAGAATAAGCTTAGGATTGCTATCTGATCTACATTCGTATACTATGATAAAACCCGCCTTCTTATAGGCTATAATATCTGTAGACTGGCGGATAGCCTCTAGCAGCCGGTCGTGTATATAACTGCGGTTACGATCTATCACTTCGGTATTATCCATCTCGTCGGTAATGGTGCAATAATAGATGTATTCACGCGTGTTACGCTTGAATACTATACTATCGGTACGTACGCAATCCTTGGTTGGGGTTGGGCAGTTGCGGCGCGTGTATTCGCGAGCCTCGCGTTCGGCGCGGTCTTCTATCGACTCGTGGCAGGCGACTATAGTCATAGCCATAAGCAGTAGTAATAATACTTTCTTCATGACATTTATATATTATGTGGGGGCAAAGTTACTAATAATCTTACAATAAACGATGAAAAAGCCCATAACTTCATAGCTATTCCTATTTATTGTGGCAATATAGATTTTTACAACCAAATCTGTAAGAATCTGCCCGATTTTCAGTAACTTTGTATCATAAACTCCAATCATTACAATGAATCATATTCGAAATTTCTGCATTATAGCTCACATAGACCACGGCAAGTCTACCCTAGCCGACCGCTTGTTGGAGCGTACGCAGACCATACAGATTACCGAAGGCCAAATGCTCGACAATATGGATCTCGAGCGTGAGCGTGGTATCACTATAAAAAGTCATGCCATACAGATGGAATATCTGAAGAATGGCGAGAAGTATATACTCAATCTGATAGATACTCCGGGACATGTAGACTTTTCTTACGAAGTATCGCGTAGTATTGCCGCCTGCGAAGGAGCTCTGCTGGTAGTAGACGCCACTCAGGGTGTACAGGCACAAACTATCTCAAATCTCTACATGGCCATCGAGCACAATCTGGAGATTATCCCGGTTATCAATAAGATAGATATGCCCAGCGCCATGCCCGACGAGGTAGAAGACGAAATAGTAGAACTCTTGGGGTGCAAGCCCGAGGAGATTATCCGCGCATCAGGAAAAACGGGCGAGGGTGTAGACGATATACTCGAGGCTGTGGTAGACCGTATTCCAGCACCTACAGGCGATACCGAAGCCCCGTTGCAAGCACTGATATTTGATTCGTTGTTCAATTCGTTCCGCGGAATCATCACCCTCTGCAAGGTAGAGAATGGTTCTATACGCAAGGGTGATAAGGTAAAATTCTTCAACACTGGTATGGAGTATGTGGCCGACGAAGTAGGTGTGCTTAAGATGGATATGATTCCCACCAAGCAGCTCTCTACCGGAGAGGTAGGCTATATTATAAGCGGTATAAAGAATGCCAAAGAGGTAAAGGTTGGCGATACTATTACCCGTGTGGATATGCCATGCGAACAGGCCATTGCCGGTTTCCAAGAGGTTAAGCCTATGGTATTTGCTGGTGTATATCCTATTGACCCGTCTGAATACGAGAATCTACGAGCTTCGCTTGAGAAACTTCAACTTAACGATGCTTCGCTTACCTTTATGCCCGAATCATCGGTAGCCCTCGGTTTTGGTTTCCGTTGTGGCTTCTTGGGCTTGCTGCATATGGAGATAGTACAGGAGCGACTTGATAGAGAGTTTAACATGGATGTGATTACTACCGTACCCAACGTATCGTATATGGTATACGATAAGCACGGCAACGCCAAGGAAGTACACAATCCATCGGGTTTGCCCGAGCAAACGCTGATAGAGCATATCGAAGAACCGTACATACGCGCTACTATTATTACCGATGCCAACTATATAGGCCCTATTATGAAGCTATGTCTTGACAAGCGTGGCGAACTGCTTAAGCAAGAGTATGTAAGTGGCAACCGTGTAGAACTGCATTTCATGATACCATTGGGCGAGATAGTGATAGACTTCTACGATAAGCTCAAGTCTATCAGCAAGGGATATGCCTCGTTCGACTATCATATAGACAGCTTTAGACCCTCTAAATTGGCTAAACTTGATATACTGCTCAATGGCGAGTCGGTAGATGCTCTTTCTACACTTACCCATGAGAGCAATGCCGTTACCTTAGGGCGCAAGATGTGCGAGAAACTTAAAGAGCTGATACCTCGCCAGCAGTTTGACATAGCCATTCAGGCTGCTATCGGTGCCAAGATAGTGGCCCGCGAAACGGTTAAGCAAGTACGAAAAGACGTTACAGCCAAATGTTATGGCGGCGACGTGAGCCGTAAACGCAAATTGCTTGAAAAGCAGAAGCGCGGTAAGAAACGCATGAAGCAGATAGGCAATGTAGAAGTGCCTCAAAAAGCGTTCCTTGCAGTACTAAAGCTGGATTAAACTATAATTCTATAATTAGAATACTATAACTTGGTATGATTATAAAAGCCAAAACAGGCTATATCATGCCAAGTTATTTTTTTATATAATTTTTTAGAGCGTAAGGCTATGGCATCACCCTTAATAGCCTGAACGGTATTTTCCCTCGTTTTTATCTTCCAACATAGATAGGTACGACTGATAGCGCGATGCTGATATATAGTGGTTCTCTACAGCATTGAGAACGGCGCAACCCGGTTCGTGGGTGTGGGTACAGTTGGAAAATTTACAGTCTTTGGAAAACCTAAAAATCTCTTTGAAGTAACTGGTAATTTCTTCGGGCTCCATATCGAAAGTTCCGAAGCCACGTATTCCCGGAGTATCTATTATATATCCGCCGCCATCCAGTTGCAGCATTTCGCTAAACGTGGTGGTGTGCATTCCTGCATCGTGAGCATCTGAAATTTCGGCCGTGCGTAGCCGTGCGCCAGGAACAATTTTGTTTATAAGGGTAGATTTTCCTACTCCGCTATTACCGCTTAGAACGGTAATTTTGTTGGTAAGTAGAGGTAACAAGCTGGCTACACCTTCGCCTGTAGCCGCAGAAATTTGGCAACATTCATATCCTATTCCCTCGTAGAGGTCTACCATCATCTGCTGATAGTGCTGCTCTTCTGGCGATAATAGGTCGGTCTTGTTGAATATCAGTACCACGGGTACTGCATAGGCTTCTGCCGACGCCAAGAAGCGGTCTATAAATGTAGTGGACGTTTGTGGGTGCCGAATGGTAATGATAAGAAAGGCCTGGTCTACATTAGCAGCTATAATATGGCTTTGTTTAGAAAGGTTCTGCGACTTGCGCACAATATAGTTGCGGCGGTCTTCTATGGCGGTGATAAACGCGGTATCCTCTTGATTAAGCGCTATCTCTACCCTATCGCCTACAGCCACAGGATTGGTGCTACGAATACCTTTCAGGCGGAAGTTGCCTTTGATTTTGCTTTCTACCGTGGCACCGTCATCGGTGCGCACGGTATACCAGCTGCCTGTATTTTTAATAACAAGTCCTTTCACTATAAGGGGCTATATAATTAGCTTTGTATATTTAGCGATTTTGTAACCACCCTTATACTGTCATTATTTCTTTCTGCTTGGCATCAAGCAGTTCGTCTATCTTCTTGATGTACTTGTCGTGTACTTTCTGCAAATCGTTCTCTGCATCTTTCTCAAGATCTTCTGAGAGGCCATCTTTTATAGCTTTCTTCAGTTTCTCCTTAATTTCGCCACGTACATTGCGAACTTCTACCTTGGCACGTTCGCCTATCTTGTTACACTGCTTTACCAGTTCTTGGCGGCGTTCGCCTGTAGGTTGGGGAAGATTTAGGCGTACTACTTCGCCGTTGTTCTCGGGAGTGATACCTACATCGCTATCCATAATACCTTTTTCTATATCCTTGATAGCCTTCTTGTCCCAAGGACGGATGGCTATGGTGCGGGCGTCAGGCACGGTGATAGTAGCCACCTGGTTAAGAGGAACCATCGAACCATACGAGTTGACTCTTACTCCGTCAAGGAGAGCCACATTGGCTCTGCCGGCGCGGATGCGTACCAATTGTTCTTCCAGATACATTGCGGCCATCTCCATACGCTCTTCGGCGTCGCTTAAAGTCTGCTTTACGTCTATCATAATATTTGTGTTTATGTTCTTTACCACAAATTTAGCCATTTCCCACTAATTGTGCAATTTTTTTATCTGTAAATGTTGTTCTGCTCTCTTACTTTTTGCGTTAGTTAGTATGGCTCCTTATTTAAAGCGCCATGCTTCTTTACTGTATACCGTTTCTATTGCGTATTTACGGGGGTTGATGATGAGTATTGTTACAACAGAATTATGGTTTCTTGATTGCCCACGGCCGTAAGCCATTTGGTCTACGGCCGCCGTACAAGTTGCTCACGGTCGCGGGCAACTAGGTTGACGGCCGTCAGCAATCCCTCAAAAAGCATTATTCTAAGGTAAGAATCATGGTCTGCTATGTAGAGCGTGAAGTTAGGCGGCACCTCAAGAATAAAAACAAACACGTTTGTTTTGTATTCTCTTCGGTTTGCACTAACTTTGCAAAACGGCAATGCCCTGTATAATTACAGGGAAACAAGAAAAACTATTCATAACATTGCCAACCCATATATACACGCCACAATGAACGACAGTAGACTATATCTGCCCGCCGAATGGGAAGAACAAAGCGGAGTGCAACTTACTTGGCCACACGCCGAAACCGATTGGGCTCCATATCTTAGCGAAATTACCAATACTTTTATAGAGCTGGCTTCTGCCATCACCCTATACGAACCGCTTCTGATAGTGGCTCAAGATACTGAATATGTAAAGCATCTGCTTACAGAGCAACTAAGCAGCAAGCAGATGCAACGCATAGGTTTTGCACAAGCCCCTACAAACGATACTTGGGCTCGCGACCATGGTGCCATCACTCTTGTTGGCGATAACGAACTTGTACTACTCGACTTTCGCTTCAACGGATGGGGTGAGAAATTTGCTTGGCTCCACGACAATGCCATCACCAGCCATCTGTATTCCAAAGGCATACTAAAGGGGAATTACGAGAGTCACGACGACTTTGTACTCGAAGGTGGAAGCATTGAGAGCGATGGGCGTGGCACTATCTTTACCACTAGTCAGTGCTTGATGGCTCAGCATCGCAACCAGCCTCTTACGCAAAGGGAAATAGAACGAGAGTTGTGCCAAAGACTCCATGCCAAGCGTATAGTATGGCTCAACCACGGAAATCTAATAGGCGATGATACCGACGGGCACATAGACACCACCGTACGCACGGCCCCCGGCGACACTTTATTATATAATAAATGTACCGACGAGAGCGACGAACAATACCAAGATTTCTGCAATCTGGAACGTGAACTACAATCTCTGCGTACCGCTGATAATCGCCCCTATAGGCTTGTTGCGTTGCCCATGCCCCAAGAAATAAGATTTGACAACGAACGCTTGCCGGCTACATACGCCAACTTTCTTATCATAAACGGAGCTATAATCTACCCCACCTACAATCAGCCCGACAACGATAAGGCTGCCGCCGAAGCTTTGCAGCAGACTTTCCCCGGACGCAACATCATAGGTATAGACAGTAGTATTATCATACGTCAGCATGGGTCTATTCACTGTCTTACCATGCAATTTCCAAAGGGAGTACTCAATATTCCCACCACAATAGAAACAAAATAAACTAAATATGAAACAACTTAAAGTAGGCGTGTTGCAACAACACAATACGGGCAACACCGACGACAACAAGCGCCGACTAACAGAGGGTATACGCTCGCTGGCTGCCGATGGTGCCGAGTTGATAGTGCTTCAAGAGTTGCACAATTCGCTCTATTTCTGTCAGGTAGAAGATGTTGATAATTTCGATTTGGCCGAACCTATTCCCGGTCCTTCAACCCGATATTTTGGCGAATTGGCTCGCGAACTGGGCGTGGTCATCGTAACATCACTCTTTGAGCGTCGTGCTCCGGGGTTATATCATAACACTGCCGTAGTTATAGAGCGCAATGGAGATATTGCCGGCATCTACCGCAAGATGCACATCCCCGACGACCCTGCTTACTACGAGAAATTCTATTTCACACCCGGCGACTTAGGATTTCATCCTATTGATACATCGGTTGGACGCTTGGGCGTTATGGTTTGTTGGGATCAATGGTATCCAGAAGGAGCCCGACTTATGGCCTTGCAAGGTGCCGAATTGCTAATTTACCCTACCGCTATAGGATATGCAGCCAGCGACCCCGCCGATGAGCAACAGCGCCAGCGCGAAGCCTGGACTACCGTACAGCGTGGGCATGCAGTAGCCAACGGGCTGCCTGTAATAGCTGTAAACCGTGTGGGATTTGAGCCCGACCCAAGCAAGCAGACTCCGGGCATAGAGTTTTGGGGCTCTACATTTGTGGCCGGACCTCAGGGCGAGTTGCTCTACCGTGCCTCTGAAGATGCAGAAGAGAGCCACGTAGTAACCCTCAACCTTACTCATAGCGAGCAGGTGCGCCGTTGGTGGCCTTTCTTGCGCGACCGTCGCATCGAAGAATATAGCGACATTACCCGTAGATTTATCGACTAATTGCAACATCAACGCGCAATATCACGCATAAAAAAGCCGGCTTACTTTCGTAAGTCGGCTTTATAATTTTCTTATTGATTTATAAGCAACCTTGTGGGTATAAACTTGCGTTATACAGGTTTATACGTCATCTTTACTAAGTGCATCTTCATAGCCTTTCTTGCCAAAGTAAGGATTTATCTTAAGCAGAGCTGTAACTATATAGGTCATTACACAACTTATTACTACGATAATAAAGAACATTCTATAGCCCACTAACTCTTGCAAAGCTCCGGCAAAAAATCCGGGAAGCATCATCGATAGCGACATAAATGTGGTACACAGTGCATAATGGCTGGTCTTAAACTTGCCTCTACTATAATAAATCAAATACATCATATAGGCGGTAAAACCAAATCCGTAGCCAAACTGCTCTACAAATACGCATACATTTATGGTAAGAAAGTTAGGCAGTGCATAACTCATATACACATATACCAGGTCGGGCAAAGTAATGGCCATCACCATAGGCCACAGCCATCGTTTCAAGCCGTCTTTGCTTACGCATATACCACCCAGTATACCTCCCAGTGTGAGTCCTATTATGCCTACAGTACCCTGCACTAGTCCATATTCCTGCGGCGAGAGTCCCAAGCCGCCATTACACTCCTTATCTACCAAGAAGAGGGCAGCCACCTTAGCAAGCAGTCCCTCGGGCATACGGTAAAACAGCATAAAGAGTATGCCTACCATCATCTGCTCTTTTCCGAAGAATGTCTTTATAGTGTGTACCAGTTCTGCTATTATCTGTCTAACAGAATTGTCTGTACGCGTAGCGTCTTCCTTAGGTCGTGGCAACACATAGCCATGCCATAGCCATAGGCCAATAAACAATCCGGTAACGCCATAAAACATCAAGCTCCACGAGAAAGGTATATTATTACGATATAATAGTTGCAGATTTCCGGCAATCATCACCAACACGCCTTGCCCGAAGATGGTGGCCAGCCTGTAAAATGTTGAGCGAATACCCACAAAAAATGCCTGTTCGTGGGGCGTTAGGTCTAACATATAGAACCCGTCGGCTGCAATGTCGTGGGTGGCGCTGGTAAAGGCCAATGTCCAAAAGAAAAACAACGAGCCCTGCAGCCAATAACTAGTAGGCAGCGTAAAAGCCACGCCTCCAAATGCAGCTCCTATAAGCAACTGCATGGCAAGTATCCACCATCGTTTGGTTTTCACTAGGTCTACAAATGGACTCCATAATGGTTTTAGCGTCCATGGCAGATAAAGCCAACTGGTATAAAAGGTTATCTCGGCATTGCTCAATCCCATCTGCTTGTACATAAGTACTGAGATGGCCATCACTGCCACATAGGGTAATCCTTCGGCAAAATACAATGAGGGAACCCAACTCCAAGGTGATTTCTTAATATTCATTGATGGTAGTTATATTATATTTCAGCATTATTATTAGTTTAGTGAGCCAAGGCATATTCTATGCCACACTCTATTACCAAGTAAAATATACGGTGGTACTTTATAGAACCAGCCTTAATATATTTTCTTGATTTCGGCATCACGATAGTAGTGCAACAGTATTTCGTCATAGGCATACCCTTGTTCACTCATCACTGCAGCACCTATCTGGCAGAGCCCTACACCATGTCCCCAACCAGCGCCAATGATATCAAAACTTTCGGGCACACCATTGTTGTTGCCATAAGTCTCTACCACAAAAGCCGAACTATATAGATGGCTCTCGCTTAGGGTACGACGAATCTCGAGTTCTTTACCTATTATATATTGACGTTGAGTTCCTACAATTCGCAGGCGTGAGATGCGTCCGCTAGCACCACGCTCTAGAGGTTCCAAGGATACAATATCGCCCAGATCCATCTTCAGTCTATTAGTTATCAACAGCTTCAACTGTTGCTGGGTATAATGTACACGCCAACGGTAGAAATCCTTAGTCTCCTGGTCATAATCGTTTAATACTTGAGAGAGTATCTTTGAGTCGGTAGTATTGCAGAATGCATCCGGACTGGTACGAATCCACTCGTTGGCATTGGCTTCTACGGTAAGATCTTGTAACATCACCGACGATTTTACCCCAGCTGCATTATCGCGCACAGCCATAAGGTATGGCTTATCGATATTCTCCCAGCAGTAACGATATCGCTCGCTTACACCACCACAACATTTAGAGAAGCGGGCATCGCATATTTCGCCATCGTACTGCAGTATCTGTCCACCGGTTTCAGCTACAGCCAGACGTGCCTTGTCGCTGGTTTCGCGGGTTATACCTTGATAACGCTGGCAATGGTCATCGGCACACACATCGAATATGGTATGGTCTTCACGGTCGTACCAGCGTATCAATTCATCATCGTTCTTTACAAACGAGAAGAACCCTGAGTTATTACTGTTACCCAGCTGCTGCCTCTTGCTCATCTGCGCCAATAGCCAAGAACGCGATATTACTGCATGGGCTTTAAGTAGTTCTATATTAGATGTGGCGCTCATCTCACTCGATATAACGCTCTCCAGATAGCGTTCCACGGGCAGTTCGTTGATAGCACATATCTTGTCCTCTTCTACTACCAGCCTCAGGGTACCAGCAAATACTTGGGTCTCGGTACGCTCCCAATGAAAGTTCACCCCAATGGTAACATCGTTAAGAGCAAACGATGCTTCTTCGCTTTGTGGATAGAAAGTAAGTTGACTATACAAATTACCATTCCAACTTATTCCGCCTTCAGAGAATTCTACTTCCTGGCAGCCTTCTATAAGATGGTCTTTGGCCATGTAAGGTGTGTTAAGTTCGAAGCATATTCGTTTGGCGCTCACTATACCCACCGCCACCACCGGACCATCAATGGTCGAAGCAGCATTTTCCGAGGCTACGTTTGCTGCAGTGATACGCGATTTAATCTGGGCGAACTCCTCTGCCGAGATACCGCATTGACTTAGGATATCGGTTACCGTTTCTGCACTGATACGATCAAAGTCTTCCTTACGTGGAGTTATGATTAACCCAGCCATATCTATAGTTCCCGGACTGATAACGTACTTGCCGTCGCCCTCTGCCTGATAGCTGTCTGGACGATGCTTAGCACGAGGAATAATCACGGTAATATGACTCTTACCCTGCATCCATGAGATAACGTTCATCATAGGCTCGCCACTTTCAGCGTGGTCTGGCATAGCCTTATATATACGGCGGAAGAGAGCATAGTCTACGCCAGCGTTGGTAGATACCACGGCCAACAACGGCACTACATATCCCGGAACGGCACAGATATAGTTATTACTATCTATTTCAAAGAGAATCTCTTTATTGCACGCCAATCTGGGCCAAGCATTCTGCAGCGGAAGCATGCCCGAACATATGCCCTGTAAGTGGGCGTGGTCTGGAGCCGAAGCACCACAACGTGGACCGTTATAGAATACGGTTATTTGTGGATAGCGGTTAAGAATACGATACATCTCTTGATAACACAGACGTATGCGCTGGGCACTATGCTTATTATAAGGAATTGTAAAATGTACGGGAAGTATGGGGTAAGGATTGACAAGCAGAGTGAAATCGTCGTCAAGCTTTTTACCCATCTGCTCAATAGGACGGTTGTCACCACACAAGAAACAACGGCGAGCTGCCAGACTCTTGTCATCTATATGGGCACCGGTAGAAATCATGCGAGCAGGGTTAAACTGAACTTGCAACTCCATATCTCCACAACGCAAACTACGTTGTTCTACGTGGTTAAGGTCACGAAAACGTTGCCGTGCATCAGACCATTGCTCCAACTGGCGGTCTACAAAGCGATCTAGCTCGGCATTATCATCTTCTTCGGTACTTTGGTTCTGCTGGCAACGCGCTTCAAGTTCTATCGTACGCAGACGGTCTTTATACAGATTGTTAGCATTCTGGCGGTCTATGCTTAGAGCAGCATCAGAGTTACCCTCCCATCGACGGCAGAGATAGAGTTCATCGTATATTCGCCCGATACGATACCGCCTACTAATAGCAAGACCCATAGCATAATCTTCACCATAACTGGTATTGGGGAACTTTATCTGGCGAGCCACGGGGGTAAAGAATGCGCGCGGAGCACCCAAGCCGTTAATGCGTAGGGCATTGTTTGGACCGTTATTATCTGTCCATTCACGGTGGTCTATAATGCCGGGGGGCAGAGTATTAAGACTAAAGTCACACATGCGGTAAGAACCTATCACCATGGCTGCCGGATGTGACCGGAATTCATCGATTATACGTTGCAGGGTAGATGACGAAGCATATAGGTCATCGCTATCCAACTGCACGGCAAAGCGTCCACAACGCCTATCGCCCACTGCGGTATTCCAGCAACCACCAATACCTAAATCGGTACGCTCAGGAATAATATGTACCAACCTATTATCCCTCTGCGCCATATCGGCAAGAATATCGGTAGTACCATCGGTAGAATGGTTATCAACCACTATAACGTTGTAAGCAAACTTAACTTGCTGCGAGAGAGCTGAACCTACGGCATCGGCAATAGTACGACAACGGTTATATACGGGGATAACTACCGAGGCTTCGATATCAAATTCTTGCTCGTCCAGGTCTATCTGTTCATAATGCTGGGTATCTACCAGAGCATCTATAGCTTCAAGATGACGAGTAACGGCTTTTTCCATTTCTATCTGACGGTCGCGATTACGAGGGTCTACATAGTCAAACTGGCGTACACCGCTTACTCTACTATCGGTCTGCGACCAGAGATACAGACTCTCGTTAAGATGTACTATTTGGGCTTTTCTAGATATAAAGAGGCGCAAGTCGTACCATCCTGCCCAACGATAAGTGTCGGCTTCTGACAGATGGTTGATATACTCCTTTAATAAATCGGCACGTATGAGTACTGCCAGACCAAAATCGAAATCATCGCGCAGAGCACCTTTCTGATAATCTATTACCGGGTGAGCCTCTACTTTACCGTCAGCAGTTACCATTCTGCTATCTGCATATACCATGCCCGCGCCGGTATCGGCAGCCGTATGTACTAGCCGTTCTATGGCATGGCTGCCCCATTGTATAGGCTGTGCCTTGAGGGTAAGCAGCAGATAAGGAGCCGTAGCCCTACGTGCTATCTGCACCAATGTAGCTGTAGATGTTAACGATTCTGTTTCTATGGTTTCTGCCTGGCCGTATGCCTGTGCCGTATTGGGTTCTACCATCAGCACTATATCTCTTACGCATATATCTTGGCTAAGCGCATCTATAGTTTTTACTGCTTCGTGGGCCGAGGCTATGGCTACGAAGCAGTCTATGCGGTTTCTCATCATATCTTAATGTATATAATAATATGTAAAGGTCGTATTTTTTGCCGATATACACAAATTTTTAGCGCAAAAAGTAGACAGCATTCACAACTTCACCCTTCGGGCTATGTAAAGGGAAATAGCAGGGGCAACAGGAATGTCATTATCAGACCTATTATTACCTGCAGGGGCAAACCCACCTTAACATAATCCATAAAGGTATACCTACCAGCCTTCATTACCAGGGCGTTGGGCGGCGTAGAGAACGGCGAGGCGAAACACATACTGGCTCCAAGGGTTACGGCAAACATAAACGAGTATGGACTAACTCCCGTTTGCTGAGCGGCTGCCAGTGCTATAGGAGCCATAAGTACGGCTGTGGCGGTATTGCTTACAAACATGGTCATAAGCGATGTGGTAAAGTATATACCAGCCAGCAAAGCATAGGGACCTATGGCACCCAAACTGTCTACCAAGCTTTCTGACACTATCTTAGACACTCCCGTCTTTTCCAGGGCTATAGACATGGGCATCATGGCGGCTATTAGCACTATACTCTCCCAGTTTATGGTTTTATAAGCGGCATCTACGCTGCGGAAGCAACCGGCTAAAATCATAAGCAATCCGGCAGCAATAACTGCCATTACGGGCGTTACGGGAATAAAATCGAATACCATAGCCATAATCATCAGTATCATTACAGCGGCAGCTACGGGGGCCTTATAATCGAGCGATACTCGCTCCATCATCTTGTCTGGACTGCCCAGCACTACCCAGTTTTCGTTTTCATGGTTCATCTGTACTATCTTGTCCCATTGTCCCTGTACCAGCAGGATATCGCCATTATGCAAACGATGTTCGCCCAATTCGTCTTTGATATAACTGTCGTTGCGACGTATACTGAGGATGTTTACCGAATAATCTTCGCGCAAGTGAGAGTCGCGGATACGCGTTCCTACAAGGCGCGATGTAGGCAGAACCACTATCTCTGAGAGACCGATATCGTAAAAGTCAAGTCGATTGATTTTCATACGGGTAAGCCCATAGTCGGCTGCAAAGCGAGCCATATCTTGCTCATCGCCATAGAAGTACAAGATATCGCCCTGAGTAATAATCGTATCTGCCCAAGCCATATTCTGACGAATATCCATGCCTATGGCTTTCTTCTTCTCGTTGCGTATCTCAAGTATGGTTAGTCCGTAGCGGTTTTGCAAATCCAGCTCTCGCACACTCTTACCATCAATACCGTTGCTACGGCGCCCTACCCTATATCTATACAGATTATCGCATAGCTGATACTGCGCGGTAAGGTCGTTTAGGGTTTTTCCGTGGGCGCCCTTCTGCCGCTTGTCTTTCTTCTTAATAAGCAGCAGACTCAAGGGTAGCAGCACCGCTATACCTATAATTATCACGGCTATACCTATGGGCAGAAACGAGAAGAACGAGAGGGGCTCATAACCGTTATCTTCAAGCGTTTCGCTGATAACCAGGTTGGGCGGAGTACCGATAAGCGTAAGCATTCCTCCCAGACTTCCAGCAAATGCCACGGGCATAAGAAGACGCGACGAACGTATGCCCGATGCCGATGCCATACTCATAACTATAGGCATCATAATGGCAACGGTACCGGTATTGCTTACAAAGGCACCGATAAAAGCTGTAGCCAAGACTACCAGCACAAAGGCTCGGGGTTCGCTGCCTCCAGCTAAACTGGAGATGCGGTTACCTGCCGACTGGGCAAGCCCCGTCTGCAATATAGCACCGCCCACCACAAAGAGGCCAGCCATCATAATAACTATGGGCGACGAAAATCCACTAAGGGCTTCGTTGGTAGTAAGCACACCGGTAACGGTAAGGGTAACCAGGGCAGCCAGTGCCACTACATCGCCACGCACCCTACCCCATATAAGCATGGCTATGGTTACTGCAAGTACAATTAAAGTTATAGTCATGATTCAATATATTTCTGTAGATTAAAAGGGTGGTTCTATCTATCACCACCGTAAGTTTATACTACATTCCAAAACATGGTTATAGTGTGATTACAAAGATACAACAATATGGGCACAAATGCGAAAACAAAGCCCTCTTCTCTGCACAAAATAATAATACATTAAATATTTTTATGAATTCACCGAGAGACATAAAGCACTCTGCGCGCACCACGAGAATAGTAGATTTTATCGTCGTGTTTCCATTCCTCTACTTGGCATTTTGTGTTCTAAACTCTCGGGGAGTAATGCCCGCAATCTGCTTGAATGTACGATTAAAGTGGGGCACATCATTGAAACCGCACCTGTAACAACAGGTAGATATATTCTCGGTAGTTGAGATAAGCAGATACTTAGCTACCTCTATACGTACCCGCTGCAGATGCTCAATAATGGTCTGCCCGGTATACCGCTTAAACATAGTACAGAGCGAACTGCGGTTCATACCCACATGCTGTGCCAATTGCTCAAGGCTGATATCATGGTTGTAGTTACAACTGATATATATCTTTATTTTCTTTACCTTGTCTTCGATTGAGGTTGGTTCTACAAATCGGCCAGCCACCGTGTAGTTCCTGTTTTGCTCTATAGATATAAGCAGTTGCAGTAGCGATATTATTCGCTCTGCTGCCGACTCATGTTCCATTCTATGCAAGATTATGGCTATCTTTTCACATTCAGAGCGATTAAATTTTATAGAGATGCCAAGCTGCTCATACCATTCGGCCAGTTGACTGAATTCGGGCATGGTTAAAGACAAATTCTTCAGCAGATTAGTAGGGAAAGAGATGGTAATGTTCTCAATATTGCCATCTTTATCGGTCTTTTCGGGCGAAAATATCCATTGATGGGGCATCTCTGGCACAACCAACACTATCCCTCCCTCACAGAAAGATTCTTCGGTATCGCCAAGGATACGACGCCCCTGACCAGTGATAATGTACGACATTTCCCACGAGTTCCAATGGTGCAAACCTATCTGCTCTGTGGGCTTCAGCAAGACATGGTCGTAACTTATAGTATTGGCTTTTAACATGACACCACAAAGATACAACAATTATTTTGGACTATCCAACAATTAGACAATGATTTCTGTAACTATTTTTGCACCAAATTTAGAAATCACGATATAAGTCATGTACAAGTCACTATTAACTATTGGCCTTTTGATGACCACCACATCAATAAGTGCGCAGAAATTAGAGAAAATGCAATGGTTTAACGAACCTGAACAGTATGAAATCAAGAACGGAACGCTAACCATGAACGTACCGGCACTATGCGACTACTGGCGCATTGCACACTACGGGTTCACCGTTGATGATGGTCCGTTCCTCTACGGTATGTACGGCGGAGAGTTTGAGGCAAAAGTGAAAGTGTCGGGCGATTACAAGGTACGCTTCGACCAAGCCGGTATGATGATTCGCATTGATAAGGACAACTACATGAAATGCGGCATTGAGTATGTAGACGGAAAGTACAACATCAGCACAGTAGTCACCCACAACACGAGCGACTGGAGCCTCATTCAGCTAGATAAGCCTGTAGACTACATCTGGTTGAAAGCTGTGCGGCGCAAGGATGCCATTGAGGTGTACTACTCTTTCGACGACAAGGAATACACCATGATGCGCACATTATGGATGCAACAGAATACACCCGTCATGGTCGGGATGATGGCAGCCTGCCCCGATGGAAACGGTTTTCGCGCTAAATTCTCCGACTTTCACGTCAAGCATCTGCCAGATGCTAAGCGCCAGGAGTGGTTGAACAACAATAAATAATGTATCACCTACAACTATGATAACCATTAGGGACCACTCCGTGTGAAACGTAAAATAACCTTGTTTGTTATATGGGGGGCAATCCCCAATACTCCCCCTATCGGCGCTCTAAAACAGAGTGTGGGATAGAGGGAGTTTGTAGTTTCCGCAGAACAGTTACATTGGGGCTATATCAGACTGTTAAATTTTCACAAATCAAAAGTACTTCAAAAATCGTATATTTACGTTCAGAAATCACATTGTAGCCAAATATCCTATTTATAGCGACCCTTTTCGGGCCTAAAAATAAACTCTACAATCGTAGAGTTATCCTTTAGCTGGCCAGAGATGGTTATTACCCCCGAAATAGCCATCTCCAGCACAGAGAAATTTCACACAAAAATGCCAGTATTTTAGCACCATTCTGCCATTTACCACATCTATCTGTCAAATTTTATAGATAATCGAGCCTATACAAAGACTCAGAAAATTGAGAGCAATTAGAATTTTGTTGTAAATTGAGTTTATCTCGCAACTTTTCATCAACTTTCTCGAGTGAAAAAACAGGTAGAAATTCGGAAATTATTTAAACAACGTTAACTATACGGCATGCGTTTTTAGTTAATTATATTTAATCTACCATCTAATAATTCTACATATTTGTCTTGGCGTACGGGTTATAATTAGATAGCAACCATCCACTATACAACAAATTGCAACCCAGCTACATGATTCTACCTATTTTTATTTGTTGTTTCTATATAAAAACTGTACTTTTGCAGAAAATTCTTAAAATAATGTATACATTTATTATCAGCTTGATATGCCTTATCTTAGGGTATGTACTCTACGGAAAGTTTATGGAGCATATCATGCAACCCGATGCCAACCGCCCCACACCCTGTTATACCATGCAAGACGGAATAGACTACAGTCCTATGCCTACATGGAAAGTTTTTCTTATCCAGTTTCTCAATATAGCTGGTACCGGCCCTATCTTCGGTACAATACAAGGTATACTCTTCGGCCCGTCGGCATACTTTTGGATAGTATTAGGATGTATCTTTGGTGGAGCTGCACACGACTATATGGCAGCCATGATTTCGCTAAAGCGTAACGGTGCATCGCTACCCGAAATAGTGGGCGACGAGTTAGGTACATGGGCACGCAACTCTCAGCGCTATCTGGCCCTACTACTCATGATAATGGTGGTAGCCGTATTCGTAAAAACACCAGCCGGATTGTTGGCCAACCTTACTAACGGGGGCACACTGGGCGATACATACTTCTTCTGGGTGGTAGTAATCTTTATCTACTATCTGTTGGCTGCCACCCTACCCATCAACAAGATTATAGGCAAGGTATACCCTATATTCGGTGTAGTACTTATCTTTATGGCAGTATGTATCTTTGTTGGCATGTTTACACATAGCGGAACACCTATACCCGAGATAACCGATGCCTTTGAAAATCATTATCCCGGTGGCGGTCTGCCCGTATTCCCATGCCTATGTATTACCATTGCCTGCGGTGCAGTAAGCGGTTTCCATGCCACCCAAAGTCCGCTAATGGCTCGCTGCATAAAGAACGAACGTTACGGCCGCCGGGTATTCTATGGAGCTATGATTACCGAGGGTGTAATAGCCCTTATATGGTCGGCAGCAGCTTTGCAGTTTGCCAACGAACTGGATGTAGCAGGCAATACTCCCTACGAGAAGATATACAACGCCATGCTCGATGCCAACGGCGCCATAAACCCAGCTATATTTGTTAACCATCTCTGTAACAGTTGGCTCGGTTCGTTTGGGGCTATATTGGCTATATTGGGCGTAGTAATAGCCCCCATTACTACAGGCGACACCGCCCTACGCTGCGCTCGACTTATCTTGGCAGATATGTTCAAACTAAAGCAAGATAAGATAGTAAAGCGCATGATGCTCTGCTTGCCGGTATTCGCCATTAGCGTTGTACTGCTGTTTGTAAAGTTCGATGTACTGTGGCGCTACTTTGCGTGGTTCAATCAGACGTTCTCTATATTCACCTTCTTCGCCATAGCCATCTATCTGGCCAAGCTAAAGAAGCCTTACTGCACAGCTCTGCTGCCGGGCATGTTTATGGTTGCGGTATGCGTAACCTATCTGGCGGTAGACCAGTATTGCGGAAACATGAGTCGTGAAGCTTCATATCTTACCGGTGCCGGTGCAGCCATTGCCTGTGGTCTATGGTTCATGCTATGGAAGTACAAGCATATAAAGCAGTAAGAAGTAGCCCCTTATATATACAGAAAGCAGAACCTCCCTGTCGTTACACTAACAAACGGCAGGGAGGTTCTACATTTAGATTAAGGTATTTAGAAAGAGCGGTACGCAAAATAGGAAATCAAAAAATATAAATACAACACCTACTTATATTAAATTAATTTCGTAATTTTGTACTCCAATGAACGTTTCAGAACTGCAAAAGATAAAGCAACGGTATAACGTGGTCGGGAACAGCGACGGACTGAATCGCGCGCTCGACATTGCACTGCAGGTAGCTCCTACCGACCTATCGGTACTCATTGTGGGCGAAAGTGGTGTTGGTAAAGAGATTATACCCCGCATTATACACGATAACTCGCCACGCAAAAAAGAAAAATATTTTGCCATTAACTGCGGCTCTATACCCGAAGGAACCATAGACAGCGAGTTGTTTGGTCATGAGAAAGGGTCGTTTACAGGTGCCATAGGCGAGAGCGAAGGCTACTTTGGCACAGCCGATGGCGGCACCATATTCTTAGACGAAGTAGGCGAACTACCCATAGCCACCCAGGCACGATTGCTGCGTGTTCTCGAAACTGGCGAATACATCCGCGTAGGCGGTCAGAAAATATTGAAGACCAACGTGCGTATAGTGGCAGCCACCAACGTAAACATGCGCAAGGCTATAAGCGAAGGTAAATTCAGAGAAGACTTGTACTACCGGTTGAACACTATACCTATACAGATACCGGCACTGCGCGAGCGCGGACAAGACATTCTGCTACTGTTCAGACTCTTTGCCCTACAGACCGCAGAGAAATACAAGTTGCCCAAGATAACTCTCACCGACGAAGCAAAGCAATTGCTGATGCAATACAAATGGCCCGGAAACGTACGCCAACTGAAGAACATTACCGAGCAGATGTCGGTACTCAGCGAGAAACGCGAAATAGACACAGAAGCCTTATCCCAGTTTATTCCACACGACCCTGAGAGTATGGAACTCGCCACGGTAGACAAAGCCGGCAAACACTCGTACGAGAGCGAACGCGAACTGCTATATAAAATATTATACGAACTGCGCGGCAACGTGACCGAGCTGCAAAAGGAGATAAATTCCCTGAAGAAGCAACTCAACGATGCCGGCACGGCAACTGCCCAGTCATACAGCAAATCGCTCACCCATATTTCCAACAGTTCATTGCAGCAATTCCAAGCAGAAGATGCCGTAGCAGAGGAAATAAAGAACGAGACTACAATGTCTATGACGCGCGAAGAGCACGACAAGAAGGCCATAATAGAAGCCCTGGAGAAAGCCAACGGACGCCGGCGCGAGGCAGCTATAGCATTAGGTATCTCAGACCGCACTCTCTATCGCAGACTGAAACAATACGGACTCGACTAAAAAACACGATGAAAGCAAAAGCTACATACACATATCTGGTATTGGCAACGCTAGTACTGGCAGCAATTACATCATGCGCCTTTAAAGGCTATAAGTTTAATGGTGCCAGCATAGACTATACCAAGACAAAGACTATACAAATCAACGAATTCCCCATCCGCAGTAGCTATGTATGGGGACCTATGGGGCCATTGTTCAACAATACCCTTAAAGACGAATTTGCCAACCACACCAAACTGGTTCAGGTAAAGCGCAACGGCGACATGAAAATAGAGGGAGAAATTACGCAATACACACAGCGCAACAAGTCGGTTTCAAGCGAAGGCCATTCGGCACAGGTAGAACTCTCTATGACCGTAAACGTAAGATTTACCAACAATGCCAATCACAAAGAAGACTTCGAACGGCAATTCTCTGCCTCGCAAACATACGAATCAACACAGAGTCTGAGCTCGGTACAGGAAGAATTGGTTACCCAAATGACCAAAGATATAGTAGAACAGATATTCAACGCCACCGTGGCCAACTGGTAATCAGCAAAAGCAACGCGTAAAGATGGAATTGGATTTAGAGCAACTCATCAAGCATCCACAGACAATGAACAAGGAGACCCTATACGAACTCCGAAGTCTCATTGCGCTCTATCCGTATTTCCAAACAGCACGCTTACTGATGTTGCAGAACCTATATATACTGCACGACCCTTCATTTAACGAAGAGCTAACCAAAGCCGCCATATATCTAACCGATAGAAGAGTAATATTCAACCTAATAGAAGCCGCTCACTATAAACTAAAGAAGAGCACTTCTGGCAACGAGCAGAAAAATAAAGAGACAAGCAGCGACCGCACTATCTCGCTCATTGACAACTTCCTGGATACCATCCCTCAAGAAGAGGAAGAACAAGAGAAAGAACCAAAGAGAAAGAAACGCAAGCCAACAGCTGCCGATGCAGCAATAGACTACGTAAGCTTCTTACTGGACTCTGAAAACGACGACGACAACAACAACGACACTGCCGAAGAAACTCCACAGATGAAGGGACAGTCGCTCATTGACAACTTTATCAACAACGACAACGGAAAGATAGAACTCAAAGAAGAGCCCGAGTATATACCTGAAGCCGCAAAAGAGTCGAAAGACAACGAAAATATGGTAGACGGTAGCTATTATACCGAGACTTTAGCGCGAATTTATATTCAGCAAGGCCGTTTTGAAAAGGCCTTGGAAATAATTACGCACCTAAATTTGATTTTTCCAAAAAAAAATGTTTACTTTGCAGACCAAATACGTTTCCTGGAGAAGCTGATACTGAACAGCAAGGCCAAAGATTCGCAACAAAACAGCAAATAATAACAAAAAATAAACAACAACAAGATGATTTACACATTATTCGTAGTACTTATAGTACTGGCTTCAATCCTGATGATTGGTATCGTACTTATCCAAGAATCAAAAGGCGGAGGACTCTCATCTCAATTCTCTTCTTCCAACCAATTTATGGGTGTTCGCAAAACTACCGATTTGGTAGAGAAAATCACTTGGGGACTTGCCGCAGCAATGGTTGTCATCAGCGTAATCTGCGCTTACACCGCTCCTAAGGCAGTAACAGAAGAAAGCGTAATGGAGAAAGCCGCTACACAGACAGAAACCACCAACCCTACCAATATGCCTGGATTTGGTGCAAGCCAGCCAGCTAAGACCGATGCTAAGCAGGCTCCTGCAACAGAGGCAACAGAGGCTCCTGCATCCGCTGGTACAGCAACTCCCGAAAAGAAATAAAGCATTACAGGGCGGGCAATCATTTAGCTTTGGCTGCTTAATTAACCTACCCTATCTCTACAATATCACAAAAGCCCGTTCCACGCATAATGGAACGGGCTTTTTGTTTTACTTTTCTGCCACTACTTATAATAAATGGTCTTGCTAAGCGTTATGTATAATATAAATAAGACTTACCGTGCGTTATATATAACATAAATAAGGTATAGATTTTTTCATGAAGATAACTACGCTTATAGCAACACTAATGATACCCATGGCGGTTAATGCCCAGTATATCTGGATGGAAGAGGCAGACACCAGCAAACGCAACCTTGCGCATGGTGCTTCATGGCGTGTGGAGATGCAGGCTGGCTATTCGCATGGCAATACTCCACTTTGGCTCAACGCCAACAAGTATGGGCTAAGTAGTCTTGATGAGAGTAATGGATATCTGCGTGCCGGTATTGTACGTCCGTTGCAAGTCGATTCGGCACGTCGCTGGGCGATAGGATACGGTATCGATATGGTGGGTGGCATGCACTATGGCACTAACCCTATAGTGCAACAAGCTTATGGCGAGGTACGCTGGTTGCATGGTGTGCTTACCATAGGTAGCAAGCAATATGCTATGCAACTTAAGAACAATAGTCTAAGTAGTGGTTCACAGACACTGGGTATCAATGCTCGCCCTGTGCCACAAGTTAGATTGGCTCTACCCGAATACTGGACACTGCCCTTTGCCGGAGGATGGCTTCAACTTAAAGGTCATGTGGCTTATGGCAAACTAACCGACGATAATTGGCAGCAAGATTTTACCCAGCGGCAGAGCAACTATGTAAAAGGCTCTCTCTATCATTCTAAGGCAGGCTATCTACGCATAGGTAAAGACGAAGAGCTTTATCCCCTCTCTATAGAAATGGGATTAGAGATGGCATCGCTCTTTGGTGGAGAGATTCACACACGCCAGCCAGACGGCAGCGAAAATGTCACACAGGGTGGTACAGGACTGCGCGACTATTGGAATGCTTTCCTTCCTGGAGGCCATGATGATTCTGACGGCACCTACGGCAATGTTGCTGGCGACCAACTGGGCAGTTGGGTTATGCGCATAAACTATAATACCGACACATGGCGCTTAAGGCTGTATGCCGACCACTTCTTTGAAGACCATTCGGGCATGCTCTTTCTTGACTACGATGGCTACGGCACAGGCGATGAATATATGCAGAAGAAAGACCGCCGCTTCTTTATGTACGACCTAAAAGATATAATGCTGGGTGCCGACCTTGAGTTGAAATATTGCAGTTGGCTGCATAATATAGTGATAGAGTATCTGTATACCAAATATCAGAGCGGCCCAGTATACCACGACCATACCATGGCTATACCCGACCATATAGCCGGCAACGACAATTATTATAACCATGGCAACTATTCTGGCTGGCAGCATTGGGGTCAGGTAATGGGCAATCCTCTCTACCGGTCGCCCTTGTACAATACAGATGGCATTCTGCGAGTAAAAAACAACCGCTTTATGGCTTTCCATTTTGGCGCAGAGGGAAACGTTCTGCCCCGCATAGGCTATCGCGTGCTGGCGAGTTATCAAGACGGACTGGGTACTTACGATGATCCCTACCTGAAAGTACACCACAACGTAAGTTTTATGGCAGAAGCCACTTGGAAAATGAGCCACCAGTGGACTGTACGAGGGGCATACGGCATGGACTTTGGCCATATACTTGGTCATAACGCTGGATTCCAGTTGACGATAAGCAAAAGCGGATGGTTGTCACGATAAAGTAGAAAAAGAAAATATGAAATATCTAAGACTTTTTACCTGCGCCTTTGCAATGACAATAATAGCGTTGCTATGTGTTTCTTGCAAATTAGAGACAAGCGATAATGGCAAACTTGATGGTAATTGGCACCTAACGAGCATTGATACGCTGGCTACGGGCGGACAATACGACCTATCTCAACAGCGCATTTACTGGGCAGTGCAAGGCAAGTTGCTCTACGTACGGGATATAGCCCAAAATCCGATATCCTACTTCTTCCGTTTTAGTCAGGAGAATGGCCATCTGATACTTACAGAACCTTATCAGAGTGGCGGGCACGAAGACAATGAGAACGGAGGCGATCACGCCGTAACAGAAGTTGACATTTTGCGCCCCTTCGGCATTAATAACTTAGAAGAAGACTATGTAAAGGAGACGCTTACAGGTTCGCACCTGACGCTACGGTCAGAGACGCTACGCCTAAACTTTGTAAAATTCTAAGAGAACACCTCACTAAAATTATACCCTTTATAGTATAACCATCGCATAATTGCGGTTAATTATACCATAAAGGGTATATATTTTCTATTTACTTATCACTTATCTATTCACCATTCCTCTCTTTGCAATTTTCTTGCTTATCCATAGATTAAGCAGTGAATACAGAAGAATACTTAGTAGCATCACGGCCGTTGTACCGAGTGCAGGAAAGAGAAGCTGATTAAGTGCCACAAAGAATACCTCGAGCAGCAGTATTGCCACCAAAGTCTGGTGCATAGAGAGCCCTGCTTTCATTAGCTTGTGGTGGATATGATTCTTGTCAGCCTCGTATAGAGGTTTGTGGTAATGCAGACGATGTAGAACTACACGAGCCACATCGAATACCGGCACAATAAGCAGTGCGTAAGCATTTATCAGACGATTTGGCTCATAAGGCAAGGCATCGGGATTTACCATCACATATTTCACAAAGAGCATACTTAGGATGAAGCCTAAGGTAAGGCTTCCACTGTCGCCCATAAATATCTTACGGTTTTTCTCTATACTACCAAACACATTATAATATATATAAGGTACAAGTACCCCCATCAATCCGGCAATGAGAATGCAGTAGGATTCTAATCCCAATTTGCTGTAAACGTGATAAAATCCCATCAGTGCAAGCATAGAAAGCCCAGCCGAAAGTCCGTCGATGCCATCAATTAGATTCATGGCATTTACTATAAACACTATAACAAACACCGTAAGCGGCGCACTTACCCAGAAAGGAATGGCATAGATACCAAAAAGGCCATAAAGATTATTGATATGCAGACCGGCAAGAGGCAGTAGGCAGGCAGCCAATATCTGCGCCATAAACTTCACCTTTACCCCTAGACCTACCAGGTCGTCTATCATACCCGTAAAGTAGATGATAATCATACTTATACAGAAATACAGAGACCACAGATTGAGCGGTATGCGCTGTTCGGGATTAGACCTATAGATTACAAAGACAGCGATAATAGATGCCAACATCATGCTTGGCACAAAGGCGAGCCCGCCCAGTCTGGGTACCAGCGAGTGGTGTACCTTGCGGTGATTAGGTTGGTCGTAGAGTCGCTTCTTTTTACAAAAACTGAGTATCTGCGGAATTACAACAAAACCACAGATAACACTTATCAAGAATGCTCCAAATATAGCGATGTTGGCAAATATCATTTTTATACTTTATAAATAAAACGCTAAAACAGGGCGATTTATTATATCAAATGGTTATTAATTTTCTCCTTTCACTTTCTCTTTGTTTCCTTAGGTGATAGATAGCAGTTGTAATACAACCTCTTTCGATAAGTAGATATTCAAAATTATTCTTATATAAATAATATGTCAACAGATTCTGGTTTTGAACACCTACTTAATTAAGATTTAAATATCTAATCATGAATTCATGTTTTAAGGATTGCTTACGGCCGTAAGCTGATTGGTCTACGGCCACCAACCACGTTGCCTACGGCCGTGAGCAACACGGCTGATGGCCGTAGACCAATCAAGAATACTAGTTTCGCCGGCAACAATAACCTCATTTTCTAATTATGAACTTTGTTGATAGAATAGAGGAACCAAGGCAATAAAAGCAGTAATAATATCGTTATATATACAAAGACTATTTTATGAAGGTTTCTATTGTCACTACTGCATACAACAGTGCCCGAACGCTGAAAGATACTATACTCTCAGTGCTGGGGCAGACCTATCAAGATATAGAATATATTATAGTAGATGGTGGTTCTACCGACGGAACTCAAGAAGTGATAAAGACTTATGCGCCCAAGTTTGGCAATAGGATAAAATGGATATCCGAGCCCGACCGGGGTATATACGATGGCATGAACAAGGGTATTGCCATGGCTACGGGAGATGTAGTAGGAACTCTAAATTCTGACGACTATTTTACTGCTACCAACGTAGTGGAACGTATGGTAGAGGCTTTCAGACAGCATGATACCGATGCCGTATATGGCGATATCCACTTTGTGCGCGAAGGAGCCCCCGATAAGATGGTACGTTACTATTCGTCGCGCCCGTTTCATCCCTTTTGGTTGCGCTTTGGGTTTATGCCTGCCCATCCATCGTTTTATCTTAAGCGGAGTGTGTATACAGAGGCAGGCGGATATAAACTGGACTATCTTATTGGGGCCGACTACGAAATGATGGTACGCCTTTTTCGCAAGCGAAAGATTACTGCCACCTATCTGCCCATGGACTTTGTTACCATGCGCACAGGCGGTGTGAGTACGCGCAGACTCAAGAGCCGACTCACGCTACTACACGAGGATGTAAGAGCTTGTCGCGAAAACGGTATCTATACCAACGTGCTGATGATAAGTCTTAAATATCTATGGAAAGTGTTTGAGTGGTTATAAGGCAACACTTGTAAAAAGTGCTTTTCTGCAGCTCTCAGCTTTACTCCGGCTGTATACCCAAAGTATGGCGGATATATTGGCGTAGTTTATCTTTGTCGTGCCCACAGGCGTTAATGGCTTTGAATACCTTTATATCTACTATTGTGCGGTACCACCAGCCCTGAATAAAGTCGTAAGCAAATCCGGCTTTGCCGTCTAAGCACCCCAGGCGGAAGAAATAGCGGTATACAAAATAGGCGAACGACCTAACAAAGAGTGGCAACCGGGTATATAGAGCTTTCTGCTGCCGCCTTTCGCCGGTATCTTTGCCCTGTATCCCCCCTCCATTGCAGGGAGAGAGAAATAGTTAAGAGCGTATCTATCATTGAGTTCGATAGCTGCCTGGCGCGAAGCATAACCTAGGTGTTTCTTGATAAATGCATCAATGCCAGTACGGTTGTCGTCAACAAACTTATGGGTGCTTTTCACCACAGCGCCATTTACCACAAGGTGCTCGTCCATAATCTGGTTAGCATAGCGGGCACACCCCGTGCGAAAAAGGCGCACAATGGGTATTCTGCAAGTTACACCATGCTTGAACCTATGCCCTAAAAAAACGTGAGTACGGGGCATACATACTCCCTTAATATGGCTAGGCAGAGTGGGAAGCATTGTTGTAAGTTCACTGCATAGCTCATCGGTAAGGTATTCGTCGGCATCCAGACGCAGCACCCAGTCAGACAGGATGGCTATGTGGTCCAACGCCCAGTTGAATTGTGCCGCCTGGTTGCCGGGCCATGGGTGTTCCACCACTTCGGCACCGCTTTGGCGTGCCAATTCGGCGGTGTGGTCGGTAGAAAGCGAATCTACCACAACTATGCGCTGGGCTATGGGGCGCAACTTATGGATACATTTCTCTATATTTACCTCTTCGTTGAAGGTGAGTACTATGGCGGTAATGCTTGTTGTCATAAGCAGATGGTTGGGTGAGGTGATTAGGGGTTACGGGGGTTCAATAGCTGATTGTATAGCGACATGTGCTGCATAAGTATCTTGTTTTTGTCGTAGCGTTCTACTGCTCTCTCTCGGCAGGCTTCAGTGTTCTTAGGCGTAGCGGCAATCTCGCTTATGGCCTGTGCCAAAGCGACAACGTTGCCTTGCTCTACTACTCGTCCCGTCTCAGGCGATACCGCTTCAATACTTCCTCCTGTGTGGTAGGTGATGACAGGGGTACCACATGCGAGTGCCTCTACATTGGTAGAGGGAAAGTTATCGAGATACGTAGGATTTACAAACACACTGGCTAAGGTATAGAAGGTGGCCAATTGGTGCTGACCATCTGTATGCTTAACACCAATAATACCCTGAGGCAGGCTGCGCAGTTGCGTTTCGGTAAGCCCCACAAGTACTATGGCGTACTTTTCCACGGGTAAAAGTCGTCTTAGTTCGAAGAAATCAGGCAATCCCTTGTCGGGTCCCCATATACTTGCCACTCCAAGTATTACGTTGGGCTGGGTAATTCCTAGCTGTGAGCGTACGCTCTGCACCTCTTCTTGCGTAGATGGGCAAAAGATAGACAGGTCTATGCCGTTATGGATAGTAAGAATGGAGTGATTGCCTAAATGGCTTTGGCGCATAATGCTGGCCAACCAATGGCTCGGGGTGATTATGGTAAGATTGCGCACCGCATTTATGCTTTCTTTCTTGCGCAGAAAGTTGCGCCGGCTTCGGTCGAGCAGCCAGGAAGAGGGAAATTTATGGTGATAAGCACACTTATTGCAACCGCTACGCCAACCATCGCACAGCAACGTGGCGCAATGCCCCGTTATGGCCCACTCATCGTGCATAGTCCAAACCACGGGGATATCCTTCTTAGCCAAATAAGCAAACAATAGAGGGTAGTTAATATAGTAACCGTGGAGCAGATGCAGGTGTACTATATCGGGGTGCAGCGCCTCTATCCGTTCTAAAAACCGCTTTGTGGCTATGCGCGAGCGTAGACCTAAACTGTCGAACAGGCGGGCATGCAGCGCATGGACATACATATCGGCATCGTTTCCAATGCGCCATAGCTCCATCTCGCTTTTAGGCTTTCCGCGACCGTATGCCATCACGCATCTCCAGCCTTGCGCGAGCGCAGTCTTACCTATCTCTTCGGCAATGTGCCCGGTAGAACCTTGATTGGCTACGGTATTTATCTGTAATAGTGTTGGCATGGGTCTGATGTGCTTATTTATTGCTACCATCTATGAT